>ONKQ01000125.1 GCA_900318465.1 uncultured Bacteroidales bacterium
GCCGATTTCGCTGTCGTTGTTGGCGGAAATGGTAGCCACTTGCTTGATCTTCTCGTTGTCGCCATCGACCTTCACCGACATCTTCTTCAGCGAAGCGACCACAGCGGCAACAGCCTTGTCGATACCGCGCTTCAGGTCGAGCGGGTTAGCACCGGCGGTGACGTTTTTCAGACCCGTGGCCACGATGCTCTGGGCCAAAACGGTGGCGGTGGTGGTACCATCACCGGCGAGGTCGTTGGTCTTGGAAGCGACTTCCTTCACCAACTGGGCACCCATATTCTCAACGGGGTCGAGGAGTTCGATTTCCTTGGCGACCGTCACACCGTCCTTGGTGATTTGGGGAGCGCCATACGACTTTTCGATGACCACGTTACGACCTTTGGGGCCGAGGGTCACCTTCACTGCGTTTGACAATGCATCGACGCCTTTCTTCAGGCCATCGCGCGATTCGATATTGAAAAGAATGTCTTTTGCCATTTTATTTGTTGTTTAATTGTTGACTGTTGAATTGTTTAATTGTTGTTTTTGTCACAAAACTTGCAAAACCCGTCAAAACCTTCTTCAGGTTGGGGAAGCCTGCCAACCGGCGGCTTCCAGCGGCAAGGCGGTTGCCGTGCCGCTCAACCAAGAAAACAAGTTTTGCTTGTTTTGTAGGTTTTGTGAAATTAGATGATTGCGATTACATCATTTTCACGCATAATCATATAGTCTTTTCCATCGAGATGGAACTCGGTGCCGGCGTATTTGCCGTAGATGACCTTGTCACCCTCTTTCAGGGTCATTTGGTTGTCTTTCGTGCCAGGACCAACGGCCACGACGATGCCTTGTTGGGGTTTCTCTTTGGCGGTGTCGGGGATGATGATACCGCTTGCTGTTTTCTGTTCGGCTTCTGCTGGCTCAATGACCACGCGGTCAGCCAAAGGTTTGATTGCTAATTTTGCCATTTTATTTGATGTTTAATTGTTGATTGTTTATTCGTTTAACTGTTGTCGATTCGCGTCATTTGCAAGGAGGAACGACGAAGCAATCTAAGGTTGATACCGCTCGTCTGGACTGCTTCGTACCTCGCAGTGACGCAAAGCGCGTCAAAAAGACGACGGCGGGCATTAGTCACATTTCGTGCCAAAGTGGAAAAAGAAAAAATATGGCAGGGTTTTGTCAGTTGGAGTGACAAAGTGACATTTTACTTCACCCGCAGGCGTTGCCCGATTTTCAGCGTCGAGGTCTGCTTGAGGCCATTGAGCTGACACAGTCTCTTGACAGTGGTGCCATTGCGTCTGGCAATCTTGTCCAATGTGTCGCCTTTCTTCACCTTATAATATTGTGAGGATCCCGATCCCTTGCTGCTGCTTTGTGGCGCCTTCTTGGAGGCCGCCAGCGACTGTTGGTCAGTCATGCCGTAGTGAGAATTGATGCTGAAATAGTGCTTATATAAAGTCAAACTATCGCTGCGAATCTTGCCGCTCTCAAAGTCGAAGATACGCTCAGGGTCAAAGGCTTGGCCCATGTAGCGTGTCTCAAAGTGCAGATGCGGCCCAGTGCTGCGTCCCGTGTTGCCACCATAGCCAATCAGTTCGCCAGCCTTGACGATGTCGCCACTCTTGACGATGAAATGCGACAGGTGACCGTAATAAGTTTCCAACCCATTGGGATGCCTGATAACCAACACATTGCCATAGCCGCCCGTCAAGTTGATGGGCAAGGCCGCTCTCACGATGCCGTCGAAAGCCGAATAGATGGCGTCGCCAGTGTGAAGACCAATGTCGATGCCCTTGTGTGCCCGCTTCCACCTAAACTTATATTGCGAAGTGATTGGCCCAGGATGGGGGATGCAGTACCGATGCAACGAGTCGATGAGAAGGAGTGGCACCGTGTCGGGGAGGTCTTTCAGGGCAACATCGCTGTAGGAATGCACCTTCTCCGTAATCCAATGGTCCGATTCCAAGGCGTAAGGGATGAAAGGCATGTCGATATTGTAATACAGCCAAGTCCCGTTGTCGAAAAGTACCACCTTCCGAAACATGTCGTGGGTGTCGAGCGTGTCAACTGGAATGGGAATGCCTTCCGAACGTTCATCGTCATCGTCGGTTTCGTCGTCGTCATCGTCATCATCTTCAGCAATGCTGTCGGTGGCAGGTTGGGCGGTATATATATAAACGGTGTCGTGGACGACAAAGATGTTCTTCAAACGACGGAAAAAGCCGTCCTTGTCTTGCGAAAAAGCCGAGGAAGCAAATAGTAGGCAAATTATGAGGGTAAATAATTTTTTCATCTACACACGGTTTGGGAAAAGAAACGCAAAGGTAAAGAAAATATTATCATTCAAAAGCCAAAACCCACAAATTGTCACATTTTTTTCTTCTTGCAGTGCCGTTTTTGTCAATTTGTCAGACATTTTCCTTTGGCACAATGATTGACAAAAAGGAGGCCGTTGCGAAATGCAACCTCTGTAAGAGCAAACAAAATAAGTAACAAATAAAAATAGGAGAACAAAACTATGTCAAAGATCATCGGTATCGATTTAGGTACAACCAACTCATGCGTGGCCGTGATGGAAGGCAACGAGCCTCAAGTCATCGCCAACAGCGAAGGCCACCGCACCACCCCGTCG
>ONKQ01000005.1 GCA_900318465.1 uncultured Bacteroidales bacterium
TGGCAGTCTGTGGTGGAATGGGCAAGAATACACTGAATCGGGCCACTATGAGCAGCAGTTTGTAACCCCAGGCGGCTGTGATTCTTTGGTCAGGATGGAGCTTACCGTTTTGCCTTTTCCTGACACGATTCCAGAAATCGTGGGATTGCAAGAGGTTTACGTTTCAACGGACATCATTTTGGGACAATACAACTACTTCATTGATTCCGTGGCGTTTGCCACGCATTACGAATGGATTCTTGAAGGCCCCGACTGGATCATGGACACCGCGGGAACCCAATGCTCCCTTTGGATTACCTTGCCTGGCACGGCGACCTTGAAAGCACGGGCTTGGAACGGCTGCGGCTATACCGAACAACACATCGTCATCCACGCCGGATTTTTCGACGTTGACGACAACCCGACCTTGCCCTTTGCCGTCTATCCCAACCCAGCGCATGACAAAGTCTTCATCGAGGCCGAAGGCATCATTTGCGTCAGGTTGTTCGACCTGCTTGGGCAATGCTTGGCAGAAAGGTCGACCGAGCCTTGCGAGCGCATGGAATTGCCCTTGCAAGATTACGCCGCATCCATCTATCTCATTGAAATACAGACACAACGCGAAACCATCAGGACAAAACTCAAAATCAATCCGGAGTAAAAATTCTCAAATATTGGCAAATGTCAAAAAAAAAATCTTATCTTTGCAACGTTGCAACAATAATCATAAAACCTCATTCACCATGAAAAGAATCATTTTGTTTACAGCATTCATCCTAATCTCCTTGCTCAGTTTTGGGCAGTTCGTCCGCATCGGCGACCTCCTATGCGTACAAGGAACAGACACCATAACCGTGCATATTGAAGACTATTCAGAAGGTGCCATCGGTGTAGTATTCTACGTTGATGAAACCGGACAGCACGGATGGGCACTTCATCCTCAGGTTCAAGCCCAACAGATTTACTGGTCCTACGAATGCGAACTCCCCTGGGGACTGACGGGATGGCATTCCGTGCGCGAGGCCATCTACGACCTTGACGGCTACGACAACACGGGATTCTTGCGTGCCGCATCACAAAACAACCATTCCAAATACCCGGGCGCATGGGAGGTAGACTATGAGCACGGGTGGTATTGGCCTGCACTCGGACAACTAAACATCCTTTATGGCAGCGCCCACATTATCAATAATTCACTCAAAGTGATTAATGGTACAATGTTGCAGGGACCTTGGATTTACTGGTCTTCTTCGGTATATGGGTTCGACAACGACTGCGCCTTGTATAGTAGCTATAGTGGCGCCATGGGTGCCATCACCAAATCAAGGAACGAGCTGTCAGGAATTCCTTTATCTATCCGCAGCATTAGAAACTTCTAAAAACAAAAGCCATGAAAAACATATTTTTTACCCTATCGTTTCTTCTGATTTCCACATTAGGATTGAATGCCCAAGGGTATCATTTGGGGCAAGTAATCACAAATCCCGACGGCAGCCAAGGTGTGGTGTTCTACCTTAACGAGGATGGCTCCTCAGGCTGGATGGTGGCATTGCATGATGCGGCTTTTGCAGTTCCCTGGGGCCTGACTGACGAAATAGAAGGGCTCGATCATGTCATCAATACAAACAGCGATATCATAACCAGTGCCTTCGCGGATACTGACGGATATTCCAACACTCTGGCCATCCTTAATCATTACCAATCAACTGGCTACACTGGTCAATATGCCGCTGCCACGGTTGACATCGCAAACGGATGGTATCTGCCTGCCGCCGGACAGTTGAAGATGCTGTATGTCAATGCCATATTTTACGAACCCGCTTTGGAATCCGTAGGCGAGAAATTAGGACTGCACCCCTATTGGTCAAGCACTCAGGAAAACACTGAGAGAGCCTGGTATGTCCATTTCGGATCACCGTACCCCGAAGTGGCATGGGGATGGAATGCCTATATCGGCCTATGCCAAAAAAACACTACTACCCCCAACTATGGAGGCATTTTTGCCGTAAGAGCCATTCGCGACCTCGAATTCTCGCCTCTGCCCAACATAGGCTATCTGTATGAACCTGCCGTTATTTGCAACGAAGGTCCAATAGAATTGGTTTTGCCTAACCTGATTAATGCCGACAGTTACGGATGGGAAATCGCTGAAGATGTAACATTCAACAACCCAATTGCCTACACAGGGCAAGACTTGGACGTAACATACAACGGCTGGTATCTGCGCCTTTGGGCTACCAACGAAGATGGCACTTCCTACAGCAATGCTGTCCGAATCTCAGTGCACGAGACGAATTCGGGCTACGCCTCGGTTTCAAGTTGCGAGTCATACACATGGAACGGCCAAATCTACAATGAATCAGGCATCTACCAAACCACTTTGGTCAACCAATGGGGCTGCGACAGCATTGCCACCCTTGACCTGACCATCAATCACCCGGATGAATATTTCATACCCTACCCCATCTATGCCTGCGAAACATACGAGTGGGGCAATATGACACTCACAGAAAGCGGTGCCTACGAACAAACATTCACCAACCAGTATGGTTGTGACAGCACAGTGACCATGAGTCTGTTCATCAAACATAATGTTGAACATCAATATACATATATGAGCTGCGGGGAATACGAATGGAATGGACAACTCTACTCGGAGAGCGGCGTGTATCAGCAAACCTTCCCTGCCGCCAACGGCTGCGACAGCATCGTCAGCCTACACCTCGATCTCATCGACGCTTACGACATCACTTTTGACACCACGGTTTGCGAAAGCTTCGTTTGGAACGGACACGAATACACGCAATCTGGACAATATGAGCAGACTTTCGTCTCAATCAACGACTGCGATTCCGTGGTCAGCATGAATCTCGTTGTTTGGCAGCATCCCGATCCAATTCCAGAAATCATGGGATTGCAAGAAATCTTCGTTTCGACCGACTTTGTCCATTACGAATACAATTATCAAATTGATTCCGTGGCTTTTGCAACGCATTACGAATGGGTTTGCGAAGTTTCGGATTGGGTTGTGGATGCCTCGGAAACGCATTGCACTTTGATTGCCACCTCACCAGGCACTACAACCCTGAAAGTCAGGGCTTGGAATGACTACTGCGGATACACCGAGCAGGAAATCGTCATCCACGCGGGATTCTTCGACATTGACGAAAACAAAGCACTTCCCATAAAGATTTACCCCAATCCCGCCCACGACAATGTGTTCATCGAAGCCGAGGGAATTGTAAGCGTCAGGTTGTTCGACCTGCTTGGGCAATGCTTGGCAGAAAGGTCGACCGAGCCTTGCGAGCGCATGGAATTGTCCTTGCAAGAAGTACAGACACAGCGCGGAATTGCCAGAACAAAAATATACCACTGAACATTTATATCATATTGAAAAACAATTATTTGTATTGCTTTTTTAAAAATTATACAAATTGTATAATACAAATTGTATAATTTTGTAATGCGATTTGAATAATTGATTTGTATTTTTGCACCAAATCAATCAATACACAAACTACGATGCAAAGAAACAACCCCATAGCAGAAATATTCGGCTTCCCTGTTTTTAACGATTCAGAGCGGGCGGCTCATTATCGAGAAAACCGTCTCTGTCCCTTCCATAACCGTTTCCCCAACTGTACCAAAGACAAAGCAGAAAACCCGCTTGGCGTTTGTAGCATCAATCATGGCGACAATCAAGTCATCACCTGCCCCACTCGATTCCGAGAGGATTGGATGATATTGAGAAACGCTGCGGAGTTTGTTTGGCCGAAAGGCACAAGATGGACTTCACTACCCGAAATAAAACTCATTGATGCCGAGGGACAATCCGCCGGCAACATTGATTATGTGATTGTCAAGTACGATGAATCCGGACACATCACCGACTTCGCTTCCATTGAGGTGCAAGGCGTTTACATCAGCGGCAATCTGCGCAATCCGTTCCAAAGTTATTTGCAACAGCCGAGTGCTGATTTCCATTGGGAAGGTCCCAACTATCCGCACCCTGACTATCTTTCCTCTTCACGCAAAAGGCTGATTCCTCAAATGCTATACAAAGGCGGCATTTTCAAGGCTTGGGAAAAGAAACAATGCGTTGTCATCCAAAAGTCGTTTTTTGAAACCTTGCCTGCACTTCCAACCACTACCAAAGATAAAGCAGACATCGCTTGGTTTTTGTACGATTTGAAATTAGACAAAACCGACAACCAATACCATCTCGTTTTGGCAGACACCATTTACACGGAATTCCAATCTGCACTACAAAAAGTGATTTACACCAAACCTGGCAATGTAACAGACTTCTTGACAGTATTACAGGAAAAATTAGACGAGCGAATCACCAATGCACCCGAAACACATTCTGTCTTTGAACTGTTATGAGAGATGAGCTGTCACAATTGAGCCTTTTCGATGAGGAAACTTTTGCACCTGTCCGCACGAGGAATCGTGTAATCAATGTGGCTTCGGTTCCACAAAGAAGTCCGTTCCGCTATCCGGGAGGGAAAACTTGGCTTGTGCCTACTGCAAGGAAATGGTTCAAACAAGCAACTGACTGCTCCGAATTGATTGAGCCTTTTGCAGGCGGAGGAATCATCTCTTTGACTGCCGTCGCTGAACATTATTTCAATCATGCTACAATGGTGGAGATTGACGACGACATGGCCGCCGCTTGGCAAACCATACTCTCCGACAAGGATTTCCCATGGCTCATCGACAGGATTGGCAACTTCGTGGTGACCGCCGAAAGCATCAACGAATCTTGTATTATGGCCTCATTGTGCATCAAGGAAAGAGGGTTCTCAACCATTGTACGCAACAGGACCAATCACGGAGGCATACTTGCCAAAGGCTCTGGGATGATAAAAACAGGCGAAGGCGGAAAAGGGCTTTCTTCCCGATGGTATCCAACGACACTAATCAGACGCATTGTTGAAGTAAACCGCCTCCGCGATAGAATTACATTCATCCACGGTGATGCTTTTGGAATTATGGAACAGAAAAAGGACGATATAAATGCTTTCTTTTTCATCGACCCTCCCTATACAGTGGCAGGCAAAAGACTTTACAACCACTATGACGTAGATCATCAACACATTTTCGAATTGGCCAAACAAATGAAAGGCCACATTTTGATGACATACGACAATACGGAAGAAGTCAGGAATTATGCGTGTTCCTTCGGATTGCCTTATCAAACCATCCCGATGCAAACCACACATTTGGTCACCAAGGAAGAATTGCTGATTTCAGACAATTTTGACTGGCTATAGGCTTTTAATGCCCTTCCTTTCAAAATTTCCACATTTTTTCCTTTGCCAAAAAAACGATATTCCGTATTTTTGCGGGTTCAAATCGAAAACAAACTCAAAATTCTTTTTTAAATGAGTAACACTTTATTTATTTCCCTTGCGGTTCTCGGAATCTTGGGCGGTGTGCTTGCCGTGGTTCTGTACTTCGTGGCACAGAAGTTCAAGGTCGAGGAGAACCCGCTGATTGACGAAGCGGAGGCTTGTCTGCCCGGCGCCAACTGCGGCGGCTGCGGCTTCGCGGGCTGCCGAGCTTTGGCCGAGGCCTGCGTGAAGCAAGCCGCCGAAAAAGGCAACATCGACGGACTGGCCTGCCCCGGCACCGACATGGGCAAGGTGGCCGCCGTCCTCGGACTGACCGCCGCCGCCTTCGAACCTAAGATTGCGGTGGTGCGCTGCAACGGCAGTTGCCAAAACTCACCCTCCAAGGTGCATTACGAAGGCGCCGACATCTGCGCTTTCGCCAATACTTTGTATGCTGGCGAAGGCGGCTGCTCCAAAGGCTGCCTCGGCCTCGGCGACTGCGTGAAGAAGTGCAACTTCGACGCAATCCACATCGACAAGGAAACGGGCCTGCCCGTCGTCGATCCCGACAAGTGCGTGGGCTGCGGCGTGTGCGCCAAGAATTGCCCGCGTGGCATCATCGAGGTACGCCCGCGCGGCAAGAAAGACCGCCGCGTGTATGTGTGCTGTGTGAACACCGACAAGGGCGCGTTGGTCGTCAAGAACTGCTCAGTGGGCTGCATCGGCTGCCAAAAGTGCCTGAAAGAGTGCCCCTTCGAGGCCATCGAAATGCGCGGCAACCTGGCTTACATCGACCCGGCCAAGTGCAAGGCATGCGGCAAGTGCGTGAAAGTGTGCCCACGCGGCAGCATCCACGCCATCAACTTCCCCGCTCCCAAGCCGGAAACCCCTGCCCTGCAAGGCGCAGAGCCCGCCGTGAAGCCACAGCCGAAACCCGAACCGGTTGAGGTGAAAACTGAAGTCAAACCCGAAAACACCGTCACAGCATGAACCCGATAAAGACTTTCCCAAGAGGCGGCGTGCATCCCGAAGAGAACAAACTCTCGGCGCACCAGCCCATACAAGACTTCCCGATGCCCAAACAAATCATCGTCCCGCTCGGACAATGCCTTGGCGCACCGGCTGAATGCATCGTCAAGAAAGGCGACCGCGTGCTGACGGGACAACTCATCGGCACGGCCAAAGGATTCGTCTCGGCCAATGTCCACTCGCCCGCCACGGGCACCGTCGCCAAAGTCGATGTCGTGATGGACCACACGGGCTACTACAAGCCCGCCGTCTTCATCGACCGCGAAGACCAAGACGAATGGATTGAGGGCTACATTGACACCGATGAACTGATCACCGACATCAAATTGGATTCCAAGCAAATCATTGACAAGGTGAAAGAATGTGGCATCGTCGGCATGGGCGGCGCCACCTTCCCCACACACGTCAAACTGATGGTTCCCGAAGGCAAGAAAGCCGAATACATTATTATTAATGCCGCCGAATGTGAGCCTTACCTCACCTGCGACTTCCGCCTCCTGTTGGAAAAGACGCAAGAATTCCTCGTCGGCGTGAAAATCCTGATGAAGGCCGTCAATACCGACAAAGGCATCATCGGCATCGAGGAAAACAAGATGGAGGCCATCGAGTTGCTCGACAAGACCATCAACGCGCACCGCGACCTTTACAAAGGCATCGAGGTGCAGCCCTTGAAGACCAAATATCCGCAAGGCGGTGAAAAGCAATTGATTAAGGCCGTCACGGGTCGCGAAGTGCCGTCGGGCAAACTGCCCATCGAGACGGGTTGCGTCGTGGTCAATGTGGCATCGACTTACGCCATTTATGAAGCCGTCCAAAAGAACAAGCCCTTGATTGAGCGCATCGTCACCGTGACGGGCAAGTCGGTCAAGAAGCCAGGCAACTTCCGTGTGCGTTTCGGCACACCCGCCGACCTCCTTATTGAGGCCGCTGGCGGTCTGCCCGAAGGCATCACCGATGTCATCAACGGCGGCCCGATGATGGGCAAGTCGGTGTCGGTCACCAACTTCCCGTGCATCAAAGGCACTTCCGGCATCCTCCTGATGACCTTGAACGAGGCCCAAGACCGTCGCCAGACCAACTGCATCCGCTGCGGTCGTTGCGCGATGGCCTGCCCGATGGGCTTGCAGCCGTTCCTGCTCCACAAGTTGGCCAAGCAGAACAATTTCGACGAGACGGAAACGAACCACATCATGGACTGCATCGAATGTGGCTCATGCGAGTTCACCTGTCCCGCCAACATCCCGCTGCTCGACTACATCCGCTACGGCAAGGCCAAGACTGGTGCCATCATCCGTGCAAGAAACCAGAAATAATTTGAATGCAGAATGCGGAATGCAGAATGCGGAATGAGTCCCGCGTCCCATGTCCCGCAGTCCCGAGTCAATTAAACGATTAAACAACCAACATTTAAACAATGAACAAATACACAATATCCGGTTCGCCGCATGTACACTCGACGGAAAACACGCAGAAAATCATGTATCGCGTGATTCTCGCGTTGGTTCCCGCCTTGCTTGTGGCTTTGTACTATTTCGGCTGGTATGCGCTCAGGCTGACCTTCGTTTCGATAGCCGCCTGTATGCTGACCGAATGGCTCATCCAGAAATTCCTCATCAAGGGGCCTTTGACCATCAATGACGGCTCGGCTGCATTAACTGGTTTGCTCCTTGCCTTCAACGTGCCCGCCAACCTTCCCATTTGGATGGCCATCGTGGGCAGCATCGTCGCCATCGGCGTGGGCAAAATGGCCTTCGGCGGCTTGGGCAAAAACCCCTTCAATCCCGCCTTGGTAGGCCGTGTGTTCATGCTCGTGTCGTTCCCGACCGCGATGACCACTTGGCCGCAAGCCCAGCCCATTTTCGAGAAAGGCTTCTTCGCCGATGCCGTCACGGGTCCCACCCCGCTCGGCATACTGAAGGAATCCGGCGTGGGTTCGCTGGCCGAAACAGGTGACATGCAGTTCCTTGACATGGTTCTCGGCAACCGTGGCGGTGCCTTTGGCGAGGTTTGCGCCATCGCCCTGTTGCTTGGTGCAATTTACCTTTTAGCCCGCCGCGTCATCGAATTCGTGACACCTTTGACCATTCTGCTCACCGTGTTCATCTTCACGGGAATTTGCCATCTCGTCAATCCGGCCAACTTCATCGCGCCGTGGTACCATTTGGTGTATGGCGGTCTCATCCTCGGTGCTTTCTTCATGGCGACCGACATGGTGACCACCCCCATGACCATTCGAGGCAAAATCCTGTTTGGTGTCGGTGTGGGCTTGATAACGGTGGTGATTCGTCTTTGGGGTGCCTATCCCGAAGGCGTTTCGTTCGCCATCCTCATCATGAACGCCTTCACGCCGCTCATCAACAAGGCTTTCAAGCCGTATGTTTTCGGTGTCGTCAAACCCTCTAAAAAGTAAACGCCATGGCAAAGAAACCATCCACCTTAATTAATATGGTCGTCGCCCTGCTCGTCATCACGGCGGTTTCGGGCGGCTTGCTCGGCCTCGTCTATGGCATGACCAAAGACACCATCGCCGAGGTTGATTTGAAGAAAAACCAAGCGGCCATCGAAGCGGTTTTGAAGACCGACACGCCCATCGACCGCATTGAGGAAACCGTCGTCGACGATTTGACCTACAATTTGGCATACGATGCGCAAGGCAACCTGCTCGGCGCTGCTGTGAAGACCTACTCCAATGCCGGTTTCAGCGGTCGCATCGAACTCATGGTCGGCCTGCTCGTCGACGGCACCGTCAATGCCGTTTCGGTGCTTTCGCAAAGCGAAACTCCCGGCTTGGGCGCCAATATGGTGAATCCGAAATTCAAGGACCAATTCAACGGCAAGAATCCTGCATCCTACAACCTGAGCGTCAAGAAAGACGGCGGCGACGTGGATGCCATCACTGCGGCCACCATCAGTTCGCGTGCCTTCACGGGTGCCGTGAAAATGGCCTGCGATAGTTTTGAAGCGAACAAGTCAAAATTCATGAAAGGAGGACAACAATGAGTAACAATCTGCAAACCTTTACCAAAGGCCTCGTCAAGGAGAACCCGATTTTGGTGCTGCTGTTGGGCTGCTGCCCGACCTTGGCCACCACCACCAGCGCCATCAACGGCATGTCGATGGGCCTGGCCACCACCTTCGTCCTCATCATGTCGAACTTGGTGATTTCGCTGCTGAAGGGCTTCATCCCCGACAAGGTTCGTATTCCCTGCTTCATCGTGGTCATCGCCTCGTTTGTGACCATCGTGCAACTGGTGATGCAGGCCTACGTTCCCGACATTTACGAAACCCTCGGCTTGTTCATTCCGCTTATCGTGGTGAACTGCATCGTGCTCGGTCGCGCTGAGGCCTTCGCTTCGAAAAACCCGGTATTCCCATCCATTCTCGACGGTGCAGGCATGGGCTTGGGCTTCACCTTCGCCCTGACCATATTGGGCTGCATCCGTGAGTTTTTGGGTAGCGGCTCCATCTTCGGATTGCGCATCCTGCCCGAGACGGCCAACATCCTGCTCTTCATCCTGCCTCCTGGGGCGTTCATCTGCCTCGGATTCCTTATCGCTATCGTCAACAAATTCAAAAAAGAAAGTCACTAAGCCATGAAATACCTTATCATCATCCTTTCGACCATTTTGGTCAACAATGTGATCTTCAGTCAGTTCTTGGGCATTTGTCCCTTCCTTGGCACTTCAAAGAAGACTTCCACAGCCTTGGGTATGGGTGCCGCCGTCATCTTCGTGCTGACTTTGGCCACCTTGGTAACTTGGCTTGTGAACCAATACCTGCTCATCCCTTTGGGTTTGGACAAGTTCATGCAAACCATCGCCTTCATCCTCATCATCGCCGCCTTGGTGCAGATGGTGGAGATTATCTTGAAGAAAATCAGTCCGTCGCTCTACACCGCCTTGGGCGTGTTCCTGCCGCTGATTACGACCAACTGCGCCGTCTTGGGCGTTTCGCTAACCGTTGTCACCAAGGAATTCTCCTTTGTTGAAGGCGAGGCCGCCGCACTGTTGAACCTTGGCGAGTCTGTCGTCTATGCCGTGGGCATCGCCCTCGGTTTTGCCCTTGCCTTGGTCATCTTCGCAGGCATCCGTGAGCACATCGACCTGATGGAGCCGCCCAAGGGCATGAAAGGCACCCCCATCGCTCTGATTACCGCAGGCATTCTTGCCATGGCGTTCATGGGTTTCACGGGGATTGTGTAAAGACATTCTGAAAGGAAAAAATCACGTTTTGTGCATTTTTTTCGTTGATTTTTCAAAGAAAGCCGTATTTTTACGGCTTTCTTTGTCATTTAATACTCAACAATATGAAACATCGTCTCTTTCCTCTCATCCTGTTGTTTGTCCTTCCCCTGCTCTCCTTTGGGCAGAATTTCACCATACTTGAATCGGACAGCCAACATATCAGTTTGCGTTTCGAACTCACTGATTTCAGCATCGATACCGTCCGTTGCGAAGGCGAACTGATGCACACCATATCGACCAAGGGCATCGTTGCTCCCAACGACTATGGCCAGCCTAACCTGCCCACCTTCAACCGTTTCATTGCCATCCCGCAAGGGGCAAGAGCTGTCGTTGAGGTCAGGACTTCGCGCAATGAACGCATGACGGGCATCAATATCGCGCCCTCCTTCGGCAGCCAATGCGAAAACGACGAGCAGCCACCCTTCCACAAAAACAGCAAGACCTACGGCACTATGGGGCTTTATCCCTCAGAACCATATCGCATGGCCGAGCCGCAACAACTACGTGGCGTCGATGTCATTCATTTCGGTCTATGCCCTGTGCAGTTCGACCCCGTGAGGCAGGAAATCGCCGTCCACCGCCAAATGGACATCGACATTCGCTTTGAAGGCGGCAATGGGCATTTCGGCGACGACCGCCTGCGCTCGCCTTATTGGGACCCCATCCTCAAGAACACCATCCTCAACTACGACTGCCTTCCCCCCATCAACTACGACGCACGGAAACAAGAATGGTCGCGCACACGCCCCACGGGATGCGAATACCTCATCCTCACGCCCAACGACGACGTTTTTGTGGAAGCTGCCCAGGAATTGGCCGACTACCGCACAAGGCAAGGCATCCTGACCCGTGTGATGCGCATGTCGGAAACGGGTGCCGGCACCTCAAACATGCTCCTCACTTGGTTCAGGAACATCTACCAAAGCTGGGACATCCCGCCCGTGGCCGTCTGCCTGCTTGGAGAAAGCGGCTCCGACCTGACGCGCTTCGTGCCAGGTGTCCCCACACTGCATCCAAAAGATGGCACCGTCACCTCCGACAACCCATACGCCGACGTCAACAACGACAACCTGCCCGACATCAACTTCACGCGCATCATCGCACAAAACCACGAAGACCTGCCCATCCTCATCGGCAAACAGATTGAGTATGAGTACACCAACCCAGTCTCGAACCTATATTATTACACCCATCCCTTGACGGCAGCAGGCTGGCAAGACATCCGCTGGTTCCAAATCACCATTGCCACCATCAGCGGCTACTTGTCGCAACACGGCAAGATGCCCGTGCGCATCAACGAAATTTATGCTGGCGACCTCGGGCCTAATTGGTCGACGGCATACGGCACAAACGCCGTGGTGTCGTATTTCGGCCCTGAGGGTCTCGGCTATATCCCCGCCACCCCCGAAGAGCTTGGCGGCTGGACAGGAGGCACGGCTGCACAAGTCATTCAAGCCATCAACCTCGGCGCCTACCTCATCCAGCACCGTGACCACGGATGGAACACGAAATGGTACCAGCCCGAAATTTATACCACCGACTTCAATGCCATCAACAACGTGAACAAGATGACCTATCTCATATCCGTCAACTGCCGGACAGGCATGTACGACGCTTCGCAGACCTGCTTCGTCGAATCCCTGATTCGCATGAGGTGCAACGGCCACAATGCCGGCATCGTGGGTGCCATCGCGCCAGTGGGACAGACCTATTCGTTTGCCAACGACATCTACCTTTGGGGCGTTTGGGACCTCTTCGACTCCGAGTTCCTCCCCGACTATGGTCCCTTCAACGACCACACCGACTCGTGGTTGCCTTCTTTCGCCAACGTTGCAGGCAAATACTTCTTGGAAGCCCACGTCTTCCCTGGAACCAACGAAGAGATGTGCGTCACCACCTACAACACCTTCCACACCCATGGCGACCCCTTCCTACGGATTTTCACTGAGATGCCCCAACTCATCAATCCAACACACGACCAAACCATCACTTGCTTCAGGCCTTTCCACATCACCGCACCCGAAGGCACGCAAATCGCCCTGACCGCCAACCAAAACGGGCAGACACGCATCCTTGCCACCGCCACTGGGACGGGACAAGAACAGACAATCACCGTCATGGAAAACATCACCGCGAGCACCATCCACCTGACCATCACCGGACAGAACTACCTGCGGCACGAAGAAAACCTTTGGATAAGTGCCGTTGACGGGCCTTTTGTCGTCGTCGACAGCCTCGCGTTGAATGGTGGAGACTTGGTTCATTACTGCGGTCAGACCCTCACCGCCGACATCAACCTAACCAATTTAGGACGGGAGACCAGCAATGGCGGCACAGCCATCCTGACCTCCAACTCAGACTACCTGACCATTGCGGAAGGACAAGCCCAATTTGCGGCTTTGCCGCCGAGCGAGAGCCAGTTCATCGAGAACGCATTCCGTTTCAGCCTCAGCGACGGCATCCCCGACGGGAGCCAAGTGCCGTTTACCATCAGCACCCCATCGGGCGGCACAAGTTTTGAGCAACAATTCACCCTCACCGTACTCTCGCCCGACATCACGGCGCAACTCATCAGTCTCGACGATGCAGCAGGCAACGGCAATGGATACCTCGACCCAGGCGAATATGCCACCCTCACTTTCCGCCTCACCAACTGCGGCCATTATCGTGCCGAACAGCCCCAAATTTCATTGCACAACGAAGAAGGCTACATCCGTGTCGTCACGCCACAACAGATCCTCAACGACATGGAGATTGGCGATTCGGCTGAGGTCAACATTGAAGTGTATGTTGAATACCTCGCCGGTGAGTCCACCCAAGTCAACTTGATACTGCGTTCTTCCATCGGCAACCTCCAAATAGACCAAAACTTCAGTTACCCGATAGGTTTTTCTGTGGAGAGCTTTGAGCAAGGCATTTTCAACCCGTCCTATTGGACCAACGACCCCGAACATCCGTGGGTCATCGATGAAAGATATTACCCGTATGACGGCCATTACTGTGCCAAGTCGGACACCATCGACCACAGCCAGACCTCAACCTTGACTTTCATCTACAACAGCGTTGACGACGGCTCCTTCTCTTTCTTCAGCACCGTATCATCGGAACCGAATTACGACTTCCTTATCTTCAGCATCGACGGAGAAGAGTTGGAACGTTGGTCGGGCGAGGAATGGTGGGCCGAACATGCCTACGACGTAAGCGCCGGAGAGCACACCTACACTTGGACGTATTTAAAAGACCACAGTGTTGACGGCGGCCTCGATGGTGCCTGGATAGACTACATCATGCTGCCGATTCACTTGGATGCCACTGCCAATCGGCCCGACCTTCCAATGAGTATCCATCCCAACCCCACCACCGACCAAATCACCCTTGAAATGGAACAGCCCGACGACTTCACAGTGCAGGTCTATGACGAAAGCGGAAAACTCATCATGAAGATGCAGAACGCCAAAGTCATCTCACTGAAAGACCAAAAGCCAGGCCTTTACCACTTCGTCGTGGAGCAAAACGGGCAGCGATGGAGTCGCAAGATTGTGAAGATGTAAAGGGGGAAAGTATGGGAGGACTAAATGAAAGTATCATAATCCCTTCAAAAATTCGGCGGCGGTCATAAAGGGCAAGTCGCAGAATTCGGCATAATCTTTCCCGTTGTTTGTAATAATGACATCGCAGCCGTTGGCTTTGGCGCATTGGTATTGCAACATATCCTCGAAATCGTTTACAGGATTGGCAATGGCAATGTTGACATCGTCGGGCATCAGCGGCAACATGGGTACTGTTTCTGCCAACAGTGACAGTAATTGATAGCGCCGCTCTTTGGACTCTTTACGCAAAACATAAGCAATGTTGGCATAAGACAATGTGCAGGCACAAATTGAGTATTGGCCTTTGAATGCACCTTCCAAAATGTTTGCGGCATTGCCGAAACCTTCACGATTTTGAACGAGGTCGAGCAGAATGTTCGTGTCAAGAAATACGTGCTTCATTTCAGGTGCTTTTCTATAATGTAAAATGTTCGTTCGTCCATATCTTCAGCTGACAAATGAAGTTTTGTAGCTTCTTCGCGCTGTTTGTCGGTCAGGCGATTCCACGCCTCTTGACGATTCCATTGAGGTGCTGCTGCAATGTGTATGCGCAACCATTTTAGTTTTGGCGATATGGGAATCGCTTTGTATGTTTTTTTCGCAATGTCTTCCTTTGCCTCTTCGGAAACCTTCTCCACTGGCTCGGAGAGCTTTCCCACCAACCATTCGCGCTCGCTTTGCGAGAGCATCAGCCCTTGCAGGTAGTTCCAAAGATTGTTCAGAGCAAATGTCGTCATAATCCAGCATTTTTTTGTTTCCGACCGCAAAAGTAACAATATTCTCCCGACGGCAACGGTTTTCTGGCAGATTTTTGGAAGATTTGTTTCCAGTTCGTGCCAAGCAAACGAATTTCTTCCTACTTTTGCCTTCACAAACGAAAGTCTAACCAAACAATAAACGAATGATTACAGCGCATCGGGCGCATCCGACAGAAATAGAAATATTAAAAATAGCAATTGTTGCTGTTCTTGACACTCATTTACCACCCTGTCCCTTCGGGGGCACCTCAAGGACAAGTTACAAATGCCGTAGTTGCTACGGCGTGGAAAACTTGTTTGAGGTGTGGGAGTGGTAACCCGAGTGTCAGGCAAGGGATTGATTCCACGCTGTTTTTTATGTTGAATTGAGAAAGAGAATATGAACAATTAAACACTAATAAAATGAAAAAGAGATTTTTACAATTTGGAATGACGGCTAAAGCCGTGATGATTGCGCTGCTGCTTGGTGCAGCAGGGTTTTCTGAAATGTTTGCTCAGGTCATAATAGGTGACTTGCGGTACTACTTGTACAATTACAGTTTTGGACCTTACGCCAGTATTGCAGGACATAAAGATGGAACTTCAGCCATAGGCACATTGACAATTCCTGAAACAGTTATTTATGAAGGAGTTACTTATCCTGTAACAGAAATTGGTCGAAATGCTTTTTCTGGCTGCAATCTTCTTTCGGGTGATTTATCTATACCAAATTCAATAACCAGCATAGGAACTTGCGCCTTTCAAAATTGTAATGGCATTAATGGCAGTCTAACAATAGGAAATTCTGTAACATACATGGGCGGTGAAGTTTTTAAAAACTGCTTCTTTGATGAAATCTATTATAATGCTATCAATTGTTCAGATTTTTGGTATCCATCCTATCCTTTTGAAAGTTGTGGTGGCGGTACTCTTATAATTGGTAATGGTGTGGAAAGGATTCCATCGTTTGTGTTTTATAACGCATATTTTACAAACAATCCGAACATACCAAATTCTGTGAAATCCATAGGCCAGGGGGCTTTTGATCGAACCATGTGGTACTTTAATCAACCAAATGGCCTTTTGTATTTAGATGGTTGGTGTTTAGGATACAAAGGTGATAAACCTACTGGTAATTTGACCATACAGGAAGGTACGAGGGGAATTGCTGATAATGCATTTTGGTTGTGCGAAGGTCTAATTTCTGTTGATATGCCAAATACGGTGCTGTATATTGGAAATGAGGCGTTTTGTGAATGTTCTGGTCTTGAAACCGTGAATCTTTCCAGTTCTTTAAAGTCATTTGGGATTGAGACTTTTTGGTATTGCTCCAATCTCACATCAATAATTATTCCCAATTCCGTGACCATCATTAATGAAAACACCTTTGGCTATTGCAGCAGTTTATCATCTGTAACTATTCCAAGTTCGGTTACTACTATCAAAGACGGTGCTTTTTTGTTTTGCACCAGCCTATCATCAATAGAGATTCCTAATTCGGTAACTACTATTGAATCGCTTGCTTTTGAAGGTTGTTCGGGTCTTACTTCAATTGTTATTCCCAATTCAGTTGTTTTCCTTGGGGAATTTGCGTTTGCCAATTGTATTAATCTTACTTCAATAGTCATTCCTAATTCGGTTGTTTTCCTTGGACAAAGAGCGTTTGCCTATTGTACTAATCTTACTTATGCTTACATTGGAAATTCTGTTTCGAACATCGAAGGAAGGCTATTTGAAGGATGCACAAATCTTGTTCAGATAGTTGTGGATCCAGATAATACATCTTATGATTCGAGAGAAAACTGTAATGCGATTATTAAAACGGCAAATAATAGATTAGTTGATGGATGTAATAGTACAATCATCCCCAATTCTGTGACTTCAATAGGTAACAGTGCCTTTTCAGATTGTAATGGTCTTGCTTCTATTGTAATTCCTAATTCCGTGACTATAATCTATAGCGAGGCTTTTGCTCGTTGCAGAGCATTAAATACGATTAGATTTTCCAATACAATAACTGAAATTGGCGAAACAGCCTTTGTGGAATGCTCAGGACTGACTACTATAAATATTCCCAATTCTGTAACAACAATAGGTGGTTCCGCATTTGCTTGGTGCAGTAATCTAACATCAGTTACAATTGGTAATTCTGTAACTATCCTTGGAGGCCAACTTTTTGATAACTGTATGAGCCTTGTTTCAGTAACATTGTTATCAATTGAGCCACCAACGTTGGAGAATTTATTAGATATGGATGATTCAAATTACCCAATTTATGTTCCTTACGAATCTCTTGATGAATATAAAACCGCTACAAATTGGAGCAATTACGAAGACAGAATTTTTCCAATTGCCTACAAATCCATTCCAGCCCACGGTCAAAGCGATGGATGGCAATTCATCGCCTCACCACTTGCAGAAAACACCGCTCCAACTGAAATCGACGATATGCTTCCCACTACTGGCACTTACGACCTCTACCTTTTCGACCAAACTGAAAACGCCGAATGGAGAAACTATAAGGCTAACAACTTCAATCTCGTGAATGGCCAAGGCTACCTCTACGCCAATGCCGAGGATGTAAACCTTATTTTTAAAGGCACGTTCAATGAGGACGAAACGAAAAATGTGGGACTTGTTTATGATGCCAATGTCTCTTTTGCAGGTTGGAACTTGGTGGGCAATCCGTTCCCCGTCAGTGCATACGCTAACAAGAGTTTCTACACGATGAACGAAGACGGCTCGGCCATCGAACCGGTTGCGGTTTCAATGGAAACGGCTATTCCCGCTTGCACGGGCGTAATGGTGAAAGCGGAAAACACGGGCGAGTCTGTTACCTTCAGCAAGACCGCACCCGAAACGCAAGGCCAAAACAACGGCACATTGCAAATCGCCGTAGCGCAAGCCAACACACGCGGTGCTTCGACAAGCTCAGCAACCATTTTGGACAAGGCCATTGTCAGTTTCAACGAAGGTGACGAATTGGGCAAGTTCGTTTTCAACAAGGACAACGCGAAACTCTACATTCCGCAAGGCAATGAAGAGTATGCCATTGCCTACGCCGCGAAGCAGGGCGAAATGCCGCTGAACTTTGAGGCCTCGGAAACTGGGGAATACACGATCTGCATCAAAGCCGAGAACGCGGAGTTTGACTATCTGCACCTTATTGACAACCTAACCGGCGCCGACATCGACCTGCTCCCCCTTGGCAAAGGGGGCAAGGAGGATTTCCAACCCGCCACTTACACCTTCACTGCCAAAACGACTGACTACGCCTCCCGTTTCCGCCTCGTGTTTTCCGTCAGCGGGGACGCTGACGGCGACGATGACACGCCTTTTGCATTTGTCAACAATGGGGAAATTGTCATTACAACAAGCGTTTCAGATGCGACGTTACAGATTGTTGACGTTATGGGTCGCGTCGTTTATCAAGGAAACGTGATGAATCGCGTCTCTACGGACGAAATGACCAAGGGTGTGTACGTCATTCGTCTGATCAAGGGTGACGACGTGAAAACACAGAAGATGGTGATTGAATAAATGTAGGGGCGCACCCGCGTGTGCGCCCTATGCAAAACAGCCAACCGAATACAGGGGAACGGACACGTGTATGGGGGCGGACACATGGGGGGCGGACACATAGGTCCGCCCCTACAAAACATACGAAACGTGAATTTGTCGGGGCGGACACACGGGTCCGCCATGCAAAACATACGAAACGTGAATTTGGAGGGCGGACACACGGGTCCGCCCCTACAAAATTGTCCAAAACAGCAAAAAATTGCACTTTTAGGACATTATTTGGAAACATATTCCCAAAAATGCCTATTTTTACGCGATTTTTTCAAAACATTGGACAAACAAGCAAATTCATAACCGATGGAACTCTTTTTCCGCAACCTCGCAATCGCTATCCTGCTGCTTTCAGCCTTCGCCCTGAACGCACAGACAGGCGATTTCGGTTTCGACAATACAGCCCAAAAAGAGGGTCTCTTCGTTGAGAGCAACAGCACAGGCGACGGCTGCAACTCCATCGAGAAGCTACACCTTATTATTAATAAGCACGATGAAAGTGCTTTTGAAGCCGAGGCCTGCGATAGCTACAAATTCTACATGGAGTTTTCACCAATTGATAAATAGAACTTTTTTCAAAACAAATCATTATGAAAAACACAACCAAATTTTTACTGGTCATTTTGATGGTCGTCCTCATTCCAATGAAGCATTTCGGCCAGACCCCTTACCGGCAATATGCCGACGACGGCATCATGCTCAACTTTTTTGAAATCGGCAACCCCGACCTGCGCTTGTATCTGCTTTACAACATCGGGCTTGACGACAGGTTCTCGCTGCTTCAGGAGGACGAGTACGGACAATTCATCGTCAATCCGAGCCAAGACCATTTCGACGGCAATTTCTTTGAGGCATTCGAGTCGTTCTACAACAACGCCGCCACCAACTTCCGCATGATTGACAAAGTGGACCTCGACAGGCTCGTTCCCCAATGGAAAGAGCGCGTTCCGGCCATGTTTTTCACCTCAATCACCATGGATTTGGCTTTCAACCGAGCCATGACCGAGAACAACCATTGCGTTGATTCAGACCCTTTCTGCACGTCCGACGTCATCACTTTCAATGCGGCCAACACCAGCCAAACCGCCGACCAACTTGAGGCACCTGGCGTTTTCGACGACGGCTGCATCGGTTCGTCCTACAACCCCTCGTGGTACCACATGAGAATCAACACAGGCGGGCAGTTCATCATCCACATGGAAGGCCACGACCCGCAGTCCTACGCAGAAAGAGACATCGACTTTTGCATGTGGGGACCTTTCGAGCATCCGACCGACCCTTGCGTTGCCCAACTGACGACAGCCAAAATCATCGACTGCAACTATTCGGCCTCCTATTCCGAAGACATCTATTTGGGCTATCCCGAAGGCCAACATGTGCACAGCTCGAGCCACGGCACCATTACAGAGCACACCCCCGAAACAGGAGAATATTTCATCCTGATGATTACCAATTACTCGCGTGAGCCTTGCGTCATTTCGTTCACCAAGACCGAAGGCTCCGGCCCCGGCACCACCGACTGCGGCATCCTGCCTGGCATTGCCACCAACGGCGGCCCGTATTGCGTGGGCGAGACCATCCAGCTGACCGTTACAACGCAAGCTGGCGCCACCTACAGTTGGACAGGCCCCAACGGTTTCACTTCCACCGTTCAGAACCCCACCCTTCCCAATTGCACCTACGAGATGGGCGGCACCTACACCTGTGTCACGGCCGTCGACGGACAAACCACCACTGGTTCCACCGATGTCGTGGTGTTTGCCGAACCCATTGCTGACTTCCAGGCTCCCACTGTATGCTTCGGCGAGACCACTGCGTTCACCAGCACCGCCACCACCAACCCCACAGGGCATGAAATCACCGCCTACCACTGGGACTTCGGCGATGGAGAGGAGAGTGAAGAGCAGAACCCAACGCACACCTACGCCGCAGCTGGAACCTATCAGGTAACCCATATCGTTCAGACCGGGCGTCGGTGTGTTGACGAGGTCACCCTCGATGTAGTCGTCCTCGCCATGCCTGTGGCCACCGCTACGGTCAATCCTTCCTCCGTGCAATACGGCGGCGTCGCCACCTTGACTGCTGACCCAGGTGTGCCAGGCACGTTCACCTACCGCTGGGAACCCGCCAACATGGTCACCAGCCCTAACAGCCAGACCACCCAGACCGTGCCCATTCAAGAGACGACGGTCTTTACGGTAACTATCACCAACACGGAAGGCAACTGCACCAGCTCGACACAAGTCACCGTCAGCATGGCAGGCTCCGACCTGACCGCCACAGCCACCGCCGACCAATACGAGATTTGCGAGAACGGCTCGACGACCTTACATGCCAACCCCATTGCCGGCACCGGCAACTACACCTACAGCTGGTCGCCCGCCGGCACCCTGAGCGGCACCAATATACAGAATCCCATCGCCACACCACCCTTAGGCTCAACCACTTACCATTGCTCAGTCAGTGATGGCCTGACCACCCAAGAAGTCAGCGTCACCATACTTGTGCATCCCAACGAGGAATCGGACACATACGCTGAGATTTGCTCCGGCGAAACCTACAACTTCTTTGGACAAAACCTCAGTATAGCAGGCACTTACAACCACACGCTGCAAACGCAATACCACTGCGACAGCGTTGTACACCTGCACCTCACTGTCAATCCTGTGCAAGAAACCGAGTTCTACGTCTCCGCCAATGAAGTCTGCGACAGCTACGAATGGGCTGGCGAGATTTACGACACCAAAGGCATCTATCAGCACACCTTCTCCAACATGCAGGGCTGCGACAGCACCGTCACCATGCATCTCGATTTGGATTACACGCCCGACCCCTCCGTCATTTACCCCACCGACCCCAATAACGAATTCCCCCACTGGGTCGTGACGGCCACCGAGTTCCAAATCAACACCTACGAATTCGGCATCTACGAGCAAGGGCATCCTTTCACTTGCAGTTGGGATTCCATCAGTTGGAGCTTCGAGGATCCCGATATCGGGTGGCTGCTTGAACCCGACACCACCACCTCCCCCGCAGGCAGAACCTGCAAGATTTATGTACTGAACTACATCCCTGACACCATTTGGGTAAATGCCACAGTCTACAACAGATGCGCCCAACAAGGCAAGTCGCAACGCTATTGGTTTGTCTGCTCGTTCTACGGCATCGAGGAACAAGAACATAACTTTGCCGACTTCAGCATCATTCCCAATCCCAACAACGGACAGATGACACTCCGTTTCGAGAAAGTGAGCGGCAAAGTCGACATGAAAGTGTACGACATGAAAGGCAATCTCATCGACCATTTCAGCACCTACAGCGCAGGCGGCACCGATACCCTGGACTACGACATGAAAGGCCATGCCGACGGCATCTATTTCTTTGTAGCCACGTCACGAGCGGGGACAGTAGCCAAGAAAGTGGTCATTAAACAATGAAAAAAGCGGCTTAGGCCGCTTTTTTGGTCTATTTTTTCAGTTTTATGTTATTATTTTGGAATAATTTCTATATTTGCTCGGTTAAAAGTCAGGTCTTTTTTGCCCAAAAACAACAATAGAATTATAATATATTATTGATAACCAATAAATTAAGCAACAATGAATAGATTAGTCAAGACGATTACGTTTGCCCTATTATTGTCGGTGATCCCCGCAAGGATTTGGGCTCAGGGTTATAGGGATTATGAAAACGGATTCCTTTTCAACGTTTTTGAGATTGAAAACGTGGAGGAACGTGTTCAGATGGCATCGGCACTTTCCACGAGCGACATCTGGCTTTGCAACCCCACAAACAATCCTGGCGAGTTGTTCATCAGGCCCAACAGCTACAACGCCGACATCCCGATTTATGCCGAATTCGATTATCTCAGATCGACACTTCGGGAAGAATACGAAGCAGCTTCATTGTTGCCAAAAGAAGACTTTTCTGAGATCTTCAACTCATGGGCGCGCAATATCAGTGACGACTACTATAACTTCCTGATTTCCGACCATCTTGACCGCGCTAACCATTGCATGGATGCAGAACCCTTCTGCACCTCAGATGTTTATACTTTCCCCTCAAATAACAGTGGCTATTCATGGTCGGGGCCGAACTACGGATGCTTAGGCACCTCTCCCACGAACAAGCATTCTTTCTGGTATTACATGAGGATTGGTGTGGCGGGCAACATCACCATCAAAATCGAAGCTCCATTCGATGTCGACTTCGCCCTTTGGGGACCCTTCAGCAACCAAACCGATCCTTGTCCTACACAAGCGGGACAAACCGGACTGCTGACTGCGAATTGCTCCAGTTGCCCTAACAACACTACAGACCCCAATTTCTATCCTTCCGGCAACCTTCACGATTGCAGTTTTAGTGCACAGTCATACGAGTATGCTCACGTCGTGAACGGACAAGTAGGTCAATACTTTATACTCCTTATAACCAACTATAACGGAGGCAGTGGCAACATTACTTTCCAAAAATACGCTGGTAACGGCGAGACTGACTGCGGCATTTTGCCTCCTTTGGTCGACAACAATGGTCCTTACTGCGTGGGCGAAACCATCTACCTGACCGCCAACGGACAAGCCGGTGCTTCCTACAGCTGGACAGGTCCGGGCAACTTCAGCTCAACCCAACAAAACCCCGTCCGCCCCAATTGTACTATGGCTATGGCTGGCACCTATACCTGCACCATTTCTGTCGGAAACCAATCCAACAGCGCCACCACGGATGTCGTCGTCTACCCCATGCCCACCGCCAACTTCAATTTCACCTCAGTTTGCGTGGGCAATGCCACCTCCTTCAACAGCACCTCCACCACCAACCCATCTGGACAGCAGATCAACCTCTACAGCTGGGACTTCGGTGACGGCCAAACCGGACAAGGACAAAACGCGACGCACACCTACCAGAACCCAGGCACATACCAAGTGACACTTACCGTATCGACGGGCGGACATTGCACCGACCAAATCACAAAGAGCGTGCCTGTGTATGCGCTACCTTCGTGCAATTTCACCTACACCACCGTTTGCCAAGGCACTGCCACGGAGTTCACCAGCACGGCTACCTCATCGCCAGGCAACAACATCACGAACTATCAATGGAACTTCGGCGACGGCCAGACCGGACAGGGGCAAACCGTGAGCCACACTTACGCCGCAGCCGGCACATATCAGGTGACGCATACCGTACAAACCAGCGGCTCGTGCTCCGATACTCGGACGCAGAGCGTACCCGTCAACGCGTCGCCCAACCCAACGGCTTCGGTCACTCCAAGCACCGTCATCTACGGCGGCATCGCCACCCTGACCGCCAATCCTGGTGCACAAGGCACGTTCAACTTCCATTGGGAACCTTCCGACAAGGTAGTCAACCCGAACAACCAGACCACGCAGACCGTCCAATTGTTTGAAACGACAGTATTCACCTGCACCGTCACCAACCCGCAAGGCAACTGCTCGGGTTCCACGCAAATCACCGTCCCGATGGATGGTTCCAACATGTCTGCCACCGCCACCGCCGACCAATATGAAATCTGCGAGAACGAATCGACGACGCTCCATGCCCATCCCGTTGCCGGCACTGGCAACTACACCTTCAGCTGGTCACCCGCCAACACGCTCAACAACCCGAACATCCAGAATCCTATTGCCACGCCGCCCGTCGGTGTCACCACCTATACCTGCCAAGTCAGCGATGGCATTTCCAACCAAAGCGTCAACGTCAGCATTACGGTGCATCCCAACGTGGAATCGAGCATCAGTGCCAGCATCTGCCCCGACGAAACCTACAACTTCTTCGGTGAGATTCTCTCGCAAGAAGGCACCTACGACCACACCATCGAGTCGCAACACGGTTGCGACAGCACCATCCACCTGCACCTCACCTACCACGAGACGTATGAAACGCCCATCACCCGCCACTATTGCCAAGGCGATTCTTACACTTTCTATGGCCAGGAGCTCAACAGTGCAGGCACCTACTACCACACTTTGGAAACAGTGCACGGCTGCGACAGCATCATCAGGCTCAACCTCGTTGAAGACCCAAGTTATATCTTCTACATGACCGAATCGACCTGCGAAGGCGGCCCTGGCTACTATTTCGACGGAGAGTATATGCAACCCAGCCCCTATCCTTATACCATCGCCTACGAAACTGCTGCGGGCTGCGACAGCATCTATATCATCCAAGTCAACGAATCGGAATACAACTCTAAATATTACAACGTGTCGATTTGCTCCACGGAATACACATGGTCGTCAAACGGACACACCTACTATGAGTCGGGAGTTTACTACGACACGCTTCACTACGAAGGCTCATGCGACAGTACCGTTGTGCTTAACCTTGAATTGAAACCCAGTTTCACCAACGAGGTGGTGACAACAAGCTGCGACAAATTCATTTGGAATAACGACCAATACCAAGTCTACGGCATGGAGTTTACACAGAGCACCACATACACGCACCACTACACCAACATTTACGGCTGCAATAGCGAGGTGACGCTCTACCTCACCATCAACGACCATGATGTGACTAACACACCTACCGTAAATGCATGTGATGAATACTTCTGGGATCCCCTGGGGCATACGATTGTCGACTACCACGGTCACGAAGACCCAGTTTACAATGCCACAGGCGACTACACCCGCACCTACAAGAACCAAGCCGACTGCGACAGCATTGTTCACAGCCACATGGAGTTTGAATACACCCCGCAGCCCACTGCGATTCATCCCGTCGACGCCAACAACACTGCCCCACACTGGGTAGTGACGGCCACCGAGTTCCAAATCAATTCGTATGACTTCAGCATCTACGAAGAAGGACATCCTGCCACCTGCCATTGGGATTCCATCACCTGGGCCTTTGAAAACCCCGACATTCGTTGGCTGCTTGAATTAGACCAGAACACCAACCCGGTGGGCAAGAACTGCAAGATGTATGTCCTAAACTACACACCGGATACCGTTTGGCTTGATGCCACGGTCTACAACAAATGCGCTCCCGAAGGAATGGTGCAGCGTTATTGGTTCGTCTGCTCGTTCTATGGCATTGAGGAGCAACAGGAAACCACTGCCGACTTCAGTGTGGTGCCCAATCCCAACAACGGAACGATGACCATCAACTTCGAGAAACTCACCGGCAAGATTGACTTGAAAGTGTACGACATGACGGGCAACCTCATCGACCACCTCAACACCTACAGCATCGGCGGTCCCGAAAGGATGCAATACGATATGCGCCATCGTTCCCAAGGCATTTACTTCTTCGTGGCCACTGGCAAGGAAGGAACCGTGGCGAAAAAGGTTGTCATCAGAAGATAAACATCAATTGTCGAAATGAAGCGATTAAGGAAATTAACGCTGTTTTTAGCCCTCATTTGCCTTGCCTTGCCAACGACGGCCCAAAACACCTCCACGCAGGGCAAGGAGTTTTGGCTGTCGTTCATGCAGAATGGGTTCAGGAACCATCCTCAAGGCTATTGGATTACAACTCAGGTGCTCATCAGTGCCAAGCGCGACTGCTCAGGCGTCGTCACCAACCCTTTGACGGGATGGTCGGAGACGTTCAATGTTCGCGCCAACAACATCACGACCGTCGACATTCCCGAAGCGCAAGGCTATCATGGCGAGAGCGACTATGAGACCATCACGCACAAAGCCATCAAAGTCACCTCGACCGACACCATTTCGGTGTATTGCACCAACATCGCCTACGTTTCGTTTGACGCTTCCTTTGTTTTGCCGACAGAGAGCTTGGGTGACGAATACATCATCCAAAGCTACGACCAGTCGACAGCGGGCAGCATGAATGACTATGTGACAACCAACGAAACCAGTGCCTTTCTTATCGTTGCCACCGAAGACAACACCTCTATCGAGATTACGCCCACCTGCGCCACATTGGGCGGACATCAAGCCAACCAGACCTACTCCATCACTTTGAACCAAGGCGAGACCTATCAGGTGCGTTCCACCAGAAGTGGCACCAACCGTGACTTGAGTGGCACCCACGTGGTGGCCGCCGATTGCAAGAAAATCGCTGTCTTCAACGGCAACACCCTGACGTGCATCCCCATCAACATGGGCAACGGCTACGACCATATCGTGGAACAGGCCATGCCTTTGCGCTCGTGGGGCAAGAACTTTGTGGTGACCAACTCGCTCAACCGCAACCGCGACTTCATCAAGATTACCTCATCGGCCAACAACAACGTCATCACCAAAAACGGTAATCCGCTGACGACCCTGCAAGCCTACGAATCGTACACTTTCTCCATGGCGGAAGACGAACATTCGTGCTTCATCGCGGCCTCGCAACCCTGCGCCGTTTACCTCTACAACAATTCGAGCTACGACCAGAACCCCTTGGGCGGATTGGGCGACCCCACAATGGTGTGGATAGCCCCAGTGGAGCAACGCATCAACGACATCACTTTCACCACTTTCAACAATTCGAGCATCAACATTACCGTCCACAGTGTCAACATCATCGTCAACACAGAGGACATCAACAATGTCTACATAGATGGAGAGCAGATTTCGCCCTTGCTTTTCACGCGCGTGAACGGCAACAACGACTATAGTTTTGTCCGTCAAAACATTTCGCACGGCGTACATCAAATCAGCTGCAACCATGGTTTCAATGCCCATGTGTACGGTTTCGGTCAAGCCAAAGGATACGCTTACCTCGTCGGCTCCAACGCCAAAGACCTCAGCACCAACCTGACCATCAACGACATAGCAGTATTGGCTGGGGAAGTTTACCCATATTGCATTGAAGAGCCTGTAACCTTCTCCGCCGATGTCAACTTTCAGGAATACAGCATCTTGTGGAATTTCGGCGATGGCACTACCAGCACCGACAACCCCACAACACACGTTTACCACGACCGAAGAGTTTACAATGCCTACCTCTATGTGGAAACAGACGCATCAGGCTGTTTGTCAGGAAATTCCGACACACTGAACTTTTACGTCGACCTTACCCAGCATTATGTCACTGAAAACGTCGAGACCTGTGCCGGTGAACTGTATTCGGGCTATGGGTTCAACAATATCCTTATTAATAATGACACCATCCTCGCCCGCTTGCAGGACAACCCCGACAATTCTGTATGCAAGGACAGCCTCTTGGTTTACGTCACGGCAAGGCCCAAATATCACGTCCCCATCAGCGACAGTCGCTGCTGGCAAGGCTCACCCGCCATTTACGACGGCTATGGCTTCAGCTTTGAGTACGACGGGCCGGGCACATTCGAGCGCACCCTCAACCTCCAAACCACACAAGGTTGCGACAGCGTAGTGGTACTGACACTTTCCGTAGCCGACCAAATCAACCACAGTTTCAGTCACTATGAGTGCAGTGGCAGCTACGTTTGGGACGGCCGCACCTACGACCACGACGGCGACTATGACTGGACCTATACTTCTTCGGGCGGCTGCGACAGCATCGTCACGCTGCATCTCACCATGGGGCAAATACAGACCATAGAATTCGACACCACCCTTTGCGGCACTTTCGTTTGGGATGAGAGCGAATACAACACCTCCGGCGACTACACCCATTACTACACCGCGATGGACGGCTGCGACAGCATCGTAACCTGCCATTTGGACGTAGGAGGCAACGTGGAAGGCACCACCACCACCATTGAATCATGCGACGAATACGAATGGAAAGACTCAATCTATAGAGAAACAGGAATTTACACACACGTTTATTCCACACCATTAGGTTGCGACAGCACCGTCTACCTCGATCTCACCATCAACTTGTCGCCCGACCCCTCTGAGATTTTCCCAACCGACCCTGAGAATATCTATCCACACTGGGTAGTAACGGCCACCGAGTTCCAAATCAACTCGTATGAATACCAGTTTTGGGACAACAATAACACATGCCATTGGGATTCAGTCAGTTGGGAGTTTGAAGACCCCGAAATCCTTTGGCTGCTCGAACCCGACAGCACCACCGACCCCATTGGAAAGAAATGCAAGGTATATGTGCTTAACTATGTGGAAGATACCATTTGGCTCAAGGCCACAGCCTACAACCTTTGCAACCCGCAAGGCGTAGAACGGCAGTATTGGTTTGTCTGCTCGTTCTACGGCATTGATGAACACGATAAAAAGGCTTTTGACCTCGACGTGATTCCCAATCCCAACAGCGGCAACATGCACATTAGTTTAGGCGAAATGGAAGGCCGCGTAGACGTCGCGATTTACGACATGAAAGGGCAAAACATCGACCGTTTCAGCTTCACGGCCACGCCAAAAAGCCTCTTCGATTACAACTTGGGAAGCCAAAAGAGTGGCATTTACCTCTTTGTTTTCAACTACAACGGAAATATCATCACCAAGAAAATCGTCATAACAAAATAATTTACAATAAGTTAAAAAAAATAACGGCAAAAGTTTGACGAATAAAATAATTCATTACATTTGCAAGTTTAATAAAAACGAGAAGTCAAAGCAACCTCAACAGACATCGATTATATGAAAAGACACCTTTTGCACACCGTTCTTTTTCTTGCAGGCATGGCCTTGTTCACCTCTTGCCTGAAGGACGACCCGAAGAACAATGCTACCGTGTATTACGGCTATCAGCAAATCCCGAACATCAACGAATTTATGCCGCAGCGTCTGCTTGAGGCTTTCGGTAATGAATACCTGAACTATGGCGACGAACCGCCCAAGATTGAAGGCAGCTACGAAGCCCTGGCCCTTGACTTATATAAAAAAGTGTTGGGTGAGAGCAGTGCCTACATGATTGAGCTGGGACCTTTGTCGTACAAGGCTTACTTCAAAATCACCGAACAGCACAAAGGCATTGCCAAATTGGAGTTCAAGGCTCCCCATGGCGACCCTGAGCACCCCGAATATGGTGGCTATTTCTGCGAGTATTCAAGCAACGACACCACCTTTCATCTGATCAAGAACAGCATTGGGCATTTCACCAACGACACCATCGCTCCGGTGTATTTCAAGAACGGATTTCACCGCAACGAGGACTTCCAGACCATCTACATCATGGGCACCGATCCTTATTTCACTGCCTATTTCTATGAGATTCGCAAAATCAGTTCAGGGACACAGCCCCTCAACGCCGTCATCATCTCCGGCAAGATGGACAAGGAAAACATCATCGTCTTTGACAGTCTTACCCAAAAGAACGACACCATCGTGAGTCCCATCATCAAAGACCTGCGGTGGGGCATCGAGACCATGAAATACTACAAAGAAGGTCCCACACTCGAACAGCTGCTGCGCTTCGGCTACCTGCCCAACTCGGGCGATGCGCTCGTCATCCGCAGCACCCAAGACGTGCGTCACGGCGAATTTAACTACTAACCCTCCAACCGACACTTACAAAGATGAAAAAAGCATATTTCCTGATTCTGGCCGCCCTTTTGATAGGCAGCATCTCCGCCAAGGCCCAGTTCAACAAACCCTTGTCGAACCGCTCGCAGTTCTATTCTAACGAAGCCAAATGCAATATCGGCCTCATCGGTGGTGCCACCATGACGCAATGGTATCATATTGGCGGCACCAGAACCCAATACAAACATCCCTTCAACTTCGGCATCGTCGGTGGTCTCTCCCTCGAATACAAACTGCAACGCAACTTGAGTGTCAGCATTGAAGGTCTTTATGCCAAGCGCAACACCCAGCTCAATTACGAAGTGCTCAATCTGCCCGTTTCACTCACTGAGAGCAAGAACTTCTACCGCCAGTTGGACGCCAATTATACAGAAGTAGACGTGCAGGTGCCGTTCACTTATTATTTTGGTCAAGGCAACATCCAACCTTTCGTTTATGCTGCGCCAAGATTCACTTTGCCATTGTCGGGCAAGATGACATGGCAGAAAAAGGAAATCCAGAACTATGGTACCGCCCAACAACAATACACCGACGTCTCCTATGACACTTTATCCATGACTGCGCAGAACATGCGTCCGTGGAATGTGGGTCTTGTGGCCGGCGTAGGCGTAATGTTCAGGATCAATTTCAACAACTATTATTTCCTCATCAAGGCCGACGCCTCGGTGCATAGCACTGCGGTCAATTCGTTCTCGGACGAGGAAATCCAAGGCCAGTCGCAGCAAGTCATCGGCGCAAGCTATATCGATCCCTATCTGATGAGCTATCGCCTCAACACCGACGCCACCGCGAGAATTACCATCATGTTCCCCTTGAAGAAGCAGCTGAAAGGCGCATGCATGAGGTGGGGCGAGTATGATTGATTGCCTCTGTTCAGCCATCGGAAAGCATAATTGGGCACCGGGTCGTTTCGACTTGGTGCCTGATTTTTTTCCATATTTTGCGTCATGAGAAAATTCTATTAGTTTTTGAAGTTTTTATTATTTTTGCGGCATAAACTAAACCTGTTTCGATGCCAAAGATATACGAATATTTGGGAATCATCTTCTTTCTCTATCCCAATGACCATGAGCCAATCCACGCACATGCTATCAGCGGGGAATACGAGACTATCTTTGAAATCCATTTTGAGAACGGTAAGGTCAAGGAGATAAAAACCCGAAAGAAGCGCGGCAAACCACATCTTCCAAAATCCAAGATGGAACAAGCCTTGTCTTTTGTTGAGGAATTTGCCAACCAAATTGCGGAAAAATGGTATCGGTTCTATATTTTGAAAGAGACACTCACGTGTGAAAAAATCAACAAAATGATTTAATGCCATGAATCCATACAACGTTATAGAAATTGAGCCTTGCGGTGATTACAAACTTCAAGTCACATTTGCCGATGGAAAAAGCAATGTGATTGATTTTGAGCCTTATTTTATCAAGCGCCCACATCCACAATACGACCGCTATCATGACCCAGTCCGTTTCCTTGAATACAAGATTGAATACGGCAACCTTGTATGGGGCGAGAATTGGGATTTGATGTTTGACTCGCTCAATCTCTATTACAACAACCTTTTCAAGAACTTTGGGTGAACCCAGTATAACGAACAAATAAGTCAAATCAAAATAACTCTAAAATGAAAAAGCCATTACCTACATTTCTTGCCATCGCCTTGGCTGTCCTCACAGGAACCTTCTGCATGGCACAAACCTTCAACTATCCCGTGAAAGGTAAGCAGGGCTTCAGCCTGACTGAAAAGACTCGCGACGGACTGCACATCAGCTACAACGTGGGGCAAGTCACGCTCAACCAACTCACCTACCGTGGCGAGGAGATGAGCGAGGTAAGCATCCCCGCCATTTCGCTGCCCAACAACGCAGGACACCCCAACCTGCCTGCCGAGAGCCGTATGATGGCCATCCCTCATGGCGCCACTGCCACGCTCAACGTCATCAGTTTTGAGACGGAAACCATCCACAACGTCAACATCGCCCCCGCCCTACGCATTCAGGCAGAGAGCGAAGAGCCTGACATGAACTATGTGAAGGACATGGCCATCTACAGCAAGGATGCCTTCTATCCTGCCGAACCTTTCGTGATGGGCAATTCCTACATCCGTGGCGTCGATGCCGTCACCGTGTCCATCACACCCTTCCAGTACAACCCCGTCACAAAGGAGCTGAAAGTGTTCACCAACATTGAACTTTCGGTGACCTTCGAGGGCGGCAATGGTCATTTCGGCGAAGACCGTCTGCGCTCACCTTATTGGGACCCCATCCTCGCTGCCGAATTGATGAATTATGACCAACTGCCCGTCATCGACTATGCGGCTCGTATGCAAAAATGGCTGCGCGACGGTGACAAAGGCGCTGAATACCTCATCATCACGCCCAACAACGATGCTTGGGCCGAATACGCCAACCAACTGAGGGACTACCGCACACGCCAAGGCATCTTTACTGAAGTGTATCGTTTGGATGAGATGCCTGCCAACAACACCTCCCAGTTGAAGGCTTGGTTCCACAATGCCTACAACACTTGGGAGATTGCCCCTGTGGCAGTATGTCTCTTAGGTGACCACAACACCAACATGGCTTACGGCATTCCTGCTGAAACCACCTTTCACTCTGATTATTACGGCAACTGCATCACCGACAACAAATATGCTGATGCGGTCGGCAACGATAACTTACCCGACATGGTTTTCTCTCGTCTTGTTGCGCAGAATGCCAACGAGCTGCCTGTCTTTGTCGGTAAACAAATCGAATACGAATACACCAATCCCAACATGAATCCCTCGTTCTATTCCCGACCCATCACTGCTTTGGGATGGCAAACTGAGCGCTGGTTCCAACTTTGCTCCGAAGTATTTGGCGGCTATATGCGACAAAAAGGTTATGACACCAACCGTATCAATTGCATCTATGACGGTACACCTGGTAGCATTTGGTCGAGCAACCAAAACACTTCAATGGTGGTCAACTATTTTGGCCCCAATGGTGTAGGTTATATCCCCGCCTCTCCGAGCGAATTGGGTGATTGGAACAACGGCACTCCTCAACTCGTGGTGCAAGCTGTCAACGAAGGCTCCTTCTGGGTACAACATCGTGACCATGGTTTGGAAACCGGTTGGGGAGAACCTGCTGTACGCAACAGCCATATTGATCAGATGAACAATGTTGGCAAGTTGCCCTTTGTGATGTCCATCAACTGTCAAACTGGTATGTTCGACTATACTGGATCAAACGGCAACTGCTTCGCAGAGAAGTGGATGCGTCGGACTTACAACGGTGAGAATGCCGGTGCTGTAGGTCTGCTCTGCCCGACCCATGTCTCCTACTCTTTCGTCAACGACGCATACGTTTGGGGTGTCTATGACCTCTTTGACGGCGATTTCATGCCTACCTACGGTCCATTCGCCGAAAACACGGGCAACTGGATGCCTGCTTTCGGCAACGTGGCTGGTAAGTATTTCTTGGCACAAAGTGCTTGGCCCTACAACACCCAAAACAAAGACATTACTTACACCATGTTCACTGCCCACTGCGACGCTTTCCTGCGCATCTACACGCAAGTGCCTCAAGAGATGGAAGTAGTCCATCCTGAAGAGGTGCTCGCCGGCTTGGGCGAAGTCAGCATCACCGCTCCCGAAGGCTGCATGATTAGCTTGGTGAAAGAAAACCCCGAAGGCGGATGGTACATTCTCGCCGTAGCCGAAGCCACTGGCGACCCGCAAACCATCTCCTTTGACCCCCAAGTTCCTCCGACCGAAATCAACCTTGTCGTGACGGGCCAGAACTACCTGCGCTATGAAGCCGTCATGGCTGTCATTCCTGCCAATGGTCCCTACATCGTGTTCGACAACAAGCTCATCAACGACGAAAACGGCAACGGTCAGCTCGACTTCGGCGAAGCCATCAACCTCGACATCACCCTGAAGAACGTCGGTAGCGATCCGATGGAAGCTTTCGAGGCTGTGCTTGGAACCGAGTCGGAGTACATCACCATCACCAACAGCACAGCGCAATACGAGAGCATGAATCCCAACGCCTTGCAAACCATCGAAAATGCCTTCTCGTTCACCGTGGCCGACAACGTGCCCGACAACACGAGCAACCTGTTCACCATCACCGTGACCAACGGCGACGACGAATTTGTCAGCAACTTGACAATGAAATCATACGCCCCCGTCTTCGACCTTGGCGACATGAGCGTCACCGAAATCGATGGAAACGGCAACGGACGCTTGGATGCCGGCGAGACTGCCATTTTGAATTTCTCCATCGAGAACAAGGGCCACGCCGATGCTGCCGCCACCATTGCCAATCTGCAAATGCTTTCGCCTTACATCCTCATCGAGGAAAGCACTGTCAACTTTGAGAGCTTTGTCGCTGGCGGAAACCAAACGGCCAGCTTCAACGTCACTGTCGACGAAAACACACCCATCGGCTACAGTTGTCCCATGATGCTGAATGTCACCTCGGGACAATACAATGTACAACAAGACTATACCGCCAAGGTCGGCCTCATCATTGAGGACTTTGAAAGTGGCGAGTTTGGCCAAGGCTGGACTAACGACGGTGCTCATCCTTGGAGAATCGTCAGCGAAGACCCCTACGAAGGCACCCATTGCGTGAAGTCGGGCAACATCGGCAACAATGCCAGCACCTCTTTGATTCTGACACACGAAGCAGGCTCAAGCGACACTATCTCCTTCTATTATAAGGTGTCGTCGGAAAACGGCTTCGACAAGCTGCACTTCTACATCGACAACCAGGAAAAGGGCAATTGGTCGGGCAGCATTGGCTGGACAAAAGCCAACTACCCCGTCAGCCCAGGCAGACACACCTATAAGTGGACTTACTCCAAAGATGTCAGCCAAACCAGTGGCAGCGACTGCGCTTGGATTGACTTTGTCAACCTGCCTGCTGAACGGGTGATGGCCGGCACCGCCGGTTACGATGTGACCGTTTGCGAAGACAGCGAAGCACAAATCGTGGGCTACGCCATCCATTACGACAACCTGCAATGGACGACCTCTGGCGATGGCAGTTTCGACAATGCCAACATTGCCATGCCGATTTACACCCCTGGGCAACAAGACATTGAAAACGGCCAAGCCACATTAACCCTCACCATCAACGGCGGCGGCGAGACCATAACGGATGAGATGACAGTGTTTGTCATTAAAAGAGCTGAAATCTTTCCTGCCCTTGATGGCGAAGTTCATTGTGCTATTGATGAGCCACAGACAATTGCTGTCAACATCTCTGGCGAATATGTCTCGTTCCAATGGCTGACCTCGGGTGATGGCGAATTTGAAGATGCAACGGCTTTGCAAACCACGTATACACCTGGTTTGCAAGACCTTGCCAACGGAGTCTCCATTACTGCTTTTGCCGTTACACCAGGTTGCGGCACCGTCACATACGATTATCCGTTTGAGATGTATCCAATGCCTGAAATGACTTTAGCTACCGATGTCATCGAAATCTGCAAAGGCGAAAACGCCGTTATGAACTTTACTTTGGATGGCTATGCTCCCGACCCTTGGGGTGTTCCTTCAGACTACGATTTCATTGTCAATATCAATGGAGAACCTTACGAGCTTTTACAAAGCTCCATTTCCATTGATTTCGGAGTGCTTGAAGTGGGCGAGAACATCTTCAACATCTTATACATAGGCACCAATTCAGGCTGCCATATTGGCTATGAAGAAGGTGAGTTCACCTTCACTGTCAAAGTAAATGCCGCTCCGACACTGACTATCAGCGAAGTGCCCGAAAGCATTTGCGAAGGCGAAAGCGTGAATATTGAGTTCAACTTCACTGGTGTGGCTCCATTCACAGTGGAAGCGATGGGTATGGACAACTTCACGGCTGAAAGCGACAGCTTCACCCTGACACTCACTCCAGACGCTACTGTCAACGCCAACTTCTCCAAGGTTACCGACGCCAACGGTTGCGAGACCGCTCTCGAACAAGCCATCAATGTGGTGGTGAATCCTGTGGCAGCCCAACCCGAAATTAGCGGTGATACTGAACTGGATGTACGCCTCACGCCCACCACAACCTACACCATCGCCAACGATGTGGAAGTCGGTTACAGCATAGAGCCTGAGGAGGCCGGAACGCTGACACCCGCCAACGACGGCAAGTCGGTGATGGTCACTTGGAGCGACACCTACAAGGGCGATGTCGTGCTGACTGCCACACCTATTGCGGAATGCAACAACGGTAACAACACGAAGAACATCACCGTGAAGAACTCCACCGACGTGAACGAATTTGGCATCAAAGCCAACCTCTACCCCAACCCGACCAACGGCAATGTCACCATCGAGGTTGAGGGTATGCAACGCCTTACTGTGGTCAACGAACTCGGTCAGGTGGTTTATGATGCCGAAATGAACGACAGCACCACTATCCTGAATATGAGTCAATTCGGTGCTGGGATGTATATGGTGCGCATTTACACGGAGAACGGTGTAGGCACCAAGCGTGTTAGTGTAATCAGGTGATTTTCAACATGAATTATCATCAATTGAACACGAATTGTCATTAATGAAATTCATGAATAATTCGTGAATAATTCATGGCAATTCGTGTAAAAACGAAAGAAAACGGTTGGTCTTTATGGCCAGCCGTTTCTCATTTTGGATATTTTTTTCGGCAGGGGTTCCGTAATATGCGCCAAGGCGCATAAGGCTCCACCACCTGCCTATTGTCCTTTCACCCCTACGGGGTTCCCAAGTGCAGCAAAGTCACGGAGTGACGATGGATATTAGGCAGGGGTGAAATGCTATGGAACCCCTGCCGAAAAACGAAACCACAATTACATTGAACCCCGCAGGGGTGACAGAAAAAAGCGAGGTTGCCATGTCGCAGCCTCGCCAATTACAAGGATATGAAAAAGTGATTTACTTTCGTTGTGGTCAGTCGCCGAGGCGTGTCACACCACCGCGACCCGCTTTGTCGCCTTCCACGACAGGATTGCCATAGTAGCCGATGTCGCCCGAACCGATGATGCCGTAGGTGAGCTTGCCGTTGACCCGCGCCTTGATGTCGCCTGAGCCAGCGATGTTGGCATCAAGGTTTTCGATGTCGCAGGTCAGGACGATGTCGCCCGAACCAGCCACGCCAGCCTCCGCTTCGCGCACCGTTCCGCCAACGACTTTCAAGTCGCCAGAACCGACAACGTTACAGTCTAACTTGTCGGCAATCAGTTCATTGCAAACCAAATCGCCAGAACCAGCCACATTCAATTCGGCTTTCTCGGCAGTGACTGTTTCGTTGAAAACAATGTCGCCCGAACCGGCCACATTGGCCTCAAATTTCTCCGCTTCCAAAGGACTGTTGGCATTGAACGTGCCGCTGCCCGCAAGATTGATGTCTTTCAAACTCGGTGCCGTTACTTCGATAACGAATTTCGTGGCTCTCAAACTTGTGTTTTTGTCTTCCTTGCGTTTGCCCATCAGCAACTCATTGTCTTTCACTTTGATGTCGAGGTAGTCGAAAAGGTTCTCATCCACACTGACGGTGCAAGAGTAATTGTCGGCAATCGTGAAGTTGACCGTTGCCGTCAGCGAAGTCGAGATTTCGTTGAACGCGGTCACATCAATGTTGCGGGTAATGATGTTGCCGTCGCCTTTGACGGTTTTGCCGCCAAGCGATTCCTCATCCAGATTGAAGGTGCAGGCATTGAGCGTCATGCTGATGATGGCTGCTGCGATGAGTATGATGTTTCTTTTCATTGTTGTTGAACTATTTAGTTATTTGTTTTTCTGTCTGTTTCGTCATTGCGAGCGAAGCGCGGCAATCTATTGTTTCAGTTCGTTATCTGGATTGCTTCACTCCGTTCGCAATGACGCAAAGCGTGTTTAATGGTAATACGGACTTGCGCCGAAAAAGTTACAGTTCATACGTTTTTTTTATCTCGTCGAGGCCGATGCCCAAGAGTTTCATCTTCTTGACCACTTCGGGCAGTTCCTTTTCGAGGAACTCCTCGCGCATTTGCTTGAGCACGATGTCTTTGGCCTCGGGCGCGATAAAATAGCCGATGCCGCGCTTGTTGTAGATGATGCCCGCTGCCGTCATGGTCTCGTAGGAACGCATGATGGTGTTGGGGTTCACGCCGAGTTGGATGCCGTAGTCGCGCACCGACAGAATACGGTCGTCGGCCTTCAGTTCGCCGCGCAGGATTTGTTCATAGAGTTGCGAGCAAATCTGCAAGTATATGGGTTTGTGTGCATTAAATTCCATGGCTTAGTATTTTTGTGTCTTGATTTTACGATAGGTGAAGTAGAGCAGCACGGCGGTGATAACGATGCTGATGATCATGCCCCAAATGGTGGCATTGTGCCAAAGGCGAACCACTTCTTCGGCGGGAAGATCCTCAAGGCTCTCTAACCATTGCTCAATTCGGTCACTCGAAACGACTAAGAGGCCGAAAAGCATTGAAAACAGGTAGGAAATGCCAAGGTAGCAAGCGAATGTCTTGCCGGCCTTGTGCTTCTTGAAGAGCATATTGCCGAGCATGAAGAGGGCAGCCCATTGGATGATGCCCATATAAAGGGAAGTGCGTATCACACCAATGGGAAACAAAGTCGTAGCAGAGATGCTCAACTCGCCCATTTGCACAACACCTTCATTATCAGTCATCATGCGGGAAACAATCTCGTTGAGCGTATAAAGGCGTATCGGCTTGTCGAAACCACCAAAGGGGAAGAGCGACAGCAGCGTATCGACCAAATAACCACCAAAGAAAACCACTATGGGAGTAACGATGGCGCAATAGACGAACATACTGACGAACTTTTCCAACGAGGAGGCAGGCATCATGGCGAAACCCACGCCCTCACGCGAAAGGTTGGCATTGCCATAAACCTTTGAAGGCACCATCATCATGGCCAAAGCCGTCCATGTGCATAACATTCCAAAACGGACTGGTGGCATGGTTTCGGAACCGAAAAGCAGGTTGAAAATCCAAAAGATGGCGTTCAGGCTGCACCAAACGATGAGTGAGGTGCCGAAGTTGCGGATATACATCTTGCCGTCCTTCAGCAAGAGGTTCTTGAAACGGTTGAAACTGAATGTGTTATTCATGGTTTATTTCTCCTATGTTTAGTTTGTTTTCTGGATTGCTTCGTGCCTCGCAATGACGCAAAGCGCGTCGAAAGCGAAGAAAGAGAAGCAACTTAACTGAAGATTTGTTTGATGGTTTCCTTGTTTTTCATCACGGTGTTGAACAGCACCTCGATGCTGACTTTGCTGTCTAAGCTTTCGGGGTTGCGAATGACATTGACAAAGCCGCCAGGAATCATCTCGCTGTAGAGCGCGGTGTCGTCCTTCTCCATGCCGTAGTCGAAATAAAGGCGGTCAGTGATTTCGCGGAACGAGGCCTTGAGCAGCACCTCGTCGTGGTCAAGGATGATGATGGGGTCGATGAGGTTTTCCACATCCTTCACCTGATGGGTGGAGATGATAATGGTGCGGTTGTCGTTGGCATGCTTGGCGATGACCTGACGGAAGAGGGTCTTCGAGGGAATGTCCAAGCCGTTGGTGGGTTCGTCGAGGAGCAGATAGTCCGTGTTGAGGGCCAAAGCGGTGGAAATGAGGCATTTCTTCTGTTGTCCGAACGACATTTCTGCATACTTGCGGGTCGGGTCAACGTCCAACTCCTTACAGAGTTCGAAGAAAAGACTCTCATCGTAATTGGGATAGAACACACCCAACTCGCGCACATTATTAATAGGTGTGCCTTCCGGAATGGCGAAGTCTTCCGAAATAAAGAAGATCTTCTGCAAGGTTTCCGGCCAGCGGTTGAATGCGGCGATGCCATCCACCTCGCAGGTGCCGGCGGTCGGCTTCTGCAAACCGCTGATGAGTTTCAGCAGGGAGGTCTTCCCCACTCCGTTTTCGCCAAGCAGCCCGTAGATGTTGCCCTTCTCGAAGCCGAGGCTGATGTTTCTGAAGACTGGCTGACTCTTGTAGCCGAAGTCTAAGTTGTTGATTGTAATCATAATGAATTGTTTATTGTTGAACTATTTTATTGTTATTTGTCTATGCTTTATAGTGTATTAGTTGATTAGTACGCTGCAAAAGTACAACATTTTTCATTACTGTCAAGAGAAAAAGTGACTTTTTTTGAAAATTTTCGATTTTTTTTCACAAAACCTGCAAAACATTCAAAACAGAGGTAATAAAACAGGCAACGGCACCCAACCAATCGCCGTTGCAATGCCGCCTAACAGCGACTGGGAAAGGAGACGGTTGGCGACTTTCCTTGCAAAAATGGTTTTGTAAGTTTTGAAAGTTTTGTGACCAAACACAAAAAACCTTGACCAAAACTCGAAAAAAATCAGAGTTTTGGTCAAGGTTCTTGAAAAAGTCGTATTTTTGTGGCCTGAAACAAACCCATTCCGAACATGAAAAACATCATAGGACGCGACAAGGAACAGACGCTACTCAACCGCTACATCAACTCGAACCGCGCCGAGTTTATTGCCATTTACGGTCGGCGGCGTGTAGGCAAGACCTACCTCGTCAGTCGCACCTTCGCCGGACGATTCGCCTTTAGCATGACGGGCGTGCTCGACGGCACACGCGGCGACCAACTGACGGCCTTCGCCGATGCTATGGAGATGTACGGAAACACACTTCCCACCCCACCCAACAACTGGATGAAGGCCTTCAGCCTGCTCCGAAAATTCCTCCAAACCAAAATCGAGAACAACGAGCCTTGCATCGTCTTCTTGGACGAAATCCCGTGCTTGGACACACATAACTCTGGATTTGTCAAGGCGTTAGGATATTTCTGGAACAGTTGGGCATCACTGCAAGAGAACTTCAAACTGATTGTGTGCGGCAGTGCTACCGCATGGATGATCAAAAACATCATTGACAGCAAAGGCGGCCTCCACAACCGCATCACGCACGAAATGCGCATCAAGCCCTTCACCCTGCTCGAATCGGAACAATACCTGAAATCGGAGGGCTTCATTTGGAGCCGACTGTCCATCTTGCAAGCCTATATGGTCTTTGGCGGCGTGGCCTATTATCTCAGCCTGCTCCAACCCGAAGAAAGCCTTTCGCAAAACATCGACCGGCTGCTGTTTTCGCCCGATGGCGAACTCCGCCGCGAATACAACCGACTTTACAAAACCCTTTTCAACACGCCTGAACCTTACATAAAGATTGTCAATCTGTTAGGTGAAAGTCCAAAAGGTTTGACACGAAGCGAAATTGCCAAGAACATCGGCACCGATGCCGGAGGAACACTTTCCGAACAATTGGCCAATCTTTGTGAGTGTGGCATCATCAGGAAATTCAAAATACGAGAGAAAAGCACCGTGAAAGACAATGGCGGACTTTACCAATTGATAGACTTTTTCTCCTTGTTCTATCAGCATTTCGTGATGAACAACGACGAAAAGAATTGGTGGAGCAAGCACATCAACACGCCTGAAATCAACACTTGGTTAGGTTTGGCTTTCGAGCGTATCTGCCTGACACACACCGAACAAATCCTACTTGCCATGCACTTGGACAGCATCTCAACAACCCAATACGCATGGCGAAGCAGCACCTCAAAACCTGCGGCCCAAATCGACCTCATCATTGACAGGGCGGACAATATGATCAACCTTTGCGAAATCAAATATTCCAAAGACGAGTATTATATCAATGCTGAAGAAGACCAGAAACTGCGCCATCGCCTGACGACCTTCCAAAACGAAACGGCCACCCGCAGCGGAATTTTTGTCACAATGATTACCACTTTCGGTTTGGCAAACGGCATGTACAACAGCACCGTGAACATCAAACTCACGATGGACGACCTGTTTCTATAAAAAAAACCTTGACCAAAACTCGAAAAAAATCGGAGTTTTGGTCAATGTTCTTGAAACTTCCTATCTCCAAGACGCAAAGCATTGCGTCTATACAGATCCTACCTCCTACTTCCTACCTTATTGTAATGGCAAACCATAATCTCACCGGACCCTTTCGTGTGCAAATGCATCGCTCCGCCGAGACAATTCCTAAACACCTTGCAATCAGCGCATTGTCCAGATTTCATCCATTGGCGGTCGCGGAAGGGCTGGAAACGGTTTTCCCAAACATCAAGGAAATCGTCTTGGTAGATGTTGCCTTGCACAAAGCTGCGGTCGATGTTGGGACAAGCGGAAATGGAACCGTCCACAAGAATGGAGCCGACGGTGATGCCCGCACGGCAGAAATAGAACCAATCGCGAACCTTGCGCTCGTAGGGACCAACATAGGCCTCGCAACTGAACTTGCAATCGATTTTGCCTTCCTTGCGTGTCGCGACGATAAAGTCCATCAGCTGGCGGAATTGTTCATCGCTGAGTTGCAGGCTCTTATCGGTGGCCGCACGACCAATCGGGTCGATGGTGAACAAGCGCCACGCCTTTACTTTATGTTCGATAAGCAGTTGTTTCATTGCCTCCAACTCGCCAAAACTCATCGGGCTGACGCAGGTCACAACGTCGTAAGTTGGAAGACGTTTCTCATTGGCAATCAAGTCGATGGCACGAAGTGCATGGTCAAAGCTGCCTTGCCGTTTGCGGAAAGCGTCGTGCGTTTCGCACAACCCATCAAGGCTGATGGTGATGCTGCACATTCCCGCGTCCATCAGTTTTTTGTGCATGGCCTCATCGTAAGCGTAGCCGTTGCTGACGATACCCCAAGGAAAACCGTGCTGCCGCAGTTGCCGCCCGCAGTCCGCCAAGTCGGGGCGCACCAAAGGCTCGCCGCCTGTAATGACAACTAAAATCGAATTACGTTTGTATTTGGTTTCCAATGGTTTAATCGCATTCAGAAAGTCCTCGAAAGGCATGTCCTTGTAGCGCGATGAGGCCAAACAGTCCGAGCCGCAGTGCTGGCAGTTGAGGTTGCAGCGTTGTGTACACTCCCAAAAAAGATAATTCAACTCGTGGAGTTGGGTTTCCTTTTTGCGGAAATAGTTATGGAAGGCTTGGAGCATCATTCGGCGGATTGCTTTTGCAACTTAATCGTAACCGATACATGTTGAGGTGTACAAATCATTGTATCCTTTACTTGGTAGCCATCTTTGCTGAACTTCAAGTCTATGCAATTTTCAGTAACCAAACGAAACTCCCCAAACTCGTCCGTTACAGTCAAGAAATCTCCCTCTGACTCAATAACAACTTCTGGAATCACGCCATTTGTTTCTTCGTCAATAACCACACCATAGATCCAATCGTTTGGCATTCCATACTTGCAGCAAGTAGTGAAAAACACAGTCAAGGCTGGAATTCCCGAAAGCATCGCCACGCGGCGAAACCTTTTGTAAAAAGAGTGTTTTTTCATCGTCGAAAGGTTTTATTGGTTACTTAATAACTTGATTCTCAAACCAGTGAGGTCAGTATCTGAAAAGACCAGGGTATCAAAAGGCTGATAATCCCCTTCCCTATCCTCAACTTCAATGGTCAATTGGGAAACCCTATGGATATTGCCCCACTGCCGCATTTCAAAGTATCCGTTTTCATCCGATTTAGCAAAGTCATGACCGCCAAACCAGCCATCAGCATGAAACACATGCAATTGGACACCTTGCAAAGGCTGTCCATTGGCTTTGTCGGTCACATAGCCGTTAATATGAATTTCGACAATATCATCCATGTCTTTTGGCGTACCATAGCAAGCCTGCATGATGAACATCACCGTAGTGAGCGCCGAGGCTTTCATCAGCCCCCTTAACCATTTGTAAACTCGCATAGCGTCTGTTGTTTGTGTTTGTTGTTGCAAAAGTAGCAATAAAAACAAACGAAAAAACGCTTGCAAAGGGCATTACAAACTATTTCGAAAAATCAATTCTGATTTTCAACATGTTAGTAATTCTGATTACAAACTTTTGTCATTTCTTGATGCTCAAAATCACGCCCAAAGCCACACCGAGGAAGGCCGCAAACAACACTTGAAGCGTTGGTGGCAACAGGAAAGTGATAGTGTGTGCTGGATACCAGAACAGCGGAATCGTCTTGGCAAAGACGAAGCCGTATTGAATGTCCCAGTTGATTTTCTTCGAAAGCGTTTCCCTGATTTTCAGCGGATTGCCAAAGAAGCCCTTCAAAGTTCCACCCGTTTCGGCAATGTGGATGTCAGTGATTTTGTGGAAAGTCATAAAGACCGGCGCGAACAAGGTGTTCATCAACACACTGACACAGAGCGCGACGAAAGCCTTGCCCCAACTCAAATCACCAGCAAACCATTCGGCAGCCTTGCCGTTGAGGTGGAAGCCACCATCGAGCAACTTCACCGTACCCGTCTTGAAAATGGTCATGGCAGAGGCGATGACCACGCCCAATACGCCCCAAACCAGCATTTTAGGCAGCAGACCGAAACCTTTCTTGAGATACACGCCCTCGCGGATGCGCAAGGCAAGCATCTCGCCAAAAGTGCCGAGGATGGCAAACTTGAAGAAACTCATCAGCAGGCCGTGATTAGCGGTGGTCGTGTTGAACCACTCCCACGCGCCTGGGATGAAAGCGAAGCCACACACCACGGCGGCCACAATAGCGATAGTGATAAAATCAGATTTTTTCATTGTCTTAACTTATTGTATTACAAAGCGTTTTATTTGATTTCTAATTCGAAGGAAATATACTCCCGAAGCAAACGGGCAAGGCAACCGCACCTCATTTTCGCCCATCTTCAAAACGACTTTGGCAGTGAAAATTTGCCTCCCCATGACATCAAACACCGAGACATGTTCCACTGCAAGGCCATCACTCCAAACCAACAGATGAATATCATCAACCACGGGATTCGGGTACAAATCATTGAAAGCCAGCGTATTTTCACCCAACGAAAAGAATACGGCGATGCGGCTTTCCATATCCTGGACCCGCTGTTGCAGGAAACGGTCGACAAAAGAGATGTCGTATTCCCATTGTCTCAAATGAAGGGGCAAGCCAAAGCGCTCCGATTGGGCAGGAACCTCAGCCCTAACCATTGCGGCTGCGTCATCAAAATAGGGCTTCGTCACGGCATAACTCAACTCTGTGGCAATGAGTTCCATGAAACGATTGAAAAAAAGGAATTTAAAATCCTCGTTTTCAAGCAGTTTTCTAAACAACAAGGTAGATTGCGAATCAGTGGGCCAGCCTAAATTGAGCAATGAAGTGGCATTGTCGAAGACATCGAACTCACTATCGTGGAGGGCATCGTCTCCGTCATAGAAAATCCAACGCCACATCCCGTCGTCCAACTGATAGCAGCGCATATTGTTGGCGGGCCAGTCGTTGTTGGCGATGAAGAGCTCTAAGCAATAGTAGTCGATGAAACTGCTAACATCGATCATCTCGTTGATGCGGGCATATTGCTCTTCTTGGGTAAGGTCGCAGCCCTTCACCCAACGCATCATCTCAACGAAGCCCGTCGTGTCTCCATCCACCTGATAGCCATACCAATTGCTGACGACATTATACTCCGTGTCCTCGTTCCCGAAATGGTCCTCAAGATAATGGGCATCAGGCTTTTCCTTGAGGTAATAAATGCCCCAATACTCGCCATTTATGAAAAGCACCATGGGACGCGATGCGATGGACTCCACGTCAAGATTGGCCGCCATGCGGTTGCAGATGTCATCCTGTATCCCATAGTTGAACCATTGGTAGCTGAATGGTTTCATCACCAAATGCTTGAAACTTTCATTCGGAATGGACTCAAAGAACTTGTGTTTGAAGCGCTTCTTTCCGTACTCGTCGCGAGCATAAATCTTCAAGCCTTTCTGTGTTTGGCGGCGACTTGTCCCGCCATGCGTACGCAACCCGGCCTGCTGGTTGATGCCGCTGTTGTCGGAAGGCTCGTAAAACTCTACATTCACAAGGCGTTCCCATTCCCTGCCGCTCAGGTAGAAATTTCCCGTCCAATAGGGATCGGCTGGGTCGAAATTCGCGCCTGGAACGAGGATGCCACGCTCATAATCAAATAGTTCCAACGAATCAGCACTGATGGCCATCACGGGCAAGTCACGGGTATCGCAGCCCAAAGACCGAATGAAGTAACTCTGGGTCACGACTGAACCGACCCGCCGCCCTTCGTCATCAAAAGCCGCCGCCCTGAGCGTAATGCAATGCTGAACCGATTCGGGTGCATAAAACAGCTCATCATTGGCAGTCTGAACCTTATAAATATTTGATTGTGAATACAATCGCTCATCCAAAAGCAACGGTTCCACATAAAGCGCAGAATGAGCCGAAGGCATCGCACCATTAACGGTGTACCGAATATGAAAATGCTCCGCACAACTCAATTCAAGCGGAAAACTCTCCTCATAGAAACCTCCACGCTGTGAAAAAGCAACTTCATTCTGAGCAAAAACACTCTGAATCAGAAAAATAGAAAATCCTATCAAGAAAGACTTTCTCATCAACGATTCCGTTTCTTGTCCGCCTCCTTGTTCTGCCAATAACGGCCTAACAAGCACAGCAGACAGATACCGCAAAGGATTCCACCGAGGACGAAACCTGTCTGGTCCTCGCCTTTGGCTTTGTAAAGGTAAATGCCATAGCCGAAAATGCCCAAGTCCACAATGATACTGAGGATGTAGCCGATAGTTCGGCTGGTCTTGTCGGTCTTTTTCAGCAAATGGTTGTCAAGCAGGAAGGTGACGACGACCAACGCGGCATAGACAAGGTAATAGGTTGCTTTTTCGGTAATCATGGTTTTTCTTTTTGACAGGGGACTTCGGGACGCGGGACTGGGGGCTAACCCAACGTCTCACGTCTCGAAGTCTCGCGTCTCATGTCAATTATTTCTCAATTCTAATACGTGCATCCACAGCCGTCACATAACGCGGGTTGCCGAGGAGCGGGTTCAAGTCCATCTCGGCGATCTCGGGCGCGGCTTGCACCAAGGCACTCACACGAACCACCTGTTCGGCATAGAGGTCGAGATTGACGCCTGCCTGACCACGCACACCTTCCAGAATCTTATAGCCCTTGAGGTTCTTGAGTTTGTCAAGTACCTCTTCCTTGCTGGTGGGCACGAGCACACTCTCCACGTCTTTCAGCACCTCGATGAAGATGCCGCCCAAGCCGAAGAAGACCTGATGGCCGAACTTCGGGTCGCGCATGGCACCGACGTAAACCTCCGTTCCGTCGAGCATAGGATACATCTCCACAGCGTAGGTGTCCTTGATGGCCATGAGGCGGTCGAACTCCTTGCCCACCGTGTCGAGGTCTTTCACGCCGAGGGTGACGCCGCCCACATCGCTCTTGTGCAGCGGGCCGACGACCTTCATCACCAATGGCACGTCCTTCGAGCAGCCGACCTCTTTGGCAAAGGCCAAGGCATCCTCTTTCTTGCTCACTTCCACGCTCTTCTTGCGGCTGATACCAGCGGCATCGAGCAGTTCGTTGTAGTCGGCCATTTCAAGATAACCATCCTTGCAGCGGTCAATGGTTTTGCGGATGCGCACAACGTCAATTTCGGGTTGGTCAGCAGCCACAGCGCCTTCCTGAACGTAAGCTGGAATCTCTTTCATGCCGACCAAAGCGGCGGCACGCAAACGCTTGGCACCACTCACGACACGATAGACTCCATCCATAGGGCTGACGGTAATCGGGGTGAGCAAACCCAGTTCGCGTATGGACTCGGCCACCTCGTCCACCTCAGCCTTGCCAGGCTCATCGGTGGGAGGCACCAAAAGTTTGTCGATAGGAAGATTCTCGATGATGCCCGACTTGGGTTTGGGCGTATTGTAAATCTTGCAGATGGCGTTGCCAAGCACACATTCCTCGGGGAAGTTGATGTTTCCCTTGGCGATGAAATCCTCAATCTCTTCCTTCACATTGATGATGGAAGGCAGCACGGGGAAGATGGGCTTCTTGCAGGTGCGCATCTTCTGGTCAAGCAGGTCATAGACCTCCTTGTTCGAGAAGAGTCCAGGCGAGCCGAAAATGACGACCGAGAAGTCGATGTCGGTGTAGTCATTCTCCACTGCATCAAGGATATAACCTAATTGTTCGGCAGTGCCAGTGGCGAGGAAGTCGATGGGATTGCCCACCGAGGAGCCGGCGAAGAGTTTCTCCAAAAGGGCTTTGCTGGCAGGGTGTTCCTTGAGCGAAGGCACCTCCATGCCGCCATTGGAAAGCACGTCCGTGAGCATCACGGCGGGACCGCCCGCGTGGGTCACCACGGCGCAGCGTTTGCCCTTGATTTCGGGGTGCATAAACACGCCGCAAACGGTGGTCAATTCCTGACGGTTTTGGCAGCGCACAATACCAGCCTTGCGGAACAGGGCATCCACAGCGGCATCGTTGGTAGCCAAAGCGCCCGTATGCGAAGAAGCAGCACGCGAGCCAGCAGCCGAACCTCCGCTCTTGATGGCCGCGATGTGGCATCCCTTGTTGATGAGGCTGCGGCTATGCCTGAGCAACCTTTGCGGGTCGCCGATCTTTTCCATGTAAAGCATGATGACGCGCGACGACTTTTCGGGGTCGAAGGTCTCGTCCAAGTGCTCCAGCACATCCTCGATGCCCAACTGGGCACTGTTGCCCACAGCCCACACGCTGTTGAACTTCAGGCCGTTGCTCATACCGTATTCCTTGATGAACACGGCGGTGGCGCCACTGCCCGTGATGAAATCGACGCCCTTGGGGTCGAGCGGAGGGATGGGCGTGTCGAAGCAGCCGGCATAGTTCACGTTGAGGAAGCCGGTGCAGTTGGGTCCGATGAGCGAACCACCGACAGAGTTAATCGTATCAACGATATGTTTCTCGATTTCAGCGCCTTCGTGGCTCTCCTCCGAGAAGCCTGCACTGATGATGATAAAGCCTTTCGTGCCTTTCTGCAAGGCCAAGGTATCCACCGTGGCAGGGCAATATTTGGCGGCAATGGCCAAAATCGCGCAATCCACTTGCGGCAGGTCATCCAACTTGGCATAACATTTAACACCCTGAACTTCAGCTTCTTTTGGGTTCACGGCATAAATCTCTCCCTTGAAGGGACTGTTCATGAGGTTAAACAAGGCTTTTCCGCCAGGTTTATGGATGTCGGCGGAGGCTCCAACGACCACGATGCTTTTCGGGTCAAGTAATTCTCTTGCTATCATATTTTTAAGGTTTGATTGTCAAATTTCGGCAAATATACAAAATCTTAACTGATTGTCACTCCATGAAATGATTGTTCTTCTCACAATCGCAAATCAACTCATAATGTGTGCGGTTAAAAAGCCCCTGACGGCAAAGCTCTTCAATCTCATTGATGCTCATCCATTGTATGCTTTCCACTTCCTCAGCCTGTAGGCGCAAGTCTTCAATCCTCACATTGCTCCGCAGCAGATAAAGGAAAGTGAACTTATACTCATATCTCCTGATTTTCACCAATTTAAGCTCTTCCTTGCTTACCTTCAGCCCGATTTCCTCTTCCATTTCACGAAGCATGGCCTTGGTAAAATCGGTCTCGCCACTTTGGACATGGCCAGCGGTGGAAGCATAATAGTTTCCCTTCGAAGCCGCCACTTTTTGAATCAAATATTGCCCTTGGTCGTTATACACTAATACCGCAACGATGGGTATCATGTAACCAAAAGGCACATGCTGTCCCCGCTCAATGGTCTTCCCCGTGCGCTTCAGCGTCTTGTCATATAAGTCGAGCAATTCCATCAGACACGTTTTTGCGTCGGCAAAGGTAGGGAATTATTCCGAACCCTACAACAAAAAAAGCCGCCACCTGAACGGCGACGGCCCAATGCGATTGTTTGTATCGTCTTATTTCCCGAACATATCCTTGATGCCGCCAAGCGAGCCGAGCAGGTTGGAGGCCTCGTAAGGAAGATAGACGGTCTTATTCTGCTGACCGCCAGCCACTTCCTTCAGGGTCTCGATATACTTCACGGCGAGCAGGTAGTTGACCGGGTCGGCACCACGGTCGGCGACGGCTTCGGCGATGTTGCGGATGGCAGCGGCCTCGGCCTCAGCTTGCAGCACCTTGGCGCGGGCTTCACCTTCAGCCTTCAGGATGTTGGCCTGCTTCTCAGCCTCGGCAGCATTGATTTCGGCCTGCTTCTCACCCTCAGAGTTAAGGATTTGCGACTGCTTCTCACCCTCGGCCTTCAAGATTTCGGCACGACGGTTACGCTCGGCCTGCATCTGTAGCTCCATGGTGCGGCGAATGCTTTCGGGAGGCGTAATATCCTGCAACTCAACGCGGTTGACCTTCACACCCCATTTGTTGGTGGCATCGTCAAGCACGTTGCGCAGCTTCGAGTTGATGGTGTCGCGCGAGGTCAAAGTCTCGTCAAGTTCCATCTCACCCACCACGTTACGCAAGGTGGTTTGGGTCAGCTTCTCGATGGCGACGGGCAGGTTTTGAATCTCGTAGACGGCCTTCATCGGGTCGACGATTTGGAAATACAGCAAGGCGTTAATCTCGGTCATCACATTATCTTTTGTGATAACACTCTGTTTGTCAAAGTCGTACACCTGCTCACGCATGTCGATTCGCGAGGTACGGCTGATGCTGCCGTTTTGTCGGCGCACTATGGTTTCCTTGGCCTGCTCGACGATGGGCAGGATGACGTTGATGCCCGCATTGAGGGTGCGGTTGTACTTGCCGAGACGCTCGACAATCATGGTTTCCGACTGGGAAACAATCTTGATACCGCGAAGGATGTAAATCACGACGAGGGCTACCAAGACGATGAGAACGATGTTGATTGGAGTCATGATTATTTGTTTAATTGATTGGTGATTAAATGTTTACTTTCTACTTAAAATTCAAGTTACAGGCTCCTCACGGTCAAAATGATACTGTCGATTTTAAGGATTTCGACAGAGGTGCCTTTCTCGATGACCGAGCCATCCTGGGAGACCGCCCTCCAATCATCACCATCGATGGCGACGCGACCTGTATGTTGGATAGCATCGATGCGTTCCGAAACAATGCCTTTCCGACCCACGAGGGCGTCGGCATTGGTTTTCACTTCTTTCGAGCGCTTCTCCAAAAAACGAATCACAATGGGACGCAGGAAGATGAACGTCAGCATCGAGACGACGGCAAAGGCGATAATTTGCCAAGTGACACCGCCTCCCAAGGCGGCAACGAGGGCACCGAAGCCCGCCCCGACAGCAAAACAGATGGAGCCGAAAGAGGCAGTGCAGATTTCAATGATGACCAAGATGATTGCGGCAATGAGCCAATACTGATAGATTTCCATAGCGATGATTTTTTCAATATGATTTCGGATGCAAAATTAGGAAACAATCGGGAATTATCAAGAGGAAAAATCAGGTTATTAGGTTGCAACCGTTTGAAAAAAGGTTTAGGTTATTACAATCCAAGCAATTCCAACAAAGCCTCCCATTCCTTCTCATTCAACTGTTCTTTCATCCATTCGCCAAAATCTTTTTCCATGTTGGCTGCTTGATAGCAAATGGTAAGACCTTGGAAAGAATTTATTGTATTTGGATGGTTCTTGATTGTGACACGGCTAATCGATTTTTGCCGCCAAACTCGGAGTAACTTTTTTTGAGACTTCTTTAAAGCAGTACCAACCTATGCAATTGTTTCCATTACTAACAATTAGAGATGTATTAAGGAACAATTCTATTCAATATTGCAAACAGGACGATTAGTCTCTTATGACGATTGGGGGATTACCCTCCAAAACTGCTATAAAGTGATCAATATTATTGGTTTCCCCTGAAAAATTGGCACCAATTTTACATAATTTCCGTCCATCTGAACGAAACGGTAAAAGGTATTCTTTCGTGTCAATTTGTTTCAGAGCCTCTTCTGCAGTCTTATTAAACTTGAATTCAAAGACATATATGAATTTTTCGGTTTTTACCACCATATCAATGCGCCCATACGAAGTGTGGTATTCGGCTTCCGTGTGATAACTCGTCAGACGACAGATGGTAAACATCACATTTTGGTAATGGTTTTCCAAATCACGTATCAACTCGTATGGCGTATTAGCGAAGAAACTCTTCATCCTTTCTAGGAAATCCTTGATGTCTCCTTCGTGGAGGTCTTTCAAGATACTATCAAGGAAGGTCGTTGAACCCACATCTGTTTTTCCCGTGTAACGCGGAAGCAGGAAGCTAAGGAATCCGCGTTCCACATCACGATTAGGAAACCCAAGATTGTAGTTTTCTCGATTTTTGTTATACTCTTTAATTGTCAGATAACCAGTTTGGTAAAACAGAGCAATGGGCTCTTCAATTAAACTCTCCTTGGCAGAAAGATCGTTTGCCTTAATGTTTCCTTCAGAAAACTGTTGCAGGTCATAATCTCCTTTTTGTAATAACTTTATAAGGAAAGACGGCGTTCCTGTTGAGAACCAGTAATTACGGAATCTCTTTTCTGATAGTGCATTGAGCACACTAAATGGATTGTATATGTCTAAAGATATGTCTTCCGAGAAATGATAGCCACCGTACATTTGACGCATCTTTTTCATGAGGGTCTCTTCATCAACATTTTCTTGTTTGACAAAACTATCAAGATGCACGCTAAAGGTTTGGTATATCTCATCGGCAGTAATGCCACAGATATTGGCAAACTTTTTGTTTAAGGATATGTCAATTAAGTTATTTAGGTCGCTGAAAAGACAAATCTGGGAAAACTTTGAGACCCCAGTGAGCATAGCAAAACGAATGAATCCGTCGCAAGTCTTCAAGTTACTGAAGAACGACTTCAAGATATTGCGATAGTCTTGCTGTAAAGGCTCATCATCTATAGCTTGTAAAAGCGGTTTGTCATATTCATCTACTAGGATAACCACATTACGTTTCTCTTGTTGTGCAACTTTTTGTATAATGTTTTTGAATCGCTGGGCAACATCTGTCAAATTCGAGGTGATGCCATATTTTTCTTCCCATTCGTTGAGGTTGAAATTTAGCGTTTCCAAAAGTCCTTCTTTAGAAGTGTACATACCAACATTCAAGTCCAAGTATAGGACAGGAAAAGAATCCCATGTTTTCTCCAAATTTGTGATAGCTAAATCTTCAAATAATTCTTTCTTACCTTCGAAATAAGCCTTCAAGGTTGATATTAGTAGGCTTTTCCCAAATCTTCGCGGCCGGGAGAGAAAAAAAAATTTTCCGTAATCGACAAGGTCAAAAACAAGTTCGGTCTTGTCAACGTATGCGTATTTTTCTATACGAAGGTTTTCAAAATTCTGTAGCCCGATAGGCAGTTTCTGCATTTTGCCATGCCTAATACTTGTCGTAAGTGCGATTTGTTTTGACACACTTATTGTATAAGGATGGTTTTGGCCATACACTTTCCCGTATATCAAATAAGCCTTGTTAAAATACTCTAATGCATTATCATATTCACTTTGCTTTTCATAAACCAAGCCTATATTGTATTGAGAGTCGGCAGTAATGGTATGATTGATGCCAAATACTTTCTCTTCTATCTCCAAAGCCTTTTGATAGAATTTCAAGGCATTGTCATAGTCGCCTTTGTTTCTATACACAAAAGCGATATTACTGTAGGTCAAAGCTGTGTCGGGATAGTCCTTGCCCAACTTGGACTCTATTATTTCCAAGGCTTTCTCGTAATACTCAAAAGCATTGTCGTAGTCGCCCTTGGCATAGTACGCCCCAGCGATGTTGTTGTAGGTCGTGGCAGTTGAGAGATGATCCTTGCCCAACTTGGACTCTCTTATTATCAAGGTCTTCCCATAATACTCCAAAGCCTTGTCATAGTCGCCCTTGTTATCATACACCCCAGCAATGTTGTTGTAGGTCGTGGCCGTTGACGGATGATCCTCGCCCAACTTGGACTTCTGTATTTCCAATGCCTTCTCGTAATACACCAGAGCCTTGTCGTAGTCGCCTTTGGCATCATACACCATTGCAATGTTGTTATAGGTCGTAGCAGTCGAAGGATGATCCTTGCCCAATTTGGACTCCCCTATTTCCAATGCCTTCCCGTAATACTCCAAAGTCTTGTCATAGTCGTCCTTGGCACTATACACCGCCGCGATGTTGTTGTAGGTCGTGGCTGTTGAGGGATGATCCTTGCCCAACCTGGACACTACGATTTCCAATGCCTTCCCGTAATACTCCAAAGCTTTGTCGTAGTCGCCCTTGTCTCTATAAGCCTCCGCAATGTTGTTGTAGGTCGTAGCAGTTGAGGGATGGTCTTTGACCAACTTGGATTCTTTTATTTCCAGTGCCTTCTCAAAATACTCCAAAGCCTTGTCATAGTCGCTCAAATAATAATACCCAGAACCCAACTGATGATAAACAAATGACATCATTACCGTTTCTTTTTGCTCCACTGCACTTATTGCAGATTCCGCAACATCTATCCTTCGCTGCAAAGATTTATAGCCATCACCAATATCGAATAAAGCCCCAGAAAAATACTCCAAAATCTTATCTGTGGTTCCTTCGGGCGCAATGGCTTTCTTGTGACCTTGCGCGTCATCAGCGAAATCGAAACGGACAATCATCCTTACCAAAGGATGCATCGAAAAGGTTTGCTTGCCTTCATCATACGACAGCCAACCGTCTTGTATCAATTCATCCAAATCTTCATTCGCAAAGCCAAACCATTGCCTTATTTCCTCTGGGGAACACTCGCAATTCGCAGGCAGCACGGCAAAACTGTTCAGCACTTTCTTGTCGGCATCCGAGCGTTTCTGAATATCGAACAAGTATCTCAAATGTTCTTCAATGGTTGCATTGCCTTCATGGTGTTCCGTGCACATCTTTCGCGAAACGGCGTCAAAGCCGCTTTTAATCTTTTCATAATACGATTCAAGATTCTTCCGTCTCGCACCTTTCGCTAACAATTCAATGGTTAAAGTATGACAGTTGGCCAATTCCATAATTTTGTCAACCAATTCAGTGTCGGGTTCGCTTCCATAATAACAGTTGAACACCGCTATGCAATCGTCCTTACCCAATGCTTTCAGTTCATATCGGAAATAGGGGTGCAATTCCTCCTTCAATCTGGAAGTCAGCAATATGGTCGTGTTTTCCCATCCCGTCAAGTTTCGTAATTCCTTGTCGCTTAACGGGTTTTGGTCTGCGTCATCGTCCACATTGTCAACGATGAACAGTTTCGTTTTCCCATCATTGTGCAAATCATTCATCATTGCTTCCCAAGGGTCGTTCCTATCCCGATAATCCTCCATACGATACAAGAAACTTTGTCTCAAACTTCCTTTATAGCCAATCCAAGCCACTTCTTCAAACCGGTCTCTGTAATTATGGAACAAGAGTTGGGCCAATTTAGTCTTGCCAATGCCCCACAAGCCTGTAAGCATAACGTGCTTCTTTTCGGAAAGCATCTTCCATAGTTCATCCAAGTCTTTTTCACGACCAATGATGTTGCCAACGTCATTCAACGCGGGAACGGAAGTCAAATAACGGATATTCTCATCAATGCTTCGTTTTAATTCTTTAATCTTGTCGTCTAATCTTCCAATCTCATTCTCGTTTCTTTCATTTAATTTCTCGATTCTATAATTCAACAGCAAGTTTTGCAAATATGCCCAAGTGTTGGCATCCTTCTCCAGTTCTGTTTTGAATTGATCTAATAGGTCTCTGTTAAACCATTTTGTCGAAGGAATTGTAGCATCAGGATAATCTATCATCCATATCAAAGCATCAATAACATCGCCTATTTGTCTTTTTACATCATTTTTATAAAACTCATTATCATATCCTAATTTATCCAGTGCTTTACCCAAAGCCTGTGCTACTTTCTCTTCAAGAGACTTATTCGGAAGAAGGTTCTGTAAAGCATTTGATGCTGCTTCTTTTACAAGAAACTTCACAATTCCGATTCCAATAGTAATACCTTCCATTTCAATAAATTTTAATTATTAATTTGCAAAAATACAAGAATCACTGTAGAAACACAAAAAATCCGCCAAAATTTGCAGCAATTCCGTCAAATCATGTTAAATAGGACAAAAGAAAAACCCTAACCGTCAGTCAGTTAGGGTATCTTTTTTCTTTGGTGCCCCGAACAGGAGTCGAACCTGCACACCTCTCGATATACGCACCTGAAACGTACGCGTCTACCAATTCCGCCATCGGGGCTTTGGTGATGTGCCCAGGACAAGAGTCGAACTTGCATGCCGTAATCGGCACCACCCCCTCAAAGTGGCGTGTCTACCAATTTCACCACCTGGGCTTGAAATCGGCGGCAAAGATACAGCTTTTTTCTTTCATACAAGCATTTTCGGAATTTTTTTAGCCATTTTTTTTCATCGGATTGTTTAATTCACTATTTTTGAACCGCTTAAAACCTACAGCTATGCTCAACGAAAAAGACCTTATTCAACTCTCGGAACGCAACGTGACCGAAAGTCAAGTCAACCAACAAGTTGCCCAGCTCAAAAGGGGCACGAAATACGTCCAACTCATGCGCCCGGCCACCATCGGCGACGGCATCATGCGCATTGATGAAACCCAAGTCGATGCCCTGACGCAAGCCTTCGACAGCGACCGTGAGTTTTACCAGTTCACCAAGTTCGTCCCGGCTTCGGGCGCGGCCTCTCGCATGTTCAAAGACCTGTTCGCCTTCGCCGAAACTGGCGTGGAGACCAAGTTCACCGACATCTTCTTCGCTCATATCCAATGCTTTGCCTTCTTCGACGACCTCAACCAAGCCGTTGTGCGATTGTACGGCAGCGACATCGCAACGATGCTGCAACAAGGGCGCAAGGTGGACGTCGTGAAAGCCCTGCTCAACGACGAAGGCTTGGCATACGGCAAACTGCCCAAGGCCCTGCTGAAGTTCCACCGCTACGATGGCTTCAACCGACTCGCATTGGAAGAGCACTTGGTGGAAGCCGCCCGCTATGCCACCGATGCCGACGGCCTTGCCAAGTTGCACTTCACCGTTTCGCCCGAACACGAAAAGCCTTTCAAAGATACCGTCAACACACTGAAAGCCAGCTATGAAAAGCAATACGGTGTAAGATACGACATCACGTATTCCTGCCAAAAGCCCTCCACCGACACCGTCGCCATCGATGCGGAAGGCAACCTGTTCCGCGAGGCCAACGGGAAAATCCTATTCCGCCCAGGCGGTCACGGCGCACTCATCGAAAATCTCAACGACCTCGGCGAAGAAATCGTCTTCATCAAGAACATCGACAACGTAGTGCCCGAAAGCAAGGCTGCAACCACCATTATATATAAAAAGGTGTTGGCCGGCCTGCTGCTCAAGCTCCAGCAGAAGACATTCGACTACCTCAACATGTTGGACGAAGGCTTCCTCAACGACAAAGAGCTTAACACTATCATCAACTTCGCCAAAACCGAGCTGATGATCGACATCCCCGACTTTGTGATGCAATACAACGACATCGAAAAGATTGATTATCTGTATGAAAAGCTCAACCGTCCGATGCGCGTTTGCGGCATGGTGAAAAACGAAGGCGAGCCTGGCGGCGGGCCTTTCTGGGTGAAGAACGACGACGACGAAGTGTCGCTGCAAATCATCGAGTCATCGCAAATCAACCACAAGGACGAGACGCAAGAGCGCTTCTTCCAAGCCTCCACGCATTTCAACCCCGTCGACCTCGTGTGCGGCTGCTGGAACTACAAGGGCGAAGCCTTCAACCTGAAGGACTACGTCGACCCGAACACGGGCTTTGTTTCCAACAAGTCGAAAGACGGACGCGAGCTGCGTGCCTTGGAGTTGCCCGGACTTTGGAACGGCGCCATGGCCAACTGGATCACGGTGTTTGTTGAGGTTCCCATCGAGACCTTCAACCCCGTGAAGACCGTCAACGACCTGCTGAAACCCATGCACGCCTAAAACAAGAAAATCCCAGCAGAAGAAAAACTCACTGGGATTTTCAAGAACCAAAAACCAAAATTTATGAAACCTTATCCCGACTGCTTTTCAACAGGCGGGATTATGATAAGAACCGCTGCAAAAGTACGTCAATTTTTCATATACGCAACAATTTTGGACTATTATTCCACTTTTTTTTCATTTTTTTCATTTCAAACTTGACAAAAAAGGAATTTCAGCCTATATTTGCAGTCCAAATCAATACAAAATACCCACACTATGGAAAAAATTGTTGAACTCATTATGAAGAACGATGGCCTTGACGAGACCGAGGCCAAACTGAAAGCTAACCTCCTGTACATCAAGTTGAACCAAGCCGAAATCAAGGACTACCACGACGAGTTCATCGAATGGTTAATGACGGAGAAAAAGCTCAACTACAAGGCTATTTTGCAGACCAGCGACCACCAGCTGCACGACATGTACATCTCTGAGTTCAAGCGTTAATACCCTTCGTGGCGCATTTCATACAGCTCATCAAGATGTTTTTTCAACCGCCGCGCCATAGGACGGAAGGTGTAATACGTAATAGTGGCTGAAACGGGTGCGCCCACCAAAGGCAACACTTTTCCCACTCCTTTAGCGAAGCTCTCCTTCGTCATGTTAAGGCCTATCCATTGGGCTATCCTGATGGTGTATTGTGCCAACACTGTCTCCGAAATCTTGAGACTCGCGGTCTTCGACATCTGCCCGACCACTTTGGTCAAGGCTTCGATAGCGAATTTGTTGCCCATCATGGCACCTACAAACAGCGTCATGATGTTCAGCGATTCGTCGTCCAACTGGTTGTTGACATCGGTCAACGCAGGCCAGCCGTAGAGATAGATGAGTTTCTGCATTAAGGAGAGAATGTGGCCATAGAACTGCGTGAGGTCGGTAGGGATCGTACCCGCCATCCACCAACCGCCAGGCAAGCCCATCAAAGCCGAAGTGCCACACACCATAGTCAAATGGTAGTTGATACATTGGTTGGCCAATTTGTCTATTTCCTTCTTGTTCAACACTTTGAGAGGTGTGTCGTCCAAGGCTGTCATCACCTCCATCGGAGTACAGAACTTGGTCAGTTCCTTTGTCAGGAACTCTTCGCGGTTCACCTTCACGAAGGGCAACCGCAGGCTGGTTTCCAGCACTTTGTTCCACAAACTGACGCTTTTTTCTTTGGTTTCTTCGCTCATATCTATTCGTTTATTGCAGGGACTTACGTCGATGCAGGGACTTACGTCGCCTGCTTATTGGTCTGTCGTCCCTATGGGACTGGCTACAACGCCAAACTAAACATCTATCAACTATCAACTGACTCTAAACACTCAACTCTATACTCTAAACTAATACACTTTTCAGGGGTTTACACCGCCTGCCTATTATCTTTCATCCCTACGGGATTCGCTACAACGCCAAACTAAACATCTATCAACTGACTCTAAACTCTAAACACTCAACTCTAAACTAATACCCATACTTCTCTTTCCATTTTTCCCGCAAACTCTTCCGCAGTTCGCGCTCGCGCGGATTGTCTTGAGGCTCATACAAAACCGTGCCAGAAATCTCGGCAGGCAGAAATTCTTGCTCCACGAAATTGCCTGTATAGGCGTGTGCGTACTTGTAACCATCAGCGTAACCGAGGTCTTTCATCAGTTTGGTCGGGGCATTGCGCAAGTGCAAGGGCACTGACAAATCGCCAGTTTCACGCACCAAGACTTGTGCCGCGTCGATAGCGGCCACGGCTGCATTGCTCTTCGGCGACGAAGCCAAATAGGTGACCGTTTGCGCCAAAATGATTCGGCTCTCCGGCCAGCCGATTTTGTTCACCGCATCAAAGCAGGCATTGGCCAAAAGCAAGGCATTGGGATTGGCGTTGCCGATGTCCTCCGACGAGAGAATCAACATACGGCGGGCGATGAAAAGCGGGTCCTCCCCTGCCTCAATCATTCGGGCGAGGTAATACAAAGCTGCATTGGGGTCGCTGCCTCGCATACTCTTGATGAAGGCCGAAATGATGTCGTAGTGCATCTCACCCTGCTTGTCGTACTTCACGAGGTTGCTCTGGATGCATTGCGTCGTGAAATCGTTGGTGATGACCAATTCCTTGGCGGTTTCGTCCAAATCGTTCAGTGAAGTGACAACCAATTCGATGGCGTTCAACAGTTTGCGCCCATCCCCCCCACTGATTTGCATCAAGGCTTCAGGCTCTTTGACGGTGATTTTCTTGCCGAAATCGTATTCCAAAGCCTTCACTGCCTTCGCCAAAAGGATTTCCAAGTCCTCTTTTTCCAACGACTTGAGCACATACACCTGACAACGTGACAACAATGGCGAAATGACCTCGAAACTCGGGTTTTCAGTGGTCGCACCAATCAGCGTGACCAACCCGCGTTCCACTGCACCAAGCAGCGAGTCCTGCTGCGACTTGCTGAAACGATGAATTTCGTCTATAAATAATATAGGTGCTTCGGGGAGCATCCTTGCGCGGTCAATGACTTCGCGCACTTCCTTCACGCCGCTGCTGACCGCACTGAGTTGGAAGAACTGCCGCTTCACCTGCTTGGAGATGATGAAGGCCAAAGTGGTCTTGCCCACGCCGGGCGGTCCCCAGAAAATCATGGAAGGCACACGCCCGCTCTCAATGGCACGGCGCAGCACGGCATGTTCGCCGATGATGTGCTTCTGCCCGATATAGTCGTCGAGCGAGGTCGGGCGCAGGCGTTCCGCTAATGGGATGGTAGATTGCATCGCTGAATATTTTGCGCAAAGGTACAACTATTTTTTGGCCTGCAAAACAATTTGTAAAAATGGCATTTTATGCTTTGGAAAGCAGAAAAATTGGCAAAATTTATGCTTTGGAAAGTAGAAAATTCTCTGATTTTATGCTTTGGAAAACAGAAAATACTAAGTGGATGTTTGGGTTGCTGTACTGATTTTTGGGACATGGTTTTCCAAATTCATGGATTTAATTCCACGATTTTGGCAAAATTCATGGATTCAATTCCACGATTTTGGCAAAATTCGTGGATTATATGCCACGATTTTGGCAAAATTTGTGGATTATATGCCATTTGTGGTGCAACCGCTATTTTCGGCGCACCCACGAACAAAAGGAGATAGACTATGTGGAAGACCGCGATAGCCAGCTTTCCGCTTTTGAATTCAAGTACAGCCCCAAGAAGAAGGTAGTCATCCCAAAGCATTTCGCCGAGGCATACCCCACCGCAACATTCAAGATGATTACACCAGACAATTTTGAGGAGTTTGTGCTGGACGATTGATCGATGTTTTTTCCCTTTCCTAACAATACTTCATCGGCAGGGGTTCCGCCTTGCTCCACCACCTGCCTAATATCCTTTCACCCCTCTGTGGTTCTCCTCCGTGCCCAAGCCCAAGTCACGGAGTGACGATGGATAATAGGCAGGGGTGAAATGCAATGCAACCCCTGCCAACAAAAAACAAATTCCGAACAAAGCCCCAGCGGGGCGAAAGGATACCCATTAACGACGTATGCCCAAAATGAGGCTGCCGCAATGCGACAGCCCTACAACAGCTGTAGGACTGTCGTACCACGACAGCATCGTTGTTTTCCCGCATTGCAAATGCTATTATTCTCCACTTCCGCATTGCAAATGCGGAAGAACGGGGTTTCTTCAAGGGAATAATTATTCGGCAGGGTACACAAGGCGCACAGATTGACCACTGTAACGGTTGAGCCAATCCGTACTGAGGCCGCCGTCGTAGAAGATCACGTCCCACGCGCCAAAGTTATAACTGTACGAGGCCGACCAGTAGTAGCCACCGGAACCGACATTGATAACCGAAGTTTCGTTGCGGAAGCCTGCGGCAGGCAGGAAGACAGCACCATGCGACTCAAGCGAGTTAGCCCAAGTAGTGGAACTAATCACATTGCTACTGAAACTTGCACCGCTGCTGTTTGTGCTGTACAAGGTATAACAACCACTATTCCAATTGTCGGGCAACAAAATCACGCCGTTCACATTGTTCACCATTGCCTTGGCATAGCGTATACCTGATGAGGTGCTGCGTGTGTTGAAAACGTATGCCCATTCCTCGCGCGTCAAAGTCCGCCACTTGTGGTTTTGGTTGCCGCCGTTACTTACCGTGTTGTAGTAGCCCCAGTCGGAGTTGGCATAGCTACCTGTCAGATTATGGTTCCCTGGAGGTCCGTACAAACTGCCATTGCTATTGTTAGAATCCCAAGGGCGGTAATAGGCGTTGCCGCAGTTCCAGCCGCTCGTTCCCCACCCGAAGAGGTCAATCCAGCCGCTGTACGAAGAAGAGATACTATTGTTGGCACTGCCAATGCAGTCGTACTGGTTCGTGGCAAAACGCCAAGTGCTGTTGGAAGCCTTGTACTGCAAATTTCCCTGTGAGAACCAAACCTTTTTCGTGGCATTCACAGAAAAGAGCCCATTTATCGCACCCGTAGGGGCTTGAGGAGCAACAGTAGCCGAAGCAGAACTTGATTTTGGTGACTCAACATTGTTATAAACTGTAGAGACCCGATAAGTATATGTACTGGGGCTAAGATTGTTGTCAGTATAATGTGTTGTAGTTACATTTGATTGAATTAATGTATTACCCCTATATACTTTATAGCTTGTAGCAGGATTGGTCGCTGTCCAACTAAGATAAACATTATTGCCATTTTGTACTATAGCCGAAAGATTGGTGGGCGGCTTCACCACATTCACAGTGACATTTGCAGTGGCTGTCTGCCCGTTGCTGCTTACCGTTACAGTATAGGTCGTTGTCGTTGTAGGTGTGGCTGTCGGCGATTGAATTTGGGAATTGCTTAATCCTGTGGCGGGTGTCCAATTATATGTATAGTTGCCATTGCCACCCGTGGCATTAGCGGTCAATGAGGAACTACTGCCAAGCGGAATGGTACTCGGATTGGCTGTCGCCGTAACGCTCAATGGAAGCAAAGTGGATTGGAAATGAGCCACAAATTCCGCAGATTCAGTAACATTAAACCGACAAGGGTTTTGTGAGCTTATTACCGTTCCGTTCTTGGTAAAGTTTACGAAAGCATAGTCTGGGTTGGGCGTGGCGGTTAACGTACATTCTTCATTATAATGGAATTCACCATTGCCTGACACCGATACTCTTCCACCTTCCGAAGGCTCAGCTGTGGCCGAAATTGTATATGTTTTCAAAGTGAAGTGTGCTTTCAAATTTCGGTTTCCAGTTACATCAAAAGAATAGGTTGCGTTGGTGGAAACTTGCGTGCCGTTTTCAGTCCATTTGGTAAAATCATAACCTGGGTTGGCAGTAGCGGCAAGCACACAATGGTCGCCATAATTGTACCCTCCGCTACCCGAAACCGTTCCACCATTCTCAGGTTCAGGAGTGGCGGTTATTGTACAAGGCTGCGCTGTGAAGTTCGCCACCAGATTACGGTTAACCGTAACATCAAAGGTGTATTCTCTATCGGTGGAAACCTGCACACTGTTTTCAGTCCAGTTCACGAAATTGTATCCCGTGTTTTCCGTCGCTTTCGCTGTGCAAGATTGCCCTTCATCGTAGGTGCCGCCACCTGTCACTGTTCCTCCATTGCTTGGATAGGCCGAAACCTCAACCGTAAAAGTTTGCAATGGTTTTGTTTGAAAACTCACCTCATTGCCGTAAGTAAGGCCTTTGCTGTTCTTGGCATAAGCACAAGCATAGTATTTCGTGTTGGGAGAAAGATTGGTCAAATCACAGGTGTACTCGCCTAAATCACCTTCTTTTGAAACAAAGTTATCACTAATGGTTGGGGTGTGGTTTGTACTCCAACACACACCGCGCTCAATGATTTGCGTACCGCCATCGTCCGTAACAATGCCACTAACCGAAGCCGTTGTAGTGGTCACATCCTCTTCCTTCACCTCGTTTGTCTTCACCGTGGGCTTCTCGTTGTCTTTGGTGGTGAAAGTCACCTTGCCACTGGTGCCAAAGCCACCCGTATTTTTAGCGAAAGCCTCATAAACGTATGTGGTATTTGGCTCAAGGTTAGTCAATTCAGCAGAGTACACACCAGTTCCGCTGCCGCAAAAAATGGTATCCATCGCACCACCACTTTTGCCGTATGCAAAGCCTCTCGACTTCACTTCAGCACCGCCCTGGTCGGTCACTTCAGCAGAAACGCTTGCTTTGGTGTAGTTGATAGTGATGGCTCCTTCAAAAACCTTCACTGTGGGAACATCTATTTTTTCTTTCTTGCAGGTAGTCAGTCCTAATGCAAAAACTGCCATTATTGCAACGGCAGTAATTCTTTTATAGTGCATACTCATAAGATAGCTTGTTTAATTAGTTGGTTTTCAAAATACTAACAAAATCCTTAGCGGCATCCTTCAACTCTCCAAAGGCCTGGCTGCCTAACGACAATGAACAATCCAAATTCAATATGATAAGAGAACTGTAATATTCATTGTTGACCTCGGTATTTCCCGAATTATTCCATTCAGAGTTTTGAACCCAAGTATTGTCGTCGAGATATGTCCACTTCTTGACATTTGCGATGTTGCTGTTGGTAAAGTGGTTGCCGTTTGAGTCTTTCATGCCTTCAAACTTGAATTCGGCCTTGATGTCTCCCATTGAACTTGCCGAGACCGCGTTTCCGCTTGAACTGCTCAAACCCATATATTGCACATTGGTCAGCACGCCATTTCCGTCGGAACCCATAACAAAGACTCCTTCGATATATTGATTCGATTGCAATGCGCTATTTGCGGAATCGAAAGTGAAACGTATTCGAGCGGGCAGCGTATTTGGAACCGGGAAGCGTATCGTCAGAATCGAATTTTTTGAGGTTTGGTGAAGATTCTCCGCGATTTCCTCAAAATAGGTCTTAACCTGAGAAAAAACCTCAGCTTCATGCACATAACTCTGCGACGAAGAAATCCCTTCAATTGTACTACGGAAAAAGTTATAGTCATAGACATCAGCACCTTTGAATGCAATGGTATGGGCTTCAATGGGTTTCTCGGCAATTTTCATATTTTGGATACGCTGCGTCACCGCTTGAAGATACTGAGACCCATCACTATAGTTTGTGCCATGATGACTATTAGAATAATGCCACGAGCCTTCGTCCATACCATCGGTGAAGTTGACAATGGAGACATTGATCAAATCCTTTGGAATACCGCTTGAATAAAGCATGTCCAAAGATGTATTCACTGCTTCAATGAGTAAGGTAGCATCATCCATCTGTAAATTATCAATAAAAGCGTTGGTTTCACTAATCGTTTGCCCATCAAGACGGGTGATCGGCTTGGTGTGTAAGGAAGTGTTGAAACCTATAACACCCAGATACATGCCTGCTGGCAGTTCAGTTCCTGAACCATTGCCTCCGCCACCGTTTCCACCTCCGTTGCTTCCACCGCCTCCCCCATTGTTCGCATTGTTCGGGTCGTCAGGTTTCGTGCATCCAGCAATGCAAACCACCGCCAACGTAAGTGCTATGGCCGCTATGACTTTCGTGTATTTACTCATAGTTTTAAGTTTTAATTTGTTATAAATCTGTTAGTTAAATTCAATTCTTCTTGTCCGTCAAATACCCAAACCCGGACAGATTAAACCCATTTCCAAACCACACAAAAGAAAAGCGGGGTATCTTATGCCTCTGCTTGTCCGTAGTTTTAGGTCCTGAGAAACCCTTGTAAATAAACAAACAGAATGATACCCACGCAAGCGGTATAAACATTATACCCGAAAAGTGTGCATGAGGCTTTCGCGCCTCTGCACACTAACGGGAAGTAATACACTTCACCGCGCGGCATCCACCTCTGACATGCTTTTGATTTACAAGTCCGAATTTCTCAGGTTCAAAACTAACCAAAAACAAGCGTTAGCAAACGCCTTCTTGTTATGTCATCCTCCTCGTTTCCGAAAAGGACACTGCAAAGAAACGAAAAAAAATGCTTCCACAAACAAAACTGCCTTATTTTCCCTATTTTTGTCCCGCAATTATTCAGCAAATTACAACAAAACAATTATGAACACCATCAAATCTTTATTCCTCATCGCCCTGCTCGCTGCCTTCAATGCGGCGCAGGCTTGCACCAACTTCCTGATTACCAAAGGTGCCAGCGTGGATGGCTCCACGATGATCAGCTATTGCGCCGATTCGCACATCCGCTACGGCGAACTCTACTTCACCCCTGCCGCCGACTGGCCGGCAGGCAGTATGCGCGTGTGCTACGACCGTGGCACCAACGCACCGCGTGGTAGCGTGCCGCAACCACCTCACACTTACCAAGTTGTGGGCTATATCAACGAATTTCAAGTGGCTCTCGGTGAGACCACTTTCGGCGGTCGCGAGGAACTGATGGACCCGACGGGCATTGTGGATTACGGCAGCCTCATGTTCATTGCCTTGGAACGCAGCAAGTCTGCTCGCGAAGCCATCAAAGTGATGGCCGACTTGGTGGAGGAATACGGCTACGGCTCTGACGGTGAGTCATTCAGCATCAGCGACGCCAACGAAGTTTGGTACATGGAAATTATGCCCAAAGGCTACACGCCGACCGTGACAAAAACTGGCGACACTATCAACGCCGACCGTGGCGCGGTGTGGGTTGCCATCCGCATCCCCGACGGCTGTGTGAGCGGTCACGCCAACGCCGCGAGAATCACCACTTTCCCCTTGCGCGACGGCAAGACCTCCATCACCGACAAGGACTGGAAAAAGCTTTACAATGAGCAAGTTGAGGTCATTTACAAGCACGACATCATCGACTTTGCCCGTCGCAAGGGATATTTCAGCGGCAAGGACAAGGACTTCGACTTTTCGGCGGCCTACGCCCCCGTCGATTTCAGCGCGGCCCGTGTGTGCGACCTCCGCGTTTGGACCATGTTCAACAAGGTTTGCGACGGCATGGCCGAGTATTGGGATTATGTCACTGGTAAGGATTTGAGTCACCGTATGCCGCTGTATGTCAAGCCAAAGCAGAAAGTCAGCCTCAGTGATATGATGGCTTTCCAGCGCGACCATTTCCAAGACACGGAATTGGACAAAACTAAGGACGTGGGCGGCGGTCCCTTCGGTTCGCCCTTCCGTTTCAACCCGCTTTATTGGGAATACGAGGGCAAGCCTTACCTCAATGAAAGAAGCATTGAAGTAGTGCAAACGGGTTTCTCTTTCATCGCGCAGAGCAGAAACTGGCTGCCCAATCCCATCGGCGGCATCATTTGGTTTGGCGTAGACGACACTAACTCAACAGTTTATACACCTTTCTACTGCTCCATTACTGAGGTGCCGATTGAATACCGCGTGGGCAACGGCGATATGCTGACCTACAGCGACAACGCCGCCTTCTGGGTTTTCAACCGCTTGGCACATTTCAAATACCTCTTTTATAATCGCGTTATCGGCGACATCCAAAAAGTACAGAACGAGTTGGAAAACGGCTATCAGGAGCAGGTGAAAGAGACCGACAAACTCGCTTTGAACCTTTACGGACAAGACCCGCAGCAGGCCATTAATTACCTCACCTATTTTTCCAACCAAGCGGGACATCAAACCGTGGCACGTTGGAAGGAATTAAGCAACTATTTGTTAGTCAAGTATTTGGATAGCAATGTCAAGCAAGAGGAAAACGGCGAGTTCAAGCGCAACGGCTACGGCTATCCCGCCCGACCCAAGCAGCCCGGCTACCCCGATTCATGGAAAAAGGCAGTGATTGAACAGACTGGTGAACGGTTCAGGAGGCCGAATTAAGCCCCTTCAAGTCAAATTTTACAATCAAGTCGTCCAACTTCGGCTGTTGGAGGAACATCAGCATGTAGATGGGAAGATAGGATGTCTTTTCCACGACTTTGACATTGTCCTGACAAAACACAATCGCTTGAGGGATGGCATATTTCGGATTCTGCATGACATTCGACAGAGCACGATGCCGCTCATAATCCTTGCCCGATTTTACTTCAATAGGAAGCACAGAACCATCTTTCTCCAAAATGAAATCCAACTCGCCCTGCTTCTTGCTGTTGAAATAATACAGGCCGTGGTCAACTGCAAAGCCATGCACGTAAAATTCTTGTGCGACAAGGTTTTCAAAAATGGCTCCATGATTGATGTTCGTATCTTTGCCAAGAAGTTGCAACTGAATGTTGCCCCCATACATAGCCGCCAGCAATCCCACATCATTAAGGAACAACTTGAACAAGTTGTGTTGCTTGTTCAACAACAATGGCACACGAGGTTCTTCCACGTTAAAGGTGGGCAATGCCACACCCGCTTCTTTCAGCCATAAAAAGCCACTCTCGTAACGGTTGAAGCGAGCCTTCTCACTCAACTCATTCAGGATAAAGCGTTTGTTCTTCGCATCAAGTTCAGAAGGAATCAGGTTGTAGATTTCCTCTATCTGCAACTTGTGTTCAGGATCGTATTTTGTGATGTCACGCTTATATGTTCGGATGATACCTCGCTGTTCCTCAAGGACTTGTTTTAAATTATTGGTATCAAGATACTTCTGCACTACGGCTGGCATTCCACCTATCAACAAATAAAGACGCACTAATTCAAGCATCCTCCTATGGATAAAACCATCCACGAGCTTACGTTGTTCATAGCACTCTTTCAAATGCGTCAACACATCTTCTCCAACGCCAATTGCCAAAGCAAATTCCTCCAAATCAAGTGGATACATTTCCATCTCATCCATATACCCCACAGGAACACTGCGGATGTCCTTAAGTTCCACCCCCAACAGCGAGCCACTCATCACATAACGGTAACTGCCTTCCTCAACCAAGAATTTTATGGCAGTCACGATTTCCTTACATTCCTGCACCTCATCAAAAAAAACGAGGGTCTTGCCGGGAATCAAGCGCCGTTTCGTGAACGCAGACAAACGCATCAACAGGTCTTCGGCACTCTTTGCCTCGCCAAACAATGCCAATGCCTCGGGCTTATCCACAAAATTAATCTCCACGAAATGCTCAAAACATTCCTTCCCAACACGACGGATAGAGAAGGTTTTTCCTACCTGACGAGCACCTGTAACTAATAGTGCACGTTTGTCTTGCAGTAAAAACTCTCGTATTACATTGTGTTTCTTGCGATTAATCATTTCATCATCCTTTTTTAATCCAAGCACAAAAATAGATAATTTTACATTATCCAACATAAAATCGACCTATTTTTTACACTTTTCCAATGCTAAAACAGGCATTTTATTACACTTTTCCAATACAAAACAACCTTATTTCTTACACTTTTCCAATGGAAAATTGGGGCATTTTTGACACTTTTCCAACTTTTTGAAAGCTATGACTCACTTCTTTTCCCTAAACCTCACTATCGCATCGATAATCTCATCATTATCATCGGAAATGGTGAGAATCATATTCTTATACAATCCTTTGTCACTTAAGTCTTTAAGTAGCTTATAAGCTGGCATGACATTGGTGTAATAGTCTTTGCCCATGAAAATCATTGGGCTGGCATAGCCTTCGCTCTCGTAGTGGTTTTGGCCTGCATCTTGGAAGATTTCCTGCATGGTGCCTGCGCTGCCGGGGGTGTAGATGATGCCACCCTTCGCGATGGTGACGACACCGTCTTCGCGCACACTATTGTCGAAATACTTGGCGATGTCGGTGGCAAAAGGCGTGGTCGGCTCGTGACCGTAATACCATGTCGGGATGGCGAGGCTACGATAGTCGGTTTTCAACGGGAAACGCTCCATCACCTCGAAAGAACGACGCAGCCAGCCTTCGTCCTTGTAAGTCGGAGAGGGCATGAGCATGTCGATGGCTTCATCCACTTGGGCCTCGCTCCTACCCGCCATCCAAGCCCCAAGATGTGCTGCCTCCATCGCGCCCGGGCCACCGCCCGTGACCATCAGGCGACCCATTTCAGTCAGCCGTTTGCTCAAAAACACGATTTGGCGGTATTGCGGGTCGTCGCGGCGCTTGGCATGACCGCCCATGATGCCGATAACATCCTTTTCATCGTATAAGTCAAGCATCTTGTAGAGCTGATACGTGATGAAATGGTCGTGAAGGGCACGCGCCAATGTTTCCACCACTTCATGGCCTCGTTTGCCTTGGGCGAGATAATGCCGATAGACTTTCATGTCGTGGCAATTCGAGAAAGTGGATTCATCGTGGTAATCATAGCCCTCATACAGTTTCTCACTGTTATACAGCTTCTTAATATAGATATCAAAAGGCTTGCCCATTTTGCGGAAATAAAGGCTGAGGTCGTCGTTTGACAGAATTTCCACCACACGATGGACGATACCCGCCGCATCAAGGCCAAACTTGTGCATCAAAGCGGAAGCCTGCCCCGACTCGCCAAAACGGTCGTCCATGCCAATGCAACACATGCGAATGGGATGGTTTTCAGCCAAAAACTCAGCCACCGCACCACCTAAGCCACCAGCTTTTTGGTGCTCTTCGATGGTGAAAATCATTCGGGTATCGTCTGCGGCCTTGGCAAGAATTTCGCAATCCAACGGCTTGATAGTGTGCATATTGATGACACGTGCCGAAATATTCATGCGCTCTAACATGTGTGCCGCCTGAAGTGCCTCCCACACCTCGTGGCCCGTGGCGACGAGGGTAATATCGGAGCCATCACGCATCAGTTGTGCCTTCCCTATCTCAAACTCCTGGTTTTCAGCGGTGAAATCCGGAACAGCCTCTCGTCCAAACCGAATATAAACTGGTCCTTTACATTCCAAAATGGCTTTCTCCGTAGCGATTTTGGCTTGTGTGGCATCGCAGGGCGAGATGACCGTCATGTTGGGCAACACACGCATGGTGGCAATGTCCTCCAAAGCCTGATGCGTCGCTCCGTCAGGCCCGACCGAAACACCCGCATGGGCACCGCCGATGACGACATGCACATTGTTGTAACACACCGAGATACGAATCTGGTCGTTGGAACGATGCGCCGCAAAAACGCCGTAGGTGCTGAACACGGGAATCTTGCCGCTCAAGGCCATGCCAGCGGCAGTTGCCACGGCATCCTGCTCAGCGATTCCCATGGAGAAAAAACGTTCAGGGAAAGCCTCGGCAAAGAGGTTCATGCCTACTGAATTGGTGATGTCGGCACCGAGACCGACCACGCGGCTATCTTGTTGGGCCGCAGCAAGAACGCCCTCGCCGAAGCCTGTTTTTGTGGGTTTGTTGCCTTTATTTTCGTATTTCATACTTCAAGATTTCAAATTTCAGATTCGCTTTGCGTCACTTTGAGAAACGAAGCAGTCTAAACTTGTGATTTTATGCTTAGATTGCTTCACTACGTTCGCAATGGCGCAAAGCGCGTCCAATTGTCAACTATTCAACTCATCCAAAAATCCCTGCAATTGCTCCTTGGTCGGTACTTTGCCGTGCCATTGGTTGTTGTTTTCGATGCTTTTCACGCCTTTGCCCATGATGGTGTCGGCAATGATGACCGTTGGCCTACCTTGCTCTTTGTCAGCTATTTCCAAGGCCATTTGGATTTGTTCCATGTCGTGCCCGTCGATTTCAATCACATGCCAGCCGAAGGTCTTCCATTTGTCGCGCAACGGGTCGATGGCCATCACTTTTTCCGTGCCACCGTCGATTTGCAGTCGGTTGCGGTCGATGATGGCGCAGAGGTTGTCCGCCTTGTGGTGTGCCGCAGCCATTGCTGTTTCCCACACGCTTCCCTCCTGTTGCTCGCCGTCGCCCATGATGCAGAAAATGCGGCTCGGCTTGCCGTCCATCTTGGCCGCCAACGCCATGCCGAGTGCCACGCCGAGACCTTGTCCGAGACTTCCCGAACAAGTTTCCAAGCCTGGCAAACGGAACTCATAACTTGGATGGCCTTGAAGTCGGCTGCCTAATTTTCGGAGCGTAAGCATCTCGTCTTCAGGGAAATATCCCGCCGTAGCTAAAGTTGCATACAACACAGGTGCCGTATGTCCGATGGAAAGCACCACCTTGTCGCGGCCTTCCCAAAGGGGATTTTTTGGATTATGGCGCAAATGGCTGAAATACAACACCGTGAAGATGTCAACCAAGTCCAAGGAGCCGCCCGTATGTCCTGAGCCAGCCTCCGCCAAAGCGGTCAAAATCAGTTTGCGAATGTGCTTCGCTTTTCCTTCCAAACCTTGCAATCCTATCATATCAATTTGATTAAATCTTTAACCACGTAAAAAATACAAACACAGGCGTAAATCACTTTCAAGCCTGTGCCGACCAAAAAGCCAAAAAACGAGCCGAAGGCCGCCTTCAACGCCCTATCGCTTTCTGTCCCCGCCGAGGTCTCGCCGATATACGCCCCAATGAACGGCCCAAGCAGCACCGCAATGAAACCTATCGGGAAAACCAAAGTAAAAAGCAGTCCCAAAATCAGGCCGATAGTGCTGCCGCGCACCCCCGCTTTCGTGCCGCCAAACTTCTTCGTTCCCCACGAGGGCACCACATAATCCAACGCAAAAACGGCGGCTGCAATAATGCCCATAACTATCAGAAAACTTGCAGAATACACTATCCCGTCGACAAACGACAACGCCAACAGTCCGAGGAAACTGAACGGAGGCCCTACGATGCCCGGCACGATGGAACCCACCAATCCAAGAAGAACGAGCAAGATGGCCGCAATGATGAGAACGACATTCATAATAAGTAACTGTTCAAAATTAAACTGCATTATTCTTTGACTTCGGGACTTCGGGACACGGGACTTCGGGTATTTGTTCGACTCGCAGTCCCGCAGTCTCGGAGTCTCGCAGTCTATTATGTAAACTAAATTTGTTCATCTACTTATTGGTTTTAGTTCGCGAAAATAGGAAATTTTGCCACCTGCCGCGCCAAAAACTTTGATTTTTTGCAAAACACCACTACATTTGCACCATCAAAACATTGCACATGAAGAGATTTCTACTCCTTATCTTTATAAGTTTCACCGTTTCCACCGCTTTCGCCCACGATTTCATCAGTCCCATTGGCGGACGGGCAGCGGCGATGGGTGGCAGTTCGGTGGCGTCGCGCGGGCTGTGGGCGATGCAAAACAACCCCGCTGGCATGGCCAATATAGAGAAGTTCAGCTTCGGGCTGTATTATGAAAACCGATGGTTCCTACCCGAAACAGCCTACAAAAGTGGAGCAGCCGCCTTGCCGACGAAATTTGGCTGCTTAGGTTTGAGTTTCAACCAGTTTGGATCGTCGAAATACAGTGAAAACAAGTTCGGTTTGGCCTATGCCAAGGACTTTGGTCCTTACTTCCAAATGGGTTTGCAGTTGGATTACCTATTGATTAGCCAAGGCGAAACATACGGTCGACAAAGCGCCATCACCTTTGAGTTGGGCATCCTGTCACAAGTTACTGAAAAGCTGCGACTTGGCACATACATTTTCAATCCCGTCAGTTTTCGTTTGCAGCAAAGTCTCAACCAAGAAAAGTTGCCCCTCGTGTTCCGTTTCGGTGCCGCCTACCAGTTCACCAAAGACTTCGTCGGGCAGTGCGAAATCGAGAAAAACACCGAGCGCGAGGGCATCAGCCTGCGCGGAGGCTTGGAGTTTGAGGCATTGAAACACCTCTACCTCCGCGCGGGGGTGCAGTCGAACCCTGGAATTTTGACCTTTGGTCTCGGCTATGCGTTCAGTTTCGTCAGCATCGACGCGGCGGCACAATTGCATCAAGAACTCGGCTCTTCCATTCAAATCGGCATGATTTTCAGTATCGGTAAATGACCATGAAACAACTGATTTTCACCATATTAGTTCTTGTTTCCTGCCTTTTCGCGAAGGCACAAATCGCCGTCGACACCTTGAGTACCGATGCCTTGAACGAACTGCTCATCGAGCAGATAGAACGCTTGGCCGAAGACAGCGACGAAGACACTGATTTTGAAGACCTTTTGGAGAACTACATTTTCTACAGCGAGAACCCCGTCAACCTCAACAGCGACGAGGTGATGCAGTTGGTGGAGCTGCGGCTACTCAACGTGTTCCAATACGAGGAATTGCAGAAATATCGCCGCTATTACGGTGATTTTCTGTTTCTTGAGGAGTTGGAGATGGTGGAAGGCTTCGACGCGCTGACCATCAGTATCATCGCGCCAACCGTCTACATCGGACAAGATAGAGGCAAAGAGAAAATCACTTTTGACAAATTGGCGCGTTACGGCAAGCATCAAATCTTGGGTCGTTACGAGCAAATCCTTGAGCGACAGGCAGGTTACGACGACATCAGCGACTCGGCACTGTTAGCCAAACCCAACTCGCGGTTTTTGGGCAGTCCGCAACGCTACCAACTGAAATACACCTACAATTACAGGAACAAGATTCGCGCGGGTTTCGTGTTGGAGAAAGACCCTGGCGAGATGTTTTTCACCGACAAAGTGAGCGACACCATCCAAAAACTGCTTGGCAAAAACTACCGACGCGGCTTCGATTACATAGGTTTTCATCTCTATGCCAAGGATTTGGGCATCGTGAAGGCTGCTGCACTTGGCGATTACCAATTGGCTTTCGGTCAAGGGCTTACGATGTGGTCGGGAATGAGTTTCGGCAAGGCGGGTACGGGCAGCAGTGTGATGAAACAAGGACGCGGCATCAGTCCAAAAACCTCCGCTAACGAGACAATGTTCATGCGCGGCGCGGCGGCCACCCTTGGCAAAGGCCCGTTCAGGGGCACGGTGTTCTACTCCAACCGCTTGGTTGATGCCAACATCAGCGTGGCCGACAGTTTGGACGAGGCAGAACTCATCAGCAGCCTGCAAGAGACTGGTTATCACCGAACTATAGGAGAGCTTCAAGACCGCCATGCCATTCGTCAGCAAGTCGTGGGCGGACATTTTTCCTACGCCATCGCGCATTTTGAGGTTGGCTACACCTTGCACCACACTTGGCTCAACGTGCCGTTGCAAATCCGTCCCACCAACTACAACCAATTTTATTTCCAAGGCAAACAACTCACCAACCAAGGCATTGATTTCAAATATGTTAAGGGCAAGTTCGCTTTCTTCGGCGAGGGTGCCATGAGCATCAATCCTGATACGCTTTCGTTGCAAGGCACTTCAGCCCTCTCCCGCTTTGCCGGTTTGGTTGGGATGACCATAAAACCCGCTGGCTATCTGAATTTTACCCTGCTCTACCGCGATTATGGCAAGGCCAATCAAAACCTCTATTCCAATGCCTTCAGCGAAGGCAGCCGCAACCAAGGCCAGCGCGGCATCTATTTGGGCGCGGAGGTTGCCCCAGCCCCATATTGGAACCTGTTGCTCTACGCCGACCAGTTCCAGTTTACTTGGCTCACCTCGCAAGTCAACGCGCCGAGTTGGGGCCACGACTACTACATGCGCCTCAGCCACAGCTTCAGCAGGCGGACAAACGCCTACCTGCAAATCCGGTCCAAGACCAAGATGAAGAACTCGACCGACGCTTTCGTCTTCAGCCACTACCCCGTTTTCTACACGAAAAACTCAGTGCGGTTCAACATCAACTATCAGATTGGCAGGGACTTCCATTTCAGCAACAAGGCCGAATACGCCCACTACCGCAACGACGACGGCAGCAACAGCCACGGCTTTTTCATCTGTCAGGATGTGGCCTACAAGCCTGAAAACAAGCCGTTCAGCCTCACCTTCCGTTACGCCATCTTCGACACCGACGACTACGATTCCCGCGTCTATGCCTACGAGAGCGACGTGCTTTATTCCTTCTCGGTGCCAGCGCTTTACGGCAAGGGCATGAGGGTGTATCTGTTAGGAAAATGGAAGCCTTTCAACAACCTGACGCTCTATGCCCGCATCGGCAGCACCATCTACAACGACCGCGACGAAATCAGCAGCGGCCTGACGCTCATCAAGTGCAACCATAAGACAGATTTGAAGGTGGAGACGGTTTGGAAGCTGTGAATTGCTTGCATTTATCTTGTATCTTTGCTCTTTGAAACAACAAAACGCTTTTTTCCTTACGCCATTGCGGCGTTGTGAATTGCTTGCATTTATCTTGTATCTTTGCTCTTTGAAACAACACCTACAACGGCTACAAGGGCAACGCCAATGTTGTGAATTGCTTGCATTTATCTTGTATCTTTGCTCTTTGAAACAACTCAAACACTAATACATTGAATTTCAGTATAGTTGTGAATTGCTTGCATTTATCTTGTATCTTTGCTCTTTGAAACAACATCCTCTATCTTCGTTCCGCATCGTACAACGTTGTGAATTGCTTGCATTTATCTTGTATCTTTGCTCTTTGAAACAACGTGATTACCTTTTTTTCTCATCACTGAGAAGTTGTGAATTGCTTGCATTTATCTTGTATCTTTGCTCTTTGAAACAACTTTTTCGTATCTTTGTAGTGCAAACAACAAGTTGTGAATTGCTTGCATTTATCTTGTATCTTTGCTCTTTGAAACAACCCATTTGATTTGGTCGGCATCATCCAAGCCGTTGTGAATTGCTTGCATTTATCTTGTATCTTTGCTCTTTGAAACAACATTACCGCCGAGATTGGCGCGCTCGGCAAGGTTGTGAATTGCTTGCATTTATCTTGTATCTTTGCTCTTTGAAACAACGCATGACATCACCAAAATTAATCGACGTCAGTTGTGAATTGCTTGCATTTATCTTGTATCTTTGCTCTTTGAAACAACACATAGACAACATACGTGAGGCAGTACTAGTTGTGAATTGCTTGCATTTATCTTGTATCTTTGCTCTTTGAAACAACTATGCAAGGGCAGACTTCAACATTAAGGACGTTGTGAATTGCTTGCATTTATCTTGTATCTTTGCTCTTTGAAACAACATTGCAAATAGTAACGACTGCACTTCCTCCGTTGTGAATTGCTTGCATTTATCTTGTATCTTTGCTCTTTGAAACAACATACAACGGTTTACACCGTGCTTTACGACTGTTGTGAATTGCTTGCATTTATCTTGTATCTTTGCTCTTTGAAACAACCGACAAAGATAGCGACCCCGCCATAAACTTGTTGTGAATTGCTTGCATTTATCTTGTATCTTTGCTCTTTGAAACAACTTACCAATTCCGGCACACCGATTCATTCCGGTTGTGAATTGCTTGCATTTATCTTGTATCTTTGCTCTTTGAAACAACTGTGAGTCCCCGGAGCGTTTGCCTCTACAAGTTGTGAATTGCTTGCATTTATCTTGTATCTTTGCTCTTTGAAACAACCAACCGCCTTCACTATTGGTGGGAGATACAGTTGTGAATTGCTTGCATTTATCTTGTATCTTTGCTCTTTGAAACAACAGATCAGGCAACACTCACCTAATCCAAGGCGTTGTGAATTGCTTGCATTTATCTTGTATCTTTGCTCTTTGAAACAACTCTAACATCACACATCATGACCTCACAACAAGTTGTGAATTGCTTGCATTTATCTTGTATCTTTGCTCTTTGAAACAACCAGACACAATTTGAAAGATTTGCCAATGTAGTTGTGAATTGCTTGCATTTATCTTGTATCTTTGCTCTTTGAAACAACCATGGTGCTACAATCATTAAGTCTCCATACGTTGTGAATTGCTTGCATTTATCTTGTATCTTTGCTCTTTGAAACAACGTCTTCTCGTCGTACCACACCTTCAGTTCTGTTGTGAATTGCTTGCATTTATCTTGTATCTTTGCTCTTTGAAACAACAAGTAAACACCTTCGTCTGCCTTGTACTTGGTTGTGAATTGCTTGCATTTATCTTGTATCTTTGCTCTTTGAAACAACTGGAAACTGCTCGGAATGCAGGGAAGCAAAGTTGTGAATTGCTTGCATTTATCTTGTATCTTTGCTCTTTGAAACAACTAAGATAGTAGCATAGTATCGAACTGCTTAGTTGTGAATTGCTTGCATTTATCTTGTATCTTTGCTCTTTGAAACAACATTGTCGATTCGAAGTATTTTGAAAGAGAAGTTGTGAATTGCTTGCATTTATCTTGTATCTTTGCTCTTTGAAACAACGTCAAATAGGACATATCCGCCAGCGCGCAGGTTGTGAATTGCTTGCATTTATCTTGTATCTTTGCTCTTTGAAACAACCTAACAGCCATGTCCTTGGATATATACTTAGTTGTGAATTGCTTGCATTTATCTTGTATCTTTGCTCTTTGAAACAACGCAGAATCAGAGGCTTAGCCTTAGCAACAAGTTGTGAATTGCTTGCATTTATCTTGTATCTTTGCTCTTTGAAACAACTATTATACGAGATTAAGTAACCGCCGCGAAGTTGTGAATTGCTTGCATTTATCTTGTATCTTTGCTCTTTGAAACAACGGAAAATCCAATGAAACTACTGAAACAGAGGTTGTGAATTGCTTGCATTTATCTTGTATCTTTGCTCTTTGAAACAACTGGTAGAAGTCGTTTCAATGAAGTGTATATGTTGTGAATTGCTTGCATTTATCTTGTATCTTTGCTCTTTGAAACAACCTTGTGACAAGCGGATTCCTTGCTGCCAGTGTTGTGAATTGCTTGCATTTATCTTGTATCTTTGCTCTTTGAAACAACAATGTTCAGTACACCCACAAACTCAGTATGGTTGTGAATTGCTTGCATTTATCTTGTATCTTTGCTCTTTGAAACAACTGTGATTAGCTTTTTCTTTCATCACTGAAAGTTGTGAATTGCTTGCATTTATCTTGTATCTTTGCTCTTTGAAACAACGACCCATCGACGAACACTTGTAATAAGCTAGTTGTGAATTGCTTGCATTTATCTTGTATCTTTGCTCTTTGAAACAACTTACCATCATGGATGGTTTGTGTTGGATAAGTTGTGAATTGCTTGCATTTATCTTGTATCTTTGCTCTTTGAAACAACACCCATTCTCTTTGTCGACCTTGCCGTCAAGTTGTGAATTGCTTGCATTTATCTTGTATCTTTGCTCTTTGAAACAACGGAGTTGAAGTAATACATTAAGCAAGACGGGGTTGTGAATTGCTTGCATTTATCTTGTATCTTTGCTCTTTGAAACAACATTGGAGCAGCCGCAACCCCCCAGAAGCAAGTTGTGAATTGCTTGCATTTATCTTGTATCTTTGCTCTTTGAAACAACAACAAGGATTGGTGGGAGGCGATGAACCAGTTGTGAATTGCTTGCATTTATCTTGTATCTTTGCTCTTTGAAACAACTTGAAGTGGAAAGCATTGCAATCCAAGACAGTTGTGAATTGCTTGCATTTATCTTGTATCTTTGCTCTTTGAAACAACCGAAAATGAATAATCTCAAACACAAAGAGCGTTGTGAATTGCTTGCATTTATCTTGTATCTTTGCTCTTTGAAACAACATTTGGAGTAATGTTAACTGCAGAGAAAATGTTGTGAATTGCTTGCATTTATCTTGTATCTTTGCTCTTTGAAACAACAATTAAGGAGGATTAAAAATGGCATATTTTGTTGTGAATTGCTTGCATTTATCTTGTATCTTTGCTCTTTGAAACAACCACCAAGCCTTGGAAGAATGAAATCACCAAGTTGTGAATTGCTTGCATTTATCTTGTATCTTTGCTCTTTGAAACAACATCATTTTTGACTACCAGCAACAACTACAGTTGTGAATTGCTTGCATTTATCTTGTATCTTTGCTCTTTGAAACAACGTCTTCCACGCAGTACACTTGGCGGGTGCGGTTGTGAATTGCTTGCATTTATCTTGTATCTTTGCTCTTTGAAACAACTATCCTTCTCAACCCATGATGGCATCATAGTTGTGAATTGCTTGCATTTATCTTGTATCTTTGCTCTTTGAAACAACCCTACGGGCTACGGGCGCGCTTATTGACGGTTGTGAATTGCTTGCATTTATCTTGTATCTTTGCTCTTTGAAACAACCCCGTAGGGACGTGGATGACACCCCGTTTGGTTGTGAATTGCTTGCATTTATCTTGTATCTTTGCTCTTTGAAACAACAATGTTACGTCGATTGTTCCTAATGTTATCGTTGTGAATTGCTTGCATTTATCTTGTATCTTTGCTCTTTGAAACAACATTCTGCAAGGTCAATCCACGGGAAACCAAGTTGTGAATTGCTTGCATTTATCTTGTATCTTTGCTCTTTGAAACAACTTAGTCCACATTTGGCGACCAACATTTTCCGTTGTGAATTGCTTGCATTTATCTTGTATCTTTGCTCTTTGAAACAACCGGTGAGTACTCCTTTGTATATCTTGGCATGTTGTGAATTGCTTGCATTTATCTTGTATCTTTGCTCTTTGAAACAACTTGGGTTGTAATAGCATGGCATGACGTCGCGTTGTGAATTGCTTGCATTTATCTTGTATCTTTGCTCTTTGAAACAACGGAACGGCAGTCGCAGAACCTACGCCGCCAGTTGTGAATTGCTTGCATTTATCTTGTATCTTTGCTCTTTGAAACAACGCTTCGATGTGATAAGTGTAATCCATATCAGTTGTGAATTGCTTGCATTTATCTTGTATCTTTGCTCTTTGAAACAACACGATATGTGTAACAAAAAGAGCCACAACGTTTTAAAAGTTGTTTCAGAAAAGAAAAATCCCGCCCTTCCGAGCGGGATTTTTCTTTTGTTTCCGCAGTTTTTCCCATTCAAAACAGCTCCAATTGCTGGCATGGCGTATCCACCGCCTTGGGTTTGCAGTTGCTGAAAATTTCCATTTCGCCAAATTGTTTGTCGGTGATGCACAATATCCCAATATCGCCAAACTCAGGCATGAACGACTTCACCCGCTTGATATGCACCTCCGCGTTTTCGCGGCTGGGACAATGCCGCAAGTAGATGGAAAACTGGAACATCGTGAAGCCGTCAGCCATGATGCGCTTGCGAAAATCGGCGTAGGCCTTGCGTTCCTTTTTCGTCTCCGTTGGCAAATCGAAAAGCACAAGCACCCACATAATCCTGTATTCGCTGAAACGGTCCATCATAATTCCATTATCGGATACACCACTTTGCGCAACTCTCCTCCGAAACACTTGGCAAGCGAGGCCGTGGTTTGCGTAACTGCCACCATCAGCGGGCTGCGCCGTCCGTCGATGACGACCTCCTTCACGGGCAAGCCCAACAGTTGTCGCTTCAAGTCGGTGGTCAGTTCGCTGCAATCCACGCCGCTGCGCAAAATCTCTATCACCAACTCATCAACGTATGGCCGATACGGTTCCATGATGTCATCGGCCAAACAAAAGGCATTGTAACGGTTGTGATGATGGATGCCGAAAGTGGGCAAAAGTCCGCTGGCCACCAAAGCCCGCGCCACCACCGCCCTGACGATGGCATAGCCGTAGTTGAGCAGGTTGTTGGGCGCGTCGCCCTCGCGGTCGCGCACAAAACGTTCCATTTCGGGGAAGACCGATTTCCAATAATAGGCGGCAGCGCGCCCTTCAAGGTTCTCGCTATCACCGCTTTTCACGTCGTTGGCCCAAGCCGACATGCAACCTATTTCGGCACCGCTCATTCGTTTCAGCACCGAAGCCTGATTGCGGATTTTGGCTTGGACGGTTTGTTGCCACAACTGTTTCTTCAATGGCAGAGAAGCTTCAATCTGCCAACGAAAACGCTCGCTTTGCACCGTGTGGCCTTCCAAAGGCAGCAACAAACCCGCAGGCATGTGTTTCTCATCGCAAGTGACCACTGCACAATTGTTTTGCAGCAGGGCATCCATCGCCCCGTTGGTGATGGTGATTTGCCGATCTTCTAAAACCACCACGCCGATGTCCTCGATGGGAACAGTCTTGGTCACTTCCTGTTGCGTTTGGGCATCGTTAAGCCTAATGACGAGTTGCGCGTTTTTCAGCGAAAGGTAGGCCGGATTGCCGAAAAATAGGGTTCGTTTGATCATGGTTGCTTTCGTTTGTTAAGTTGTACCCAAATTGGTTACGACTCTATTTTCTTTCCGTTAAATTCGATGATGTTACCTAATCTGTCCACTTTGATGGGCAAGCAGGTTTCTTTAATCATTTCGCCTGTCCATGCTTTCTGTGCCTTGTTATTACTTCCAAGTTCTGTTGTTTGCACAATTGGAGTTGCGATTATTTCAGGAATAAAATGTCCTTCATTTCCAGTGCAACTTACAAACTTATAAATTCGTTTCCTATCAATCGTCGAAATCCCGTTCCTAATTTCCTCTTTCGTCGGCAGATAAACCAAATCGTTTGGCGAAAGGATGAACAAGAGTTTGGCATCGGATGTAACCAATTGCTGCTCTTGTAGATAGATTTCGATGCAGTTGCGCCATTGCGAACCGTATTTCTTTTGGCAATCAATCATCACATTGAGCGGAATGGTCAGATAGGAACGAACGGTTTCCGTTTCGCCAGTTTTCTTATTCGTCTTTTCCGTTCCGAAAATGGCGAAGAAAAGGTTGGTACCATCATCAGCTTCGGCAAACTTAACCCCCTTATTCCCAGTCTTTCCTATTGGGAATTTATTTCCTTTCTCAAATCTTCTAACCTTGTAAATCGGATGATGAAATTTTCCATTATTCAATTCTACAATGTTGCGATTCATTTCGTCAATCCCATCTGGAGAGAAAGCGATTTCAGGGTTATTATCTTTTGCTTTCAGATGTGCTCTAAGTATCTTTTGAATACCTGTATCTGTTATACCTTCAATCTTTTTTATGGCTTTGTCATATTCCTTAACGCCAGCCATATAGGTAACCAAATCGCTTAAAAATCTGGTTGCAAAATAGCGGTCTTTAATTTTTCCATTTTTGTCTTTTACATTTTGTGTAAAATAATAAACTTCAATTTTAGAGATGTCTATATCCGACCAAACATCTTTGTTGTTCTCAACATATTTTTTTATGAATTTAGCGTCTCTGCCTTCATTCAACAATTCACGGACTTTTTGCTTGAACTCCTTATTTACAATAGTTTGTGGATTTTCCAATGCCTTTTCTAATGAAATTTCTTTTTTGAATCTCAGGTTGATTTCTCCCCAAATAGTTGCCTTGTGCATCGACTTGCGAATTGCCCAGCTGTCGCCTTTTTCTTGCTTGACAAGCACCTTTTTGCCATTCTCATCGTAGTGCTGATAATGGTTCGAGGTCTTGTTGATAACACGCAGGTTTTGCTTGAAACTCACAATGATATTTTCTAACGCCTGTTTTGCATCCGTTGTAAACGAATCCCAAGGTTTCAGGAACTCTTTGGCGATTTCCTTTTCCTTGCCGTCGATGGTCATTTTCTCGAATCGGCGCAACTTCCGCTGCAGTTGGTATCGGTTGGCGTTGTGTTTCGAGTGTGCGGCTTCGTTGTTGAGCAGGTTCACATGGTCGCGGGTGGCGCAGGCTATCACAATGGCATCCATCGCGTGGTGGCGGTGGTCGATGCGCTTTTTGTTGAAGCCTTTTTGCAATTCCAGCGGCATATTTGGAATTATATGTCCCTCGTTGTTTACTGACAAAAATGATTCTTTGATTGGCAATTTCTTCATTACCTCGTCAATAACCTTTTTCTGTTCTTTTTCACCTAATGATTTATAATAATCTGTATAAGAACTATTTATCGATTCATTTCTTGACTTGGAGCAGACAATCAACTGTTCTTCAAACAGACGTTTAAATTCGGCTACAAGTTCATCGTCACTTATTTTGCCCGTCAATTCATTCAAACGGCGGAAACGCGGCAAAACAATGCTGTTCCAAACATCGTTCATTCCCCAATCCTTTTTCAGGCGGTCGGTGATGGAGCCGTTGCACGAAATCAGGTTCTTCGAAACGGCTTCCTGCTCGTATTCGCCGTTATCGAGTTTCTCGCGGACGATGTTCGACAGCAAGCCTTTCACCAGTTTGCTGATATAGCGGCTGTCGTTCAACTGCCTTTCGATGAAACCGTCGGGAATGTCGTCCATCAGCAGTTTCTTCATTTTCGCACGATTGCTGGAATAATGGTCTCTTACGAACTTTTCGTATGCTTCAACCGACAGAATTTCAACCACTTTGCCTTGGCTGATTTGAACCTTTTCGCCTTTATGGTTCTTGATAAACTCAAATCCCAACTGTCTGTCTTTGAGTTTGTTCACCTCAGCCTCACAGATTACTTTGTTGCTGAATGAGTCATCAAAGTAGCGCGATTGGGGAATCACGTGTTCTATTTCGTAAGCCGACGTGAACAACTTGGCAAGCGGAATCATCTGGCCCGTATAAGGTGAGCGATATTTTTGCTCCAACCAACACTTATACCTTGTAATATCTGCCTTTGAAGGTTGTGCTGACTTGGAAATTTTGCTGACGAAATCAAAATCCTTGTCGTCCTTGGTCAGATTGTCAAGTGCGTTTTCCTCGTAAATGCGCAAAATATCCTGTTGGCTCGGCGAATATGGGCGTACATTTTCAATTTCAGGGTCGTTCATAAACTCCATCAGCAAAGCCTTGATGCGCAGATTGGTGTTCTCGTTATCCAATATGCGCTCCGTCATTTTCTTCCGCTTGTCTGCGGGATTCTTCATCTCGCGCCCCAGTTCCAAATGGATTTCGTCGATTTGTCCTTCCTGTTTCCAGATGTCGCGGACGGTGCGTAGGGTTTCCGTAACCACCTGTTCCACAATGGGATTGCGCAGCGAGTGTTGCTTGAAGTCCTTCAAATAACGGTCGATGTCTTCGGGCTTCTCCCATTTCCCTATTTCCTTGGCCTCCGAATGGCGGTCATAGACGATGTAGCAAACCAACCAAACGGGTAAAGCCCTAAAATGGTTGATGTCAGTAAGGTTGATGGACTTTTCGCGCACTCGGTTCTTGATGTTTTCGTCGTATTCGCCAGTCAGTATCTTGTCAATGCGTTCCTTCGTCCTATTGTCGATGGCCTCGGCATCCCAATATTTGCCCATCCGCATCAGCGGCAGCAACTTCTTGATGGCCTTTTCGGAATAGGAGCCGTAGTCCTTTTTGAACGGTTTGACTTTGGCGAACACCTCGGCAAACGATTCGGGAAGATTGTTCTTTTCGGCATACTTTTTCAATGCTTTGCCGATTTCGGTTTTGTCTTCCACCGAATAGAGGATGTGCCAAAGCGACATTTCATTTTCGCGGGTAAGGAAACCAGCGTCGAGGCTGCATTTCGTCAATCCGCCAAGCATTGTAGCCCTTGTTTCGTTGCACGGATAATCCTTATCCTCAACGTAGTTCCAACGGTAAGGATATTGGTCTTTACCCTTCTCTTTCTTGAACTTGAAATACGAGTTGAGCAACGTGTCCTGTTTGATGGAAGCTCTGTCTTTCAGCCAATCGAAAAGTTTTACGTAATCTTCTTCGGTTTTCAGCAATTCGTTGGTTACATCCACATCAGTTTGGAGTTTCCCTGCCGATTGGTTTCCGAACAAGTCCAACTGGCCATCACTAACTATTCTTTCCCGCTGGTAAATGCGTAAATTCTGAACGAACTGCCACAAGCGGAACTCTTGGAACAGCGGATTCGACTTGGCGATACACTTCACAGGATGCTCGTTGCCGTCCTTGTCGAAGTGGCTTTCATACGGGCAGTCGCTGATGAGCGACTTCTTGCTCTTCAGCGGACGCTGGTAGAACAGGATGTCGTTGATGAACAGGTTAGCGAAGTCAGGTTTGGCGATGTTGTTGCGGTGTGCCTCGTTGTTGGGGTAAAGTTCCTCGATGCACCTATTATACAAAGTGGCATCCTTCAATTCAGGTATTAAGGCAACTTGCGTTTCGAGAATCTGCCGCAATTCCTCCTTGTAGTACTTGCGCTCGACCGTGCGAACCAACTTCCCGATGATTTTCTGGTTGGGCTTTTGCAGCAGATTGTCATAGATGTAGCAGCCTACGGTTTTGTGGCTGTTGTCGATGTCGAACTCCGTTTTCTTCTTCAGCAAAGTCCAGTCATCCTCTTTGGGAGCACGAAAAGAACGCTTGATGTTGCCTTCCTTGTCTTTCTTGGGCGTTCCGTCTTTTTCAAGGTCAGTAGTTACGATAAACTCCTTTATCTTTCCCGCCCAATCCAAGGGCGTTTTGCTCGTGCGACGATACACCATCCCATTCTCCAAATGCACGTTGTACCATATTTCATCGCCCTTTTTGTCATCGGTTGCTTCAACTCTGACAACTTTTTGGGCGATATATTCGACCAACTTGTCTTGTTGCTCATCGTCGTCTTCGCCGCGCAGTTGGTAATAACCACGTTTTTGGTTAAACTGCAACAAAACCCACGCAAGTTCCTCTTTTGTAAGTCTTTGCGTCAGGGCTTTCTTACGTAAGTAGTAGATAGTCCAATCGTAGGGAACTTTCTTGCCATCTGCCACAAGTTGAGGCTGATGTAGTGCAAAATCCTCCAACATTTCTTCAAACGAATCTTTAAAAACGAACTCGAACTTGCCTTGTTCATCTTTACGCCAAGCCAACTTCGGCTCACTATGATTGATAAATTTTCCGTTCTCATCAATCTGTTTGGCAAAATGTTCTGGCAAAAAGCCCATCAGTTTAAGAACACGCAAGAGGCGCTCCCTACGAAGTAAGTATCGTTCCAATAGGCGACGTGCCCCTCTTTTGTCTGTGCGATCTTTCGTTTGCGACACAGAATTGCCAGCTTCGAAATCACCCAAAATGTCTGCCGACATCGGGATAATTCTACTACCCGCCGCACTGATGCCTGTCGGCTTCAAATAAGTTGTTTCATTCTCGCGGAGCGTTTCTTCCGCATTCACCACTGCCCAACCAATGCTGTTGGTGCCCAAATCAAGTCCTAATATCTTCTTCATAGTTGTATTGATTTCAGAATTGAAAAATTTTCGTCAAAAATACAAAAAAATCCCCAAAAACCAAATGCACAATCCAAAAAAGTTGTATTTTTGCAGCACAAGATATGCAGCAATTCACAATAAGGATTATTCCGTTGTGAAAATCATTTAGGACGGGGCGACTTCGGTCGCCTCGTCTTTTTTCAACAACCTTAATCATGTCCCCCAATAGTCCCAACCATAACCACGTGAAATTGTGGTCATGCCCAGCCATTTCCATAGCATTTGGAAAAATGCGGGAACGTGCGCCGCTGTAGGGGTGCACCCATGTGTGCACCCTAATCCATTTTGTGTACCATAAACCCATGTGTGCGCCATGACACAAATGATGATGGCGCAAATAAATTTTTGGAATTGAACACGCTATTATTAAGGACGGACACAATTATTAAGGGCGGACACATGGGTCCGCCCCTACATGGGGAACACACGGAACCGCCGATGTCGTCGGTGGTGCAACGGTTTGTTATTCCTTCGTCATCAGTTCCTTCAACAACGCGACGAAACGATTAATATCCTCCTCCGTCGTGTCAAATGCGCACATCCAGCGCACCACGTCGGCATCTTCGTCCCAATCGTAGAAGAAATAATGGTTTTGCAGCTCTTTCCACACCTTGCGGGACAGCTGGGCAAACACGCCATTGGCCTGCACGGGATAGACCACCTTCACGCCAGGAATGTCCTTCACGGCCTTGTAAAGCAGTTGCGCCATACGGTTCGAGTGCTCGGCATTGCGGCGCCAGAGGTCGTTCTCGAAATAGGCGTCGAACTGCGCCGCTATGAAGCGCATCTTCGAGCACAGTTGCATGGCCTGCTTGCGGCGGTATTTGAACTCGGGGCAGAGGTCAGGATTGAGCAGGACGACCGCCTCGCCCATCATCAGGCCGTTTTTGGTGCCGCCAAACGAGACCGCATCCACGCCGAGGTCGGTGGTCATCTCCTTGAAGGTGCAACCCAAGGCCACGGCTGCGTTACCCAAGCGGGCACCATCGATGTGGACGTACATGTTGTATTCTCGCGCCAAAGCCACCAAAGCCTTGATTTCGTCCAAAGAATACAGAGTGCCAAGCTCCGTCGGCTGCGTTATGCTGATGACTTTGGGTTGTGAGTGGTGCTCGAAGCCAAAGCCGTGCAGACGCGTTTTCACCAGTTCAGGCGTCAGTTTGCCGTCGGGTGTGGCCACTGTCAACAGACGACAGCCCACAATGCGCTGCGGCGCGCCACATTCGTCCACGTTGATGTGGGCAGACTCGGCACAGACCACGGCCTCATGCGAGTGTGTCATGGCATCAATGCACAAAGTATTACAGCCCGTGCCGTTGAAGGCGAAAAACACGCGGGCTTGTTCGCCAAACTGCTCGCGGAACTTCGCTTCCGTTGCAGCACAATATTCATCATCGCCGTATGCCACAGCGTGGTCCTTATTCACGCGGGCGATGGCCTCCAAAACCTCGGGGCACACGCCCGAATGGTTGTCGCTTCCAAATCCTCTTTTCATACTTGTTGAGTTGTTAATCGTTGAATTGTTGAATTGTTATTGACACATGGCAAAGATACGGCTTTTCCAATTACACAAGCTTACCCGTTGGCGGAATTAGAAAAGAGGGAAAAGAGAGCGAAATAAATGGATAAAAAGTTGCACATATTATTGATTTTCAGTAATTTTGTGGTTGAAA
>ONKQ01000114.1 GCA_900318465.1 uncultured Bacteroidales bacterium
GGACAAAAATGAAATGAGAGAAGTGATCGCCAAGCGTGCTGCAAAAGAATTGCACGACGGCGATGTTGTCAATCTGGGTATTGGCATTCCGACTTTGATTCCCAACTACCTTCCTGAAGGCGTCACCGTGACCCTCCAAACCGAAAACGGTGCCATGGGCATGGGCCCGACCCCCGAAGAAGGCAAGGAAGACAAGAACCTCATCAACGCTGGCGGTGGCGCCATCACGCTGTTGCCTGGTGCCTGCACTTTCGACTCGGCCACTTCGTTCGCCATCATCCGTGGCGGCCATGTGAACGTGTCGTTCCTCGGTGCCCTGCAAGTGGATGAGAAGGGCAACCTCGCCAACTGGATCATCCCGGGCAAGATGGCTCCTGGTATGGGCGGTGCCATGGACCTCGTGGTCGGTGCCAAGCGCGTGATCCTCACCATGGAACACACCCAGAAGGGTGCTCCCAAGATCCTGAAGGAGTGCACGCTGCCCCTGACCGCTGCCGGACAGGTGAACATGATCATCACCGAGATGGGCGTCATGGACATCACGCCCGAAGGCATCGTGGTGCGCGAAATCCACCCCGAGTTCACCTTCGAGCAGATGCAGGCAGCCACCGAGGCCAAGCTCATCCTTGACCCCAACTGGAAACCCATGGACATCTAATCCCTGCGGACATGGACTACAGTTTCTTGAAGATTGAGCAGCACGCTGAAGGAAATCGACGACTTCGTGAGCAATCTCGACACGAAGCAGACGCGTGTCCTCATCATCACGGGCGACGGCGAGAAGGCCTTCGTGGCAGGTGCCGACATCTCGGAGATGGTACACCTCTATGAGAAGGAAGGCTACGAGTTCAGTAAACTCGGCGCCATCGCGTTCCGCAAGATCGAGACGCTGCCGATACCCGTCATTGCTGCCGTCAATGGCTTCTGCCTCGGCGGTGGCTGCGAGTTGGCTATGGCTTGCGACTTCCGTTATGCCTCGTCGAAGGCCAAGTTCGGACAGCCCGAAGTGGGATTGGGCATCACGCCCGGTTTCAGCGGCACCTACCGTTTGGCCAAACTCATCGGACAAGGCTATGCCAAGGAGATGATCTACACGGGCAAGGCCATCCGTGCCGACGAAGCCCTGCGCATCGGCTTGGTGAATGCCGTGTATGAGCCGGAGGAACTGATGGACAAGGTGATGGAAACCGCCCAGAAGATGGTCGCCAACGCACCTTTGGCCATCGCCTACGCCAAGCAGTGCATCAACGAGAGTTACGACCTGATTGCCACCGACGCCATCGAGTTGGAGAACACCGCCTTCGGCAAGTGCTTCGCCACCGAGGACCAGAAGGAAGGCATGACTGCGTTTCTTGAGAAGAGGCCTGCGAAGTTTGTGGGAAAATGATGTAATCAGCCATCAGCAGTCAGCTATCAGCCTATACTGAAAGCTGGCTGCTGGAGGGGCTGGGTGGTTGCATAGTATTGCTTCTGTATTAAAAACGCATGAGTACTATAGAAACTCAAAATATAGAATTCAAACAGCGGTGGCGCGATGATTTTCTCGCCGAGTTGTGTGGTTTTGCCAATGCGCAAGGCGGAACTTTGTATATCGGGGTGGATGACAAAGGTGTGCCTGTAGGTGTTGAGGATGCGAAAAAGTTGCTCGAAAAACTTCCCAATCTCATCAATCAGACTTTGGGACTGCTTGCTATGGTTGACCTTTTGGATAAAGGTGGCAAACAATGTGTTGCAATAACCGTACCTGCCACAGAGCAACCCATATCATATAGAGGTAAATACTATTACCGCTCAGGAACGACGCTACAGGAAATGAATGGCAACGCATTGCGTGATTTTCTGTTGCGGAAATTGGGGACTTCATGGGATGCATTCGCTTGTGAGGATGCCACAATGGACGACATCGACCCTGCGGCTGTGGCCTATTTTCTGCGTAAAGCCATATCGGCTGGAAGGATGCCAACCGATGCGATAGATGACAGTATACAAACCACCTTGAACAATCTTGAGTTGATGACCAAAGACGGCAAACTGAAGAATGCGGCAGTGCTACTGTTTGGGAAGCGGCCTCAACGGTTCTTCATCAGTGCCCGTTTCCGCATAGGTCGCTTTATGGCTGATGAAACCGATCTTATCCATCATGACGACATTGAAGGGAACATCTTGCAAATGGCTGACAAAGTCATGTGGAAACTTCGGCAGGATTATCTTATTGCACGCATACACTATGAAGGGATGCAAAGGGTGGAACAACTTGAAATACCAGAAACGGCACTTCGTGAACTAGTGTATAATGCCATTGTCCACCGTGACTACCTTGGAGCCGACACGCAGATGAAGGTTTATAACGACCACATTTGGTTGTGGAACGAAGGTGAGTTGCCTGCCGGATTCAGCGTAGAGAAAGCTGCCAGGGAACACATGTCGAAACCACGCAACAGGCTTATTGCCAATGTGTTTTACAAAGCGGGATTCATTGAGTCGTGGGGCAGGGGGGTTGGCATGGTTTGCAAGGCTTTCCGTGATTCGAAACTTTCTTCACCCACATTTGAGAACCTTATGGGTGGCTCGTTGGTGGTCATACCGCGAGGCAATCAAACAGAGCCATTAAACGAAAAGGGAAACAAAACCCAACTCAATGAAAGCCAACATAAAGTGTATGATTTCATTAGTGTTATGGCTCAGAGCGATGAGCCATTAAATAAGCCATTAAACACTACGCGAATTGCGAAAGAAATGGGTATGGCTTATTCTACCGTTAAGCGTGTCATGAAGTTTTTGGAGGAGAACAATCTCATTCGCCGTGTTGGAAGCAAAAAAACGGGGTATTGGGAAATTGTTGCCAATGCCTTTGATAGTCAAAGTGACAGTCAAAATAATGCTATAAATAATTGAAAATCAAGTTTGTGTTCAATAGGAAGTATATCAAGTGATAGTCAAAATGATACTCAAAGGAAATAGACAAAAACATATTACCATGAAAACAATAAGACTATTTACATATATGAAAAATAAGACCATATTTGCTATTACATTAGTAATTGTATTTCTGCTATCATCTTGCATTCGATTTGTATTACCAGAAGATCCATTGAAAGGCAAGGAGTTTTGTGATTCATGCAACATTGTAACAGGTAGACTATTCCATAAGTGGCAATGGGAGGACCGCAATGAAAAATATTTGGATTCGGTAATCAACATTATCGATTATGCATTGCCAAAATGCAATGATGAACAGTCAAAGTACAATATGTCACTTCTCAAATTATCTGCATTGTGCGCAAAGAATGAGTATGATAAAGCATTCGTTTTCTTTGATTCTATTAACTTTGATGATTATGAGTATTCATGCTATAAACAAGTGATATTCAATAGGATTCATGCGATGGAACGCCAATCTGTCGAGGATATTCCCGAAAGGAACCTTTACCTTCAAGGAACTATTGATTTGTTGCATGACTATATCTCCGAAAACAAGTTAGGTGTCGATTCGGTATGGCTAAATCAAAATGAGTCGACTCGTGATTCATTATGGCTCGCAACATTCCAGTATTATCATTATTATTCCATCCTAAAAGGATATAAAAAAGCAGTAAAAGAACTTGATTCATTGTACAACAACCGTTTAATGAACGAGTATTGTCATGAAAGACTAGTAAATGAGAGCGAATGTGCTCAACTAAAGATATTTTTAGGTTATTAAACTATTAATTTATAAATCAATTAATTCATTAAATTTCAAATCTTTAAATTCAAAAGACATGAAAATCTGTGTTATCGGAACCGGCACCATGGCTAAAGGTATCGTGAAGGCATTCGCCGCCAAGATGCCCGTCGTCATGAAGAGCCGCACGCAAGCCAGCCTCGA
>ONKQ01000010.1 GCA_900318465.1 uncultured Bacteroidales bacterium
TCGGTTTGCGAACTGACCAAAAGGCTGTCTTCGTTGAAGGTGCGGATTTCTCGGCTGAGGGTCAACCAATCGCCCGAAGTTCCATCGGTATAGCCATCGGTGGTGATGATGACTTGGTTTTCGTTGTATTCATAGGTTTTTTCGGAAGTGGTTCTTATAAACCGTTTTTCTTTATGCAGTCGCCGCAACTCGTCATAAGTATAGGATATGCTGTCCCATAAAATCAAGGTATCGTCTTCATGATAATTGTTTAAATGCCTTGTATAAGTCATGAGTAGCCCATTTTCATAAATGTAATGGTTGAGGAACGGTTCGGCTCCCATGCCGTAATAAGTGTCGTTTTGTTGAATGACATGATAATCTGAATCGTAATAGAACTTGTAAAAATGGTCATAATCGGCAGACGAACCGGACAAGATGGAAAAAGCGCTTTGTGTATTGAGCAGTCCATTTGGACGGTAGGTGAATCTGGCATGGAAATCACCATATTCACTGCCCATGCTGCTATTAGGGTCCAACTCAATGACGGCACTGTCGGGCTGGCAGAGGTAGCCGTATGTATAGAGTGATGTGTTTTCCAAGTCTTCGATGAAGTTGGTGAAATAGTTCCAACCCTCGGCATTTTGATAAGCTTCTGTGCAGCTAAAGGGAATATGTACTGGAATGTTTGGATCACATTCATAAAAAGATGAATTGTCAAGCGAAGGTGGTGTGGTGTTTGGAGAATAGATTTCATCAAAGGAGGTGTAAGCAAAGGTGCTAATACCAATCTCGGTGAGCGAGGCAGGCAGTCTTAATACACCTGTGAGATGAGTATTGCTAAGCCAATTGTTAAATGCGTGGTTGTCAATATATTCCAAAGAATTTCCTAAAACAAGTTCAGAAAAGTTTGTGCCTTCAAAAGCCATCAAGCCAATATAGGTCACTGAATTGGGGATAACCAAGGTACCCGAAAAATTTGAAGAATAGAAGCTGCTAGTATTTATGGAAGTGATTGATGAAGGAAGGATTAAGTCACCTGAGAAACCGCAATTGCGAAAAGCAGCTGCTCCAATTTCTGTTACAGTATTGGGGAGGGACAAAGATCCTGTAAAGTTGCTTTCAGAAAAAGCATTCGCACCAATATATCGCAACGAATCCGACAGCATGAGTGTGCCTGAAAAGTTACAATGATGGAAAGCGTATTCATCAATGGAAATTACGGAATTTGGAATAACCAGATTGCCGCCGTCACCAGCTCCTTGGAAGGAGGAACGGCCAATGGCCTCAACATCGTCTGGTATTATGGTTGTCTTGCATCCTTGTACCAAAACTTTGCCTTGTCTTTTGATAAGGGCATTGTTTTCTGAATAGAACACAGGATTCGCTTCGTCCACTATGATGGACTCCAAAGAACTACAATATCCAAATGGAGTACCGTATCCGTAGGAAGCGGAAGAAATTACCTCGGTACTTTTAGGGATACTAATAGTTGTAAAGAAACATCCTTCAAAAGCGCAGGCTCCAATGGACACAATGCCTTCCGGTATAGTTAAGGACCCTGTTAAATGGCAAGCCCAAAAGGCATTCTTATCAATTGCGGTAACGAAGTATTGAACGCCATTGTAATCCACAATTGACGGGAGAATAATATCACCTTGCGGCTGAGTAAAGCCCTCATAATAATCGCCGTGAAATCCATTTTCTTCCGAGTAGGGATGGGTCATTACAGTATGCTCTTCCTCGCTTGAAATGCGATAGTACAAAGTTTGTCCTGTCTCGCATTCGGCAGAGAAGTCGTAATTAAGGATTTGAGAAATTCCATTCATGGCCAAGGCCATCAAGACTATGATTGCGAATAACTTTTTCATGGCATTACTGTTTTTAATTGTTTATTTTACTACGAATTTCAATGTTTCGCCTGCAAAGGTAATGAAATACATTCCAGCAGGCAATGATTCGATGTCAATCCTTTGGTTTTCAGCGGTGATGTTGCCCGAAAGGATGGTTTGACCCATCAGGTTGGTGATGCGGTAGGTCCGGTCTGGTTGAGACGCACGGCCGTGCGTCTCTACGAATAATACGCCATTGGTAGGATTTGGATAGACCACAAATGCCGCCTCACCCGTCGGTTCGTCAAGGCCGTTATGCAGTTCGGAGTAGATGGCATCGCAGTCGTCATTGCTGGTTTTCAGAATGGCTCAATAGGCTACCGCTGAAATTATCGTTAGGATCGGCGATGGTGAGCCGCTTGTAGGGGATGCCGTCGATATATTGGATTTCTGATTCGTAAACGCGGGTGGTGATGGTCTCGTTCTCCACTTCGATAGTCCATTCGTCGCCCACCTCAGCACCGAAATCGTATAACACCGTGAACTTGCCCAAGGTCTTGTTCCACCAATAGACGACACCATTTTCCTCGTAAACATATTCGTGCGTCACTTCGGAAATCGTGTCGCGGTCGTAGTGCGTGTTGCTGCGGACGATGATTTTAGGTCGCTTCTGGTTGATGGTAGTGTCACCCATGCATTGCAGATGCTGGTAGGTAATGGTTCCATCATCGCCGTGGATTTCGTAGTACCATTCCGCACCCACGAAGATGAGACCGTCAGTGCCGAAAACAGGATAGCCGTCGTTCTCGTAGGGTTCGGTGTCCATCCCGAACACCGAGCTGCCGTTGTTGAGTTGTTGGACGAAAGCTTCGGTTTTCATGTAGTCGCTTTCGAGCGGGAGGCCGAAGCCGTCGTCGGGGGCAACAGCTCTATCGAAGAAACAGTTCCTGATGATGGTCATGTTGGTGTTTTGGGCGATGATGCCGCCTTTATATTTTGAAGATACGAAACCTACATGATAACAGTTCTTGAAGAAAAGTGTAGTGGATGCATCGGCTTTTGCAATGATTCCTCCAGCATACGAATTGACATTGGAAGAGGTTGAACTATTTCCAGTGATGGTGTCATTGCTGTAACAATTCAAAATGAATAATGTATCCATATCGGCTACTTTGCCAACAATACCACCTAAAATAGTGTTACGAAGCTCGCCCCATTCTTCTCCGATAGCCCTGGTCATTGATCCCCTGCTGTAGCAATTCTCGATTCTAATGACACCAGAGTTTGCATGAGCTCCATCACATAATCCAACAATTCCTCCCGCACAACCTCGCAAATTCACCATAGTACCCTTATAATTGCAATGGACAATTCCACTTATCCCCTCAGATTGCTTATCGTTAATCATTGTACCTACAATTCCACCAGCTGCTCCCGCTTGATTGTACATTTGGGTACATGCATCTATGGTTGTCCGAACCGTGCAATTCTGGATTAGGCAATTTTCAGCAAATCCCACGATACCCCCTATGGTATTTATAGGATCACACCAATCCACACTACCGCTTCTAATCAATCCGGAAGTGTGACAATTTGATATGGTCGAGTTAATGGCCCTGCCTGCCAAGCCTCCAATGATTCTTGAAGTTTTTTGTGAGTTGATGTTCAAATTGTTGATTGTGAGATTGTAAATGCTGCAATTTGAAACGATACCAAACAGACCACGATAATAGCCAGAAACAGCTTCTTTAGGCCAATAATCATCGTACATAGCATAATTTGAAACCTCATGAGTTCCGCCATCAAAATTACCAGAAAAACAAGTGTGATAGTTATTATTGCCATAAAAATCCGGATGTGACAAATCATGAATGGAACCTATGGTTTTCCAATATAATCCTTGGCCTTTCTGCAAGTCAATATCAATGACCAAGCGGAAGCATGTGTCTTGATAAACATTAACATCATTATAAATATAAGCAATCCATTGCGCACCTTCAGGACTATAACCTGTGACAGTATCTACATCTGCATGTCTTTGATTAACAGATTGAGCCAACCATGCCAGATTTTCAGCAGATTCAATGAGGTAAGGATCGTCGGTGGTGCCGTTGCCTTTTGTCCAAGGCTCGGCATTGCCCGTCCAAATGGATTTTTCAACAATGTTGCTGGCAAAACGTGACCAGCCAGGAGCGTTTTGGTAGGCTTCCTGCATATTATAAGGTACATTAACCTCAATCCAAGTATGAATTTCGTCGAAGGCATTGTCCGCAGTTGTTGGGACGTGTTTCGCCTTGATGCTGATGGCGTTGATGGAGGTTACGCCTTTGAATGCCTGCTCACCAATGAATGACAAGCTGGCGGGAAGCATCATCATTCCTCTGAAACCAGAGCAGTTGAGAAATGCTTGGTTGCCAACGTATTGGATTGAGTCGGGGAGGGCGAGTTTGCCCGTAAAGGAAGCGCATCCCGAAAAGGCTTCGTCTTCAATTCGGGTCAGAGCATTAGGAATGACAAGATTGCCGCTCAGATTGGAGCAACCTTTGAAGGCACCCGCACCGATGGTCTGAATGGACTCAGGGAATTCAAGTGTGCCCCGCAATCCCGAGCAACCACAGAAAGCATGGTCGTCAATACCGATGAGGGTGTAATCTATGCCATTATAGGTCACCGTATCCGCAAGGATGAGCTTGCCTTCAGGTTTGTCGTAACCCCACCAGTAATTGTCGCCGTTTTGGCAAGGATAGGTGACAACCACTTGATCAAGGTTTGCATCAGTGATGCGGTAATAGATTTCGTAACCCGTCGAATTGGTGGTGGAAAAGTCGAAATGAGACTCCTGAGTCATTCCGCTCATAGCCAAAGCCATTAATAATGCAATTGCAAATAACTTTTTCATGGCATTAGGTTTTTAATTGTTATTGTTTCGTTTTTGAGGTTTGCAATGCAAAAGTATAGCATTTCTCCAAACGAAAAACAACTTGTCAATGCCTTTCGGGGTCTTGTCTATCATTTCGGATAATGTAAAATTTGCAACAGATTGATTTTCTGTTTATTGAAAAAACGACAATCTACGGGTTGTCTATTATATCGTCTATGGTTTTCGACGGTTTTTCCCGCCCAAAATCAACCCCAATACCATTGATTCGCCGTGCGATATCTTTGTTTGGGGCTGTTGGGTTTGTCCTTGTATTCCGGAATGAGCATCCCAGCTTCAAGTAAGGGCGTAAAAACATTTCGGCGAAAACTCGTGCGGCTCTTGTAGCCGACCTCTTCCATCATTTCAAGAATCCCCTGCGGGATACGGCAAAACGCCAAAATGCGACGGGCAGTCTCTTCTTCGCCTTTGCCCAACGCGGGACATTGGAGACGAATGTCCGACAACGGCCTGTAGTTGTCATCATTGCTGCTCTTGTAGTAGCCATATCTCGGGCTGCTCTCTGCAACAATGCTTCCGTATGGCATCGGATTTGGCCTCTCGAAAGCCTCAACGGGTCGCTTCATGATGACCTGAAACTGGTTCCCTTCGTCATTGACAAACTCGATGTCCCTGACTTCTTTTGCGGCTCGAATGATGCCTGTGCCCAAGCCTCTGTAATCCATTGTCTTTGCGCAAAATGCGGCCATCAACGGATTGCGTTGCTTGGTTTTCCCAAAACGGATAGACTCCACATCCACGCCCGTTGGCAAGCCTCCAGGACTGATGATTTCGACTCGGTTGTCGAAAATCATGATGCGGATGGGGGCTTGTATGAGATAATCACGGTGCACAAGCGCATTTTGGAGGATTTCTTTCAAAGCCACTTCCGAGATTTCCAGCTTCCCGACCGAATTGAACGACTGCCCCGCTTGTATGCTGTGAAGATTGGCATTCAGGAAAGCTATTCCTCCCTCAAACATTCGCGGGATGGTTCCTGTGATGTCTTTGCTGTCGCGATATTCAAGCCCTCCCATATCGTTCCCGAAGAAGGAGACGGCCTTGATAACGAAAGCAGGCTCGTACATTTGGGGGTGTTTCCCGAAGAATTGCAATCCAGCAAGGGTTACTCGTCCGTCTTTTGTCATGATTTGCAGGTTTTGAAGCAGTTGCTCAACGGGCAAGCCGAATTCATCGGAACGTTTGCCGTAATATTGCTCCAGATACTCGTTGAGCAGCATCATGTCGATGTCATTGATGCTGGTTCTTCTGACGCCTTTTTCGTCGGGCCTGAAGCTGCCCGACTCTTGAAACAAAGCCAACATTTCTGCGTTTTCGACGATGCGGCGTTTGTCGCTGCCTTGCTTGATCCAGATGTTTCCGCTTTGGTCTTTGTAGGGTTTGTCGATGCCTTCGTTCACGTTCACGACGAGGACGGTTTTTCCATCTACATCGACTGTTTCGGTTTGAAGATAAACTGTTGGCCTCACGCTATTGTTTGCCACATTCCCGACATCGCGACTGATTTGTTGAACTTCGTCGTATGTCAGCCCAACAATTTCTCCCGTTTTGTCTTCCACGCCGATGAGGATGGTTCCTCCGCGATAGTTGGCGAAGGCAACAATCTCTGCGGCGATTTTTGACGGGTTGTCTATTCTCAGCTTGAATTGGACTTTGCTGTTTTCGCCCAATGCACAGAGCTCTTTTATTTCTTTTGCGTTCATGACTTAACCGTTTTTATGCTGCAAAATTACATATTTCGGTTAAGTTGTGCAAGTTTTTGGTTAAGTTTTTTACTGTAAATTTACTATAATATTGAATATCAATAGTATAATTTCTAAAGAAATTTGGTTAAGTTGGTATAAAAACGTCAAAACTTGACCAAAAAAATGGTCAAGTTTTGGCATTCTGTAATTGTTCTTTTGATTATTTCTTCGGCTTCAATTCGTCGAAAATCATGTTGCGTAGGTTGTCGATCGGGACGCGCACCTGCTGCATCGTGTCGCGGTCGCGCACGGTGACGGTGTTATCGACCAAAGTGTCATTGTCAACTGTCACGCACATCGGCGTGCCGATGGCATCTTGTCTACGGTAGCGCTTGCCGATGGAGTCTTTTTCTTCGTATTGGCACATGAAGTCGGCCTTTAGCGAGTCGATAATCTCGCGGGCCTTCTCCGGCAGACCGTCTTTCTTGACCAAGGGCAGCACCGCGACTTTGTAAGGTGCAAGGATGGCCGGCAGCTTCAGCACCACGCGCTCTGAGCCGTCTTCCAACTTCTCCTCGGTGAAGGCGTTGCTGAACATGGCGAGGAACATACGGTCGAGGCCGATGGAGGTCTCGATGACGTAAGGCGTGTAGCTCTCGTTGGTGTCGGGGTCGAAGTACTGGAGTTTCTTGCCTGAGTATTTGGCGTGGGCCGAGAGGTCGAAGTCGGTGCGGCTGTGGATGCCTTCGAGTTCCTTGAAACCAAAGGGGAAGTCGAACTCGATGTCGGTGGCGGCATTGGCGTAGTGGGCTAATTTCTCGTGGTCGTGGAAGCGGTATTTCTCGGCGGGCAGACCCAACGAAAGGTGCCAGTTGAGGCGTTCTTGCTTCCAGTGCTGGAACCATTCGAGCTCCGTGCCTGGGCGGACGAAGAATTGCATCTCCATCTGCTCAAACTCCCTCATGCGGAAAATGAATTGGCGGGCAACAATCTCGTTGCGAAAGGCCTTGCCTGTTTGGGCGATGCCAAACGGAATCTTCATGCGACCGGTCTTCTGCACGTTGAGGTAGTTGACGAAGATGCCCTGTGCCGTTTCGGGGCGCAGGTAGATGGTGTCGGATCCGTCGGCCACGCTGCCCATCTTGGTGGCAAACATCAGGTTGAATTGGCGCACATCGGTCCAGTTGCGGGTGCCGCTGATGGGACATACGATTTCGAGGTCAAGGATGAGTTGCTTGATGGCATCAAGGTCGTTTTTCTCCATTGCACCATACAGGCGGTGGCTGATTTCTTCAATCTTGGCCTTGTGTTCAAGCACACGCGGGTTGGTAGTCACAAACTGCTCCTCGTTGAAGGCATCGCCGAAGCGTTTGCGGGCTTTCTCCACCTCTTTATTAATCTTCTCTTCGATTTTGGCCATGTAGTCCTCAACGAGCACATCGGCACGGTAGCGTTTCTTTGAGTCGCGGTTGTCGATGAGCGGGTCATTGAAGGCATCGACGTGGCCCGAAGCCTTCCAAGTGGTAGGGTGCATGAAGATGGCGGCGTCAATGCCGACGATGTTCTCGTGCATCTGCACCATCGCCTTCCACCAATATTCGCGGATGTTTTTCTTCAGTTCCACACCGTTCTGGCCGTAGTCGTAAACGGCTGAAAGTCCGTCATAAATTTCGCTCGAAGGGAAAATGAAACCGTATTCCTTCGCATGAGCGGTTATTTTTTTGAAAAAATCTTCTAAGATTTAAAATTCAAAATTGGCAGTCAGCTTTCAGCCAGCAAAACTGAGCTAATAGCTGACTGCTGATAGCTGATAGCTAAATGATTAGCATCGCGTCCCCGTAGGTGAAGAAACGATACTTTTCGGCGATGGCTTCCTTGTAAGCCTTCATCAGCAAATCATATCCAGCGAAAGCCGCCACTTCCATCATCATGGGCGACTTGGGCAAGTGGAAGTTGGTAATCATGCAGTTGGCCACAGAAAAATTGTAAGGCGGGAAAATGAACTTGTTCGTCCAGCCTTTGTAGGGCTTGATTTTTCCGCCGATGGTCATGGCTGTTTCGAGGGCTTTCAAAGAAGTGGTGCCCACGGCAAACACGTTGTTGTGACGCTCGTTGGCCTCATTGACCAAAGTGCAGCACTCCTCGTCGATGTACATCTCTTCGGAGTCGGGCTTGTGTTTGGTGAGGTCTTCCACTTCGATGTCGCGGAAGTTGCCCATGCCAGGATGCAGGGTCAGTTCGGCGAAGGAAGCGCCTAGTATTTCCATGCGTTTCATCAAGATCTTGCTGAAGTGCATTCCCGCAGTGGGAGCCGAAACGGCACCTTCAACCTTGGCATAGATGGTTTGGAAGTCCTCAGCGTCTTCGGGACGCTCGTCGCGGTTCAGCTCGCGCGGAATGGGAGTGTGCCCCAGTCCTGACAGGGTTTTCTTGAACTCGTCGTAGGTGCCGTCGTAGAGGAAACGCAGGGTGCGACCGCGTGAGGTCGTGTTATCGATGACCTCGGCCACCAAACCTTCGCCTTGATCGATGGGACCGAAATAGAGCTTGTTGCCGATACGGATTTTTCGCGCCGGGTCGACGAGCACATCCCACAGACGGCTCTCATGGTCCAGCTCGCGGAGCAGCAGCACCTCAATGTCGGCTTCGGTCTTTTCCTTCTTGCCGTAAAGCTTGGCGGGGAACACTTTCGTATTGTTGATGACAAACACGTCGCCATCCTTCACATAGTCGATGATGTCCTTGAAAATGCGGTGCTCAATCTTTCCGGTCTTACGGTCAACGACCATCAGTCGCGCTTCGTCACGGTTCTCGATAGGGTAGAGCGCAATCAGCTCTTGAGGCAGGTTGAATTTGAATTGTGATAGCTTCATTATTTACATTTGTTTTGTTACTTTTCGTCCGAAACAAATTACAAAGATACGACAAAAACAGAATTTTGTCAAGTTTTTTTTCATAAGATATTGATTGTCAACCTTGTTTTTGGTCTTTCTCCAACTGCGCCTTTTTCCATTCCTTAAACTCATCCCCCGTTTCAACAATATGCTGCCGCAATTTTTCCAAAGGCCAAGCATCCTCCACACGGAAGTCGCCGATGCGTGTCCGGTGCAATGATTTCAAACAAGCACCGTTGCCCAAGGCCTTGCCGAAGTCGTTGGCGAGGCTGCGGATGTAGGTGCCTTTGCTGCAAGTGACCTCGAAGTCGAGTTCGGGGAAGCGGTCGAGGCTGATTTTGAAGTCGTCAATATGGATGTCGCGGGCCTTCAGTTCGATTTCCTCGTCGGAGCGGGCATAGTCGAAGGCGCGTTTCCCCTTGATTTTGATGGCGGAATACTTCGGCGGGTATTGCTTGATGTCGCCGATGAACTTCAATCTGGCGGCTTCAATCTGCTCTGGCGTGATGCCCGCGGTGGGGAAGAAGGCATTAGGCTCGCTCTCCAAGTCGAAAGTCGGAGTGGTTTGTCCTAAAAGAATCGTTCCAGTATAAGTCTTCACCTGCGCTTGGTAGGTGTCGATTTGCTTGGTCATCTTTCCAGTGCAAAGAATAAGCAAGCCCGTCGCCAAAGGGTCCAAAGTGCCTGCGTGGCCAACCTTCAGCTTGCGGATACCATAGCAACGGTTGACCAACGACCGGATGAAGTTGACCGTGTCGAACGAGGTCCAGTCCAAGGGCTTGTCGATGAGGATGACCTCGCCGCTTTCAAAGTCGAACATCAGGCAAAGATTATGGCGACGATGCCGACGATGGCGCAATACACTGCAAACCAAATCAGTTTGCCCTTCTTCACGATGTTAATCATCCACTTGCAGGCGATGCAGCCGAAGATGAAGGCAGCCAAGAACCCGACGATGGCCGCCACAGGCGAAATGCCGCTCATGGCCTCGCTGAAACCGACCTCAAAAATGTCCTTGATGTCCAGAAGTGCCTCACCTAAGATGGGCGGAATGACCATCAGGAAGGAGAATTGGGCAAGTTTTTCCTTTTTGTTGCCGAGGAGCAAACCTGTGGCAATCGTTGAGCCGGAGCGCGACAAACCTGGCATGACGGCGCAGGCTTGGGCGATACCGATAATGAAAGCGTGTACAGGGCTGATGTTCTCCTTTTGCCTCGGTTTAGCAAAGTAGGAGAAGGCTAATAATGAGGCTGTTACCAAGAGCATAATGCCCACGATGAGCAGTCCTGAGCCGAAGACTTCCTCTACCTTGTCCTTGAAGAACAAACCGACAATCATCACAGGAATCATTGAAATCAGAATGTTGATGGCGTATTTCGTGCCGCCGTTCAGGTTTTGGTAACCATTCCAAGATTGTTTGGTGAACAAATCCTTGAAAATCCACACGATTTCCTTCCAAAGGATGACCAAAGTGCTAAGCACGGTGGCCACATGGAGCAAAACCGTGAAAGTGAGGTTCGATTCGCCGTCTTCGAGGCCGAAGAGCGCTTGACCGATGGCCAAATGGCCGCTGCTGCTGACGGGAAGGTATTCCGTCAGGCCTTGGATAATACCGAGTAATAATGCTTGTAACCAGTTCATAATATGTTTTTTTGTCACAAAACTTACAAAACCCGTCAAAACTTTTCTTTGGTGTGGGCGGCGTCCCAACCGGTCGCCGCTGGAAAGCAGCCGGTTGGCGTGCTTTCCCTGTCTGTTTCTTTAGGTTTTGCTCGTTTTGTTGGTTTTGTGATTATTTTTTCCCTTTCCAGAATATTGCGACGATTTCAACGACGAAGCCCGCCAAAACCAAAATAGTTGACAAAGTAATACGTTGAAAATCAAACATTTTTTCATTGAACACATCGGGGTCATTGGAGCCTCCGCCCAACATGAGGATGAAGCCCAAGGCAAGCAGGGCAATACCGATGAGCAAGATGATGAAATTCTGTTTGCCGAAAAGCATGACTTTTTGATTGTCAGTACTTTCAGCAACCTCTTTTTGTGCTTTACTTATTTCTTTTGCCATAGTGCTAAATTTTTGCAAAGGTACGGATTTTATGCATACAGTCGGTCGACATCGGCGTGGAGGTACTTCCGCAGGGCGATGCGGGTGGAGAGTCCACCGAGCAGAATGCCTAAGACGATGATGCCGACAAAGATACAAATGATGATTCTATAGTCTTGAATTAGAGTCAGTTCTGGAAGGCGTTGCATGAGGCCGTAGAGCAGCAGGATTAGGAAAAAGTCGGCCAACAAAGCCCCGAAAAGCCCTTGAGAAATGCCACTCTTGATGAAAGGACGGCGGATGTAGGAGGCCGTGGCTCCCACCAATTGCATACTGCGCACCAAAAAACGCTTGGAATAAATGCTGAGACGTATCGTGTTGCGTATCAAGGTAATGGCGACAAGGAGCAGGATGATGCTGGCCACTATCAGGCCGAAACCGATGCGGCGGATATTCTGGTTAATCAACTCGACGAGCGACTTTTGGTAATAGATTTCCTTGACGTTGGTGTTTTTCAGCAGTTGGGCTTGGATGCGGTCGATGCTGTCGTTGTTGGCCCAAGCCGCATTGAAACGCACGTCGATGGAGGGAAGCAGCGGGTTTTCCTCGTTGCCGAGCCATTGCAGGAAGTCCTCGCCGAGGTCGTCGCTCAGGCGGCGGATGGCCTCGTCCTTGGTGATGTATTCGGTGGATTTCACGGCGGGCATGGCGTCGAGTTCTTGTTGCAGTTTGAGGATGTTGGCTTCTTTCGTATTGCTGTTCATCACAATTTCGAAGCCGATGTTTTCCTTGAGGTGGTTGGAGAGTTTTTGGGCATGCATCATCAGCAGGGCAAACACACCTAACAAAAAGAGTACCAACGTGATACTCATCAACGAAATGAAATATGACCCTGCCACGCGGCGCTTGCTTGAACTTTTCTCTGACATTTGGGCTTGTCGAACTATGGGTTTGAAACGGCAAAGATACGGGAATTATTTCATTGGCACCATTTATTTTGTATTTTTGCCGTCTAAAACCACAGAATCATGCAAACTCTGAAATCAAACATAAAAACAGACTCCGAAGAGTTCAAGCAAAACGAGAAAAACATGCTCGCGCTGATGGCGCAATACCGCGAGGCGATGTCGGCCTCGATGCAAGGCGGCGGCGAAAGTGCCGTGGCCAAGCACAAGAAACGCAACAAACTCCTTGCCCGCGAGCGCATCGACCTGCTCATCGACCCGAACACACCCTTCCTCGAACTTTCGCCGATGGCGGCTTACGGCACCTATAATAATGACTTCCCCTCGGCGGGAATCATCACCGGCATCGGCGTGATTCAAGGCCGCGAAGCGATGATTGTGGCCAACGACGCCACCGTGAAAGGCGGTACCTATATGCAATACACCGTGAAAAAACACCTTCGCGCCCAAGAGATTGCGATGGAAAACCACTTGCCTTGCGTCTATATGGTCGACAGCGGCGGTGCCTTCCTTCCCGAGCAGGACACGGTCTTCCCCGACCGCGACCACTTCGGGCGGTTCTTCTACAACCAAGCCCGCATGTCGGCCTTGGGCATCCCACAAATCGCCATCGTGATGGGTATGTGTACCGCTGGCGGTGCCTACGTTCCGGCCATGAGCGACGAAACCATCATCGTGCGCAACCAAGGCACGATTTACCTTGGCGGACCGCCCTTGGTGAAGGCCGCCACGGGTGAGGTGGTCACGGCGGAGGAGTTGGGTGGCGGCGAGATGCACACCTCCATCTCCGGTGTGGCCGACCACTTGGCAGAAAACGACCAACACGCCTTGCAGATCTGCCGCAACATCTTCAAGACTTTGGAAAAGTCGCACCGCCAAAAACTTGACATGTTGCCCGTTGAGGCGCCTCTCTACGACCCGCACGACCTCTACGGCCTCGCCCCAATCGACTTCCACAAATTGGTCGATCCTCGAGAGATTATCGCAAGAATCGTGGATGGCAGCCGTTTCCAAGAGTTCAAGTCGAGGTATGCCACCACGCTCGTTTGCGGCTTCGCGCATTTGATGGGCTTCCCCGTGGGCATCCTTGCCAACTTTGGCGTATTGTTCTCAGAATCAGCACTGAAGGCCACTCACTTCATCGAGCTTTGCTGCCAAAGGAACATCCCGTTGGTGTTTTTGCAGAACATCACGGGCTTTATGGTGGGCAAGCAGTACGAGCAGGGTGGCATCGCCAAGGACGGTGCCAAGATGGTACACGCGGTGAGCAATGCCAACGTGCCGAAGTTCACCGTCATCTTCGGCGGCTCGTTTGGTGCGGGCAACTACGGCATGGCGGGTCGCGCCTACAGTCCGAGGTTGCTTTTCATGTGGCCCAACGCCAAAATCTCCGTCATGGGCGGCGAGCAGGCGGCCAGCGTACTTGCCACGGTGAAGGAAGACCAATACAAATACAAAGGACTTGAAGTGCCGAAAGACGAAATCGCGCAACTGAAGAAGGAAATCTTGGCCAAGTACGACTACGAAGGCTCGGCCTTCTACAGCACTGCCCGCCTTTGGGACGACGGCATCATCGACCCCATCGACACGCGCAAAATCCTCGCCTTGGGCATCGCCGCCTCATTGAACCAGCCCTTCCCGCCGCAGCAGTTTGGGGTGTTTAGGATGTGATGGCTTATGTTTGTAAAACAAATCAAATTGAGGGAAAAATGTTCACACAATACGCAGAAAAGCAGCATAAAACATATAAAGAAGCTCAGGCTTATTTTGGCCAAAATCCGCAGAGACTGATTGATGCCGAGAAGTTTGTCATGGATGAAATCTTGCATTTCATCGACATCCACCAGCCTGAAATCAAAAGGGATTATGACGAGGCTTCTTATCTTTATTCATTTTGGAAAAACTATCCGCCGATGGATAGAGGCAGGGCTCCTGTTGGTGACCAATACCCTTGGATTGAGGTAGGTGAGCAGGTATTTGGCAATAAATTGCAACGGCATTTCAACGCCAATTTCTCAGTAAAAGATTCAGGGTTGCCATCTGGTGCTGACGACCGTTGTGTCATTTCAAGCGAGCGCATACGGCAAATTCTCGGGATTACTGATTCCGTATGGGTGTTTGTTGACATCAAGTCAGCAGGTCCTCGAGACAATTATGACCATGCTGTGATGTCACCTTATCAAATTTCCGGCACGGGTGATTGGGCTAGTATTACTGATGGTGTCAGTAACAAGCCCATCAAGGCCGAAGGAAACAGAGTAATCCATGATTTCTTCTGTTCGCTTGCCCCTATTTATGTTCTAAGTGACGGTACGGTTGCTCCCCTTCTCACTTTCGTTATCAAGCCCGTCTATGAAATGATGAAGGATGAAAAGGACAAAACCATCGGTCAACCACTTGCGAAAATCAAGGTTGCAAGTATTCCCAATGGTATTTTGCTAACGAAGAATCCCAATTACAACAAATTGTATCCCGGACTGTTTTTCCCCGGCAAGGATGATAGGAATAAAGACTTAAGGAAAATACGTGCAAGAATTTCGTTCAGCCTGTTGAGGGAAATTGCTGTGTGGAGAATCAAAGAGATAGAAGTAAAACAAAGTCAATATGTTAGAAACCAATGAGATATATTGCGGAGATTCGAGAGAACTCCTAATGCAGATTGAGCCTGATTCTGTCGCTCTTTCTTTTTGGTCGCCGCCCTATTTTCTTGGGAAAGACTATGAGCAAGGCGTGTCATACGAGCAATGGCAGAGTATGTTGAAAGAGGTCATACGACTGCATTATGACATTCTGAAGCCCGGTGGTTTCATGGTCATCAACATTGCGGACATTTTGGCTTTTCAGGACGAAAACATGCCCCGCATCCAAGCCGACAATCCGTCGAACAAAAAATGTTCGGTGACGCGAGAAATGGTTTTGGAGGCCAGACGGCTACATCCCGATTACAACAGGGACCAACTTGCGGCTTTCCTGAATTGCAGCGAGCAAACCGTTGACAGGCGACTTAACGGAAACAACATTCGCGGAGGCAAACACGCTGTTGGCACTCATGTGAAACTTGTTGGTGGTCAACTCGAACAATACGCATACGAAGCGGGTCTTTACCTTTACGACAAGCGAATTTGGGTGAAAGACCCCGCTTGGGCCAACAGCAAATGGACGACCAGCACATTGAAGGCCGTCAGCGAAACAGAAGACTTGTATGTCTTCTGGAAGCCAGGCACTTACGTTGTCAATCGCGACCGCCTCACCCCTTCGGAATGGAAAGAGTGGGGTTTAAGACAGGTATGGAATATTCCAAGCGTAAGAGCCAACGACATCCATCAAGCCATGTTTCCAATGAAATTGGCTTATCGTGTCATCAAGTTATATACCGACGAGGGAGATATAGTGTTAGACCCGTTTCTCGGTAGTGGCACCACTGCCCTCGCCGCCATCGAGGCCAACAGGCAGTTTATTGGGATAGAGTTGATGGAACAATATGCATCCTTGGCGCAAAAGAGAATTAATGAAGTGTTGAAAACACCGAAATTGGAATTTGCCTAAACTAAAATCCTCGCCTTGGGCATCGCGGCCTCGCTCAACCAACCCTTCCCGCCGCAGCAGTTTGGGGTGTTTAGGATGTAGGTTTATACTTGCTAAATGAAATTCTATAATTTACTCAATATGAAAAGTTTAAAATTGATTTTGGTCTTTGCGACCGTGACGTTGGCCGCCATTTCATGCGGTCCTAAGAAAAACACACAAAAGGATGAAGCCCAAAAAGTAGAGGCTCCCAAAATGTTGGTGCTCTACTACTCCCAAACGTCGAACACGAAGGCCGTAGCACAAGAAATCGCTACACGACTGGGTGCCGACATTGAGGAGATTGTCGCCGCGAATCCCTACGATGGCGATTTTCAAGCCACCATCGAGCGCGGCAAGAAAGAACTCGACGAGGGTATCTACCCTGAAATTCAGCCGCTTAAATCCGACATCGCCAAGTATGAAGTCATCTTCATCGGCTATCCCGTTTGGTTTGGCACTTATGCCCCGCCTATCATCACTTGGTTGAATCAAGTGGACTTGAGCGGCAAAAAGGTGGTCCCGTTCTGCACTTTCGGCAGCGGCGGATTGGATTCCAGCGTGAGGGATTTGGCTGAGGCTGAGCCTAATGCGAAGATTCTTCCCGGCTATGGTGTGCGTGCAGCACGGTTGGAAGCCATGCCCAAGGAGATTGACCAATTCCTGAAAGCCAACGGTTTCATCGAGGGCGAATTCACCAAATTGGAGGCCTTCCCCGAACAACATCCCGTAAGCGAAGAGGAAGCCGCCATCTTCAATGCCGCCGTTGAAGGCTATCCGATGCTCAATGCGGAGGCAAAGACTGTCGCCTCGCGCACCCTCCCGAATGGCACGGAATATCTTTTCACTGCCGCCGACCGTCCCCGCGAGGACAAACCGAACATGCCTCCTGCGGGCGAGCTGAAAGTCTATGTGACTGTCGTTGAGGGAGAAGCACCCGTATTTACGCAGGTGGTGAGATAAAAATGGCCTCCACAAAAGAATACTTCGATTTCATCCTCGAACAGCTTTCGGGCTTGGACGATATCACCGCACGTTATATGATGGGCGAATACATCATCTATTACCGAGAGAAAGTCATCGGCGGCGTTTATGACAACCGTTTTTTGGTGAAACCGACAAAATCCGCACGGGAAAAGATGCCAGACGCGCCACTCGAATTACCTTACGATGGTGCCAAACCCATGCTTTTGGTGGACAATCTGGAGAACCGCGACTTCCTGAAAGAATTGGTTTCAGGCATGTTTGACGAACTGCCCGAACCGAAAAAACCGAGAAAGAAATGATTCGCCTATCGTTTCTTGAAGACATAGCCCTTCTGCTCATAGAGGGGCTTTTCTTTTGCGTTGACTATGCTATAGAAACGGTCGAAGTCAGTAGTGAAAGCTTCGTTGGACGGCCAGTCGAGATAGGCGTTCCAAGCCCGCTCAACCACACCAAGGGCCTTGGGAAGCATTTGGTAGGTGACATCATCGAAACTGCGCAACTGCGACGACCAAAGCTGCGCCTGAACACCGATGATGTTGCCCGTGTAATCCTTTGGTTGCAAAGCAAAAGCCTTGCGCTCGTCCACATAACCCGCCCATGAAAGGCCGATTTCGTCGGGAGCATCGCTATAGGCCAAATCCAAATAGGTGTATGCCGCCGGTGAAAGCACAACAGGGAAACCCTCAACGCCGTTGGTGTTCCAGACATTCAGGAAATAAAGCGAGCGTTTGAGCCGTTCCTCGGTCTCAGGTTCCAAGTTGCGGGCAATGTCTTCCCATCCAGCGAGGCGGATGCCGCGCGTTTCGGCGAGGTCGAGCATGTTGTTGGTGAAGATTTCCTTCATCTCATGTCGATCACTGCCAGACCAGGCACCATTGGGCACCTCATCGCCACCGATATGGATGGCGGGCAGCGGCACACCAGCTTCTTGGTGCAGGCGGATGACCCCATCAAAGACCACACCGTAAAACTTGTAAACGCTTGACAAATAAACACTCAGCACATTGTCAGTGAAGTCCTGCGCCGACCAATAATGTGAAGTGTCGGCAGGGTCTTGCAGGCGGAAAGACGTGTCGCCCGTGCGCCGCTCGTAGGCTTGCATTGCTTTGATGGATGCCCGCGAATGGCCGGGGGTATCGAATTCGGGAATCACCCTAATGCGGCGTTCCCATGCATAGTGAAGAATCTGCTTATATTCTTCCGCGGTGTAATAAGTCACATTCCCAATGCGCCCGTTGGCGGTGGGTTTCAATGCCGAGGTCTCTCGAAGGTTCCAATCTGGGAGGGCATGATGTGCGCCGTATTCCGTAAGTTCCGGAAAGTCCTTGATTTCCAAGCACCACGATTCATCATCGGCCAAATGGAAATGCAAGGTATTGAGTTTCCAAGAGGCCATCAAGTCGATGATTTCTATCACTTCATCCACCGTTCGGAAGTCGCGAACCACATCGAGCATAAAACCACGATAAGGCATGTCGGGCCAATCCTCAATGGTCATGGGTTTCAAGGGCCGTGGCAGCTTGTCAAGCGTGACTTGAGCGTAGAAAGTACCGTCTTCGTCATCGGCCTCCACTTTGGGGTCCCCGTCCTCCCCTATCGTGATGCGATACCATCCAGCAGGATGTGTTTCGGCAGTTTTCACCGACTCCAATCCATAATGCACCCGCTTGATTTGCGGAATGATGTCGACAGGTTGAACCTCATAGTGGCAAATGAATCCGTCCAAAGAATCCGCAATTTCAGGCTGTTCCAAGAAATGGTAAACCGCCTTCATTGGCACGTCAGGCTTTCCTTTTTGCTGCAAGATAAAACCCTCAGGTTCCCAAGAATGTCGCGGCAGCGGCCGACCATAATACTTCAAAGTAACAGTCCCGCTCGTTGGAATGTCGATGTACCACGAGGTGCCTTGATAATGGTTCATTTTTGGCCCTTCCACGGAGGTCTTGCCATCGAAAAGCTCCTGAAACCACACACGCGAGCCTTTGGGCACGTCTTTTAAAACCAAGGTGTGCAGTGCGTGGCCGTCAAACTCTGCCGAGCCTTCAGTCCATTCGGCTGTTGGAACACGAGTGCAGGCGGCTATCAAGAATAGGAGTGTTATGAATGTTATTTTGCGCATATAGAGTTGTTTTCTTTTGCAAAAATAGTAATTCTTTTGTCAACGGGATTTCTTTTCTTGGTTTTGTTGTTGACGGATTTTTGCTATTTTTGCAAAAAATTCCAGTTTGGTTAATCCAATGACTTAACAAATGAGAACAGCTCAAGAGCTTTTCGAGGAGTTGAATTCCTATGACGAGAGCGTCAGAATCGAGGCTAAAAAGGCTTCCGAAGTCGGGCGAAGCATTATGGAAACCATTTGTGCGTTTTCTAATGAGCCTGATTTGGGTGGGGGATATGTTTTGTTGGGTGCTGTCAGGAAAGGCTTTGACGAAAACGGTTTACCGCATTACGAGCCTGAAAATATTACAAACCCCGACAAGATTCAAACCGACATCGCCAATCAATGTGCATCGGTTTTCAATGTGCGTATTCGTCCTCAAATAGAGACAGATGTTGTCGATGGCAAAACGGTTGTCGTGGTAAAAGTGGACGAGGCTCCCGCTTCGCAAAAACCCATTTATTTTGAGAAAAGAGGCCTGCCACAAGGTGCTTTTCGTAGGATAGGGCCTACCGATCAGAATTGTACCGAAGAGGACTTGCCTATTTTTTATTCATCGGCAGACGACTACGAAACTGCAATAGTAAAAGGTTCGAGCCTTGATGACATTGACGAAAATGCGGTTTCCTATTACCGCAGGTTGCGCAAACAAGTGAATCCATTGGCCGAGGAACTGTCATACGACGACACGGATTTGCTTTTGGCTTTGAAGGCTTGCGAGAAAAATCGTTCGGGCGATGTCGTACTCACCAATGCAGGATTGATTGTTTTCGGCAAATCCATGTCGTTGCGCCGATTGATGCCAGCGCTTCGCGTGGACTATATTCGTGTGTCTGGCAATCGTTGGGTTGAAAGTTCCGACAAACGTTTTGAATACACCATTGATATGCGAGGAGCCTTTATCCTGTTGGCAAACAGGGCAGTGAATGCCATCACCGACGACCTTCCCAAAGGTTTTGAACTCAAAGATGGAGAATTGCAGGCATCCACACCCATTGACATTCCCAATGACACTTTGCGTGAGGCTATTGTAAATGCGCTCATGCACCGTTCGTTCCGTGTGAACCGTCCGATACAGATTATACGCTATTCCAACCGTTTGGAAATCAGCAACCCCGGTTTTTCATTGAAATCGCCTGAACATTTGGGCGAACCCGGTTCGGAGTTGAGGAATCCATACATTAGCGCGATTTTCCACGACACCAATTTGGCCGAAACCAAAGGCTCGGGCATTCGGTCTATGCGAGAACAGATGAAAATGGCACATTTGATGCCGCCTACTTTTGAATCCAACCGCGAAACCAATTCGTTCACTATTCGTTTGTTGCTTCACCATCTACTTGGCGAAGATGACATCAAGTGGCTTGCGTCATTTGCTCATTTTGACTTGAGCAATGAACAAAGGCTGTCACTCATTTTCGTCCGCGAATTGGGCGCTATTGACAACATTACTTATCGTCAGTTGAACAGTGATATTACCTCCAGAAAAGCAACTTTCGACCTTCATCGTATGTGTCAAGAAGGTTTATTTGAATTGAGAGGACAGAGGAGAAATGCCTATTATATCGCTGGACAGGAATTTGTGCGGCTTAATAGTAGAGGTGATGACCTTAATAGTAGAGCCAACGGCCTTAATGGTAGAGCCGATGAAAAAATGTATGGAGGTGACGGTGAAATGTATAGAGCTGACGGAGAAATGTGTAGAGCTGACGGAGAAATGTGTAGAGCTGACGGAGAAATGTGTAGAGCTGACGGAGAAATGTGTAGAGCTAATGGAGAAATGTGTAGAGCTGACATTTTACCATTGGTATTACAAGAAAGAATCAAAAAAATTGGGAAAAGAGCCGCGTCTTCTGAAATTAGAAGTTTGATTATAGAATTGTGCACCTTCGCTCCTTTTGGAATAGCCGGATTAGCCCAATTATTAAACAGAGATATGAAAGCATTAAGATACCATTACATAAATCCACTTCTAAAACAGGGCAAACTCTTCTACACCATCCCTGAAATGCTCAACCATCCCAACCAAAAATACACCACGAAGAAAAAACAGTAATCAAATCATTAGTAATAAATGGTTAGTGTCTTTGTCAAACTATTACAAAATCAACAAATATGAGAAAAAACATCATTATCCTCTTTTGTTTGGCCTTAGGACTCTTCACGAACTCCTACGGCAACAATCCCGTCAAGCTGCAAAGCCCCGACGGAAATCTTGAACTGAAATTCGAAGTCATCGACGGCATTCCGCAGTATTCCCTAGACCGTGCAGGGAAACCCGTCGTGCTGCCCTCGAAGATGGGCTTCACCCTCGAATGGCGCGACGACCTCGCCCATGCCTTTGTGCTGAAAGACACGAAATACAGCACCTTCGACGAGACTTGGGAACCCGTTTGGGGCGAGGAAGCGCAAATCCGCAACCATTACAACGAAATGCTCGTCACCTTGGAGCAACCCATTGGCTCTGTGGAGAGTATGGACCACTCTACGGAGAAGCGTGCTACGGTGATGCAAATTCGTTTCCGCCTTTACGACGACGGCCTTGGTTTCCGTTATGAGTTTCCGATGGAGAACGCCTTGGTCTATTTCTGGATCAAGGAGGAACTGACTGAGTTTGCCATGACAGGCGACCACAAGGCTTGGTGGATTCCGGGCGACTACGACACGCAGGAATACAATTTCACCGAATCGCGGCTGTCGCAAATCCGTGAATTGTGGGATGCGGGCCACAAAGACGGCGGCTGGCCGTGGACAGGCTTCTCGCCCACAGGCGTGCAGACTGCCCTCCAGATGAAGACCGACGACGGCCTTTACCTCAACATCCACGAAGCAGCCACCCTCGACTACCCGACCATGCACCTCGAATTGAACGACACGACAATGGTGTTCCGTGCTTGGCTCTCGCCCGATGCCACAGGTTACAAAGGCCGCATCCAAGCCCCTTTCAACACGCCTTGGCGCACGGTCATGGTGACCACCTCGGCCACGGATGCCTTGGCTTCGCGCCTCATCCTCAACCTCAACGAGCCTTGCGCTTTGGAGGATGTGTCATGGATTCACCCCGTGAAATACATGGGCGTTTGGTGGGAGATGATTTCCGGCAAGAGCTCGTGGTCCTACACCAACGACTTCCCCTCAGTGAAACTTGGCGAAACTGACTATGCACATGCCAAACCCAACACGAACCACGGTGCCAACAACGCCAATGTGCGTCGCTACATCGACTTTGCCGCCGCCAACGGCTTCGATGCCCTCCTCATCGAAGGCTGGAACATCGGCTGGGAAGACTGGTATGCCAAACAGAAGGACTTTGTGTTCGACTTCATCACACCTTATCCTGATTTTGACCTGCCTGCATTGAACAAATACGCCCACGAGAAGGGTATCCGCCTCATCATGCACCACGAAAGCTCGGCTTCCACCATCAATTACGAGCGTTGGATGGAGAAGGCTTACACGCTGATGAACCAATATGGCTACGATGCGGTGAAAGGCGGCTATGTGGGCACCATCATCCCCTTCGGCGAAGGCCACTACAGCCAGCCCATCAACAACCACTATCATTATGCCATCGTGGAGGCCGCCAAACACCATATCATGGTGAACTCCCATGAGGCGGTGAGACCTACAGGCCTGTGCCGCACTTGGCCCAACATGATTGGCAACGAGAGTGCGATGGGTACCGAGTTCCGCGAGCGCATCAATCCTGGACATACGACCATCTTGCCCTTCACGCGCCTACAAGGTGGCCCGATGGATTACACGCCCGGTATCTTTGAAACTGACATGGGCAAAATCGTGCCATGGGGCGGAAAGATGAAAACCACCATCTGTAACCAACTCGGCCTCTACGTGACCTTCTATTCGCCGCTGCAAATGGCCGCCGACTTCCCCGAACACTACGAACCTTTCATGGATGCTTTCCAATTTATCAAGGATGTGGCCGTCGACTGGGACCAATCCATCTACCTTATGGCCGAACCCGGCGACTACATCGTGACGGCGCGCCACCCGAAACTTTCCACCTTGAACAAGGCCGCCGAAGGTGTCGGTACTTTGAAGGACGGCAAGAAAGGCGTGATTTCCAATGCCATGAGATTCGTTTACGACATTTCTGACGACATCCAACTTTTAACAGACAACTATCAACTTCCAACTCCAAAAGATGTGTGGTATGTGGGCGGCATCACCGACGAGAACGCCCGCGAGGTGACGGTGAAACTGGATTTCCTGAAGCCGGGCGTGAAATACGAGGCCACGATTTACTGCGATGCCAAAGATGCCAGCGGTATCCCTGACGAGCATTACAATGCACAAGCCTACACCATCACCAAAAAGACGGTGACGGCCAAGTCTGAACTGAAACTGCGGATGGCACCTTGCGGCGGATTTGCAGTTTCGTTAAGGTCACTGTAAAGACCCAAGTCTCGCGTCCTTCAAAACACTATCACAGCTCCACCGCCTTTGGCCAGATGGAGCTTTATTTTGTTGCCCATTACTTGAATCTGTTCGGCCACATAATCCTTGGCCACTCGGTTGGCATTGACCCCGTCACGGAAGATATGCCCCGACTTGGCGCCGAAGTTGGGCAGCACTGAAAGGTCGAGATAAATGTCGCGCTCCTCCCAATTGGTTATTGCGCCCACATACCAACGGAAGTCTTTGCGGCGGGCAATAACCAAATACTCGCCGACCTTGCCGTCCAAAACAACCGTTTCGTCCCAAGTGGTAGGCACATTGGCGATGAATTGCGTACACTCGTCCTCATTGAGGTAGTTGCTCGGGCTGTCGCAGAGCATGTTAAAAGGCGACTCAAAAATCACGTATTCAGCCAATTGGCGGCATCGTGTGCCTTGGCTCATCGGCTCAGTGTAGATGGCGGCAAAATTGTTCTTTTGGGCGTTTTTCATTGCGCCTTGGGTGTAGTCCATCGGGCCGGCCACCATGCGGATGAAGGGGATTGTCACTTCGTTGGTGACAAGGTCGCTTTGGTTGTCCCACTTGGCTTGTTCAAGGCCGTACACACCTTCGTGGTTCAGCACGTTGGGATAAGTGCGATGCAATCCCGTGGGCTTGTAGGCACCGTGGAAGTCAATGAAAAGGTGATATTTAGCTGCTGTTTCAGCCATGCGGTAATAGAAATCGACAATCATCTGGTCATCGCCGTCCATGAAATCGACCTTGAAGCCTTTCACGCCCAAGTCGGAATAGTGTTGGCAAACATGTTCCATGTCCTTGTCGATGGCGGCATAGCCCACCCAAAGCACAATGCCTACATTGCGCTCTTCGCCATAGTCCACCAACTCCTTGATGTCGATTTCAGGCACCACTTGGAAGAGGTCGGCCTGCTTGTTGACGGCCCAACCTTCGTCGAGGATGACATACTCAATGCCATATTGCGAAGCAAAGTCGATATAATATTTATAGGTGTCGTTGTTGATGCCCGCAGGGAAATCAACGCCATAGATGTTCCAGGCATTCCACCAATCCCAGGCCACCTTGCCAGGCTGGATCCAAGAAACATCCTCCACACGGCTCGGCGCGGCCAAAAGATAAACCAAATCGCTGTCGGCCAGTTCCTTGTCGCTTTCGGAGATGACAATGCAACGCCATGGGAAACTGCGTTTTCCTTCCACTTTGGCGATATAGTTCTCGCGTTCTTTTACAATCCATTGCAGGTTGTTGTGGCCGCCTTGTTCGCGGGTCTTGGGATAAGGTGCATGGACAGCGGAGAGTCCGTTTTTGCCGTTTTCGTTGCGGAGATACAGCCCAGGAAAGTCCTCCAAGTCGGCCTCGGTGATGACAGCTTTCTTGCCATCCTTGAGTTCGACCAACAAAGGCAGGAAGGCCAGTTTTTGGGTGTCCATCTGGCTCAGTGCCGTGTGCGTGTAGGTGTTCTCAAAAGAATTATAGAACTGCTGGTTAATAAGGTCGCCTTCTTGTCCGGCGCGTCTGAGGACATACGGTACAAGTGCTTGATAATCATCATCGAAATTGAATTGGGCAGTTTCGCGCCTCACTTCGAAAGGTTTTTTGAAATCGGTCTGAAAACGATAGGCAACACCTTCGTTATAGGCGCGGAAAATCACCTTATAATTCCCTTTAAAACTGAGTACCAACTCGTTATATTGGTCACGAATCTCGGCTCTCTTGTAAAATGGTGCCTTGACGGTTTGATCCATGGATTTGGTCTTGGCAGAAGTGATGGATGGCTTGGAGGAAATGCCAAGCGTTCTGCCGTTATCGATATGCATGGCTATTTCCGACTTGTCCAAGACAACGGTTTCCTCGTGTTTTACGGAATAGTTTAACCAGTACTCAGATTGTTCGGAATTCATCTCAATTACCTCATCTTCTGAGACGGTCACGGTGATTTTCCCGTCAGGTGATTGCAAGGTGTATTGCTTTTGGGCAAAGGCGCTCACGGCAAGCAAGAGGAGCGCGGAAAGAAAGAATGTTGATTTATTCATGATATTTGTAGATTAATTTTTCCAAAACCCTCGAGAAAACAGTGTAATCAGCGTGAAGAGTTCCACCCTGCCGAGCAGCATCAGCAGCATGAGAATCCATTTGTCGAACAGGGGAAAACCGACATACGAACCGCCTGGCCCAACATTGCCAATGCCCGTGCCGACGTTGCCCAAAGAGGCCACCGACGCACCCAAGGCGGTGTTGAAGTCGGAGCCCGTGAAGAGCAACAAGATGCCGCCCACGAGAAAAAACAGGAAATAGATGATGATAAAAGTCGTGTTCTTGAAAACTCCGCTGGTGGAGATGGCTTTCCCGTTGACTTTCACGGGCAGCATGGCGTTGGGATGGATGATGCGCTTCAGCTCAAGCACCGAGTTCTTGACGAAAATCAGGTGACGGAACATCTTCACGCCGCCCGAGGTGGAACCCGAACAGGCACCGATGAACATGAGCAAAAACAGCACGACCCACAAGAACGAAGGCCAAGCCATGTAATCGCTGACGAAGAAGCCAGTGGTGGTCATGGTGGAGATGACGCTGAAAAAGGCCTCGCGGAACGAGGTGCCAAGGCTGTGATGGGCAACAAAAACCAAAACCAAGGCGATGGCCACGCTCGCCACCAGCACATAGTGAAGGAAATTGCGAAACTCCTGATTCCTAAAGATGGTGAACGATCTCCAACTCAACGAGAGCAACAGCAACGAGAAATTGCAGCCCGACAGCACCATAAAGACGCTCACCACGACTTGCGAATAGTTGGAAAACGCACCCAGACTCTCAGTCCGGGTGGAGAATCCTCCCGAGCTGATGGTGCTCATCGAGTGGCAGAGGGCATCGTAAAAATCCATGTCGCCAAGATAGAGCAACAGGGTTTCCAACAGCGTGAAAAACAGATAGATGCCCCAAATCCGCCAAACGGTGTGCATGATACGGGGATGCAGTTTGTCGTAAGTGATGCCGTTCATCTCAGAGATGAAAAGCTGCATTCCGCTCATGCTCAAATAAGGCAGAATGGCAATACTGAAAACGATAATGGCCAAGCCGCCAATCCATTGCGTCATGCTGCGCCATAACAGGATGTCTTTCGGCACGGTTTCGATACGCGTGAGGATGGTGGCACCGGTGGTAGTGAAGCCTGACAAAGCCTCAAAAAAACCATCGGTGAAGTTGGGCACGCTCTTGCTCAACAAATAAGGCATGGCGCCGAAGAGCGAGAGCACGAGCCACGAAATGCAAACGACAAAAACGCCGTCGCGCGAAGTGGTTTTTTCGTTTTTGTGTTGTCGCGTAGCGATAATAAGGATGACTCCAGTGAGCAAAGTAATCAGTGCCGAGAAGGGCATACTGAAAACGTACAACCCGTGATGCAGGTAGGTCACGGGAAGCACCGTCAGCATGAAGAAGCTTTCCATGAGCAGCAGGAAGCCTTCAATCCGCAGCACCAAAGGGATGTTTATTTTGCTCTTGAATTTCATGGCTTAATGGAACAACCTTTCCACGGCAGGGATGGCGTTGGGCAAAGCCAAAACCACCACCTGGTCGTCGGTCTCGATTTGGAAGTCTTCGGTGGCGATGTAGCTCTCGCCGTCGCGGGTGATGCCGCAGATGATGGCATCGGAGGGCATGGCCAACTGGCCGATGGCCTTGCGCGTCACCGCCGAGCCAGCCCTGACCTCAAACTCCACAATGTCGGCATCAATGCCGCTCAAGCTCTTCAGGGTTGAGACTTTCGCGCCAAGGGTGTATTTCACCATGTAGCTGGCCGCAATGAGTTTCTTGTTGATGATGGAGTCGATGCCAATGTTCTGCGAGATGTCGATGTAGTCGATGTTCTCGACAAGGGCGATAGTCTTTTTCACGCCAAACGACTTGGCTTGCAGGCAAGTGAGGATGTTGGTCTCGGTGTTGTCGGTCACAGCAATGAAAGCGTCCATATCCTTGATGCCTTCGTCTTCCAAAAGGTCGAGGTTGCGGGCATCGGCATTCACAACCAAGGCTTCCGAGAGATAGTTAGTCAAGTCCATGCAACGTTCCTTGTCCATCTCCAAAACCTTGATGTTCAGCTCGTTTTCCAAGCGTTTCGCCGTAATGCGACCCACACGACCACCACCTACAATCATCACGTTGTGGACGTTGATTTGCTTTTTGCCGCTCAATCGGATGATGTCCTTAATGGCATGGGGCTTGGTGACCACATACACCATGTCACCCACTTGAAACATTTCCTCACCTTGCGGGACAAAGGTGCTTTGGCGGCGATGGATGGCGGCCACACGAAATTCGATGTGTTCGTATTGGTCCATGACCTCGTTGACGGTCTTGCCGAGAATTTCGGCTTCCGACTCAAGCTTGACCATGAAAAGCTGCAAGTTGCCGCCTGCAAAGTCGTAGGTTTCCGATGAGGCGTTTTTCTTCAGCAACGAGATAATCTCTTGTGCTGCAATGTCTTCTGGCGAAAGCAACCCGTCAATACCGAGGTCTTGATACATGCGCCACACATCGGGACTCAAGTTCTCCATCGTATTGACACGGGCAATGACTTTCTTTGCGCCCAATTTCTTGGCGATGATGCCCGTCAATAGGTTGATATGTTCGTCGTGCAGCACGGCGATGACAAGGTCGGCGCGTTTCACATTGGCGCGTTGCAGCACCGCAGTCGAGGTGGAGTCGCCCGTGATGGTCATCAGGTCGCTATGCGATTCCATCATTTTCAGCAGTTCCTCGTGCGGGTCGACGATGGTGATGTTATGGTTGCTGCGCACCAATGCCTCCGCCAGATGCATACCTACTTCTCCGTCTCCAGCTATTACTATGTTCATTTCAATTCAGTTTATAAACCGCAAAAGTATGCTTTTTTTTATTCATCACCAAATATCCGACCAAGTGACCGAAATCACATGGTTGGTCGACTTCTCGCCTTCCTTGAAAACATTGGCCATGCCGTAGGTGTAGCGCACTTCAACATACCAATAGCTGATGGCGGCAGTGAGGCCGTAATCAATGCGGTTGAAAGTGCCTAATTCCCACGGCGTGATGTATTGTTGTCGCTTTTTGCCTTTCACGTCAATGACATCGTTTCCGCCGATGCAAAAACCGATTTGCGGCCCGATGCGCAGTCGCGGAATCATTGATTCGTCCTCGTCGTCTTCGTTCCATTTTCGCAGGTAGATGTTCAGCAAAAGTGGCACATTGATGTAGTGCGATTTCTCCAAATATCGGATGGTGTTTTCGCTTTCGTCCAAACCTCTCTTCGAGCTTGTACCCTGTCGAGAATAAAGGACATCAATTTCGGCACCGATGATAAAACGCTTGGGAATGAGGGCGATACGCACACCTCCAGTAAAGTCGGTGCGGAAAGTGGTGCTGTCGTTGTCACTAAGACTCATCGTTGAGAAAACCGGACCGACCATCAAGCCGCCACCGAGTCTTTGGGCCATGAGGGAAGACAGTCCAACCATCAGAAACGAAAAGAGAATGATTAATCGTTTGTATTTCATTCAGAAAATGGATTTGAACCGCAAAAGTAAGGGATTAAAGCGAAATCCGCGCATTATTCTTTCATATTTTGTTATTTTTGCAATCCGAAAAGCTTCTTGGAACAAGAAATGTAAAGAAAAGGACAAAACTAATGAACATCCGACTGGAACAACCCCAAGACTGGCGCGAGGTGGAGAACCTCACGCGCGAGGCATTCTGGAACGTCTATCGTCCGGGATGCACCGAGCATTATGTGCTCAACCAATACAGAAACAACCCCGATTTCATTCCCGAATTGGACTTTGTGATGGAAGAAGACGGAAAAATCATCGGTCATGTGATGTTTTCTAAAGCCAAAATCATCCTCGACGACGGAACCGTGTTCCCCTCATGGACTTTCGGCCCCATCAGCATCCATCCCGATTACAAACGCAAAGGCTATGGATTAAAGCTACTTCAACATGCGTTAGAAAAAGCAAAAGCGATGGGTATCGGCCTGCTCCAAATGGAGGGCAACATCGACTTCTACCGCCACGCAGGCTTCGACCTTGCCAGCAAACTGAAAATCCATTATCACGCCGAACCAAGAGAGGCGGAAGTACCGTATTTCCTCGCCCAAGAACTAATCCCCGGCTATTGGGGCAACCGCGAGGGCACCTATTGTCCGCCAAAAGGTTACTTTGTGGCCGATGAGAACCCAGCGGCTTTTGAGGCGTATGAGGCGACTTTTCCGTATAAAGAAAAGAAAGTATTACCCGGACAACTTTTTCAATGACCCATGAAAAAAGCATTGTTTATTTTGCTAACTGCCTGCTTGATGGCATCTTGCAGCAACCCCAATGAGAATTATGTCAAGAAAGCCGTCCGCATCATGGACAGGAACGGCATCTACGCCCAAGGCCCCGAATGGGAAAAAACCAAAGCAGAGGCACTGGCAGCAAAGACTTCAAGCCTTGAGGAAGCACAGAAAATCGTCATGCAAACCGGCAAAGTGGCTGGAGGCAAACACACCTTCCTGATGACCGCCGACGAGGTGACGGAAAACGCCACCGCCAACTGGGAAATGCCCACGGTTGAACTGTTGGAAAACGGCATCGCTTCTATCAAGTTGCCGCAATTCATGGGCAATGCGGAAGATGGAATCAAGTATGCCAATACGGTGCTGAACGCCCTTCCAAACACCCTGCAAGGCGCCATCATCGACCTGCGCGGCAACCGTGGAGGCAACATGTATCCAATGATTGCCGCCGTGCATCGCTTTTTGCCCAACGACAACATTTTACAATTGCGGACACGTCGCAACAACATGAAAATCAATGTGGAATATGTTCTAAGAATTGCGAATGTCGCCCAACAAGCACACATTGATTGTCCTGTTGCGCTCCTGACCGACGAATGGACGGGCAGTTCGGGCGAGGCGGTTTTGCTTTGCTTCCGAGGCATGGAGAATGCCCACACTTTCGGTTCACCTACAGCAGGTTATGCCTCATGCAACCAGTCATTCAACCTTCCGGGAGGTTCGCAATTGGTGCTTACAACCGGCGAAGACGTTGCCCGCACAGGAGAAGTTTTCTGCGACGACCCCATCAACCCTAATGTGCTGACCGAGATGCCTTCCGAGGCCGCGTTAGAGTGGATTAACGACAATACCAAAAGATAAGTAGATGAGCAAATTTAGTTTACATATTGGACACGAGACTACGGGACTGCGAGACTACGAGGATTTTGCTTGTCCCGAAGTCTCGAAGTCCCGTGTCCCGAAGTCAAAAGATATTGCAGTTTAATTTTGAACAGTTACTTAAAAATATGGAAAACGAAATGAAATTTTGTCAGAGCTGCGGAATGCCGCTCACCAATGAAATCCTCGGCACCAATGCCGACGGAAGCAAAAACGAAGAGTACTGCATGTATTGCTATAAGGACGGTAAATTCCTGCAAGACTGCACGATGGACGAAATGATTGAGCATTGTGCCCAATTTGTGGACGAAGTGAACAAGGGTCTGCCCCAACCCATCACGAAGGAAGAATACATCGGGCAGATGAAGATGTACTTCCCGCACCTGAAACGCTGGCGCGAAACCATGAAAGTTGCGGACGATGCCATACCTGAAAATCCTGCTTTGGCGGGCGTTAAAGACCTCATTGCACAAATGGCCGACACGCTTCCCTTGGCCTTCATTTCCTCGGTGGACGAAGAAGGCTATCCATGCACCAAAGCGATGCTTGCCCCGCGCGTCCGTGAAGGCATCAAGGTATTCTATTTTACCACCAACACCTTCTCGCTGCGTGTGGCGCATTACAAAGCGAACCCCAAGGCCAGCATCTATTTCTGCGACGGAGAAGGCTTCAAGGGCATGATGTTGCGCGGCACGATGGAGGTGCTGACCGACGCCAAAAGCAAGGAGATGATTTGGCGCGATGGCGATACTGAATATTACCCCGGCGGCGTCACCGACCCGAATTACTGCGTACTGAAATTCACCGCCACCGATGGCCGTTTCTACAGCGACTTCTATCCGAGGAGCTTTGTAATCAAGTAAATTGTTTTGATGAAACATCTGCCAAACACCATAACGACACTTCGATTTATTGGAGCCGTTAGTCTCTTGTTTTTCGATGTCGGGAGTGCTGCCTTTTGGTCCATCTATCTCGTCTGTGGCCTAAGCGATATGGCAGATGGCTATCTCGCCCGAAAACTCAGATGCGAAAACAAGACGGGGGCGTTGCTGGATAGTTTGGCAGATTTGGTTTTTGTGGCTTGTTGCTGCTTTAAGTTGATACCTGCTTTGGCATTCCCAAAATGGTTGTGGATTTGGGGCGGAGTGATTGTCGCCACCAAAATCATCAATCAAATCTCTGCGTTAGTGATGTACAAGAAATGCGTTTTTCCTCACACCATTGCAAATAAAGTAATAGGAGTTCTGCTTTTCGTTGGAGTTCCTTTGACGGTATTTTTGGAATCGATTGTTCCAATGGTCATTATAGCCGTTGTCGCAACATTTGCTGCTGTTCAAGAGGGGCATTTCATCAGAACGGGGTTGGAGAAACCATGAAATTGCTGTATTTTTGCGGCATAATTCAGCTAAACAACAATAAATCCATGCCATGAATAAAGCTGCCCAAATTCTCAAGAAATACACCCATGTCAGCCTGATGCTGCGAATTTTCATCGGGTTAGTCATCGGAGCAGTTTTGGGTTTGCTTGTGCCTTCATGGACGGGCATCGGCATCCTTGGCAGGATGTTCGTCAGTGCTTTGAAGGGCATCGCTCCCACATTGGTGGCGGTATTGGTGACTTCTTCCATCGCTAAAGCTGGTAAAGGGCACGGGCACCGTTTTGCCGCTCTGATTGCGGTTTATATGCTGAGCACTTTCATCGCGGCCATCTGTGCTGAGGTGGGCAGTTCCATGTTCCCCGTGACTTTGCAGCTGGGCGAGGTGACCGAGATGGAAGGTACCGTAGGCTCGTTGTCGGAGGTGTTTACCAACCTGCTGACGGGTATGCTGACCAACCCTATCATGGCCATTGCCAATGCCAACTATATCGCCATCCTGTTTTGGTCCATCATCATCGGCATCGCACTCAAGAAGTTGGCCAATAAGTCTACCATTGCCGTGGTTCACGATTTTGCCACGGTTATTTCCAAAGTGGTGAAGTGGATCATTGAGTTTGCCCCATTCGGCATCCTCGGACTGGTCTTCACGACCGTGTCGGAGAATGGCCTTGAGGTCTTCACGACATACGGTCACTTGCTGCTGCTTTTGGTGGGTTGTATGTTGGTCAACACCTTTGTTTTCAATCCGCTCATTTCTTTTGTCATGCTGCGGAAAAACCCTTATCCGTTATTATTTACCTGCTTGAAGGAGAGTGGGGTGAATGCCTTTTTCACGCGCTCGTCGGCGGCCAATATCCCCATCAACATGGCTTTGTGCAAGAAACTCAACCTTGACGAAGACTTCTATTCCGTGAGCATTCCTTTGGGTGCGACCATTAATATGGACGGTGCCGCCGTGACCATTACCGTTTTTGCTCTTGCAGTGGCGCATACTGTGGGAGTGGAGGTCAGTTTTGCTTCGGCTGTGTTTCTGGGACTTGTCGCCACCCTCGGTGCCTGCGGAGCCTCGGGTGTGGCGGGTGGTTCGTTGCTGCTCATCCCAATGGCTTGCTCGTTCTTCGGCATCGGCAATGATGTGGCCATGCAAGCTGTCGCCATTGGCTTCATTATCGGTGTGGTGCAAGACTCGGTCGAGACCGCCCTTAATAGCAGCGGCGATGTGTTCTTCACAGCTACTGCGGAATACTACGACAGAAAAAGACAAAAAGGACAACCGACCCATCGAAAGTCAAAGTGACACCGCGATGGCCTCGAAAACGACAAACAGAATGATGGCGGTTTTGTAGTTTTTCAATTGGTTAATAGTTATTATGCCATTGCAAAACAATTATTCCATTTTCAACTTCAGACATTTTCCATATTTTTGCCGCACGCGGCGCGAATGGCAAGCGAAGCAAGGGCTATCCCCCTACACATCCTCTCGTGGATGAACTTTCAGCAAGCATTTCTTGGATTTCACATAAAGCTTTGAACACAACGCTTTTTTCAAACCGACTTCAAACACGTTTAACCCATAGTCACCTGTTGTGTACGTGCTACACCCCAAAAAACGACCATCCCAATTGATTTTGGGGGCTAAGAACAAATTGTTGCGAATCGTATCTCCACAATATGATTCTTTTGTCCATTCAGCGTATTCTCTTCGGGTCAAAGAAGTCAGGCCTGTCTCGCGTATGAAAAAATCCAAATGGGTTGGTTTATAGTTCGTATCCCAATCCAATGAAAACTTGATGGCTATCTCATCCACCAACTTCTTGAAATTCTGAAAAGTCAAATAACCGGTGCCTAATGCGCAATGGTTGTTGCGTTGGAAGCCACAGCCTGTACATCTCAATTGGCAAAGGGTACTCGCTTCAACTTTGAGTACCTACGGCATATAAAATGGGCTGGTCCTCCAAAAACTGTCATGCGTCTTCTTGCCGGCATGACTATCCAGATTTTCCACCTCTGTTTAACAGCATGATACGATGGTTTTCCACAAAAATGCTGGCGATGAAAGTTCGGATTGTTTGTTTCATATTTGTCGATTATTGTCTTGTTATTCACTCATGAGTTTCTTTTGTTCCAGTCTTTTTTTTTCTATGAACTTCTTCGCGGCGACTGGTGACTTAAACTTTGGAATGCAATAATTCACGCTACATCCGCACCTGCTTTTTGTACATTGAACACCATGAATCCAATCCTCACGCAAAAAAGGATTCTCCTCAAAAATGTTGCAATTGAGACGGTCGAGATGGTCGAGTACACAAACCATCCCTTTCACTCTTCCATCCGCTTCAATACGGATAATGTTTGTTCCCGCGCAGCAAGTCATGCCTGTGAAGACACTTCCCGTCAATTCCTGAAATTCGGATTGGGAAATCTGCTCATATTTCTCAACTACACCTCTCACATTTCTTACCACCAAGAGTTCCTCTTTCGTAGTTTTTGGACAAGCTTTTGTCCATTGGGTTCCTACTATAGCCACTTCATCAAATCTTTTTTTTGTTTTTTCAGCCCACTCAAAATGCTCTTGAGTATATCGATGGTCATACTTGTCAAAAGTTGGCCATCCTTCTCTCAGCAAACCCATTTCCATATCAAAAGAATAGTCCCTACGAAGACTGCATAAAATATCAGTCATCGCCACAGCTTTCTCGAACAAATCGGGTTGGAACATAACTCTTATATTCAAATATATCCTATTCGAAAAGCGTTTCACCAATTCAACAACACGCTCAATACTAATATATTCCAAATGAACGGAAATAGCCAATTTCACATTAACTTGCTCTCCCGCCTTTAAAATGGCTTCCATCTGGCTTTCACTAAATGAACCATTCGAGGTAATTTGCAGCACTTCCAAACGGTTGCCAAGATGTTTATGTAAGAGGGAAATGATTCCAACCAAATGAGGATGGGTTGTCGGCTCACCGCCCATCAATTCCACCCGATAACTTGGTCGGTTGGCAGAAGCAAGATGCTTGATGGTTGTTTCGGCCTGTTCGAGCGTACAAAAATCCTTTTTGTATCCTTTTCTTGCATTAAAGCAATAAGAGCATCTAATATTACAGTTCGATGTTAAATCCCAAACAACTTGGATGGGCAAGCCCTCGAAACATTCGAGAGAGCCTTGCCGGATGATGGGTTGTTTCTTTCTTATTTGGTCTTGCAAACGCTGACGGTGAAGTTCTTCACGTCTCTGTTTAACCGCATAATACAATGGTTTTGCCAAAGGAATCTTGGCGATGAATGTTCGGATTGTTAGTTTCATATCGTATTTGTTTTTTCGACTCTCAACGCCTTTGTTTTTCATACATGATAACCTCAACTCTCTTGAATAGGATGCAAAAATAATGTTTTTTTGAATTACAAATAATTTGTTTTCAATACCGCTTAAAAAAAAACCCGAACCAGTCTACTGATAAAAACCAGCCTACTGATAAAATTAGAACATAAATCGAATAGCTCTTCCATCAAAGCACTTTTTCAGCTTAGCTGGCACACGCTTCAACCGGTCTGCACGAATAGAATTCTTCAACCACATCCACATTATAATCGGTTTCCACCACAAAGCCCTGATTTGTTTTTCGTAGGCTTCTATTTCTTCTTTCGAGATACCATCTGATTTCATCTGTTTCGCAAATCCTTTGGCTCTATAGATAAGCGCAGGAAATTCTTTATAATACTCAGTATGGGATTGCAGGAAATTGACACGCCTAACGACAACATCTGCATAGTCTTCAGGTTGGGACACACTCCATGGTGAACAATATGGGATCTCAGCCAAGTTTTGGCCATAATCTACAAGTGCACAAACAGTACAGTCATTGCCTTTGATAGTATTGATTGAAAGATAGTTTATAGCTACACTTCTCAAATCTACAAGGAATTGGGCTGCAGCCTCTTCCATCCCAGGCATACGGCTCACATGCCTTTGCAATGATAAATAACCCTTTAAAAACATTGAAAAAGACAAATCCATGTAAGGATTCTGTAAGATGTGATTATTCAGGTATATTATCTTGTCATTTAACGCGATAGCCCTTTCATCCAAACTAACTTTTGTGATTACATTTGAGGCCGAAGATTTACGACGCAGATAATGATATTCTGCATGTTCTTCAATGCCGAAGGATTCAGCAATATGGCACACTTTTAGCAGAAAGGTAGTATCTTCAGCAATTGATGTCAAGCCAAACCTGACATCAGGATTTGCGAAGAGCTTGCTATGATACAACCCACTTTGAAACTCATATTGAAAAAGGTAAAACAACGGTTGGTTACTTGCCTTTCCTATCAAAATCTCATCATTCAGTTTGTATCTTTTCTGAACAGCGGTTCCATCCTCTTTTTCATAGACATACTTGCCTTTTACAATATCCAATTTGTCGGCAACTGCCTTTATGTAAAGCCGTTCCAAGAAAACAGTATTTACATAGTCATCCGCATCGACAAACGAAAGGTACTCGCCTCGAGCCTCTTTGATACCTTTGTTACGGGAAATTCCAGGGCCAAGATTCTCAGGGTTTTCTATAATACGGATACGTGGGTCTTCCTTCGCCGCTGCGTGCACCACATCCATCGCATTGTCCGTGCCGCAATCGTCCACGAAAATCATCTCTATATCCTCAAGCGTCTGGCCGCGCAACGATTCCACACAGCGACGGATGCCTGGACCAGGGTTCCACACCGGGATGATGATAGAAACTTTAGGAGTAATCTCGTTGTTCGTCATGCATTCTCAATTTTATTTTTGTTCGTCTTGATTCCGCACACGTATGACCATCGGCTTCATCTTGGACAATACATGTCCGCATCGGCTATTGTAAAACCATTTCTTCAAACGTATATACTTGGACTCCGGCCTGTGCCACAAAGCCCAATCGATCTCCAAAACCGATTGGCATTTAGCTAATTCCTCTGCTGATGCGCCATTTTGTTCCATCTCGGCAATAGCGACGTTCATGTCTTTAAGAAAATGCTCATATCCGTCAAGGTACCTCTTGTCACAACGGGGATGCGCCACCAGAAACTCCCGCCAATTCGACAACATCTGCAGATAGCATGGTGGCGTTCGAAATTTGTATCCCCACAACTTGTCACGCAAAATGGCACCATATTCGGTCAGTGCACGTGCCGCAATAAACCTGTCACAAAGTCCTTTTATATCGGGAAGATCCTTCAGAGCTTTCCGCATAGCTTTAATGGCATTTTCCAGCTTTTCACTTGAAATCCCATTTGATTGCTGACGATTGATTTCCAATAGCGAGTAATGGATAGGCCAAATACGTACATCCATCGAAACAATATTGTGTTCAGACAAACCTGAAACTATAGCAAGTTTTTGAACCCTGCATATTGCATTACATAAAACCGCATCTTCTTCCTGAAACAAAGTGTCTTTCCCAATCCTAAGCAACTGTTGCGACAAGCCGTCCTCTCCTCCATAAAAATCGCACAACAATCGCCACATTTCCGTTTCCCTGCCAACCAATAACATCTCGCGATGAAAACCATGCCTCAAACCGGCTTTCTGAGTCATTGGAATTTCTATCGACTTTTCATTGCCACAATCGACATAAACAACAGGCACACCAGCAAGTATCTCATGCACCTTAAGCCATGAATCATCGTTAAACAATACATCATTAATATTACAATACTTCTTGATTGCCAACTTATCGAACGCCCTCGAATCGCACGAATGTGGCGGATACAAGATGCCTCTGCTCCCGATGGCCATCAGTTGCATAGATGGTTTGCCGCATATCTTCTGAAATGGAATAATCCAGCGCGAGCACGGCAGAAGATTCCCGTCTGCGTCAAACAACATGAGACTAACACAATTGGCCGATACAGCATTGGAGTATCTTTGATAAGATTCGTAAAGTCGGCGTATCATGTCCGTATCATAATACATATCATCATCCACCGTAACGATGATATCGTCGGGAAACTCTTGCATGGCGTAGAAATACTTCTTGTGAGATCCTATGTCGTCGCACCAGCGCAACTCGAACTTGTCTTCCACCGCATCCTTTACTAGATTATTGGGCAAATCCGCCTCACGTCCAGGGAACTGCTCCTCGGCCAACCAAAGCAAAATTTTGTCGGGCTTCATGCTCTGGGCATAAAGGCTCTCCAGCACCTGCGGCACCGCATAGATGCGTGCTGGATAGGACGTGAAGGAAACAATCAGCAATGGTTTCATTTCTTTTTCTTTTTTGTTATGGAATACAATTTCAAAAAGTCTCGTTTCCATTTCCTTACACATATACGCAAAGGAAGTCCATGCCATCCAGCATGTACAGCCTTCCGGCATCTTACCAAACTCTCCGCCGATTCGCCTTTCCTTTCCATCTCTGCAATGGCCCAGCGCATGTCCTCAAGGAGTTTTTCGTAGCCTTCGAAATATCTCCCTTCACAATCAGGATGTACCATGAAGAACTCTCGCCAATTCTGCACCATTTGCAGATAGTTCTTGGCTTGTCGGAAACCACCCCAAAGGCTTATCAAAAGCACCACACCATAGTCGAGAACCGCACGTATCTCCACAATTTGGGAATGTTCCGCCCATGTTTGGATTTCGGGCATCAGACGAAGCATCCACTCCAAAACCTGCAATCTGCGGCAAGCCACATCTTTTTTTCCTTCTGCCATAATCTGGTTGCACAGTGAAAGTTGGTAGTTGGCGTAATCTTTCAACTCTATGCCATTCCCCATTTTCTTGGACACATTGCGTGCCTTTGTTGAGAAACAACGAAACATGTCACTAATTTGCGATTTGTATATCTCAATCCTATTCTGTGGAATGCCATCTTCCACCATCTTTCCTGCAAACTGGGCAGCAAGGATGACGACTCTCGACCATCTATCAAGATGCTCAGGATGGGATGCTAAGAAACCAATCCATCTTTCAATGACCCCCATATAGGCTTCATACTGCGCTACTTCCCAAGATGAACAATAGGGCCGTTCTGTCAAAGCCTCGCCATACTCTGTCAATGCAAAGATGGCCAAGTCGGTGGCTTTCATGGATTTGATAGCAGGATAGTCCAATGCTATGTTGCGCAAACTGGCAAGAAAACGTGATGCTGCTTCTTCCATTCTTGCTGTTTGGTTCACATATACTTGAATGGTAAGATAGTATTTCAACCTATTCACCATATAACGTTCCGCATAAGGATTCGGCTCAACATGACCAAGAAGATATGCCGCCTTGTCGCGTAAAGACAAGATCAATCCTTCAAGGTTTGCCTCAGCCATGGTGTTTAGAGCCGATTTAGATCTGTAAAGATAATGGTAGGCCACTCGGTCGTCGATATCGAAAGACCTTGTTATATGGCAGGCTTTTAGCAAAAAGGTAGTATCCTCGCCGTTCGAAGTTAAGCCAAACCGAATAGCAGGATTGGTAAAAAGCCATCTGTTATACAATGCACTTTGGAATTCATAATTGAAAATATAAAACAGAGGTGTGTTGTTCAGCAATCCTTCACGAATTCCATTATTTAGCAGATATGACCTTGAAACGACTTTCCCGTCCTCAAATTCGCAAATATGGAAACCTTTCACTATGTCAAGGCTTTCTGTCTTGCCCTTATGGTAAAGGACTTCCAAGAAATCGAAGTCAATGTAGTCGTCAGCATCTACAAAACCCAAGTATTCGCCTCGTGCCGCTTCGATTCCTGCATTTCTCGAAGCACCTGCACCCATGTTTTTCTTGTTTGCGATGATGCGGATGCGTGGGTCTTCCTTTGCCGCAGCACGCACCACATCCATCGCATTGTCCGTGCCGCAATCGTCCACAAAAATCATCTCGATGTCCTCAAGCGTCTGACTGCGCAGCGATTCCACACAACGGCTAATGCCCGAGCCTGGATTCCAAACTGGAATAATGACGGAAACATGGGGATTCTCTTTCATTTTGACAAACCTCTTTTTTTAAGAAATGTTGACATTCCTCTTTTGATCCGCCTAATCTTCATCTTGACATTGAAAGCAAACGGTTGACAATCTACGAATATACGAATACGTTGGTGAAATGGAAGCCTTTTCGCCTGTGTTATCAAACTCCTTTTGATCCCATCCGAATGGTTCTCTTTTTTGCGCAGCATAAACGCTTCGCGAAACAAACGATATAAATCTGTTTCCGCATCGTTCATACAATCTGGATGTTCGATGACAAAATCAACCCATTCCTTCACCGTTTCCACATAGTCCTCTGCCTTACGGCTCTCCCATGGCAACTTAAATGGTCGTAGAGCCAAATCAGCCCCATAATCGCACAAAACACGCACAACGAAAGACTCTCTTTTCAGTTTCTCCAATTGCGGGAAACGAAGCACCTGATTGCGAAGGCCATTGACGAAATCTTCAGCAGGATCACGGCATTCAGGCATCTGCTTGTAATAACTACAAAGCATTAAATCAAAATTAACCATTCCTGCAATATATTGGGAAAGGCATTTTTCACTTGTCATGCTTCCTACGATATAATCCATTTTTTCCTGAAAAGCGTGAAGCCTTCTTTCGAATGTATGGGGACGCATATCATGCATAAGTGAATTGTTTCGTTCGCAAAAATGGTATTCAGCAGTTTCCTCAAAGTCAAAACGCTCTGCTTTGTGACAGGCTTTCAAAAGGAATGTATCATCCTGACCTCTACGCGATGTGCCATAATAAATATCGTGTTTCAAAAGAAAGCCACACCTATAAATAGCACTTTGATGCTGAAAAGAAAACAAATAAAAAAGAGGCTCACCCGATTTAAGACCCTTACGAATCATATCGTTGAGTTCAAAACGTTTCACTATAGATCCGTCTTCTTTCTCATAGACAATCTTCCCCTTCACAATATCCAATTTGTCGGCAACCGCCTTCGTGTATAGCCTTTCCAAAAAAAACGGATTCACGTAATCATCCGCATCAAAAAAAGCAAGGTACTCTCCACGCGCTACATCAATACCGTTGTTGCGGGAAATCCCTGGACCAAGATTCTCAGGGTTCTCCAAAATGACAATACGCTGGTCTTCCATCGCCGCTGTACGCACCACATCCATCGAACCATCCGTGCCACAGTCGTCCACGAAAATCATCTCGATATCATCAAGCGTCTGATTACGCATTGACCCAATGCAACGCGAAATCCCTGGACCAGGATTCCAAACAGGAACAATGACTGAAACTTTGGGTGACATCATAATAATTGATTATCTCTTTTCTTTTTATTTAATTCTATCATTTTAGGAACTTCTTCATCAGTTGCATAAAACCGCTGAAATTGACTTATCGATTACTTTTATTTCGATGCAAAAATAATGTTTTTTTTGAATTAAAACTGAAAAAAATCGACAATTGACAAACAACAACACAAAAGCAATGATAATGCCAATCGTGATGTCCTCATCTTTCCCAAACAATACGTGGATCCTCTCTCGATGTGCGTCCATGATGCTTTTATTCATTTTTTTCTCGCACATTCCCAAAATATCGTACTTTTGCGCCACCGTTTCGAAAAGAATCTTTATGTTAATGTACCACCCTCAACATTAAAATGATTTGAAATCATAACTCGAAGTCATAACCCAATGTATGTCAACAGCAATAGAATTCAATAATGTCAGCAAACTATATCGGTTGGGATTGGTTTCATCCGGCACTCTAAGTCATGATCTGGATCGTTGGTGGCGGATGAAAGTCAAAGGAGAAGAGGATCCGTTTTTAAAGATTGGCGAAACCAACGACCGCACGACCAAGGGCAAAAGTGACTATATTTGGGCTTTGAAGGACATCGATTTCAAGGTAGAGGAAGGTGATGTGGTTGGCATCATAGGCAAAAACGGTGCAGGCAAAAGCACTTTGCTCAAAATACTATCAAAAATCACCTCGCCTACCACCGGAACAATCAAAGCCAATGGCCGTATTGGTTCTTTGTTAGAAGTAGGAACAGGATTCCATTCCGAGATGACAGGACGCGAGAATATTTATCTCAATGGTGCCATCCTCGGTATGACCAAAACAGAGATTGAGAAAAAATTAGACGAAATCATAGATTTCAGTGGTTGCGAGCGATATATTGACACCCCTGTGAAACGTTATTCCAGCGGCATGAAGATGCGTCTCGGTTTCGCTGTTGCGGCACAACTCGAACCTGAAATTCTTGTTGTGGACGAAGTGCTTGCTGTTGGCGATTACGAGTTTCGGAAAAAAGCCATCAGGAAAATGCAAGAATTGAGCCAAGGCGAAGGACGAACCGTAATCTTTGTAAGTCACAATTTGTCAAGTATCAAGCAACTATGCAAGACAGGCATAGTGCTGAACAACGGGATGATGGACTATTATGGAACAATTGAAGAGGCAATAGACTTCTATTTAGCAAACGACATAGCAAATAGTTCGGAGTCGGAAAAACCTTTTGATTCAAACAAGGATGGAAACGGTGCTTTGAGGTTTAAGACCATCCGCTTTTTCAGTAAGAATGGAACGGAACGAAATCTTTTTGAGGTTGGAGAGGAATGTATCATCAGAATCGGTTTTGACGCGACAAACAGGCTAAAGCAAAGCCATGATTCCAAGATTAGCGTATTAATTAATGATAAAAACAGAAAAGAAAGGGTAGCTTGGTTAAGTTCTACTATGTTCTCGGAAAGAATCAATCCTGACGCAGGAATGATCCAATTCAAGATTCCTAAATTGATGCTGAACCAAAGCATTTACACAGTGAGTCTTTATGCAGAAGTGGATGGAGAAAAGGCGGATTTCATTTGGAATGCAGCCCAATTTGAAACGACATACCAAGACTATTTCGGTTCGGGAAGAACTCCAATTAAAAAAGTTTCAATCGTGGGTAACACTTTTTTGGATTATGCCATTTCATGGAAAGAGAAGGTCTAAAACATGAAACATGAAATCAGAAATCCACATTGTAAGAATAACTATTTTTGTTTTGTCCATTATTATAAGCCTTTGAAATAGGCGAACCTCTCTAAATATCGCTCCACAAAGTCCCAAACCAGCCTAAACACCGGCTCATAACTATAGAAAACTGCATTCTCGTAGGTGTCGAAAATGGTGTGGTAGTATGGGAAAGCGTTGCCTTCTTGGTTTTTTGATGTATTTTTGCAGCATCAAAAACCTGAATTATTTGACAAAATTCCTGAAATCAAAACCATGAAAATCGAAATTCAACCTCAAGAGAGCAAACGGGCGGAGGCATTCAGTCTTTGGACGACCTCGCCCATGCCTATGGTGACTTTGGTGAAGACGATGAACATCGAGAACCTGCTGAAGTTCAGCCGAAAAAGCAGCATGAAACTGACCATGTTGATGTGTTGGTGCATCGGCAAGACGGCCAGCAAAATGGAGGAATTCTTTGTCTTGCCCGAAAAAGGGAAACTGTTCCGCTACGACCGAATAGCCATCAACGTGATTGTGACCAACCGCAACGGCGGCATCAATTCTTGCGACATTCCTTTTTCCGACGACCTGAAACGCTTCAACCAAGATTACCTTGAACTGACCTCCAAAACCGCCAACGATTGTGAGAGCAGTTTCTTTGAAGACCACATGGTCGTCGGCACCTCGGCCATGCCACAGACCGAACTTGACTGCATTGTCAACCAATACACCGACCTGTTCTGCAACCCGATGGTGATGTGGGGCAAATACCGCAAAACCCTGTTTAAGACCACTTTGCCTGTCAGTTTCCAGTTCCATCATGTACAGATGGACGGCGGACATGGGGCGCGGTTCTTGGACGAACTACAAAAAACAATCAATGCATTATGACAAAATTCCTGAAATTCTTGACCTTGTTCATCGGCATCGGTGCCGTGATGGGTGCCGTGATGATGTGGATTGACCCCTCGGGACAGACGTGGGGCGGCGAGCCACTTTTGGAAATGTTACGAGCAAAAATGCCTTGGCCAGACGTCTTTTTCAGAAATTTCATCCCTTCGGGATTTGTGCTGCTCTTCTTGAATGGCTTCACCCAATTTATCGCGGCGTTTCTCCTGTTCAAGAAACATCGCCTCGCGCCTCATGCCGTTCTCGTATGTGGCATCATCCTCATGCTTTGGATTGTCCTCGAATGGTGGGTGTGGGGCCTCAATGCCATGAGCAATATCTTTTTCGTTTTCGGATTGGTTGAAGCCATGTTTGCGGTGATTAGTTTGCGGAAACAAAAAGACTAAACCAGCCACATTGATGGCAAATGGAATTAGGACGGCCCTGAGAAGTGGCTGTTGATAAACGGATTTCTACGCAAAAAAAGTTGTCAAGTCAATTGAAAATACAATATCTTTGCGCTTGAAAACTAACACTTACAATCTTTTAAGTCATGGCTACTATATTAAAAAAGGCATTTGCTGTTTATCCATCAGTAAAAATGAAAGGATTCAAGAAGAATTCAAAAACTGGAAAAATGGAGTTCGTCTTCCTCAAAGAGTTGCTGTTTGGCGACTATATCCAACCTTTTGTGGTCGACAATGATTACGTGAGAAAAAAAGTTACCGAGGGGAAGAAAGAGGTGGAATACATCAAAGTAAGAAGCCGCAGGAAAAACGGATACATAAAGGAATCGGACATGCAAGCCGAGAGAATCCTTGAAATCAATTTCGTTGATGTGGGGCAAGGCGACGGATGCCACGTTGTAACCCCCGACGACAAGCATTTCATAATTGACTCAGGTGGCTCCGACAACATGTATCGTTTCCTCAAATGGCGGTTCAACCTGAATACCTCCAAGAACACCCCGCCGCCGTTCACGGTGGTCATTTCACATTCAGATTCAGACCATTACCAAGGCTTCGGGAAAATATTCGACAAGACGGAAGGTTCCGCACAGCAGTTCACCATCAACAAAATCTATCACAATGGCATGGTGGAAGCGAGCGGGTCGAATCTCGATACGTTAGGCACGGTAATCAAGCACGATGATTGCAAATACATTACCGACTTGTGCGACACGCAAGCCGATTACGAAGAACGGCTTAAGAACATAACCAAAGCCGGAGTTTATATCAATACACTAAACAAATCGGCTGCCCCCAAACAATCGCTGCGACTTGGCTCGAAACCCATCCACGACAAAGGTGGAATGAAGATGGAGATATTGGGTCCCGTGGCGGAAAGAATTGACGGGAAAGACGCTTTGCCTGTTTTTGACAACAACAAAGGCAAAACCAAAAACGGACATTCGGTGGTAATCAAACTTACGATTGGAAAACTGAGGCTTTTGCTCGGAGGCGACCTGAACACGGAGTCGGAATACCACCTGATTCGCCACTTTTCCGGGATAGACGTGGCCCATATCAAGACCCAACTGAACGACAAATCTCTCGACGAGGCTCAAAGACAAGCCCTGAAATCGCAATTGGACGAAGCCGTCATGAAAGCCAGAGAAGCCTTGGAAGTGGACATCGCAAAATCGTGTCACCACGGCAGTGCTGACTTCACAAGCGAGTTTCTGCGGGTGCTCAATCCGATAGCGACGATTATTTCAAGCGGCGACGATGAGCCATACGCGCACCCTCGCCCCGACACATTGGGAACCATTGGCAAACACAGCCGTGGCGAGCGCTCGTTGATATTCTCAACCGAACTGGCTCGGTCGGGCAAAGAATACATTGAGTTGAAAACGGAGAAACTAACCGAAAAAAAGCGTGAGAGAGTGGTTACGGTGTATGGCATGATCAATGTGCGAACCGACGGCGAAAGAGTAATCATCGCGCAAAAACTCGAAAAATCTGCCTCAAGCAAAAACTGGGATATTCATAAATTGGAATGGAACAAGGAGAAAGGGGAATTTGAATACAACCAATACAAAATGTACGAATAGGGCAAAAAGATAAAAAAATCCAAGTTGACGTCACCTTTTGCCATCCAGACTTGTTATATGGGCGAACTGGTTCAAGAAAACAGAAGTCCAACATTTACTCTTAAATCAAAATGAAAACTGTCATCATCAAAAAGATGTTACTATTATTGTCCTTGTTTCTGCTGCTTGATACTGCTGAAGCCCAAATGAACCTTAATGAGATTGCCGATGCCGAACCATTTCACAAGGTTGCGCAAATTAAAGGCACGGAAAATCTCCTTAGAGATTATTTCTCGGGAATATCTAACGAAAACGATACGCTTTATGTCGTTCTCTGCCCGTTGATGTTCTGTCCGCGCTGCGAGGCTGAAATCAATGTCGTTCAGGAATTGCTTTATATGCGTAGACCTGACAACCCCATGGTTATGATAGCATCTTCTCCCAACAAACAGGCGGCACAAAAATACGTGGCGAAGAAATTCGATTTCGAAGATGTGATTTATGACACGGATTTGTCTTTCAAGTCGTTTCTTGCTTTCAGGACGGAAGAGCCGCGCATACCTTTCATCATGAAAATAGACAGGAAATCTGGGCGTTTGCTTACGGGTGGCGATTATATCGTCATTAACGATGAATTTGCAGATGCCTTAATTCGACATACAGAGCCCATGCCCTATTACGGCGAGTTATGGGAAGGAACCATCTCATTCCAGCCTGCCGCTTCAGATTGTGAAGACGGTCATTATAAGAAAGCCGAACTATTCAGCAGGATGATGGTGCCTTCCGATAGCAACACCATCGTGTCAAACATCACTTTCCCTAAGATAAGCAAAGGCTATCTTTCATTTGCCGACGAGCTGGACAACAGCATTTATTTGTATTCGTTATCCGAAAACGCTGACAATCTTTCGTTTGTGGGAAGATTTGTTCCGAATGAGAGTGAAGAATTGGCGTTTGTCTCTATCGAGCATGAAAAGTATTTCCAATTGCGAGCCAATAACATGGTACTTGCCATGTGTCTTACTGGTTCCATGATTAACCCGAATACGCTGGCGTTTTCCGTCTCTGTGCCCAATCTTAAATACAAAGAAGGAAACAACATGGCCTACTGCAACGCCCCTGCCGTTGTTTTCCAAAACATTCACAACGAAAAGGAGAGAGAGTTTATTCCAATGGAACTGTTCGGAAGTATTGACAGCATCACATACATAGGGCATGAAAGCTTTTATTATTCAGAGGAACTTGACTTGTTGTTTTTCGCCTCGTTCAAAGGCTATCCGTATTTTGAATTGACCAATGAGCATCAAAATCCTTTTGAAGAACGCTTTTATAATGAAACACCTTTGTATACGGTTTATGGTACCGATAAAAAACCTGTCGGACGCATTGGGCAATTGGGACAGATCCACATGGACTTGCATTTGGGCTATGCCTACTGCAACCCCAAAATAACAAGCCATGGAAGCACAATAGCAGTAACAGACGGCACATCAGGGATCCTATCAATATACGATAATAACGATTTGGGAAAACCGCTGTCGACTATAGAAGTGTTCAATGTTTCTGCCGATGATTTTACGATTGATAGCACACTATACGGAACAGAAGAATACGCTTATCAGTTTCAGGACAATTTCCAGGACTTGATTGTTGACATCTTAATAGATGAAACAAGCATTTATACATTGTCAATTGAAAGCGGCTGCTACTTCAAAAAGACATTCGACAGGGATGGAAACCTTAAAAACACGATTCTTGTTCCGAACATGATAGAGTCACATCAGTTGGAAATCACAGGATTGTGTCTTGTTAAGAATAAAGTCCTTGCCGTTGGGTTTTATTATGACAAGGAAAAACATAATATGGTGTTGCTGGATTGATATGGCGACATAAGCAACCAATCTGCGGGGACGCAGATTGCGACAATGAAATAAACACAGAAAACAGAAGTCTAACACTTAAAACGATAAGAAAAATGAATAACACTTATTTAATTCTGGATGAACTCATCAGTATGTTACCCGTCATTTTATGCGGATGCGTACTTCCCATCATCTTCATTTGGATGGAAACACGTCGTAAAATGAACGAGACCAATGCTCGCACGCAAATCGTCACGGCGGCCATCGAGAAGAATCCCGACATGGATGTCGAGGAACTGCTCAAAAAGATTTCGCCGAAGAAAAAGCTCTTGAAGGAGAAACTGCTTTCGAAACTGTTGTGGGGTTTCATTACCTCATTGACGGGCATAGGTTTGACAGGCCTTGGCATTTACATGAAAAGTAGCGGATTAGGTATTGACGTTGATGTTCAGACCGCCCTTTGCTTCGGCTTGATTCTGTTGGCCATTGGTGCTGCCTTTATCATCAACTATGGCGTAGGTAGAAAGATGCTCGCCAAGGAGATTGAAGCCGAAGAAAGCAAAATGACCACGCAGGCCTAACCGTGACACGCGAAGGATTCATAGCACTTGTGGAGCGCGAGCAAGAGGCACTTCGGGGCTTCTTGCTCTACCTCTGCTGCGGCAACAAGGACGAAGCCGACGACATCGCGCAAGACGCTTTGGTCAAGGCTTACCTCTCTTCGGCAGGCTATCAGGAGAAGGGACGGTTCCGCTCGTGGCTGTTCAAGATTGCCCACAACACCTTCCTCAACCACAAGGCAAGTTGCCGCACCACGGAAAGCATTGACGAAGCTCGAACACTTATCAGCGACACCGCAGCCGATGCCTCCTTCGAACACCAAGACCTTTATCTTGCCTTGCGCACCCTGCCGCCCAAAGAACGCTCAGCCATCACGCTGTTTTATCTCAACGGATACAATATCAAGGAGATAGCAGTGATTACCGAGACATCGGAAGATGCTGTAAAAAAACAACTCTCACGTGGACGTGACCAACTGAAAGAAAAACTGAAGTTATGAACAAAGACAAAGAACTTGAGGAGCTTTTCCTCGCCCAGAAACCCCAATTCGATGACAGCGATGTCTTTATGACATCACTCCAAAAGCGTTTGGATGCCGTCGAGTACATCAAGCAGCACCAAGAGGCCACGATTCGCCGCTATAAAATGGCCTTAGTGGTCGCCTTTGTCGTGGGCATAATCAGCGGCATCGTCACCATAGTCTTTATGCTTACCATGCCTGCTGCCGTTCCTTTGTTCACCTTCCGAGTGCAAACGGGCTGGCTTTCCTGGTTGGCCGCCAACTCCCGCCTGCTGACGGCCACAGTACTATCCTTATTGGTCACGTTTGGGCTTATCAGCATTGTCAGTAATATTCAGGATATTCGGAGTATGAGAGTTGAAAGTGAGAAAATTTGAATAAAAAGCGTGGTTTATTAGCCCTGATTTCCCAGTTTTTCTACGAGAAATCAAGGCTATATAATTCCTTAAATCCATGAAAAACAAACTGATTATCAATTTGTTTTCATTCTACCTTACCACAGTTTCTAAGTGTTTTCATTACGAACTTTTCGTAACGAACTTTTCGCAATGCAAAAATAGATATTTTTGTTTTAATCACCATTTTTTTCGCTATTTTTGAAACTTTTTTTGCAGTCTGCTGTAATTATTCCGTTTTTCCTGCGACTAACGAAGCAAACGATGAAAGCTAAAAAAATGGAGACGAAAGAATTAGAGAAAGAATTTCTGGAGGTGATTGAGGCTCAAAAGCGGACCATCTACAAGGTGTGCTACATCTATGCCAACAATCAGGACGACCTGAACGACCTGTTTCAGGAGACGGTGCTCAATCTATGGAAGAGTTTCCCGCGCTATAGGGGAGATAGCAAACTCGTGACATGGGTCTATCGCATCGCCATGAACACCTGCATCACGTTTCTGCGTCGCTCTGGCACCCGTCCGCAAGCCATTCCCTTATCAGCGGATATGGCACAGATTGCAGCCGATGAGGGTACTGCTGCTCAGCTTCAAGAACTTTACAAACTCATCAACCAGTTAGGGAAATTGGAACGCGCGCTGATTCTCCTTTGGCTCGAAGAACGGAGTTATCAGGAAATGGCTGATATCTTTGGCATCTCTAAGACTAACGTCGCCGTGAAGCTCAATCGTGTCAAAGAAAAACTCAAGAAAATGTCTAACAGTTAAAATTCAAAGTAATATGGAACTTGACGAATTAAAAACCAGTTGGAACGCACTCGACAAGCGTTTGGCAGAAACAGAAATAGTGAATCTTCGCGTGGTAAAGGAGATGATTCAGCAGAAAACCAAGTCCGCCTACAACGGTATCGTGGGACAGAACCTTTACTCCTTTGTGGTTAACATTCTAATCATAGGTGTCTTATTCCCCTATATCTATATGAACACACCTATTCGAACCATTTCGTTCGCAATCGTTGAAGCCATGATGATATTGGGATTGATTCCGATAATTTGGAAACTTTCTTTACTGTCGAAGTTCGACATGGGAGGCATGAGTTGCAACGAACTCAGCCGACTGGTTCTACGCTACAAACAGATAAGTCATCAACAAAAGTATTGGGGAATTGCAGCCGTTTGTTTGGCCATGGTTGCCTTCTACATCATAGAACTTGGTTTCAACCCAACGGCTGGCTATGCGTTTGAAGCCAATAGGGTGCTGATCGTTATTGGGCTCACGCTATTTACCTTCGCGATGGCTTTTGTGCTCGGCCTCTGGCAACGCCGCCGCCATGCGCAGCAGATGCAGGAAATAGAACGTGGCCTCGAAGAACTCCGTGAGTTTGAGAATTGAATAGTCTCGGTATTTGAGATACTGATCATGTTTTTTGAATACAAGGCGCAGTCGCAAAACGGTTGCGCCATTTTTGTATTTTTGCGGCACAATTCAGCAAAACTATTATGATGCAAACCGAAAGAATCCTTCTCCGTCCTTGGCGTGAAGACGATGCCAAGGCTTTGTTCAAATACGCCTCCGACCCAGAAGTAGGCCCTCGCGCTGGATGGCCGCCGCATAAAAGCGTTGAAGAAAGTCAGGAAATCATACGAACCGTATTCGGCACCGAAACCATGTGGGCTGTTGAGTGGAAAGAGACTGGCGAGGCCATCGGCTGCGTGGGTTACCTCCCTGCATCCTCATCGAACTTGCAGATTGACGAAGACCAATGCGAGGTGGGCTATTGGATTGCCCGCCCCTATTGGGGAAAAGGCATCTGCACGGAGGCGCTTCAATTGGTTATCGACTATTGTTTCAACGAAAAAGGCTTCACCGTCCTCTGGGGCGACTATTTCCTTGACAATCCCGCCTCTGGCCGCGTGATGGAAAAATGCGGCTTCAGGGATACGGGCGAGGAAACACGATGCACTAAGTTAGAAGTCGGCGCAGACCGGCCTGTAAAAGTGATGAAATTGACAATCGAACAGTACCGCCGAAGTTGAAACTTCAATACCGCTCCACAAAATCCCGAACCAACCTAAACACAGGCTCATAACTGTCAAAAACGGCGTTCTTGTAGGTGTCGAATATGGTGTGGTAATAGGGGAAAGCGTCACCCTCTTGGTTCTCGAGGAAGATGCAGGGCACATGGCGTGTGGCGAAGGGGTAATGGTCGCTGTTGCCGGCCAATTCGCCACGATTCAGACTCTTGAAATAGTGCTGTTTGTCGTTGATTTGCTCAAATAGGGCAAAGCCACGCATCCCCTCATCGCTGACCTCACAATATTGCACTGGATTGTTGTCGCCAATCATGTCGATGTTGAAGAGATACTTGATTTGCTCCAACGGCACAATGGGGCTCTTGGCATAAAACTCCGAGCCGCGAAGGTTGGCATCCTCGCCCGAAAAAGCGATGAAATACATGTCGTATTCGGGGCGGTTTTTCGCGTAATATTCGGCCAAAGTCACGATGGTGGCAGTGCCAGAGGCGTTGTCGTTGGCTCCAGCGTAATACACCTTTCTACCGAGGTTGCCGAGATGGTCATAGTGCGCAGTAAAGACATAACAACTGTCGTGCTTGCGTCCTTCCACTTTGGCAATGACATTGAAAAGTTCGTAGTCCTTCAAGAACTTGTTGTCAATATCCACACGAATGGATTTCACCCCTTCAATGGATTCGGGTGTCGTCCAAATGATGGGTTTCTCCACCACGCGATGGCCGTAAGCCTTATAGAACTTGATGGGCGAAGTCCAAGTGTTGATGATTCCAGCATTGGGACACTCGCCAGGTTTTTGAAGTCGCCCAAAAGCCTCATGATGCCGATAAGAGAACCAGAACTCACAGACCACGAAGCAGTTGGCATATTCGGGCTTGGCCAAGTCTGCAAACATCTTTTCGGGGTCAAAATTCAGGGTATCGACATGATACACAGGAAATTCACCATGTACGCCAGGGGAATACTCACGCATGGAGAAATCCACGCCCGGGGTGAGTTTCTTTCCGTCGGCCCACATCTTCATCTTTCCGGGGAAGGTGTTGATGTCGATGGTGAAAGGCTGGCAGATGACCTCATCCACGCCCGCCTTTTCGAACTCCTTCTTCAAATACTTCCCAGCTTTGTTGGCGCCATCCTTGGCATAGCCGCGACCTTGGTATTTCGCGGAACTCAATTCCTTGACAATCTGTTTGTAATGCGTCAGATTCTGCGCGTTCAGTTGCATGGCGACAAGGGCCAGCAAGATAATGAATAGTTTTTTCATTGATTGAACATTTATGATTGAGCGACAAAAATACGAAAAAACTTGCTCATGAAAAGATTTTTTTCCTACTTTTGCAGCAAAATATGAAAAATCAAACAAATCATAAAAATTAAATCATCATGGTAGCAGACAATGGAAAATACATTTTCGGTGTAGTGAAAGTGGGCGAGCGCGGACAAGTCGTCATCCCGAAGGAAGCTCGCGAGCAATACCAAATCAAGGCCGGCGACAACTTAATGGTGCTTGGCGACCAAAGAGGCATAGCGATGCTCAAGACGGAAGTGTTTCAAGAAATAATCAATCAAGCGATGGGAGGCTTACAAAATGAGAAAACATTGGATTGACAATCTGCGCTGGGTAACGGTACTTTTGGTGCTGTTGTATCATGTCTTCTATTTCTACAACAACAAGGGCGTGTTCGGTGGCATCGGTGGTTTCGGAGAATATCCGCAGCATCCACAATATCAAGACATTGTGATGTACATCCTCTATCCTTGGTTCATGCCGCTGCTGTTCATTCTGGCGGGTATCAGTGCCCGCTATGCGCTTCAGAAACAATCGGCCAAAGAATGGTTCAGGGCGCGTACCCGTAAGTTGCTGGTACCAGGAACAATAGGACTCTTCGTGTTCCAATGGATGGTCGGCTATTTCAATACCGTTGTGGCAGCTCGACAAGGCGTGTTCGACGGTATACCCGCGTTGGCCAAGTATGCCATGATGGTCTTAAGTGGCACGGGGCCGCTGTGGTTCATTCAAGTGCTGTGGCTGCTGTGCCTTGTGCTGCTTTTGGTACGAGCCATAGACAAAAAAGACCAACTCTGGAACTGGTGCGGAAAGGCCAATCTCGTAGCCATCATCCTATTAGGCATACTTTTCTGGGTTGGTGAGCAAACGCTTGTCAAGCATCCCCGCCCAGAATCTTTGGATGGTCTCCTTAACTTGTATAAGCCTGTTTTCTATCTGATTCCCTTCCTGTTAGGCTATTTCGTGTTTTCACATGATGAGGTGCAGGAGAAATTGGAAAAGGCTTGGATTCCGCTGATGGCAAATGCAGTAGTAGCAGGCGCGGTATTGATTATCACCACCTTCGGGCAGGACAACACTTCGCCGCAATACTTGGGCAGCCCGCTCAATTGTCTCTACGGCTGGTTGATGTGCTTGGCGATGATGGCTTGGTTCAAGGCGCGCTTCAACCGCACGGGAGCTTTCGCAAACTATATGACACGCTCCAGTTTTGGTGTCTATATCCTTCATTATTTGGTAATTGCATCGTTGGGCTACATGATGAAGGTACACACCAACATAGCCCCGTGGTTGCAGTATGTCATCCTCTTCGCGGCCGTGATGACGATTCCGTTCCTCTTGAACGAGGTGATTAAGAGGATTCCGTTTGTCAGGTGGTGTGTGTTGGGTATCAAGAAATAAGCCAAACCAATTAAGCACAACAGCGACAGTTCAAAGAAAGCACCATCGCCCTATGAACTTATCGAATCACTTTGGCCGAGAAGGCCTGCCCTCCTCCTTGAACCACAAGGAGATAAGTACCTTTTACCAACGGCCCAAACAATTCTCCCAAGGCAATGCGGTTGAGTCCTACATGGGAAAAACCTAAGTTTTTGTCAACCAATAGTTTCCCGTCAATCGAATACACTTTTGCCATGGCATAGCCTGCCTTGTTGAACTCGATTTCCGCATAGCTTGCCTCAGATATCGGATTGCCAACAATGCACATCTGTGGCCTTTCGTGTTCCATTTCGTTTATGCCAAAAGCGGAATATTCGTAAGCACCTATATCTATGCGGTCGCCGCAAACGCGCCAATTTCCATCGAGGTCAAGACCCTCTGTTTCAAAAGTATAGCCAGCATTGATGCAAGGACTGTTGGCACTTAGATGGAAATTATCGTGCTCGGAATCAACGAAAAGCGGGTCTTCATCGAGGCAATCCTCGTAGATGGAAATGACTTCATTGTTGGAGATGTTCTCAAGGCCATATTGTACCAAACAGTTATAAAAACTAGGCTGATAGCCCTCGAAAGTCCAGGTCCACATCTGCACGGGCTTTTCAGACGTACTTTCGTTGGTGTTGCCATAAACGATGCAATTCCACAACACGGGCGAGCTGTTTTGGTAGAAGAAGATACCACCACAGTTTACGCCTATGGAGTGATTGTTCACCACGGTAAGATTACTGATTAAGGGCGACGAGTCGCTGATGGCCAATCCACCGCCAAAGTGCCCTGAAATGTTATTGGCAAAGAGGCTGTTGGTGATGCGACATTCCAAATCGTTGCTTCGGATAAGATAGAGACCACCTCCGTTGATGCCGTAGTTGTATTCAAACTTGCAGCGATCAATGTTCGCCGCGCAGCTATCAAGGCTTAAAGCTCCTCCGATGGCTCCTTGACCATTGTTATGGCTGAAATCAGTAGTGGTGATGTCCACCTCGCATTTCAGGAAACGCAAGGCACCGCCATACATAAAGTAGATAGTATCTATTTCGCTATATGTCAAGTTATTGTACACATCACAATCATGCATCACCACTTTAGAGTTTTCTGCATTCAAGGCACCGCCGTGTTCGCGTGAGAAATTGCAATTGAGCGTACTGTTGCCGATTTCCACATCATAGCAACCAAAGATGCGCAGGGCACCGCCGTCTTGGTCGGCATCACGTGCCGCCTTGCCATACTGGAAACGGCAGTAATCGAACCGTGAGGCTTTGGCTTTTTCGAGCCAGATGCCATTCCAACCTCCGCGACCATTGTTAAAGACGTAAAAACCCGTGGTGTCGGCCACAGTGAAAGTGATGGAATCAGCGGCAGTGCCAAGGGCGTTAAAAGTAGCCCCCTCCCCTACCTTGATGCCATAATATCCTCGGAAAAGCACCGTAGTACCGGCAGTAATGCGAAGAGAGTCTTCAACGCTCACATCGCCTACAACAAACACCGTATCGGCTTCCCATGTGCCTGATTGATAGCCGACTACTTCTATGTTCTGGGCGTGTGCAATTATTACATTAAACGCCAAAATTGCCAAAGTGATGAGTTGTTTTTTCATAATCGATAGTTTTGAAATAATTCCGCGTTCCGCAGTCTCGCGTCTCTTATTATAATTAATTAAAGGTATATTCAAAATTGCTCTGCAAACTTGATGTCCTTCACATTGAGTTGCAGGGTGGTTTTGCCTTGCCAGGTATTGTATTCGAGATGATAGCAAATACTGAATGGCTCGCCTGAGTGTACACGGTCGATAAGGTCGCCTTTTTGGAATGCGATGCCACTGAATGGAGCAATATTGGTTTCTTGGTCGCCATCCTGCATCACAGTGAGTTTCAAATGCTTATGTGCACCAACAGCCCTTGAGCCACCGGCATCACGCACGTTGTCGGTCCAGAAAACGGGCGACATGTTGCCTGGTCCGAAAGGCGCAAATTGGTTGAGGATGCGCATGAACTTTGACGTAATATCGCAGAAATTAATCTTCATGTCGACCTCCAACTCCGGCACAAAGTCTTCCTCCACAAGATGCTTGCTGACGTATTCCTCGAAACGACGACGAAACTCAGGCAGGTGCTCTTCCTTCATCGAGAGGCCAGCGGCATATTTGTGTCCTCCAAAGTGTTCAAGCAGGTCGGAGCAGTTATCGATGGCATCATAAATGTCGAAACTCTTGATGGAACGGGCCGATCCGGTGATAAGTCCATTGGCACGAGTCAGCACTATGGTGGGACGGTAGTAATAATCGGTGAGGCGAGAGGCCACGATACCGATGACACCACGATGCCAGTTTTCGTTGAAGACCACCGTACTCTTGGCATCTTTCAATTCCTGATCGTCGGCAATCATGCCAAGGGCTTCTTCAGTGATACGGTTGTCGAACTCGCGCCGCATATCGTTGAGGTCGTTGATGGAATTGGCCAGTTTTGCGGCATGGTCTGGCTTGTCGGCAATGAGCAGACGCACCGAGTCAGAGGCCTTATCGATTCGCCCGGCAGCATTAATACGCGGCCCTATAAGGAACACCAAGTCGCTGACTGTCAATTCGCGAGTCAAAACATTATCGTTCTCGTCAATTTCGTCTTCGTCGCGACGCACAATGTTGGCATGTTGCAAAATGGCTTCGATGCCCGGACGGGGGTTTTTATTGAGTCGTTTCAGGCCAAAATAGGTCAACACTCGGTTCTCGCCTGTGATGGGCACAATGTCGGCAGCGATACTCACAGCAAGAAGGTCGAGCAGGTCGTAAACTTGCTCAATGGTTCCCAAACCCCTCATCGACAAAGCGGTGATCAGTTTGAAGCCCACGCCACACCCTGAAAGCTCATCGTAAGGATAGTGGCAATCAGGACGTTTGGCATCAAGCACGGCAACGGCATTGGGAATGACATCGCCCGCACGGTGGTGGTCACAAATAATGAAATCGACACCCCGCTCATTGGCATACTCAATGCGCTCCACCGCCTTTATACCACAATCGAGGGCAATGACAAGCTTGAAGCCGTGCGCAGCAGCATAATCAATGCCTTTGTGCGAAATGCCATACCCTTCCTCGTAACGGTCAGGGATATAGAACTCTATCTTCTTCTTCTTGAAAAACGGTTTGAGATAGGTGTAAACCAAAGCCACGGCAGTGGTCCCGTCCACGTCATAGTCGCCGTAGACCAAGAGTTTTTCACCGTTATTGATGGCTTGCAACACACGATCGACAGCACGGTCCATGTCCTTCATTAGGAAAGGATCGTGAAGCTGCGAAAGGTCGGGGCGGAAGAAGGTTTTGGCCTCCTCAAAAGTGGTAATTCCGCGTTGCACAAGCAATGTGGCAAGGTTCTTGTCGATACCAAGATCCTTGGATAATTCCACAACTTTCTGATTGTCAACTTCTTTATTTAGAATCCACTTCGTTTCCATCCGCTAATTTTGAACTTGTAAAAATAAAGAATTTTCCAATGCATTCAACCGAAAAACGAAAATAAAATTCGTTTACGTTCTTATTTCATTCATTTACAAATAATTAGTTTTAAATTCATCAGTTTTTTCCATTGTCTTGTTTTTTCGCTTACCTTTGCAGCCGAAAATTAATGATTGCCATGTATCGACACAATTCAATTCGTCTTGGTTTCATCGCTGCCGTGTTCCTTGCCTTGTTTCTAAGGGCAGGCCAGCCAAAAGCAATAGGACAAACTTCATCCCCCGGAATAGATATCTTTTCGGGCTTAGACTTCAACTTCAAGGATATGGATTTCGAGACCCAGTATAAATTCTTGATTCGCCTAACCCCTGGCTTCAAGTGGAATATGGGGAATCATTGGCAATTTGCGGGACAATTGCAGATCCCAATTGTAAACCAATATGGCATCGATTACAGTTTTGTCGAACTGAGAGCATTCAATGTCAGCAAAGAGTTCAACATCAAGAGTTTGTACCTCAAGGCTTCGTTGGGTGCCTTCAGTCAAAATCGTTATGGCTTGGACTTGAAGGCATTCCTGCCAGTGTGCGACTGGTTCGCTTTTGAAGGCCAAGCGGGATATGTCGGCTCGGTTTTCCTGTTTCCTTATTGGGAAATCGTAGCGCCCAACCGATTTGTGGGAACCATCGGAGGCGACATCTATCTGCCGCGTTGGAATACCCAGTTTCGGGGCGTTGTTGGCAAGTATTTGTACGACGACATTGGCGTTGAGGGTGAGGCCATGCGCCATTTCAACCACACCACCATTTCGGTGTATGCCCGATGGAGCAACAAGTTCAGTTTCGACGGAGGTTTCAAGGTCGTCATCATGCTTCCACCCTATCGGCGCACCCACAGGGCAGTGAACATCCGACCAGCCTCCAACTTCCGCATGGCCTATACGGTGATGTACAGGCAATTAAACAACAGGATGTACTTTACTGACCCCGAACAAAACGAGCGCGACGGATGGTTCAGTCGCGACCTTCTGCATTGGGGCAGCCACAACATGGAACCCGATTTCATCATTAAAGAAAAGACGAAGAAATGAAACACCTTTATATAATAGCAGCATTAATGCTTTTGTGGTGGTTGCCACAAACAGTTCAAGCCCAACAGTATACGGGCATTTCGGGGCTTGTTCATATTCCCTCAGCCGAAATGAACCACGAGGGCGACGCCTTCATAGGTGCGCACTTCCTCAACAAGGCCATGACACCCGACATAGGCTTTCTCTATCAGGGTGAAAAATACCACACTTTTGACTACTATGTCTCTCTGACACCATTCAGTTGGCTGGAAATGAGTTATGTATGCACCGAACGTATCTACCGCAAGGACGCACAAGGAAACATCGTCAACTGGAGCAAAGACCGTTATGCTTCGGTAAAGATTCGGCCTTTGAAGGAAGGCAAATACCATCCCGCCGTGGCCATCGGATGCAACGATGTTTGGACTTCCGCCTTTTTCCCCGACCAACACGAAGTGCAGCTTTATTTCCAGAATTTTTACATTGCGGCCACCAAGCATTTCGAGTTCAAGGGCAACGAGTTGGGCTTGACACTTGCCTACCGCCATTTTTACAGAGATTACAATTCCAAATGGAACGGCATAGTGGGCGGCATCACCTTCAGGCCATCGTTTTTCCCGCAATGGAGGTTGATGGCCGAGTACACAGGCAATGATTTCATTCTTGGTACCGATATGTTGCTTTGGCAACATCTGCGTTTGCAAGCCAGTGTGAAGGATTTCAAGCACTTCTATGGAGGGGTATGCCTGCAATTCAACCTGCTCGGAGATAAATATCTGTATTAATTTGAGAAAAAACAGAAAAAATTGTTGCAGGCATGAAAAATATCCTTAATTTTGCGGCGTGAATTAATGTACAACAAATGTACAGTAACTGAATTTGAGTATTATAATATTAAAAACATTACAACTATGAAGAAATTTATTATGACTTTTTTAGTGGCCAGCCTGATGATTACATCGGTTTTGAGCCTCAATTCGTGCAAAAAGACAGACACGGATGCAAGTGCAGGTATGAAAGATTGGGTTCCTACCGTTTACGATGTTATTACTCCTGAAAACAATACAAGGCAAGGAGATCCTTTTATTATTTGTTATTATTGCAATGATACCCTTTGGAGATGCGATCACGAACTTAATTTAGAAAACGGAGCGTTGTATTGTGCAATTCATTCACATGTTGAATTCTTTAATGCTACTGATGATTGTACTGCTCCAAATCAAATAACGGGTTGCGAGTATAACGGAGTTCGTTGTCATTATCATATCTTGACCTATACTCCTAAGTATTATCATCATAGTTGGCATGTCGGTGGTGGTGTTTGCCCGTAATTCAATACTAAATATAGAGAATTAAAAAAACGAGGACAGTTTTTGCTGTCCTCGTTTTTGTTGAAATTTTGTTCAAAAAAAATGTTCCAAACTCTTGCGCCGTTTCCTTTTTTTTGGTAATGTTGCAAATTAAAATCTTTCAAATTTTAGTCCATTGAAGAAAATTAAAACAGCTTTAATATCAGTATTTTACAAGACTGGGATTGACCGCATTGTCAGCTTGCTGAAGCAAAACGATGTGCAAATTTACTCGACTGGCGGCACATACGATTATATCCGCGCCATCGACCCCACGGTGAAGACCGTCGAATCGCTTACGGGCTACCCATCCATCCTCGGTGGGCGAGTCAAGACACTACATCCCAAAGTGTTTGGCGGCATTCTGGGACGCACCCAACTTGAGTCGGACCAACGCGAGATGCAGCAATACGACATTCCGCCCTTTGATTTGGTGATTGTAGACCTCTACCCTTTCGAGGAAACCGTGGCCAACACCGATGACGCTTCAGCCATCATCGAGAAAATCGACATCGGAGGCATTTCTCTCATTCGCGCGGGTGCCAAGAATTTCAACGACGTGCTGATTGTGCCTTCACAAAAATACTACAGCGAACTCATCCAACTGCTTGAAAAACAAAACGGTGAAACCTCGTTGGACGACCGTCGGCGTTTCGCCATGTATGCCTTTGGTGTCAGTTCGCACTACGATAGTGCCATTTACAATTGGTTTGCAAAAGATGAGGATAATAAAGCCATGCGCCTTGGAGAAGACCAAGCCTTTGCCCTGCGCTACGGCGAGAATCCCCACCAACGCGGCACATTCTACGGCGACTTGGATGCAATGTTTGACAAATTGCATGGCAAAGAGCTGTCGTACAACAACCTGCTCGACCTTGATGCAGGCCTCAACCTCATCCGCGAATTTGACGAGCCTACCTTCGCCATCCTCAAGCACAACAACCCTTGCGGATTGGCCTGCCGTGCTACCGTGAAAGAGGCTTATATTGCCGCCCTTGCTGGCGACCCCGTGTCGGCATTCGGTGGAGTTTTGGTTTGCAACCGTCCCATCGACCTTGAGGCTGCTGAAGAAATCAACAAACTCTTCATCGAAGTCATTGTGGCACCTAATTATGAAGACGGCGTACTCGACTTGCTCTTCTCGAAAAAGAACCGTGTCGTGCTTCGCTTGAAGTCTGACCCCTATAAACCACAGACGGTGAAGACCGCACTAAACGGCTACCTCATGCAAGACCGCGACCTTCACACCGAAACAGCCGCCGACTTCAGAGTGATCACTGAAAAAGCACCTTCTGAGTCTGAAATCAATGATATGGTTTTTGCCAACAAAATTGTGAAGCACAGCCGCTCCAATGCCATCGTTCTCGCCAAAGGCAAACAGCTTTATGCATCGGGCATCGGGCAGACTTCGCGAGTGGATGCCTTGCGTCAAGCCATAGAAAAAGCCAAGACCTTCAACTTCGACTTGAAGGGGGCGGTTTTGGCCTCCGACGCCTTCTTCCCTTTCAGCGACTGCGTGGAGTTGGCTCATGAAGCAGGTATCACGGCTATCGTGCAACCTGGTGGCTCAGTGCGCGACCAAGAGTCCATCGACAGCTGCAACAAGCATGAAATCAGCATGGTATTCACTGGATTTAGACATTTTAGACATTAACATAAAAACAACACACCCATGGGACTATTCAAATTCCTCAACAAAGAAATCGCTATTGACCTTGGTACGGCCAATACCATTATCATATATAACGACAAAGTGGTCGTCGATGAGCCTTCAATTGTGGCTATGCAACGCGACACCAAGAAAATCATCGCCGTCGGCAAACGAGCCATGATGATGCATGGAAAAACCCACGACAACATCAAGACCATCAGACCTTTGCGCGACGGTGTCATCGCCGACTTCCAAGCCGCCGAATACATGATGCGCGAGATGATCAAGATGATCCAATTCAAGAATACCATTTTTCCGCCCAGCCTCAAGATGGTCATCTGCATCCCTTCGGGCATCACCGAGGTGGAGGAACGCGCTGTGAAAGACTCGGCTGAGCAAGCCGGCGCCAAAGAGGTGCGACTCATCCATGAGCCTATGGCAGCGGCCATCGGTATCGGCATCGACGTGCTTGAGCCAACGGGCAACATGATTATCGACATCGGTGGCGGTACCTCCGAAATCGCCGTCATCGCTTTGGGTGGCATCGTCAACAACAAGTCCATCCGCATTGCTGGTGACGACTTCACTGCCGACATTGAAGAATACATGCGCAAGCAACACAACATCATCGTAGGCGAGCGCACCGCTGAACGCATCAAGATTGAAGTTGGTTCAGCCATTACCCAATTGGACAATCCGCCCGATGACTACGCCGTGCAAGGCCGAGACATGCTGACGGGTATCCCGAAGGAAATCAAGGTGAACTACGCCGAAATCGCCCACTGCTTAGACAAGAGCGTGATGAAGATTGAGACCGCAGTGCTCAACGCCCTTGAACAGACCCCGCCTGAGCTGTCAGCCGACATCTATCGCACAGGCATCTACCTTACCGGCGGTGGTGCCTTGTTGCGCGGTTTGGACAGACGTCTCAATGCCAAAACAAAGCTGCCCATCCATGTGGCCGACGACCCGTTGCGCGCCGTGGCCCGTGGCACCGGTATCGCACTGAAGAACTTCGACAGGTTTACCTTCCTTATCAAGTAAGGCATGTACAACCTGTGGCGTTTCATACTGAAACATCACTTCGTCATCTTGTTTATCCTGCTCGAAGTGATTTCAATCTTGTTGCTCGCCCGCAGCCAAAACTTTCATCGCAACCGTGTGGTCAATACTACCAACGATGCGGTGGGACAAGTGTATGAGTGGAGCAGCGAGGTGGGTAATTATTTTCGCCTGAACAAGACTAACCAAGATCTTGCCGAAGAAAACGCCTGGCTGAGACAACAGTTAGCCATGACCACCGACACGACCCGCAGCTTTTTCGACATTGAGGGGCGCGACACCATCTACGAGTACATTCCCGCCCAAGTCGTCAACAACAGCATCGGGCAGGCCAACAACTATATCATCATCAACAAGGGAAGAGCCGATGGCATAGAGCGCGACATGGGTGTCATCTCATCCGATGGCATCGTTGGCGTGGTGGCCGATGTGAGCCGTCACTATGCCTCCATTCTCAGCCTGCTCCACAGCCACTCCGTTGTGGGCGTGAGGTTCAAAAACAACCAGGAACTTGGCAGCCTGAAATGGGGCAACAACAACTACCGTTACGGCATCGTGGAAGATATACCTGCCCATGTGGTGCTTCAAGAAGGCGACACCGTGCTCACCAGCTCCTATTCCTTCATTTTCCCCGAAGACCTCATGGTTGGCACAGTGGAAGAAAGTCGCCCCATCTCAAGCGGAGCACTCAATACGGCCAAGATACGTTTCGCCACCGATTTCGCCACTTTGCGTTATGTCTACGTCATCCACAACCTGCACAAGCCCGAGCTTGACTCTCTCAAAGCCAATTTCCAATGAATAAGACCGCTCTCCAAATCCTTCGTTTCGTCGTGCTGGTGCTTTTTCAGGTGCTGGTCATCAACCATATCCGCTTGGGAGGCTACGTCCACCCGTGCATCTACTTGATTTTCATCATGCTACTGCCCGTCTATATACCGAATTGGCAGTTACTTTTATTAGGTTTCGGATTGGGATTTTCCGTCGACCTGTTCACTGGGACCCCAGGCCTTCATGCCGGTGCCACCACCCTGATGGCGTTCTGTCGACCAAGTATCATCAGGCTCATTTCGGGTACCCAAAAATTCGAAAACATCCATGAACCCAACCTCGACCAATTGGACGGCATGTGGTTTCTGCGCTACACTATCTGCATGGTCTTCGTACATCATTTCGCGCTGTTTTTCCTTGAGTCATTCAGTTTCCACCTTATCGGCCAAATCCTGCTACGTATCCTGATAAGCGTCCCCATCTCCGTTTTCCTTATCATGATGATTCTCTACATTTTCAAGGCAAACAAGAAAGGAGAAAGGCGATGAGCATTGCAGCATTGGTATCGGGAGGCGTGGACAGTTCCGTGGTGGTGCCGCTACTCAAGGAGCAGGGCTACGACCCTCATATCTTCTATATTAAAATAGGTATGGAAGGAAAGGAAGACCTTTCGAGCTGCCCGTCGGAGGAAGATATTGAGATAACCACTTATATAGCAAAGAAATACGGCTGCCAGTTCGACATAGTTGATTTGCAGCACGAGTATTTTGAGACCGTCGGGAAATACACGATGGAGATGGTGCGCAAAGGCCTCACCCCCAACCCCGATGTAATGTGCAACCGCTGGATTAAACTCGGTGCTTTCGAGGAGAAAGAAGGCCACAATTTCGACAAAATCGCGACGGGACATTACGCCCGCTCGTGGGAGGACGAAAACGGCATCTTCTGGCTCGGCACGGCAGCCGACACCTTCAAGGACCAGACTTATTTCTTGGGTCGCATCACCTACGCGCAACTCAGTAAGGTCGTCTTCCCCATTGGCGACTTGCCTAAGCCTGAGGTGCGCTGCTTGGCCGCCCAATACAAACTTCCAAGCGCGGAACGCCATGACAGTCAAGGGATTTGCTTTCTTGGAAAAATCAACTATAACGACTACATCCGTGAATATCTCGGCGAAATGCCTGGTGACATCGTGGAGTTAGAAACGGGCAAGAAATTAGGTCGACACAAGGGCTTTTGGTTCCATACCATTGGGCAACGCAAGGGCCTCGGTCTTGGCGGAGGTCCGTGGTTCGTGGTGAAGAAAGACATCCCGAACAATATCGTTTATGTGTCGCAAGGCTACGACCCCGCAGCACAATATACTAACATCATTCCTTTGGGTGACTTGCAGCCGATGAATCCATCCTTGCAGTTCGTTGACGGTCAGCGGATTCGTTTCAAGATACGGCATCAACCAGAGTTTACTTTCGGCACCATCCACCTCACGGAGCGCGGTGCCGACATTGAGTCAGAAGTCGCTATCTCGGGCGTGGCTCCTGGGCAGTTTGGGGTGGTTTATCATGAGACGGAGCCATTTGTTGTGGGGAGTGGGGTTATAGTTGAGAGTTGAAAGTTGAGAGTTGAGAGTTGAAAGTTGAGAGTTTAGAGTTTAGAGTTATGAAGCTGGACGATAGGATATTATACGAAGACAACCACCTGATCATCATCAATAAACTGCCATCGGAAATCGTGCAGGGTGACAAGACGGGCGACGTGTGCCTCCTCGACGACGTGAAGCAATACATCAAGGAAAAATACGACAAGCCTGGGAATGTGTTCGCTGGTCTCGTGCATCGCATCGACAGGCCTGTAAGTGGAGCCGTCGTGTTTGCCAAGACGAGCAAGGCCCTTTCGCGCATGACAGTGAAAGTGAAAGACCGCGACTTCAGAAAAACCTACTTAGCTTTGGTGAAAAACCATCCACCCAAACAAGCCGATGTTCTTGAAGACTACATCGTCAAGAACGAGAAAATGAACAAGTCTTTTGTCGTGGCTGAAGGCACCAAAAAGGCAAAGTTGGCGCGGATGAGTTATCGCGTTGTTGGAAAGTCAGAAAGTTTCTACTTGCTTGAAATCGAGTTGTTTACAGGTCGGCATCACCAAATTCGCTGTCAGTTGACACACATCGGTTGTCCCATTCGTGGCGACTTGAAATACGGCTATCCGCGCAGCAATCCCGACGGTTCCATTAGTCTGCACGCCTATCGCATCGCTTTTGAACATCCTGTGCTGAAAACGCAAATCGAGGTGACGGCTCCACTGCCTAACGTGTCGCCATGGACGGCGTTTGAACACTTTATGGAATAAGTCACCATCTATAAATCATCCATGACTTTTGTCAGCTGCCCATATTCGAAAAAGTATAAATGTCCAATAAACTCTTCTGGCACGTCTCTGTCTTTCGTTTTGCGCGGCAATCCGAGTAATTCGTTGGTGAAATAGCGCAAATAAAGCGGCTGTAGGGATGTCTTATAATATTCATTGTCAATGACAAACAGCGGAAAATCCTTTGCCTGAGCAACAGCATCTTCAAGTCCGGCATAACTAATCATCACTTGATACAACACATATCCGTTTTCTTGGGCATACTGCTGAAAAGTCGAGAGTGGTTTGCATTTGTTGTCCTTGCAGGCTGCATTGAAAACGCGTACAATCGCCTTTGGCTGTTGCTCCAACGCTTCCTTTAGCTGCGGTATTGTCAGTTTGTAAACCAATTCTAGCTGTGCTTCCTCAAAACTTTCCAAAGGACGCACCAATGCCTTGTGGCTTTCGTCCAAATCCTTGTAATCGTTTCCCAATCCGTTGATTTCAATGACAGCGCAAGAAGAGAACAAGAGAAGTGCAAGCAGAGCGAATAACTTTGTGTTTTTCATCTATGTAGGATTTCAGATTCAAACCAAATGCACAACACCCCTGAAAACGATAAAATAAACTCCAAAGAACATCAACAGAACACCCGCAATCTTGTTCATCAGCGTAGTGCGCTCAGCATCAAGGAATTTTTTCAACTTTGCGGCTCCCCACGCCTTCAAGAGTTCCATAATAAGCGTAGTGCCAAGAATGATGGCAAAAAACACGATGGTACTTACCTTGTTGCCGTCCATGTTGCCCGCCACCATAGCCACCGCCGAAAACCAGAAAATCCAAACAAAGGGATTCAAGATGTTGAGCACGAAGCCTTTCGCAAAGAAAACAAACCATGCCGGCTTGTCGTCCTGCTTCTTCAGCACTTCATTGGTGCGTTTTTCAATGTATTCGTCGCGCTCCTTGGTGTCTTCCACCTTTTTTCGATACGTGAAAATACCGAACAACAAAAGAATGACACCCGCACCGATACATGCCAAAGCCGCCTCAATCGAAGATTTCATCACGACTTGCACCGATGCAAGGATGCATATTGAAACGACCATTGCATCATTGAGAATCACGCCTGTGGCAAACCATGCCGCCGAGCGGAAACCCCGATGAAGACTGGTTTGCATCAAGGTGATGAAAGCCGGCCCCATGTTGACGACCACCGAAAGAAACAGCCCTATCAAGATGGCCCAAAACAAGAAACTGAACGACCCGATGCGACTGAATTCGGGCATTCTATCGAAAATTACAGGCGAGTTTTCCATTGTTTTTATGATTTCAAGCCTTTCACATATTCCTCCCACATCTCAAGCCTTTTGCCCTTCATCACGCGCGGAAACTTGGTGGCACCGCCCCACTTGCCAATCTTCTGTTCCATAAATTCATAGAAATTCTTGGTGGGCAGCACATCGACGAACAACTCCTTAATGGCTTGGGTGCGCTCCACGGCATAGTCGTCGTTGAGTTTGCAGAGGTTTTCATCTATCTTTTTGATAGCCAAATCCTTGTCGATAGGTTCATCGCAACCCAAATACCAATGGTGGGCATACATCGTATCATGGCGGATGCCTGCAACCGTAAACTCCGTGATGTTGACACCCAACTCCTCAGCCATCATGTCGACGGCGCGGGTCATGTTATCTTGCGAGAGGTGCTCACCCGTGATGCTCAAAAACTGCTTGGTGCGTCCCGTGATGATGATTTCGCAATTCTTCTTGTTGAGGAAACGGATGGTGTCGCCAATAAGGTAACGCCACGAGCCTGCGCAGGTGGAGAGCAAGATGGCATAGTCGACGCCTTCCTCCACTTCCGAGAGTAGCAAGGTCTTAGGATGTGCCACAATGGTGCCGTCTTCATCAAAGTTGTCGTCGGTGAAAGGCACAAACTCGTAATAGATGCCATTGTCGACCAAAAGTTGCATCACGCGACGCTTCAAGTCGACCTGATAAGCGATGTAACCTTCTGAGGCCAGATAACTTTCAACAAAAAGCACCTCCTTGCCGAAGATGCGTTCAAAGCTCTTCTCGTAAGGAGCAAAAGCCACGCCGCTATGCACATACACCATCAAATTGGGCCAAATGTCGTGGATGGTTTTGAGGTTGTATTCCTTGATGATGCGTTCCAAAAGAATCTGCACCCATGCCGGTACGCCCACGATGACGCCGATGTCCCATTTGGGAGCTTCTTTCACCATGAGGTCCATCTTTTCGGCCCAATCCTTCACCTTCGAAATCTTCTGTCCGGGCTTGTAGAACGCCTCGAACCACGACGGAATCTTGCCCGCCGAAATGCCCGAAAGGTCGCCTGCATAGTAGCCGAACTCCTTGTTGTATTGCAGGTCGGTACTGCCTCCAATCATCAAGACGCCACGATTGTAGAAACCAACGGGGAAGTCGTAACGAGTAGCCGACACCAACTGTCGTATGCCTGCGCGGGTAATCTTATTGTTCAGTGCTCGGGTGACAGGGATATATTTGCTCGCCGCTTCCGACGTGCCCGAACTAAGAGCGAAATACTTGATTTTGCCAGGCCAGGCGATGTTGCGCTTGCCTTGCAGGTTGAGATACCACCATTCGTCGTGCATCTTGTTGTAATCGAACACAGGGACACGCTTGCGAAACTCTTCCATGATTCTGCCCGAGAGCAGGATTTCATCGAAATGATAAAACTTGCCAAACTCGGTGAACTGAGCCTTGGTCAGCAACTTACGCAACTCGCGGCGCTGGGCACGAGAAGGATTGGTGGTGTTTTGCCGGATTTCGACCGGTATATTCTTGATTTCGGCTGCGGCTTTCACTATCGCGCCAAGAACGGGTATAGCCATATTGATTTCGGTTTGATTTAGGCTGCAAAGGTAAGCAAATTCGATGAATTTCCACTTCAAACCGTATAATTCACTATTTTTGCCGAAAATTTCAGACAGGCTACCATGGAAGACAATTACCAACTCATTACGAAGACCGCTGCGGGATTGGAGGACGTTCTCGTTGACGAAATCAAGGCTTTAGGTGCCAAAAACGTGCGTCCCATGCATCGCGCCGTCATTTGCGAAGGCAACAAGGAACTGATGTATCGCATTAATTATGAGGTGCGCACGGCACTCAAGGTGCTGAAGCCCTTCAAGAGCTTTTTCGCCAAAAACGCCGACGACCTCTACAAAAAAGTGCAGGAAATCAACTGGTTTGAACTCATCCGCACCGACCAAACCTTCTGTATTGATGCTGTCACGAGTGGACGTTTTTTCACCCATTCGCAATACGCCAGCCTGAAGATGAAGGACGCCATCGTCGACCAATTTCGCGATGTGTACGGCATCCGTCCAAGTATCAATACCTTGAATCCCGACTTGCGCATCAATTTGCACATCCGCGAGGACAAAGTGACCATTCTTTTCGACAGCTCGGGCGAGAGTCTGCACCATCGCGGCTACCGCAAGCAAGTCGACAAGGCCCCGATGAACGAGGTTTTAGCGGCAGGTTTGATTCAGCTTTCGGGTTGGAAGGCCGACTGCAATTTCTTGGACTGCATGTGCGGATCGGGCACCATTCCCATCGAGGCGGCCATGTTTGCGATGAAAATTCCGGCAGGCTACTATCGCAAGGAGTTTGGTTTCATGAAATGGGACGACTTCGATGCCGAGCTGTGGCAGCGCGTCAAACAGGAAGCCGACGACAAGATTTGCGATTTTGACTACGAGATTTGGGCTTCCGACCGTTCACCTAAGGCCGTGGCCATTGCCGAGGGCAACATCAATTATGCTCATCTCCAGCATGATATACACTTGATGAAAAAGGACATGAACGATCTCACCCCACCCGAAGGCGGCGGCATCATGATTATCAACCCGCCCTACGGCGACCGTCTTGAGGAAGACGACATCGACGAGCTTTATGAGGAAATTGGTCGCACAATGAAACACAATTTCCAAGGGTTCAAGTGTTGGCTCATCACCGACGATGCCGTGGCCTTGCGCCATGTGGGGCTGAAGCCATCCGCCAAGATTCCCATTTGGAATGGTCCTTTGGAGTGCCGTTTCGTCTGCTTCGACATCTTTGAAGGCTCCTTGAAAGACATGAAAGCCCGTGAAGCCGAAAACCGATAACCATGCAAAACTTCAATCTACATACCCATAGCATTTATTCCGACGGTAAGTCGCAGCCTCGCGAAATCGTGGAAGAGGCTGTCCGTCAGGGCTTGACGACCTTGGGCTTTTCGGAGCATAGCCCTTTGCCCTTCGACAACAATTTCTCCGTCAAGGAGGCCGATATGCCGCGTTATGTGGCCGAAATCACCCAACTGAAAGCGGAATTCAAGGGCAAAATCGACATTTATTGCGGTTTGGAGGCGGATTACCTCACGGGCGTTTCCGAGCCTTTCGCCGTGACCAAAGAAAAGTATCACCTTGATTATCTGATTGGTGGCGTGCATTTGGTAGGCCAGTCGGCCAACCCCGATGAAATCTGGTTCATCGACGGCCCGAAATGGGAAGTTTACGATGAGGGCCTGCAAAAGTTCTTCGACGGTGACATCCATCGCGCCGTGCGCCGATTCTTTGAACAGTCCAACGAAATGATTGAAAACGAGCCGTTTGACATCATCGCCCACTTCGACAAAATCAAGATGCACAACCGCGACCGCTATTTCCACGAAGACGAGCCTTGGTATCGCAAGTTAGCTTTAGAAACCCTCGACTTCATCCGCGAGAAAGGCTTGATAATGGAAATCAACACGCGCGGTATCTACAAGAAACGCTACAACGGCTTCTATCCCTCGCCTTGGCTGATGGAGGAGGCCTGCAAGATGCACATTCCCGCCATCATCTCCGCCGACGCACACCATTTCAGCGAGATCACCCTCGAATTTGCCGCCGCCGAGGAAGCCTTGAAGAAAGCAGGGTATCGAAATGTGGTGAATTTCAAGGATGGACGATGGGTTGAGGTGGCGATTTCGTGAAAAGTTGGAGTGAAAACTACTGGTTTTCGGAAATTTTGCTATTTTTGCGGATGGAAAAACCACAAATATAATAGCCATGCCTGATATTTATACTTATTTTGGTTTTATTTTCTCGTTCTTTTCTCAAGAACACGAGCCCATCCATGTTCATGTTGAGCATCAAGACCGAATGACCATCTTTGACTTGATAATTGTGGATGGCGAGTTGATTGAAATCAAGAAAAGAGATAAGGGGAAACCATTGGTGGGTAAAGATGAGAGGACAGCTATTGAGTTTATTGAAAAGTATTGGAAGGAGATTGTGGAGAAATGGGTTTCATTCTTCGTCTATAAGAAACGGGTAAGATGTACGGACATTAAAACGAAGTTGAAATGAAGCAGATTAGTATTGATAAAGTGCATTATGTGGATGGCTTGATGCTGTCGTTGTTGTTCAGTGACGGCAGCACCCAAACTATTGATTTCAGTGGTTTTTTCGAAAAACATCCTCATCCTCAATAT
>ONKQ01000088.1 GCA_900318465.1 uncultured Bacteroidales bacterium
CGCCAAAGGCGCGAGTGGCAACAAAGGCAATGGCCGCGACGGCAACACCCGTGACATAGGCAACTGGTATCAATATACCGTCGACCTGAGCGCCTACGCCGGAGAGAAGTACATCGCCATCCGTCACTTCAATTGCAGCGACGAGTTCTTTTTGGAAGTCGACGATATACTGCTGACCGTCAACTGATGATGAGCCTTGCTTTTACGGATTAGCAGTTCGCAAGCGTCCCGCTTGCCATTCGCAAATCCCGCATGAAAATCGTAGAGACGTGCCATGGCGCGTCTCTACGTGTTTTTATGTGTGTGGCTGTAGGGCTGTCACACTGTGGCAGCCGCATTTTTTTGCGCAGGGGGTTACCATCCATGCGGCAGCCGTGCAGGGGTTCCCGTCCTTGCGGACTTCACCCCTGCTTAATCTCCGCCGTCACTCCGTGACTTTGGGTGAGATGGCCGATGGCGGGAATTTTTGCGGGAAATGTGGCCGTGTTTTGGAATTTGTTTGTATTTTTGCGGTCGGAAAACAAATAAGGAAAGGATAAAACTATGGCATTAACCATTGCAGCAGTACCGGTTTTGACAGGAGAGGCTTCTGATCGTTTTGACTTGTTGATGGAGATGAGCGAAGAACGCCGAGGTTCTGTGGATTTCAGTAGCGAAATCAATGAAGCTCGTGCTATTTTGGAAAAAGCTGATTTTCAACTTGCAAGCGCATGAGTTTTCTTCAAGACAAGTGCCGATTCGGCTTTTATACACGGGATAAGGCTGACGGAAGTCGGCCCTTTCGTTGCGGTGATGACGACCTCGACGAGTTCTTCCAGAAAGATGCGTTTTTGCAGAGCGAAGAATTGCTGTGCAAGAATTATTGCTTTACCCTCGAAGCAGATCTCAAGGCCGTTGTTGCAGCCTTCACCCTTTCTAACGACAGCATAAAGAAGATTCCTGGTTCGCGCAAGAAAAAAGTCGAAAAGAACATTCCTCGCGAGAAGATTTATAGCAGCTATCCCGCAGTGATGATTGGTCGGCTTGGAATCAGTATGGATTTTCAGGGCCAGCATGTTGGGAGTGACGTGCTCAGTTTCATCAAGGCATGGTTCGTTGACCCTTTGAACAAAACAGGATGCCGTTTCTTGCTTGTCGATTCATACAACAAGGAACGCAATCTTGCCTTTTACGAACGAAACGGTTTCAGTTACCTGTTTAGCACCGAGGAACAAGAGCGTGAATTTCGAGGTGTTAAGCCCGACCGACCGCTCAACAGCCGATTGATGTATTTTGACTTGATAGAGCTTGTGAGGTAGATTGTTTTTCACGTTTTTTGCCTGTCGGAGTGCCGCCGTAGGCCACCAGCTTGCGTCCAAAGGTTACAAAATCCTTCAATGAGTGCTGTTTTTGTGAAAAATCTCCTTCAATGAGTGCTTTTTTTCAAAAAAATCTCCCTCATTGAGGGATTATTTGTATTGGAAAGCTATGATGTTTCCTCAAATCCAGTGAATTATTGTATTTTTGCCGCAAATTTTTTTGAATATGCTCATCATCAATATCAAGGAACTCGTCGGCATCGAGGAACAAGGCCGACTGCTGAAACGCGGCCCCGAAATGGCCGAAACGGGAAGGATCAAGGACGCCTTCCTATTGATTAAAGGAAAGAAAATCGCCGACTACGGCCTGATGGACTCGGAGGCTTGTAGGAAATATCTCGCTGAAAACCATCGCGTTCACGATGTGAATGGCAGCGTGGTGATGCCTGCCTTCTGCGACTCGCACACGCATTTGGTCTATGCCAACTCGCGAGAAATGGAGTTTGTGGACAAGATTCGCGGCCTCAGTTACGAGGAAATCGCCAAAAGGGGAGGCGGCATCCTCAACTCGGCCAAGGCAACGGCGGCGGCCTCAGAGGACGAACTATACGACATGGCGCAACAGCGTTTGGAAGAAGTGATGCGAATGGGCACGGGTGCCATCGAAATCAAGAGCGGCTACGGCCTGACCACCGAGAGCGAACTGAAACTTTTGCGCGTCATCCGCCGACTGAAGGAAAACTCACCCTTGACCATCAAGTCGAATTTCCTCGGGGCGCATGGCATCCCGATGGAATATCGCGGCCACCAGGAGGATTACGTGGATTTGGTCATCAATGAGATGATTCCGCTCGTGGCCGCTGAGGACTTGGCCGACTTCATCGACGTGTTTTGCGACCAAGGTTTCTTCACCTGCGAGGACACCGAGCGTATCCTCATGGCGGGCATCAAATACGGCATGAGGCCGAAAATCCACGCCAACGAAATGGCCATATCGGGTGGCGTGCAAGTGGGCGTTAAATATGGCGCCATCTCCGTCGACCATCTCGAACAGATGGGCGACGAAGAGATTGAATGTCTGAAAGACTCTGAAACCATGCCGACCATCCTTCCGGGTTGCGCGTTCTTCCTTAATCTGCCGCTTTCGCCAGCAAGGAAAATGATTGATTCGGGTTTGCCAGTGGCTATGGCTTCCGATTTCAATCCGGGCACTTCGCCTTCGGGCAACATGCAACTCATCATGTCGATGGCCTGCATCCGCTATCGTTTAACTCCTGAAGAGGCCCTTAACGCCACCACTTTGAACACTGCCTACGCAATGGGGGTGAGCGACGAGGTGGGCAGCATCACTAAGGGCAAGTTGGCCAACCTCATCATCACCCAGCCGATGACCCAGTTGGAGTTCATGCCGTATTACTACGGCGCGAACAAAGTGGCCAAAATGGTGCTGAACGGAAAATTTGTTTGAAAATAAGTAAAGCTATGAAATCCAATAAATTATTGACAGCTCTGGCTTTGTCGTTAGTGATTTTGGCTTCGTGCAACAAGGGGCGTTACGATTTTGACCATGTGCAGGGTGTGGATGTGGAAGGTGAGACTTTGTTGCCTTTGGCCACTGGCTCGTTCACGCTGATGGGCATGATGCAACGATTCCAAATCGACAGCCTGATTGATTTTGATGCATCGGGCAATATGACGTACAATTATTTTTACGAGAATTTTGGCGTTGTCGAAGGCAGTGAGTTGCTGAAATTCAAAGATTTGAATTATAACGAGCATTTCGCTTTCGAGAATCCTATCCCATTTGTGCTGCCCCATCCCATCGATACGGTGCTGAGCTATGAGCATACTTTGACTTTCGAGGCCGACCACATCGGTGTTGTGGAGGCTGAGATGCGCTCGGGGCATTTCGATTTCAATTTGGAGACGAACATCGGAGCTGTGACGCGCGTCATTATCCGCTCGACCGACATCAAGGATGCGCAAGGGCACGACTTGGAACTTGTTTTCCCTTTGGCTTCGAGCAGTTTCGGTTTCGACCTTGACGGTTTGCATTATGTGACCGAAACACCTAATATGCTTAACCTCAGCTATGAACTCTATTTTTCGATGACAGGTTCTACTGACGATGAACTGTATTTTGACATTGATATTACGGGCAACGAACTGGCTATCAAGAAAATGACTGGCTATGTGGAAAGTTACGGCACACGGAGCCACATGGATACGGTGTTCAGCCTGTTTCCCGATAACGTTTCGGGTATGTTGCGGGTGAACGACGTCAATATCCGCCTGCGCGAGCGCAACACTTTCAATCTTGAGGCTCGTTTGGACATTGACACGGCTATGGTTACATGCGAGGGCATCATGCCTTTTTCGGTCTTCGAACCGCTACCTTTGGTAATTGACCTCCCGACGCAGATGGACTTTAATGAAGTGTTTAGCCAAAACGTTGATGGTCGTATTAATGCGGCTGGCGGAAGAACGTTCGCTTCCTCTAATTTCATCATTAATCCCAATGGAATTTCGGATTTGGTATCGGTGGCCGACACTTGCGGAATCGATGTGCGAGTCGATGTGGCGATTCCTATGGCTTTCCGTGTCAGCGATGTGCATTATTTGGACACTGTGAACCTGAACATTGCCGAAATCAAAACGCCTGAATGGGTCAAGAAACTGACTTTGGAGCTGACTTTCATCTCCACCATTCCGTTTGACTTGAGTGGTAGGTTCTTGATGTACAATTCTGAAACCGAACAAGTTACTGATGTGTTGTTAGATGATGCCACTTTAATTGCGGCTTCCTATGATGGACAGGCAACCACATCCAACATCACCGTTGAGGTTACGGAGGAAAGGTTGCAAAACCTTTTCAAGTCAAACAAGATTATCCTCGACTTGCAATTGGATACCGATGGGCGCAATGTGGTGCTGAATGGCAACCAAAGTTTGCAGTTCTTCACCAAGGCAAAAGCAGAATATGATGGTATTGTTGAATTTGATAAATAAAAGAAAATGAGAAAGATATATAGATTGGTTTTGTCAGCTGCCCTGCTTTTTTCGGGTGCTGCCGTTATGGGACAAAATGTCTCGCCCGTCGACTTTATGCCGCTCAATCCCTATCAATTGAACACGAATCCCGCTGCCGACTTGCCCTATCAAAGCGTGATGTCGATGTTTATAGGCAATGTGAGTTTCGACGTGCAGAATACAGGGTTTCGTTACGACAACCTCTTCGATTTTGATGCCCAAGGTCGGCCTGTAACCATCAATCTTCGCAAGTTTGCCGATGGGTTGAAGACGGACAACTATTTGGGCTTGAATGTGAACGAGAATGTGTTTTTCTTGTGCCGTCAGCTGAATAAGGGAATGATTTCCGTTGGCTACAACCTTCGTGCGCAAGGCAGCCTGAAATACAATGACGGTCTTTTCAAATTGGCCGCTTACGGCAATGGTGCCTTTGTGGGTGAGGATCATCCTGCCACAATCGACATGAACCTGAACGCTAAGGTGTATCAGGAGTTTGCGGTTGGTTATCAGTGGAATGTCACGGAAAAACTTTCATTGGGCGGTAGGGCCAAACTGCTTTTCGGGTTTGCCGACGTCAAGACGGATGCTTTCCAAGCGAAACTCTTCACTGATGCTGACAGTTATGCGCTTCGTTTGCAGGAAAATGTGGCCATGAGCGCGTCGTTGCCTGGGTTGTTTGTCATTGACGATGGACTGTTGAAACCTATGGGAAGGTTTTCGGTTGCCGATTTGTTCCACAATCCCGGCTTTGGCGTTGATTTGGGCGCGGAATACCGTTTCAACGACCAGTTTGGATTGGTGGCTGCTGTCAACGATTTGGGTTTCATCCATTGGGGTGCCAACAATTTCCAAATAAAAAGCGACATCGCCGATGCAGGTCAGTTCTATGACGATGGAAGCTTCCTGTTCCAAGGCATGGACATCAACCAGCTGCAATTGGTCATCTCCGACGAGTCGTATCGCGAGCTTTTCCTTGATACTTTGAAGCAGTATTTCCATTTGGACTTGGATAAAGGCGCGTATAATACAATGTTGAATACCAACATCTTGCTGCGTGGTTATTTCGACCTTAACCCCAACACGCGCTTCATCGCGCAGGCGCAAGGTCAGTTTGTGGGGAATGGCTTCCGTCCCGCCTTCACGTTGGCCTATTGTGGCTCGTTTTTTGACAATCTGAGCGTTTGCGCTTCCTATACGGCCATGCCTGGCAGCTACACCAATTTTGGCTTGGGTTTCGGTGCGATGATTGAAACCTGTCATATTTATCTGGCTACTAATGATATAATAGGTTGTTTTAAGCCCTTGAACAGTAGAGGTTTCAATGCCCAGGTCGGTATTGTGTTTAATCTGTTCAAGGAAAAAAGCCCCATCGTTGTTGAGAAACAGGCAACGCCAAGGGAGGAGGAATGACCGAGGAAAAAATCTTCGGCATCAGTCGCCACCGCCTGACCACGGACGGCGAGGGCGTCACCACTTTGGTGGCGTTCAGCGGCTGTCCTTTGCGATGCAAGTATTGCCTCAACAAGGCCTCGTGGGAACCCGATAAGGGTCGTCTTTATACGCCTGAAACGCTTTTCGAGGAGGTGAAAATCGACCAACTTTATTTTTTGGCAACCAAAGGCGGCATCACTTTCGGCGGTGGAGAGCCTTTGTTGCAGACCGAATTCATCCAGGCGTTTCGTGAACTTTGTGGCTCGCAATGGCAACTTTTGGCTGAAACCAGCCTCAATGTGCCTTTCGAGAATGTGCAAACCATCGACCCGATTCTGGACGGCTACATCGTTGACATCAAGGATATGAATCCTGAAATCTACAAAGTTTACACGGGAAAGGACAATGCCTTGGCGATAAGCAATTTGCAATGGCTCTTGCAGCATGGCGACCCGAACCGTATCATGGTGCGTGTGCCTCACATCCCCGACTTCAACACGGATGATGATGTGGAACGAAGCAAAGAACGTCTTGAAAAGATGGGCGTGACGAACATTGACGAGTTCCAATATATAATAAGGTGAAGGAAAAAATCACTTCAAAGCTTGTTTTGTATAAAATAATTCGTATTTTTGCCGCGTTAACCTAAAAAACTAATATCATGGCCAAAGGCAAACAAACTTGCAAAATCCTGAAGGAAATCCGCAAGCAGATAGCGGCGGAGAACGACATTAAGTTGGTCATTGAGGAATGTACCTACCAAGGCGATTGCCTCGGCACTTGCCCGAAATGCGAGGCTGAAGTGCGCTATCTGGAGCGCGAATTGGAGAAACGCCAACGGTTGGGCAAGGCTGCCGTAGTCGCAGGACTTTCCGTAGGTTTGTTGGGCGCAAGCCAAGTGGCTTTGGCGCAGGAGCCGGACAGTTTGAACATGAATCAAAATAATTTGGGGACGTTGCGAGGGGACATGACAATTGTTGAGTATGGAGCTATCCCTCTTTATCCTCCTCCAACTTTTCCCTACTGTCATGTGCTGACCCAAGAGGAGATAAGTAATGTGGCGATAAGCAAATTGCCTAAATCGGGCAATCTGATAGTGGTGGGTGGAAATTTGACATGTCCTGAAGAAGAATCTCTTTACAACAGGGAGTGGAAACCCCAGCCAGATACCTTGTTTGAAAAGACGAAGTGTCTTTATGCTCCAAAGTTTGAAGGCGGTGAGTCGATGCTTGTGGAGTTCCTCTCCCAAAATTTGGGCAAGAATGCCGATGGTAACGCTTACGGCGACATGGAAGTGGCTTTCACGGTGGAACCCAATGGCAAATTGTCGCACATTGATATAATAAAAGGTGTCAATGAGCAATTAGATGCTCAAGTCGCGGCGCTGTTCAAGTTCATGGAATGGAAGCCTGCCATTTGGGAATTGAATTCGGGAGAGAAGATTCCATTCGCTTGCCAATGCGTGCAGAAACTTCATTTTCCGATGATTACTCATTGAAAACGAAAGGCGAATTAATGAACAATTCGTGACAAATTGATGATAATTAATGTTTTAAAATAACACGTTATGGCCAAAGGCAAACAAACCTGCAAAATCCTGAAAGAAATCCGCAAACAAATTGCGGCGGAGAACGACATTAAGTTGGTCATCGAGGAATGTACCTACCAAGGCGACTGCAAAGGCACTTGTCCGAAGTGCGAGGCCGAAGTGCGCTATTTGGAACGCGAATTGGAAAAACGGCAACGGATGGGTAAAGCGGCTGTATTTGCCGGAATGTCGTTGGGGACGTTGTTTGCTGCCACTTCATGCAACCATCCCATTTTGCAACCTACTGAAGGCGATCCTGTCGCTCCCGATACTACAGAGATGCAAAACTCGAACGACACGGTTCCCAATGATACATTATTGTTTGAAGGCGATGTGGTAGGATTGGAGGCGGATACCGTTGAAAATGATAAGAGAACAGCCTGTAAATCCAGTGAGCCTTTAAAAATACCTGGTGATGTCATAGTAGTGGATGAGGCTGTAGGTGAAGATGTCACCGAAGGTTTTGTGGAGTCTTTCGCTCCTTCTCCGATTGAGGGTGAAGTTGAAGACCCCGAAAATGATGTGTATCAGATTGTGCAGGAAATGCCAAAGTTTCCAGGTGGGGATAAAGAGCTTTTTCAGTTCGTTGCCGATCATATTAAGTATCCTGAAGAAGCAAAAAAGGCAGGTACCGAAGGAAGAGTGTATGTAGGGTTCATTGTTGAACCAGATGGTAGTCTCTCCGATTTTAAGGTGTTGAGAGGCATTGGACATGGGTGCGACGAAGAAGCCTTGCGTGTAGTAAAATCCATGCCGAAATGGCAGCCCGGAATGCATAGGGGCAAGGCTGTAAGAGTGCAATATTTGGTCCCAGTCAATTTTAAGTTGGATTGATTTCCTTTCGTGCCGAAAAAAGCCCTACCTTTGCAGCCGCATAAAGGCCATTGGCTTTTGGCCATTGGCAGCTCTATGAGAAGGGAAATCTTTTGGTTTTTTGTAAAAGCTGCCAAAAGCTAATGGCCAATAGCCAAAAGCAATCTTGAAATTAGAAATTAGAAATCTTGAAATACAACGAATTATGAAACAACTCATCGAATGCGTGCCGAATATCAGCGAAGGCCGCGACAAGAATATCATTGACCAAGTGACCGCTGAAATCGAGAAAGTGGAAGGCGTCTGTGCTGGAAGCCGCCTACCGCGTGGTGAAGAAAGCCGCCGAACTCATCGACATGAGCCAGCACCACGGCGCCCATCCGCGTCAAGGTGCAACGGATGTTTGCCCCCTCATCCCCGTGAGCAATATCACCATGGAAGAGGTGGTCGAGTATGCCCACAAGTTGGGCAAACGCCTCGGCGAAGAATTGAACATCCCGATCTATTGTTACGAAGAGGCCGCCTACATCAAGGAGCGCCGCAACCTCGCTTATTGCCGCACGGGAGAATATGAATCCTTGGCCTCGCGCCTCGGCACGGAGCAATGGAAGCCCGACTTCGGCCCCAACGAATGGAACGAACATGTGGCCCACACGGGTGCCACCCAAGTGGGTGCCCGCGACTTCCTCGTGGCCATCAACTATAACCTCAACACCACCTCAACGCGCCGCGCCAACGCCATCGCTTTCGACGTGCGCGAAAAAGGTCGCCCGATGCGCGAAGGCGGCAAGGTGACCGGCAAGCCGATGAAGGACGAAAACGGCAAACCGATTATGATTCCGGGAACGCTGAAAGCCACCAAGGCCATCGGCTGGTTCATCGAGGACTACGGCATCGCCCAAGTGTCGATGAACATCACCAACATCAGCGTGTCGCCCGTCCACGTCTGCTTCGAGGAAGTCTGTGCCAAGGCCGCTGCCCGTGGCGTGCGTGTCACCGGCTGCGAAATCGTCGGCCTCGTGCCCAAGAAGGTGCTGATGGACGCCGGCAGGTTCTATCTTGCCAAGCAGCAGCGCAGCCTCGGCGTGAGCGAGGAGGAAATCATGAAAATCGCCATCAAATCAATGGGCTTGGACGACCTGAAACCCTTCGATCCGAAGGAAAAGGTCATCGAATACCTCATCGAAGACCACAGCCAGAAGAAACTCATCGACTTGACCTGCACGGGCTTTGCCAACGAGACCGCTTCTGAAAGCCCTGCCCCGGGCGGTGGCTCTATCTCGGCCTACATGGGTGCTCTCGGTGCATCTTTGGCCACTATGGTCGCCAACTTGTCGTCGCACAAGCCAGGCTGGGACGAGCGTTGGGAAGAGTTCTCTAACTGGGCCGTCAAGGGTCAGGCCATAAAGGACGAGCTGCTTGAGCTGGTTGATGAAGACACCAATGCCTTCAATAAGATTATGGACGCTTTCGGCCTGCCGAAAAAGACCGACGAGGAGAAGGCTGCCCGTAGTGCCGCCATCCAAGAGGCCACGAAATATGCCACTGAGGTGCCTTTCCACACGATGAAGGCCGCTTTCAAGGCTTTCGAGGTGGTCCGCGCCATGGCTGAGACCGGCAATCCTAACTCCGTCACCGACGCTGGCGTGGGTGCTTTGTGTGCCCGTTCCGCCGTCATGGGTGCCCATTTGAACGTCAAAATCAACGCTTCTTCGCTGAAAGATGAGGCTTTCAAGGCCGAAATCTTGAAGGAAGCCGCCGAAATTGAGGCAGAGGCTTTGAAGCAAGAGGCTGAAATTCTGCAAATTGTGAACAAGGTCATCCAAGGGGAATAAAATTTTGAAAAATCGGTTGCGGGTATCTGAAAAAGTTGTACTTTTGCAACCCAAATTGATGAAGTTAAATTTTGAAAGGATATAAGCAATGTCAAAGAAACAGAAAGACGCGCGCGTGAAGGTCATTCTCGAATGTACCGAACACAAGGCCAGCGGAATGCCCGGTACTTCAAGGTACTACACCATGAAGAACAAGAAGAACACTCCCGACCGTTTGGAGTTGATGAAGTATAACCCGATTCTCAAGAAAATGACCCTCCACAAGGAGATTAAATAATTTAGAGTTATGGCAAAGAAAGCTGTTGCTACCCTTCGTAGCTTAGACAAGACCTATAGCAAGATCATCAGAATGAAGTTGTTCCCGCCGACAAGGTTCAAGAATATCTTGCTAAGAGATAAGTAAAGTTATCAATTGAAAATCAGGCTTTTCCATAACCAATATGGGAGAGCCTTTTTGTGTTTGTATAATCGGACGGAGGAATTATGGACTAAGGACTAAAGACGAAGGGTCAAAGACAAAAGATATAGGATAGTTATCTGTTCAAGTTCAATTATCGAATGTCTTCTGTCTTTTGTCCTCCGTCCTCCGTCAAAAAGATAAAGAATCATGGGCCTATTCTCATTCCTCACACGAAAAAAAGAACAAAAGGAAGACCTCGACAAAGGGCTTGAAAAGACCAAGACCAATGTCTTCAGCCGCATCTCCAAAGCCATCATGGGCAAGTCGACCGTCGATGATGAGGTGCTTGACAATCTGGAAGAAATCCTCATCACTTCCGATGTGGGCGTTGAAACCACATTGAAAATCATCGACCGTATCCAAGCCCGCGTTGCCCGCGACAAGTATGTGGGCACCAATGAATTGAACAGAATCCTGAAAGAGGAAATCGTGGCCTTGCTTCAGGAGAACGAGTCGGGCGACGGTACCACTTTCGAGATTCCCGCCGACAAGAAACCGTATGTTATTATGGTCGTCGGCGTGAACGGCGTGGGCAAGACCACCACCATCGGCAAGTTGGCCCACAACTTCAAGAAGGCGGGCAAGAAGGTCGTGCTTGGTGCTTCCGACACTTTCCGTGCGGCTGCCGTTTCGCAGTTGCAGATTTGGGCTGAGAGGGTAGGTGTGCCCATCGTGCAGCAAGGTCAGGGTGCTGACCCCGCTTCCGTGGCTTTCGATACGGTGAAATCCGCCGTGGCTCAAGACGCTGACGTGGTCATCATCGACACGGCAGGCCGCCTGCACAACAAAGTCAACCTCATGCGCGAGTTGACCAAAATCAAGACCGTTATGCAAAAGGTCATCCCTGACGCACCGCATGAAATCCTGCTCGTTTTGGATGCCTCAACAGGCCAAAACGCTATCGAGCAGGCCAAGCAATTCACCGCTGCCACCGAAGTCAACGCCTTGGCTTTGACCAAGTTGGACGGAACCGCCAAGGGTGGCGTGGTCATTGGCATCTCCGACCAGTTCAAGATTCCAGTCAAGTACATCGGCGTCGGTGAAGGCATTGACCATTTGCAGATTTTCGACAGGAAGGCGTTTGTGGACAGCCTTTTCGAATAATGAAAAGACCCACTTTGAATATCATCACCCTCGGCTGCTCCAAGAACAAAGTCGACTCGGAGCATCTCGCCGCTTTGTTGGAGCACAAATACTTGATACGCCACGACTCCGATAGGAAATCCGATGTGGTCATTATCAACACTTGTGGCTTCATCGGTGACGCACAAGAGGAGTCTGTAGATACTATTTTGGAATATGCCGAGTTGCGCAAGCAAGGCAAAATCAGCAAATTGTATGTGATGGGTTGCCTTTCGCAGCGTTTTAAGAAGGACTTGCAAAAGGAAATCCACGAGGTGGATGGTTTTTATGGCGTGGAAAGCGTGAATCTCGTTGCCGCCGACCTGCTGAAAGAGGAACCGAAGCCCGACTATTGCAGTCGTCGAGTTCTTTCCACCCCCAAACATTACGCCTATTTGAAGATTTCGGAAGGCTGCAACCGCCGTTGCGCTTTTTGTGCCATTCCGCTCATTCGCGGGCCACACGTTTCCGTCCCGATGGAAAACTTGCTTGAAGAAGCCAAAGGTTTGGCCAAGCAAGGCGTGAAGGAACTCATCCTCATTGCCCAAGACCTGACCTATTACGGTCACGACCTCGATGGCAAGTCGCACATCGTGGAGTTGGTGAAAGCCTTGTGCGAAATCGATGGTTTTGAATGGGTTAGGCTGCATTACGGCTATCCGCTCGGTTTTCCCGATGAACTTTTGGAACTGATGCGCGAGAATCCCAAGATTTGCCATTACATCGACCTGCCGTTGCAGCACATCAGCACACATATATTAAAGGATATGCGCCGAGGCGTGGATCGCGAGCAGACCATTGGCTTCGTGAAAAACGTCCGCAAGCATGTCCCCGACATTGCTTTCCGCACGACGTTCATCGTGGGTTTCCCCGGCGAAACCGAAGCCGACTTTGAGGAACTTTGTCAATTTGTCAAGGATATGCGTTTCGAAAGGGCAGGGGTGTTTGCTTTTTCGCCTGAAGAAGGTACGCCCGCATACGAAATGAAAGACGATGTTTCCGATGTAGAAAAGCAGGAAAGGGTGGACAAGCTGATGGCTATCCAACAGAACATCTCTTTGGAAATCAACGCGCAAAGGGTAGGCAAGACCGAAAAAGTCCTCATTGATCGTCTTGAAGGCGATTATTATATTGGTCGCAGCCAATACGACTCGCCCGAAGTGGATGACGAAATCCTTATTTCCGCCGATAACGAATTGAAAATCGGCGAGTTCTACCAAGTCAGAATCACCCAAGCGGATTATTTCGACTGTTATGGGGAGATTCAATAGTTTTATAGGTTGGAAGGCTTTCATGTCTGTATTATCCTTGAAAATACGGTAAAATCATCTTCTTTGGAATCGAAAAAATCCAATTATTATATATTATAGGTGTATGTTTATGTCTTGAGATTGAGTATTTCCAATTTTTTTCTCTTTGATTATCAATTATTTGTTTATGTTGATGAAAAATATTTTCGAAAAGTCATTGCGGGTAAGGAAAAAGGTTGTACTTTTGCACCCGCTAAGGACGAGGGGGGAGGACGAAGGGTTGGATGTCCGAGG
>ONKQ01000046.1 GCA_900318465.1 uncultured Bacteroidales bacterium
CTTGAAAAAGTCGGCAGACGGGAACCTTTATTTCGCTTACCAAACCGCCGACCCTTTTGCACCGAGTGGATTCTATGTGTGCGTGGCGAAGTTGGATTATGACTTGAATGTGCTTTGGCAACGCTATTGCTTGGACTCGGGTTTTGACCACGCGCCTAACATGATTTTGAGCCTTGAAAATGGGGGCTGTGTCGTGGGTGGTTTTGAGAAAGGCTATGTGGTAGGGCACATATCACCAAAGATGTTTTATCTTTTCTTCCATGATGATGGAGTAGGCACACCTGAAACGGAGGCTTTTGTCCGCCCCTATACTTACTACCCCAACCCCGCCCAAAGCGAACTCCACCTGAGTTATTCTCCCGACGTGCAGCCCGCCCGAATTGAGCTTTACGACCTGCAAGGCCGCTTGTTGCAAACCCAGACGCAGAGCCTTGAAAGCATCGGACTGAAAGGACTTGCGGCTGGGCAGTATCTGATGAAGGTCACGATGAAAGACGGGAAGGTGTTTACAGACAAGGTAGTGAAGGAATAACTACCGTTTCGCCTTCCACCAGCTCCAGGCAATCAGCCCCGACGTGAGCAAAGCGCTTGCGAACAATAGCCACACATTGTCCGTCGCGCCGAAACGGTCAACGTCAATGTTGATAGTGCCTTTGTTGTTCAGGTAATAGAGGACGACCGCCGTGCCGTTGTTCACAAAGTGCATCAGTATGCTCGTCCACAGCGAGCCGGTGATGTAGAACATATAGCCAAGCAAAACGCCGAGAAACATGCGCGGCAGGAAGCCGTAGAACTGGAAATGGATGAACGAAAAGAGGGCCGCCGAAAGGATGATGGCTACATGCGGGTTCATCTTGTGCGTCAGCGACTGTTGCAGTACCCCTCTGAAAGTCAGCTCCTCGCCAATGGCAGGTATCAAGGCGATGATGAACAGGTTGATTATCAGGCCGCCTACGGTATCCACGTTCAGCATCTTCTCGGTGGCTGCGGCTGCGGTTTCTTCCAAAGTCTTCATCCAAGTCTCAATGCTCTCGAAAAACCCGCCGAGTTTCATGCCTTGGTTCCATGTGTTCAGCTGAACGGTGACGGGTAGCGAGACGAACATCAGGGCCACACCAGCCAACAGCAGCCACCAAGGTGAAGCGAGCCTGCGGAAGCCCAAGTCGCGCATCGGGTATGCCTTGCGTGTGATGAAATAATACACGATGGGCGGCACCACAAACAGAAAGACGGAGCTGATGCCTTGCCCGATTTTCAGGCCCGTATCGCCGGCGAACATGAAGAGGGCAGAGACGGCCACGCCTATCAAGCTGCTGACCATTAAAATGATGAGGAACAAGAAGACGCGCATCCCCGTAGATTGCTTGAGGTTTTCTATGAATAAGTTGTCTTTCATGGCGTTTGATTTTGCGGCAAAGATACGCTTTTTGTACTTTTGCAGCCGTTTTAATAATGAATAAGGTACGCTTTGCGTCATTGCGAGGAGGCACGACGAAGCAATCTAAAAGGATAACTATTTTCTGGACAGCTTCGTACCACGCAGTGACGCAAAGCGACGACAAAAACTATAAAAACGACATCAATGTATAGAATCGCCCACCTCGAATTTGAGCATTATCCGCTCCTTTTGGCCCCGATGGAGGATGTCTCCGACCCACCGTTCCGCTACGTCTGCAAGATGTTTGGCGCAGATGTGGTCTACTCGGAGTTCATCTCCGCCGACGGCCTCATCCGCGACTCGGTGAAAAGCATCAAGAAACTTGATTTTGAGGAATTTGAGCGTCCTGTAGGCATCCAAATCTTCGGCAACTCCGTTGAGCCGATGGTGGAGGCGGCGCGTTATGCCGAAACCGCCCATCCCGACATTATTGACATCAATTTTGGCTGTCCGGTGAAGAAAGTGGCCTCGAAAGGTGCGGGTTCGGGCATCATGAACGACATTCCCAAGATGGTGGCCATCACCAAGGCCGTGGTGGAGGCAGTGAAGACGCCCGTGACGGTGAAGACGCGCTTAGGCTACGACGAACAGCATAAAGAAATTGTCGACATTGCAGAACGCCTGCAAGATGTGGGCATCGCCGCCCTGACCATCCACGGACGACTGCGCACCACAAAATACAGCGACCCAGCCGACTGGACGCTTATCGGTGCGGTGAAAAACAACCCTAGGATGCACATCCCCATCATCGGCAACGGCGACGTGGTGGACGGCCCTTCCGCAAAACATTTCAAGGACACTTTCGGCGTGGACGGCCTGATGATTGGTCGCGCAAGTTATGGCAACCCGTGGATTTTCAGCCAGATAAGGCATTATTTGGAAATGGGGGAGAGCCTGCCATTACCTGATGTGGCGGAGCGGGTGCGCGTCAGCAAGATACATTTGCAACGTTCAATCGAATGGAAGGGCGAACATATCGCCTTGCTTGAAATCCGCAAGCACTGGGCATCGTATTTCAAGGGGCTGACCAACTTTAAGCCGTTCAAAATGAGGCTGATGGAAACGCTGTCGGTTGAAGAAGTTTATAGAGTTTTAGAGGAGATTGTTAGTTACTATGGCCTATAGCCTATAGCCAATGGCCACCTTTACAGAGCCAAAGGCTGTTGGCCATAGGCAATTAATCTTGACGAATAGTATTGATTAAATTCGTAAGTTTTTTCTCTATCAATTGAACTTTTTCAATGATGTCGTCATATTGTTTATCAGAGACGTACTTTAAAATGTGAGCGATTTCCATCTGGGTTTCAATTTCATAAGAAGAGCCTAATGAGATTTCCAAATAATGTGCAAACTCATTTTGTGACCTCCTTGAACATCCCTCAGCTACATTAGATGGAATTGAGACCGATGCTCTTTGGAGTTGGTCACATAAGGCATACATCTCTTTCTTTGGAAATTGTTCGGTTAATTCATAAACATGAGCAGAAAACTCTACTCCGTCTTTCCATACTTCATAGTTCCTGAAATTTCTCATAATGCTATTATTATGTTTTACATCTGATTTGTTCACTAAAAATCCCCCAGGCCAAAAGCCTATTAACCAAGTAGGCTATTGGCCATAAGCTATAGGCTATGGGCAAGTCATAGGCCATAAACCAAAGTCACACAACACCTTCCTTCAAAACCCCATTCACGAACAAGTTGCGAACCAGTTCATCTCGGCTAATATGATAAGTCTTGATTCCCAAAGATTTGGCTACCTTGATATTGGCTGCTGTGTCATCGATGAAAAGGGTTTCTTCGGGCAACAAGCCTTCGTGGTCGAGGATGAGTTCAAAGAATCGCGGGTCGGGTTTCTCCAAATGTTCGGCGAATGAGAAATACGACTTGTTGAACAGCTCGTCAAATTCATTGTAGCCGAAACGTAGCTGCAAATCCCTGACATACAAGTCGTAATGAATCACATTCGTGTTGCTCATCAGGAAAATCTTGTAGTGTTTCTTTACCTTTTCGAGGGCTTCGATGCGCTCGTGGGGGATGTCTAACAGCATGGCATCCCAAATGGAGTCGAATTTTTGGTCGGTCATTTTTTCTTGTCCGATAAGGGCCTTCATTTTCTTGCGGAAGGTCGGGGCGGTGTAGATGCCTGTGTCGAATTTGCTCATGATTTCGATAAACTCCTTTGAATGAGCCAGTTCCGAAGTCTTGAGGCCTAACTTTTCGAGTTCCTTATACACGACAGTTTCATCGATGTCTAAGACGACACCGCCGAGGTCGAAGATGATATTTTTGATTTTTGTGTTCATTTTAGAGAAAATTTCAGTTTAATTCGGTGCAAAATTGTAAATTTGCAGCGCAAAAAGCAAGAAAAAAGGCGGAAATCTTTGCTTTGGTCGTGCTTTTTTGCGGTCCCATAGCGCAGTTGGTTAGAGCAACTGACTCATAATCAGTAGGTCCTAGGTTCAAGCCCTAGTGGGACCACAACGATGAAGCAGGGTGAGAACTCTGCTTTTTTTGTATTTTTGCAGCCAATAAAACGACTATTATGGAACAAGAAACCACCTCCAAACCTCTGACCGAACTTGACGAATTAGGCGAATTCGGCCTCATCGACCAACTGACCGCCGATTTTCCCTTGCGTAACGCCTCTTCGCTGAAAGGCGTCGGCGACGATGCCGCCGTCATCAACCATGAGGGAATGCGTACACTCGTTTCGGTCGACATGCTCATTGAGGGCATTCACTTCGACCTGACTTATTGCCCTTTGAAGCACCTCGGCTACAAGGCTGCCGTCAGCAATTTCTCCGACATCTACGCCATGAACGGTACGCCCACGCAGATTGTGGTCGGATTGGGCGTGTCAAGCCGTTTCTCCGTTGAGGCTTTGGACGAATTATATGCCGGCATTCGTTTGGCCTGCGAGCGTTACTATGTGGATATGGTGGGCGGCGATACCACGAGCAGCAAGACGGGCCTTGTCATTTCCATCACCGTCATCGGCATGGCGAAGGAAGAGGACATCGTCTATCGCAGTGGCGCAAAGAAAAACGACCTGCTTTGCGTGAGCGGCGACTTGGGCGGTGCCTACATCGGCCTGCTCATCCTTGAGCGTGAGAAGGTGGAGTTCCTTTCCAACCCTCAGATGCAGCCCCAACTGAAGGGCATGGACTATGTGCTTGAACGCCAACTGAAACCCGAAGCCCGCAAGGACATCGTGGAACAGTTCAAGACCTTGGGCATCAAACCTACTTCGATGATTGACATTTCCGACGGTTTGGCTTCCGAAATCCTGCACCTCTGCAAGGAATCGGGCGTGGGCTGCCAGCTTTATGAAGAAAGAATCCCCGTCGACCCGACCACGGACAAAATGGCCAAAGAGTTCCAAATCGTGCCCTCGGTGGCGGCCCTGAGCGGCGGCGAGGACTACGAATTGCTCTTCACCATCGACCAGAAAGATTACGAGAAGATACAAACCCTTTCGGCAGATGTGACGGTAATTGGCTACATGACTGACAATGTTGGCATTGCCGAAATGATTACGCCTGATAACCATGTCATTCCCATCAAAGCCCAAGGCTGGGACCACATGAGGAAGAACAAAGATAATTGATTTGTCACAAAACCAACAAAACTTGCAAAACAGTAATTAAGTCCAAAAATAAACGTGTGGCGGCTCGCAACCGCTTGCCACCAGGGAAGCAGCCGGTTGGCGTGCTTCCCAAATAGAAAAGAGGTTTTGTGGGTTTTGAAAGTTTTGTGAGAAAAAGAAAAATGATGCCCGAATTGCCCGAAATAGTGAAACAAAAACTCGCCGCGCTGCCCAACAAGCCTGGCGTGTACCGCTATTTCGACAAGAAGGGCGAACTGATTTACGTTGGCAAGGCCAAGAACCTGAAACGGCGCGTCAGCAGTTATTTCAACAAAGAACAATTCGGCAAGACGCGCGTCCTCGTCAGCAAAATCGCTGACCTTGAATATAGCATAGTTGATTCGGAATCAGAGGCTTTGTTGCTTGAAAACACGATGATCAAGCAGTACAAGCCGCGCTACAACATCATGCTCAAGGACGACAAGACCTACCCGTGGATTTGCATCAAGAAGGAGGCTTTTCCGCGCGTGTTCCTCACGAGAAGGAAGGTCAACGACGGTTCGGACTATTTCGGGCCATATCCCTCGGTTCGCACGGCGCATATCCTGTTGGATTTGCTTGGTCAGGCCTACAAGATTCGCCCTTGCCGTACGCCTTTGACGGAGATTGGCGTCGAGAAGGGCAAGTACAAGGTCTGCTTAGATTATCACATCCACAAGTGCAACGGCCCATGCGAAGGCCTGATTTCCAAGGCGGAATACAACGCCATGATTGCCGAAATCCGCGAAATCATCAAGGGCAACATGGGTGGTGTACTTCGCGACTTGAAGGCGCAAATGATGGACTTCGCCTCGCGCATGGAGTTTGAAAAAGCCCACGAAATCAAGGTCAAGTATGATTTGTTGGAGGAATATCGCAGCCGCTCGACGGTGGTCAGCCAGTCGATTCACGATGTGGAGGTGTTTTCCTACGTTGACGATGGCGAAGATTTCTTTGTAAACTATATGAAGGTGAAGGACGGCGCAGTGGTGCAGAGCCATTCTTTCGAGATGAAACGACGCTTGGAAGAAACTGTGGAGGAATTGCTGCTTTTGGCCGTGGCCGACTTGCGCCAACAGTCGGGCGACCATGCGCCTGAAATCATCGTGCCCGTGAAATTGGACTACGCCCTCAAGGATGTGGAAGTGACCATCCCGCAGCGCGGCGACAAGTTAAAGCTCTTAGACCTTTCGCGACGCAACGCCGTGCAATACAAAATCGACTTGGAGAAACAACGCTCCTTGGTCGACCCGGAAAGGCACCAGAAACGGGTGCTCAACCAACTGAAGGAGGCCTTGCAATTGGAGGAAATGCCCGAGGTCATCGAGTGTTTCGACAACTCCAACTTCCAAGGCGATTACGCCGTGGCGGGCATGGTGCAGTTCGTGAAAGGCAAGCCCAACAAGGCGGGTTATCGCCATTTCAACATCAAGACGGTGGAAGGCCCCGACGACTACGCCTCAATGAAAGAAGTGGTGCGCCGACGCTATTCAAGGCTGATTGAGGAAAAGAAACCCTTGCCCAACCTTATCATCACCGACGGCGGCAAAGGACAGATGGAGGTGGTGCGACAGGTGATTCAAGATGAGTTGCAAGTCGACATCCCTATTGCGGGTTTGGCTAAGGACGACCGTCACCGCACCAATGAATTGCTGTTCGGGTTCCCGCCGCGCATCGTGGGTTTGAAGCCCAATTCGGAGGTGTTTCGCCTGCTGGCGCACATCCAGGATGAGGTACACCGTTTCGCCATCACTTTCCATCGCAAGAAGTTTGAGAAAGGTTTCATGCACTCCGAGTTGGCCGACATCAAGGGAGTGGGGAAGAAGACTGCTGAAAAACTATTGCTCGAACTGAAATCAGTGAAAGGTATCAAGGAGGCCTCGCTGGAGCGACTTTCTGAGATTGTCGGGCCGGCGAAGGCCAAGGTTGTTTATGACCATTTCAAATGAAAAAAGCCAGCAAATTGCTGGCTTTTAGGTTTCTTGTGCGGCTTCGCGCTTACTGTAACTTGAACACGACGGGCAGTGTGTAGGACACACGCACGGCCTTACCGCGCTGCTTGCCGGCCTTCCATTTCGGCATCGACTTCACGACGCGGACAGCTTCCTCGTCGCATCCGCCACCGATACCACGGAGCACCTTCACATTGGAGACACTGCCGTCAGGCTCAACAACGAAGTTGACGAACACACGGCCTTGGATGCTACTCTCACGAGCGATTTGAGGATACTTGATGTTCTTGCCAAGATATTCATACATCTTTTGGTCGCCGCCAGGATAGCTGGGCATCTCTTCCACGATGGTGAACACTTCGGCTTCCACCACTTCCTCTTCCTGGACTTCGACAGGAGTATAATCCTCCACGACTTCGGCTTGGTCGATTTCAGCGTTGATTTCGATGTCTTCCACCTCAACGTCGTCTTCCACGATTTCGAGTTGCGTGGTCTGCTTCGGAACCTCAACGGGTTGCGGTTTCGGTTCTTCTTGTTTCGTGATTTCGACCATCTCTTCTTCCACCACTTCAGTTTGGCGGAGCAGGCTCGGGTCGATTTCACGCTTGTCGTAGCTCTTGTGTTCGAAAGCCAACCATGCGATAATAAGGCTGATAATCAAGCCTATCTGCATGAACATGAGCTTTTTGTTCTCAAGGTTTGCTTTTGGTGATTTCTTCTCTTCCATGGTGTTATGTCTTTTAATTTTTTACTCTCCTATTTAGGTTGCGAAAATAGGAATTATTTGCTTACGAAACGCATCTAAGTGGAATTTTATTTTTTCTTTCTGAAAAAAATGCCGAAAACACTGATTCCGAGTAGTGTTCCGATGCTGTCGGCAACGAAATCGAACTTGTCGCCAGTGCGGGTTGGCACAAGGTATTCCTGTATTAATTCGGTGAGGCCGCCGTATAGGATGCTGATGACTGCAGTGATGATCAAGGCTTTGGTTCGGTACGGTTTTCCTTTTGAGACGAACTGGTCGCGATAGCCCCAGATGCAGAGGAAGGCGAAAGTGGCATACATGCCGATATGCACCACTTTGTCTAAGCCCAAAGCGGGTTTGACGCGTGGAAAAACAGAACCCGGAAGTCCTGTCAGAATGAGAATGATGATTCCGCACAGGATTCCCGGGATACTATTTCTTGTCAGCTTTTCCAAGGGTTTAGGCGATCTTGGCTTCGTAGGCGGCGGCGTCCATCAGGGCGTCGACTTCAGCGGGATCGTTGACCTTGATCTTGATGATCCAGGCTTCGCCGTAGGGGTCGCTGTTGACGAGCTTGGCGTTCTCTTCGTCGGCCAGGGCTTCGTTCACTTCAACGATTTCGCCGCCGACGGGCATGAGCAACTCGGCAGTGGTCTTCACGGCTTCGATGGCGCCAAATTCTTCTTGTGCGTCAAGGGTTTCACCCACGATGTCGGGGTCGACGTCAACAAAGGTGATGTCGCCAAGCTCGTGCTGGGCATAATCGGTGATGCCGACGAAAGCAATCTCTCCTTCAAGGCGGATCCATTCGTCGTCGTTTGTGTACTTCAGATTGGTTGGAATGTTCATCTTTTGTATGTTTTAAAGTTGTTTGAATCGGCTGCGAAATTACATATTTTAGTGTCAGCTTTCACATTTTGCGGAAAATTTTATTGTGCAAGGTTGAAGCGGATGGTCAAGCCTGCGTATGTGGTCGAGTTGTAGAAGTTGTTGGCCACGTATGGGTCGGCCACGTCGCGCTTGAAGAAGGCTTGTGCGCTCAGACGCTGGCTGAAGTTGTAGTCGGCAGTGAGGTAGATGTTGATTTTGTTTTGGCCTGCCGACACTTGGTGGTTGTTCTCGTCGATGCGGCGTAGTATGGTGATGTCCTTGCGGAAGCCTATGTCGAGCTTGAAAACAAGGTCGTTGTTGACGGATTTGGTCTTGCCTCTCGAACTGGCGTCGCCGCTCAGCGAGGTGATGTTGAACTTCAGTCCCTTGAGGCGGTAGCCTGCGCCAACAACGATTTCGCGGCTGTTCACTTCGGTGAGCTGGTTGTTGGCGAAACTGAGCGTCAAGGTGCGCGACTTCTTGAACTGGAAGTTGGCTGTTATCGAGTTTTGCAGGCCGACGTCGACACCGATGAGGGGCATAAACTGTTCGTTGAGCACCATCTGCTGGATGTCGTATTTCGGGATGATGATGTCGCTGTTCTCGTAGGTCTGGATGGTGTTGCCCTCGTCGTAATAGACATTGGTGGCCCATGTGCTGATGGTGTAGTTTGACTTGTAGGAATGGCTCAGGCTAAGGGTCTTGAAGATCTTGCTCACGGCGGGAATGTTGGTCAGGCCGTTGAAGGTGATGGTCCAGTTGGGTAGCGGCAGGGTGCCGAAGGGGCTGAGCTTGATTTTGTTGGCGTCTTGTCCCGAATAGGCAGCGATGAAGCTGTACATCAACACGTCCATCGACGAGGAGTTGTAGCCACGCGGGAAGTAGTCGCCGGCAACGCTGTCGTAGACGTATTCGTTGACGTTTTCAATCCATTGGGGGTTCTCGCGGGCGAGACGTTCTGCCACAATCTTACGGTTGGCCATGAGGTTGTCGAAGAGCTGCGATTGCGAATGGATGCTGTCGCCGCCGACAAACGAGGTAAGCATCATGAAGTAGCTGGAGTTGAAGCTGCCGCCGTTGGTGGGGGTGAACACTTCAAACTGTCGCGTTTCGGGGCTGAAGCGGAAGTAATGCTGGTAGTTCTCGGCGTAGTTGCGCTGTCCGGTAATATCGATTTTGAAGCCTTGGAAGGGTTCGGCGTTCACGCGGTAGTTGATGGCTTCGGTCTTTTGGCGACGGTAGGGGTCGGCAAGGATGGAGTCGTAGGTGAGCCAGTTTTGGGCTTCGGCCATCTCGATGCTGTGGGCGACGGCCTTGTTGTAGATGTCGGCGTCTTCGCCGAAACTGCTGCCAAACACAAATCCCACGCCTGGCGACCAGCCGTTAACGTTCATGCCAAAGTAGTCGGGCTTGGGCATGAAGCCTGGCAGGGTTTGTCCGTTGACGAGCGAATAGGTGCCCGACACTTTCTTGACCATAGTGAGAAGGCGCAAACTGTTGTCTAACACAATCTTGCCATAGTTTACCTTGGGTTTGGTCTTGGTGGAGTCGGCGGCTTGGTCGCCTTCGTCGTCCTTGCCACCTTTTGATTTGTCTTTCTCGCCGCGCTGGTTGTTGCCGCGTTGGTTGCCGCTGTTGTTGCGTCGACTTGATGAGTTGAGGTTCTTCAGGTAAGGCACGTTGTTGTAGAGTTTTGTAAAGTCGAGGGTGGCGTTGCCTTGGATGTTGTTAGAGTTTTCGATGGTGTTGCCCAAACGTTCTTGTACCGACAGGGCAGAAGCAGTCCAATAGTAAGTACCTTGATAGCTTGCGCTTGCGTTAATCCAGTTGAATATCGGTATCTTATTAATAGGTAAGGTGTAACTCGCGTTCAAGTTTTGCTGGTAGCGTGATGTGGAGCCGAGTTTGCGCAGCTCGCTCTTGATGGTGTCGCGGTTGAGTTGCCACGTTTCTGGGTCCTCATTACGGTCCACATAGCCGGCAGGCTCGTAGACGTAAGCCTGTGATTGTGCCGAATATTCAAAGGTGAGGGCTTTGGTGAGGTCGTAACGCAATTGGTAGTTGCGCGTCCAGTCCCATTGCTTTGAGTAGGTCGGGGTGATAATGATGTCGCCACCGCTCTTGTTGCGCATTTCGCGTTGCGAGAAGAGACGGTACATCTCCGTGTTGAAGGTGAGGCTCTTTGGCGCGTAATAGAAATTGATGTCCTTGATGATTTGGAAAGCGGGTTTGGAGGCCCATTTTGCCTTGGCGAAAGGCGTCACGTTCTTGGGATTGCCGGCGTAGTTGTAGCCCAATCCGCCACGATAAGCCTTGGTGAGGTAATACTTGATGTCGGTATTTTCCTGATAGGTCTCGCTGTAGCTGAACGAGGCATTGAAATTCTCGATGTCCCAGATGTGAACCTTGGGCATGTTGCTGTTTCGGCCACCGCCGAGGCCACGGTTCGGGTCGCGTGGGTTCTCCTTGGGTTGCTCTTTGCCTTCCTTGCCTTCGCCTTCGTCGTCGCGGCGGCGTTTTTGCACCCTGTCTTTACGCACGTTCATGAAGTTGATGTTCTTGTAACGTGTGTAATCGTGTATCTTGGAGGTGAGTTCTGCGCGTTCCTCGTCGGTGTTGAGGGCATCCAAGGCATCTTTCAATTTGATGTCGGGGTCGTAGGGGTTGTAGAGCGGAGTGATGGCAGTTTGGCCGTAGTCAAAGTGCATGGGCAGCTTGAGGCCTGTGCCTTCCAAGAACTTGCCTAACTCCAAGTCGGTCGACACGCTAAATTCGGAGTTGGCTTCGAAGGTGTTGTTGATGATGTCGCTGTCCAAGGCTCCGAAACCAGCCGAGCTGTAATTGCCCGCTACGGTTACGCGACCCAAGTCGGCAAGGGTAGCTTCCAAACGGCCTCTTGCCGCTACGCCGCCATGACTGCTCAATTCGTTGAGTCGCAACTCGTTGACCCAAATCACGGCACTCTTTGGTTGACCGTCATCTTCGCTGGCGAGGTTCTGCCTCTTCGGGTTGCGTATACCGATCATCATGGCTTCCACGTCGCTGATGCTTGGGTTACCTATGACCTTGAGGGAATGGTAGTAGTCTTTGCCGTCAACCGTGCCTTTCTTCACTTTCTCGGAATAGATGTAGTTGAGTCGCACGTTGCTGTTGGGCTGGTTCATGGCCTCGTTTCGGCGTTGTTTCACCTCCACGAAGTCTTCCAATCGAATGTCCAAGTTGTTGATTTCAGGCCAGATGCCTTCCTTGTTGGTGTAAGGTGTTCCCCATGGCGTGACCTTCAGCGGCACCTCGTATTCATAGTAGTTTTCGGTGAAGTCGGTACCGATGCGTAGGAACACGGTAAGGTCTTGGTCTTCAAGAGGTTCTTCCTCGTGGGCGGCCTCGGCATGGACAAACATTTTAAGGTATTTGTATTGTCGCAGGTCGAAGTCGGTGGTCTTGTAGATGGCGCGTCCGTCGCCGTCGACGAGGTTCTGGACGGTCATTTGCAACGACTGCTCATTGATACGGGTGGTCTGCACAGTTCCAACCATCAGTTCTTGTTGGATGCCAGGCGGGATGACGTAAGGCACGGGTTCGCGGCGGCTGTTCTCGTTGATGCTGACTGCCGAGATGTCGAAGGTGGTAGCGTTGCTGTTGTCGTTGGGTTGGTATTCGCCCGGGGCCTGGATGCTCTGGGAGTAGGTGCGCCATTCGCCTTTCACGAGATCCAAGGTGGCAAAACGCAGCACAATGGGTTTGCGGAACCCGGTGACGAACATACGCATGAAGCGAATGGACGAGTAGTCGTCGATGTGGCCGATGACTTTGTCGGGCAGACGGATGGGGATGCGGAACTGATACCAAGTCACGCCACCGATTTGTCCGTTGGGCAGCGAGACGTTGGTCGACTCAAAGATGTCGGCGATGTGGTTGTGGCCCACCACCATCTTGGCGGGGTCGAGGTCGACGACATATTGGTAGTAGCGCTCACTCTCGTTCAGGGTGTTGTCGTTGTTGATGTCTTCGGCGTTGGGCAGGGTCGAGTTGCTGGAGGTGTAGGTCTCGTTGCTCTGCTGTTGGTCGGAGGGCGAATTTCCTTCGGGACCGTTGTATTGCTTATAGCGGTACAGTATGCTGCCGTATCGTTCATCAGTCGATTGGTCCCATTCCGATGAGCGGAAGTAATGGTAATTGTCGCCTGAGGGGTCATTGTATGCGTTGGTGTAGGCCGTCGAGCCTTCTCCAAAGCGGTTCCTGATGATGTTGAGGTAAGTGTCTTCGAAGAAGCTGCGCTCATCCGCGTCACGCAAACCGTCGTATCCAATATCCTGATAGGGACGGGCCTCTGAGATGTTGCTGAAGGTTCCGACGAGGTCTTGCAAGGTAGGCACACGACCCCAAATGGTTGTGTCGACGTTCTCGACAACTTCGGAGGTAGGCATACCGTTTTCATAGAATTTGCGACCGTCGCGGAGGATGTCTTCGGAAATGTCACCGAAGTTGATGTAGAGTTTTCCTGGGTTGTTTTGGTACTCCTCTTCAGAGAAGGGGTCCATCAGCCAGAATTCCAAATACTCGATGTTGGTGGCCTCAAAGTCGGTGGTCTCCATCTTGCGCATGATACCTGCCCAACGGCTCTCTGGTGCAACGAGTTTGCCCTCGGCGTCGATACCGTGTGAATACCGTGTGGGATCCACATCGTAGTTGTAGGGGCCGCGCTCATCCGGATAGTAGGAGAGGTTCAACACACTCATGTTGGTCTGGGTGCCAGTCTCGATGTCCTTGGTGGGATATAGCTCAGTCTCAAGCACTTGACGGACGCTGTTTCTCGACAGCTCCTCGGTGGTGATGTTGCTCGGACGGTAGTTATAATAACGGTCGTAGAAGATGTCGTTGGCGATGACGTACCAAGCAAGTTTGGCGCGGTTCTTACCGTAGCTGAGACCCGTGTTGGCGGCGGCTTCGGGGAAGAGGTCGGTTTGGTTCTGCGGCGTACTGGCGAGGTTCCACAAGGTGGGCAGACGCAGGTCGATGGTCGACTTGGCACCTTCAAAGTCGTCGATGTAAGACGTGCCTTTCTCGCTCGCCGAGCGCGACAGGCCAGGGATGAATCGGGCAAACTCACCATCCACATTGATGCGCGACGGAGCCTTGGTGCTGATGCCCGGCAAAGCATTGATGAAGCTTGTCAGCCAGCGGGCATCGGTGTGGTAGCTGATGTCGGCACCATAGATGGTGTTGGCGATGGCTTCCTCTCCGTAGTTGATTTTCTGGGTATAGGAACGCTCGCCGAGGTAAAGCACCGTACCGCCCAAGCGGAAGTCGGGGTTGAACTCATGCTCCACGCGGGTGCCGAGGAAAGTCTTTTTCAAGGCACTGAAACCGCTGTTCGACTCCAACGAAATGTTGATGGGCGTTCCCGAATTGAGGATGCCTTCGTTGATGATGCTGACGCGACCGAGGGTGTAGTCAACGGTATAGTCTACATTCTCAACGAGTTGCGTTCCTCCAGCCGTCACGGTCACTGAGCCTTGGGCCACATTCATGGTGTTGAGGCTGATTTCGCTGCCCGACTGCGATGAGTAAAAGCCTTGCAGCGTGAACTTGTTCTTTTCGGAATACTGCTCGGCTGACGTTTTGGTCATCGTATAAAGCGAGTCGTAGGCATATTTTTCGGCGAGTTCGGGCTCGTTGGGGAAAATCTTGTTGCGGATATGCTTGCCGAAAGGTTCCAGCACCGGGAAGAAGATGCGGCCGTTCGACGAGTTGATGGTACCGCCTTGCGTGGCTGCGTTGTCCAAGAAGTCGAACATGCCGTCGCCGCCAGGAGCGGGGTTGTTTTGCGTGGTCAGGTTGTCGAGGCCCATGAGGTGAAGCAATGAGATGCCTTTCGCTGAGCCTTCGGTGAAGTAGCCCATCGGGGTAGTGTTGGAGTTGCCATTGTAGAAGATGTACAACAAGAAGTCCTGCGAGCTGACCTGATAGGCCCTGAAGTTGTAGACGTTCTTCATCATCAGGTTCCAGATGGGCATCTTTGTGTTGACCGTGGTGCCGCGCAAGAGCTTGGTGACCAATACATTGGGTGTGTTTATGCCTTGGTCGGAGAACTCACCCACTTGGTAGACCTCATCGGAACCGACGATGGTGTATTGGTAGGCCACGGCAAGGGTCTGGTTGGCGTTGAGGGTGACGTTAAGCGAAATGAAACCTAACTTCGAGTTGAGCGAAAACTCCGTGTTGCTCAGGCGGCGGGCGTTCTCGATTTTCTCGAAATCACGGCCAGAAGTCATGTAGCCCGACCTGCCAACGCGCAAGGGGTCGTTGCTCATGTAGTTGGTCACGGTGCTGATGTTGCGGATTTGCGTGGTGTCCATGCGGGTGAGCAGGTTGTTGGCGGCGTTGCGCGGATATATCTTGCTTGTGTTGGCCGGAGTCACCTCATTGTTATAAATCCATTCGTCCTTGCCTTCGGCGAGGTCGGTGAGGGCGAGGATGTTACGTGTGTTCTGCGTGGAAGTATTGGTGTTGGTGATCCACACCTCGATCTTCGTGATGTTGACACTTGAGGAAACAGTGGGAAGGGTGGAAAGGGCTTCTTCGTAGTGGTCGCGGAAGTATTGGCTGAGGAAGAAGTGGCGGTTTTCCTCGTAGTCGAGGCAGCTCAACTGGAAGTCGTTGGTCTGTGCGCCGCCTTGCACGGTGATGTTCTGCGACTCGCTCTCCTGGTACGACACAATCGACGAAATGGTGGTCTTGCCAAACTTCAGCTGGCTCTTCACACCAAACAATTGCTGGGTGCCGGTGATAAGGGTGCTGTTGAGCGGGAAACTGACGTTACCAGCCTCAAGGAGTTGGATGATTTCGTCTTCCTTGCCTTGATATTTCAAGTCGAGCTTGTCCTGGTAGTTGAAGGTCGCCTTGGTGTTCTTGTTGATGTTGAAGTTGATCTTGTCGCCGATTTTGGCAATCACGTTCATCTGGATATCCATATCCATGACGAAATCGTTGTGGCGTTTCCACTGTTCGCTGCGCGAGGGGTCGTCGCGGTAGGTGTGCTTGAGGCCGAAGGTCAGGTCGACGGAACCTTGTGGACGGATGTCGACGGTATTGCTGCCGAAGATGGTCTCGAAGCCCTTGCCGCCGATGAACATGGGCGGGATGATGGAGTTGCCGTTGGTGGTGGAACGGGCATTTTGGCTTCGGCGTTCCTTCCAGTATTCTTGTATGCCTTGGCGGTTCTTGTACTCAAAGTATTCGTTCTCGGTCAGTGTGGTGGGCGTGTCGTAATAGAAATCGCCGATGCGACGTTTGAAAGTGTATTGGCGCGTCAGCGGGTCGTAGATGATTTCGGTTTGGTAGTTCGACGGGTCGTTGAGGTAGAGCGGCGACTGGTTGTTGAGGTCCTCAATGGGGTTGCCAGTGTTGACGGGGATGGGGTAAATGACTTTTGTTGTGTCGGGTTCTACGATGTAGGGGCTATGGTAGAAAATATCGTAGCTTTCTGCTGCTGTCATGCGGAGAGCGGAGAATAGGGTAAAAGCGAGAAGGAAAAGAATTGTGAATGATGAATGATGAATGTTGAATGATGAATGGCATTCCGCATTCTGCATTCCGCATTCTGCATTCCGCTTTTTTATATCTCGTGTATAATATAAATTCATTTGCTTTACAGAATCTTAAGTGCTTCTTTGATAAGAGTTTCGACGGTGGCATCGGGCATTTGTTTCAGCAGTTTGTCTAAGGTCTTGTCGACAGCCGTTTTGCTGAAGCCCAATATCGTCAATGCTGATAACGCTTCATTCTTTATAGTATTGTTTTGGGCGGCGAAAATTTCCGTTGGGAAGTCGTTTTTCTTCAGTTTGTCTTTCAGGTCGATGACGATGCGCTGGGCGGTCTTGGCCCCGATGCCTTTCACGGCTTGGATGGTCTTCACGTCATCGTTGGCAATGGCGTTGCTCAATTCGTTGACGGTCAGCGAACTGAGGATAAGCCTTGCCGTGTTGCAGCCCACGCCCGATACGCTGATAAGTAGCTCGAAGAGGTCGCGCTCCTTGGCCGAATAAAAGCCGAAGAGGTTGTGCGCGTCCTCAAGGATTTGCTCGTGGACGAACAATTTCGCTTCCTCCTTCTCGCCGATGGCGGTGAAGGTGTTGAGCGTGATGTTGACGAAATAGCCGATGCCTTGGTTGTCGAGGACAACGTATGTCGGTGATTTTTCGGCTATTTTGCCAGTGATATAGGCGTACATTTGGGCGCAGTTTGTATTAAACTGCAAAAGTACAAAAAAAGGGATAGAGGAAAACAAAACTACACAAAAAAAGAGGACTTTTCAGCCCTCTTTTTCTTTGTTTTCATCAAAAACCGTCAGCTGATGATTATTCAGCGGGATGTTAGTGTTGGCACTGATGGCCTTCGCCTTCGTGTTGGCACTTGTGGCCTTCTTCGCCTTTGCAGCAGCCCTTTTCACCTTCGCAACCACCGAGGCGTTGCATGACGAGGTTCTTTTGCTCGTCAACGGTGAGGTTGGCGAAGTTTTCCCAAGCGGCCTTCATTTGCTCGCACTGGGCCTTCATTTCGGCGCACTTCTTTTCGCATTCAGCCTTTTGTTCTTCGGTCATTTCGGCCATCTCTTTGGCGCAACCTTCACCAGCGGCTTTCATCTCTTCCATCTTGGCGTCCATTTCGGCAAAGATAGCGCAAGCCTTCTTGTTGAGCTCGGCCTTGGCCTCGTCGGTCATCTCATCCCACTTGGCATACTCATCTTTCAGAGCGTGCATCGGGCATTCGTGCTTTTCTTCGACCACTTCGGTCTTTTCTTCCTGAACGGGCTCAGCGGCTTGTTCGGCTTGTTTCGTGGTGTTGTTGCAGGCCACCATGAAGAGGCAGGCCAGTCCAAGAGTAAGAACTAATTTCTTCATTTTTAATGAGTTTAATTTGTTGTTTATTGTTGATTTCTTTGTTTGAGCGCGCAAAAGTACAAATTATTTCAATAGCCCTTAAAAAAATGTGGATTTTCGCCAAAAAAATCTTTTTTTATATAAGGTTGCTTATTTGACGCGGAATGTCTAATTTTGCGGCCTAATTTTGCGGTCAAAAATTTTGACCACAAAAAAGGTATTTCGATGTATATCAATGAATAGCAACTTGAGCCTATATCAACCGTCGGACGAGTCCATCGTTGTTTACAAGAGCAACGACGGCATCGTGCAATTGGATGTACAGGTGGCTGACGAGACGGTTTGGTTGACGCAATTGCAAATGGCTGAGTTGTTTGGCACCAAACGCCCCGCCATAACCAAGCATATTTCAAACATATATGTTAGCGGTGAACTTGATAAAGAAAGCACATGTTCCATTTTGGAACACATGGGTAACGAAGGAAAACAACGATATAGCACGTTGTATTATAACCTCGATATGATTTTGGCCGTTGGCTATCGCGTGAACAGTTTTAATGCCACCCAGTTTCGTAAATGGGCAAGCCGAGTGTTGAAGGAATACCTGCTTCGAGGCTATAGCATCAACCAGCATCTGGTGTATATGGAACAACGTATCGACCATCAGTTGCAGGAGCATACGGAGCAAATACACGAGTTGCAGGACAAGGTTGATTTCTTTGTGCGCACATCGTTGCCCCCAAAAGAAGGTGTGTTCTACAATGGGCAGATTTTTGATGCATACGTCTTTGCAACGGATTTGATAAAGTCTGCGAAGAAGAGCATCACCCTTGTCGACAATTATGTTGACGAGTCGGTTTTGCTGATGTTGGCCAAACGTAATGATGGCGTAACTGCCAAAATCATCACTCGAAACATTTCCGACACGCTTAAACTTGACCTTGAAAAGCATAACAAGCAGTATCCGCCGATTGAGATACAGGAGTCGGACAAATACCACGACCGCTTTCTCATCAGTGACGAGGAAGTTTATCATCTTGGAGCGTCGTTGAAAGACCTTGGAAAGAAACTGTTTGCCTTTTCGAGGATGGAGATGCCGGCGAAAACGCTAATTGGTGAAATAATATGATCGAGTCGATTATCATAAGTAAAACATCGGATATTGAGGTCATCAAGCACCATATTTATGAGGTGCGTGGGCTTCGTGTGATGCTTGACCGCGACTTGGCTGAGTTGTATGGAGTGGAAACTCGAGTCTTGAATCAAGCCGTGCGGCGCAACATTGATCGTTTTCCTGAGGATTTCATGTTTACAATGACCGAAGAGGAGATGGAGATTTGGAAATCACAAATTGTGATGTCCAATTCCATTCGGATGGGTATGCGAAGGCCTCCAGTGGTTTTTACTGAACTTGGCATTGCTATGCTCAGTTCTGTTTTGCGATCTGAAACGGCTATACAGGTCAACATCAACATCATGAGGGCATTTGTGATGATACGGCAAGCAGTGTCTGCATGGCAGGACACCAATTTGAAAATAGAGCAACTCAATCATAAGGTTGATCAGTTGAATAACTATGTGGAGGAGATTCTGCACGACCAAAACGATGTCAATAGGATGCAGGAAGAATCTAATAATGAGATTGCCGTGCAGATAGAGGCCTTAAACGATGCCCTTGATCAGTTGCGTGAGAGGAATGATAAGCCAAGAAGAAAAATAGGATATACGCAAAATGATTGAAAAGAGATGGAAGATGTGGAAAGTATAAGATGGACGATTGATAAAATTGACATATAATAACTAATTCAAATTACAAAACTTAAACAATTTAAAAATGGCAGAAAAAAAGTTTTTGACATGCGATGGCAATCAGGCTGCGGCCCATGTTGCCTACATGTTCAGTGAAGTGGCCGCCATTTATCCTATCACTCCGTCGTCGCCGATGGCCGAGTATATCGATGAATGGGCTGCCAAAGGTCAGAAGAACCTCTTTGGCGAGACTGTTAAGGTCGTCGAGATGCAATCCGAAGCCGGTGCCGCCGGTGCCGTTCACGGCTCGTTGCAGGCTGGCGCCCTCACCACCACCTACACCGCCTCGCAAGGTCTCTTGCTGATGATCCCCAATATGTACAAGATTGCCGGTGAGTTGCTTCCGGGCGTGTTCCACGTCTCGGCCCGTGCCCTCGCCGCCCAAGCCTTGTCCATTTTCGGCGACCACGCCGACGTGATGAGCGCCCGTCAGACGGGCTTCGCTATGCTTGCCACCGGTTCGGTGCAAGAAATTATGGACCTCGCTCCCGTGGCCCATTTAGCCGCTATTGAAGGCCGCGTGCCGTTCCTACACTTCTTCGACGGTTTCCGCACCTCCCACGAAATCCAGAAGGTTGAGGCTGCCGATATGGAAGCCCTCCGTCCGTTGGTCAACTGGGAAGCACTGAAGGAATACCGCGACAGAGCCTTGAACCCCGAGCACCCCGTAACCCGTGGCACCGCCCAAAACCCCGACATCTACTTCCAGACCCGCGAGGCGCAGAACAAGTATTATGACGCGCTGCCCGACATCGTGGCCAAGTATATGAAGGAAATGAGCAAGATTACGGGTCGTAACTATGCCCCGTTCACCTTCTACGGCGCCGCCGATGCCACCGACGTCATCGTTGCTATGGGTTCCATCACCGACGTCATCAAGACCGTCATCGACCGCGAGAACGCCAACGGCAAGAAACTCGGCCTCGTCAGCGTTCACCTCTATCGTCCTTTCAGCGTGAAGTACCTCGGCCAAGTGCTGCCTGTGACCGTCAAGCGCATCTGCGTCCTCGACCGTACAAAGGAGCCCGGCGCCAATGGCGACCCGCTGTATCTGGATGTCGTCGAAGCCTTCGCCAACTGCAAGGACATTCCGGCTGCCAACAAGCCGATGATTATCGGTGGCCGTTATGGTCTGTCTTCGAAGGACACCACTCCCGCCCATATTATGAGCGTGTTCAACAACCTCGCCAGCGAGACCCCGATGAACCAGTTCACCGTCGGCATCAACGACGACGTGACGCACCGTTCATTGCCGCTGCTGCCCGAAATCAGCATCCTGCCGAAGGGCACCTTCGAGGCCAAGTTCTACGGCCTTGGCGCTGACGGTACGGTGGGTGCCAACAAGAACTCCATCAAGATCATTGGCGACAACACCAACAAGTACAGCCAAGCCTACTTCGACTACGACTCGAAGAAATCGGGCGGCTACACCTGCTCGCACCTGCGTTTCGGCGACCAGCCCATTTTGGCTCCTTACCTCGTCGGTACGCCTGACTTCGTGGCTGTCCACGTGCCGAGCTACCTGCGCAAGTACGACTGCCTGCGTGGCCTGAAGGACAATGGTACCTTCCTTTACAACTCGCCTTGGGATGTTGAGGAAACCAAGCACCACCTGCCCGACTTCGTGAAGAAGTATCTGGCCCTGCACCATATTAATATGTACATCATCGACGCCACGAAGATTGCTACCGAGATTGGCTTGGGCAACCGCACCAACACCATCCTCCAGAGCGCGTTCTTCAAGATTTCGGGTGTCATTCCTTACGACCTTGCTGTTGAACAGATGAAGAAGTTCATCGTGAAGAGCTACGGCAAGAAGGGTGAGGATGTCGTCAATATGAACTATGCCGCCGTCGACCGTGGTGGCGAAATCACGAAGGTGGAAATCCCCGCCGAGTGGGCCGAACTGCCTTGCACGACCGACTTTGCTTTCGAGCACAACGACAACGACCCCGAGTTTATTAATAAGGTGATGCGCCCGATGGTGGCCCAATGCGGCAACGACCTGCCCGTGAGCGCCTTCAAGGACATCATTGACGGCACCTTCCCGGCTGGTACCACGGCTTACGAAAAGCGCGGTGTGGCCACCTACGTTCCCGAGTGGAATGCTGCCAACTGTATCCAGTGCAACCAGTGCTCGTTGGTTTGCCCTCACGCTGCCATCCGTCCTATCGTGATGACCGCCGAGGAGAAGCAAAACGCCCCCGCTTCGATGAACACCATCGAAATGAGGATGCCGAAGGAGATGGCTGGAATGAACTTCCGTATGCAGGTCTCCGTTATGGACTGCACGGGTTGCGGCAACTGCGCCGACGTGTGCCCGGGTATGAAGGGCAACAAGGCTCTCGTAATGAAGCCGTTCGAAAGCCAGTTGGGCGAAGCCGAAAACTGGGACTACAGCCAGAAGAAAGTCGCCTACAAGGACAACCTCATCGACAAGTACGCCAACGTAAAGAACAGCCAGTTTGCGCAACCGCTGTTCGAGTTCTCGGGTGCCTGCGCCGGCTGCGGCGAAACGCCTTACATCAAGACCATCACCCAACTCTTTGGTGAGAGTATGATGGTGGCCAACGCCACGGGTTGCTCGTCCATCTATGGTGGTTCGGCTCCCGCAACGCCTTACCGCAAGAACGACCGCACGGGTCGCGGTGTGGCTTGGGCCAACTCATTGTTTGAAGACAACGCCGAGTTTGGTCTCGGTATGGCCACGGGTTATCGCAAGATTCGCGAAGGCCTCCGCAAGAAGGCTGAAGAATTGGTGAACACGACCGTCTTCGACTGGATGAAGGAAGCCACGCAGAATTGGCTGAACACCTACAACGACACCATCGCCAACCGCAAGGCTACCGATGAATTTGTCGCCGCCCTCGAAAAGGCCATTATGCCTATCGATGCTTGCGTTGATTTCTGGAACGGACAAGGCAAGGAACTCTATGGTGCCGAAGTGGCCGCCCAGAAGTTGCAAGAAGCCAAGGATGCCAAGGCTGCGGGCAGCAAGATTTGCCCCTGCCACGGTTGCGCACTTGAGAGCGAACTGCTCGCCCAGAAGGACTTCTTGGCCAAGCGTAGCCAGTGGATCTTCGGTGGTGACGGTTGGGCTTACGACATCGGTTTCGGTGGCCTCGACCACGTGTTGGCCAGCGGCGAAGATGTCAACGTCCTCGTCCTCGACACCGAGGTTTACTCGAACACGGGTGGTCAGTCCTCGAAGGCTACGCCTGCCGGTGCTGTCGCCAAGTTTGCCGCCTCTGGTAAGAAGGTCCGCAAGAAAGACCTCGGTATGATTGCCAAGAGCTACGGCTATGTCTATGTGGCTCAAGTGGCAATGGGTGCCAACCAAGCCCAGTATTTCAAGGCCATCAAGGAAGCCGAGGCTTATCCGGGTCCGTCGCTGATTATCTGCTACGCGCCTTGCATCAACCACGGCATCAGGATTGGTATGGGTCACTCACAGAAGGAAGAGAAGCTCGCCGTCGACTGTGGTTACTGGCACCTCTGGCGTTTCAACCCCGCCGAGGAAGACGCTGGCGAGAACGGCTTCCACTTGGATTCGAAGGAACCCAACTGGGCCGACTTCCAAAACTTCATTATGGGTGAAGTCCGTTACAACTCACTGCTGAAGACCTTCCCAGAGGAAGCCAAGGAGCTGTTCGCCAAGACCGAGCAGTTTGCCAAGCTTCGCTATGAGGGGTATAAGAGGCTGGCTGAAGGGAAGTAATTTCCGAACAATTGTTTGTAGAGACGGTGCGTGCACCGTCTCTACTTTTTTAACTAAATAAGTATGAAAAAAGCATTCTCAATCATTCGAAACATTTTTGCCATAATTGGTGTAATTGCTGTTTGCACCTTTGTCGTATTTAGGTTAGCGAGGCCATATTATTATATTGACTTTGGCTTAAGTAACTTGGGCTTGTACGACGAAAGAGTGTCTGCATTAAAGTCATCAGGAGCGTATGCGAGCGACACTGCCAATTTTTCAATGGTCATCATACAAGACACAACACGAGCAAGAGAAATCCGTGAGTATTTTCAATTGGACACCCTTTATCCCCAAAATGCCGACACCTGGGAAAAAGCTGTTGCAATTGGAAAGTTTGTGTCCTTAAACATTCCTCACGACAACCAAAAGAAATGGCCGGAACATGTCAATGCAATTGGCTTGTGGGAATACGCTAAAGATGTTGCGCCTGCGTTCAACTGCCGTTTGCATAGCATATTAACCTTTGAGTTGTTGCTTGCAGCGGATATAAAGGCAAGGTATATCACTTGTATGCCGCAAGACGAAAATGATTCCGATTGTCATGTTGTCAATGAGGTTTGGTTGCCTGAATTAAATAAATGGGCTATGATTGATTCCGACATGGGTGGGCATTTTGTTTCTGATATGGATGGTACGCCGTTGTCGCTCAAGGAAATGCGCGAACACTACATTTCTGGCAAAAAGATGATGATGCACTACGCTTTTGATGAAGGCAGCAGCAAAGTGGATGATTATTACGCTTACATGGCGAAAAACACCTATTGGTTTTCCTGTTGGGGCACGTTGTCCTACTATCAGGAAGATTACAAAATGGAAGATGTCGACCGCGACAGTTATGTCAACTTGATTCCATCAGGCTTTGAGCCGTTCCGTGTTGGAGGTGGAAATACCATTACAACCAATGCTGATTTGTTCTGGGACGCATCGCTCGTAACTGATAAAGAACAACCTTAATTGGTTTGTTGTTTTGTTTTGCGGCTGCCACAATGTGACAGCCCCACAGTCCAGGGGTGAAATTGTCCCGTTGGGCTATAGGGCTGTCGTATCAGGGCAGCCGCAATCATGAAAATTGAATAATTGTTTCCGCCAAATTGTATTGTTGTGAAAAATCAATACCTTTGCAGAAAATTGAACGTCAATACCATACAATCTGCCACAAAGGAAATCACCTCGTGCCACATGGCACGATTACAATGGCGGGAGGTATTTCGTGACCTTTTGCACGAAAAACCATGAATTGTATTTTGGCGATGTGGTTGATGGTCGGATGGAATTGTCGGAAATCGGGGAATATGCGCTGCGTTGCATCGAAAAAATCCCAGAAATCAATGATAATGTCGCGGTTCCGGAATTTGTGGTGATGCCGAATCATGTTCACATGATTTTTATTATTGACAATCCAATTGAATGGCCTGACGATGAGCGGCTGCCACGGTGTGACAGCCCTACAGCCTAAAACGGAAACATGATGCAGCAATCCTTGTGCAAAACACTTGACACGAGAAAACAAAATGCTCTACTTTTGCAGGACAAGGTTCTTCTACGAAGATGAAAAGGGAACCCCGTGAGAATCAGGGACTATGCCCGTAGCTGTGAGCTTCAGAAGACGCCCGACACACCCTCTGCCACTGTCCAACCCATACGGACGGGAAGGCTGCTTGGGCGGAAGCGAGCCAGAAGACCTGCCTTGGAACGAAAGCACCATTCCCTCGGGTTTTAGGGTAAAGTGCCACGAAAAAGAAAACCAGTTGGAGTTATGCACTTTGGATGGTGCAATAAATTGAAAACGAGCACATTATATGAGCAACGGAGGATTATACATTACCAAAAGGGACGGCAAGCAGGAAGCCTTCTCTTTAGATAAGATTAAAGTGGCCATCAGCAAGGCCTTTCTCGCATCGGGTTTCTATGCCACCGATGAGGACTTGAACGGCATCTTGAGCCGCGTCCGTGTGACCAACGGCATCACTGTGGAAGAGATTCAGAATCAGGTGGAAACGGCACTCATGGCGGAGCAATATTACACTGTGGCGAAAAACTACATCCTATATCGCCAAAAGCACACCGAAGACCGCGAAATCCGCGAGAAAATCGACTTTCTGAGCAATTATGTCAACGCTTCGAATGCCGCCACAGGCTCAAAGTACGATGCCAACGCCAATGTGGAAAAGAAGAACATCGCCACATTGATTGGCGAACTGCCCAAGTCGAGTTTCATCCGCATCAACCGCCGCCTTTTGACTGACCGCATCAAGTCGATGTTCGGAAAGGAGCTCGCCGACCGTTACCTCTATTTGCTCAACAACCATTTCATTTACAAGAACGACGAGACCTCATTGGCCAACTATTGTGCCTCCATCACCATGTATCCGTGGCTCAATGAAGGCACGGCCTCCATCGGCGGCAACTCAACCGCACCCACCAAACTGCGCTCTTTCTGCGGCGGCTTTATTAATATGGTGTTCATGGTGTCGTCGCAACTCTCCGGTGCCTGCGCCACTCCCGAGTTCCTGATGTATATGAACTATTTCATCGGAAAGGACTATGGTACAGACTATTACAAACGTGCCGATGAGGTGGTCGACTTCTCATTGAAGCCCCGCACTATTGACAAGGTCATCACTGACTGCTTCCAACAGATTGTTTATTCGCTCAACCAACCTGCGGGCGCAAGAAACTATCAGTCAGTGTTTTGGAACATTGCCTATTACGACCGTTATTATTTCGAGTCACTATTCGGCAACTTCTATTTCCCCGATGGTACCAAACCCGACTGGGAATCACTGAGTTGGCTCCAGAAACGTTTCATGAAATGGTTCAATGCCGAGCGTCTGAGAAGTGTGCTCACTTTCCCCGTCGAGACGATGGCCTTGCTTTCGAAAGATGGCGACGTCATCGACCAAGAGTGGGCCGACTTCACTGCCGAAATGTATGCCGAAGGCCATTCGTTCTTCACTTATTTGAGTGATAACGCTGATTCGCTTTCCTCGTGCTGCCGTTTGCGCAATGAGATTCAAGACAATGGCTTCAGTTACACCCTCGGTGCCGGTGGCGTTTCCACGGGTTCCAAGAGCGTGTTGACTATCAACCTGAACCGCTGCATTCAGTACGCCTCGCGTAACAATATGCACTATCTCACCTTCCTTGAGGAAATCGTCGACCTTTGCCACAAGGTGCAGATTTGCTACAACGAGAACCTGAAGGAATTGCAACGCAAAGGTATGTTGCCCTTGTTCGATGCGGGTTATATTAATTTGGGTCGCCAATATCTCACCATCGGTGTGAATGGTCTTGTGGAGGCTGCCGAATTCCTGAAAATCAAGATTTCGGACAATACTGAATATGAGCATTTTGTGCAGGAAGTCCTTGGCCTTATCGAGAAATACAACAAAAAAAATTACTCAAAGAAGGACGGCTTAATGTTCAATTGCGAGATGATTCCCGCCGAGAACGTTGGCGTGAAGCATGCCAAGTGGGACAAAGAGGACGGCTACGAGGTGCACCGCGACTGCTACAACAGTTATTTCTACATCGTGGAAGACCCGAACACCAATGTACTCGACAAGTTTCGCCTCCACGGAGAGAAATACATTAAGCACCTCACTGGTGGCTCGGCCCTGCACTGCAACTTGGAGGAACATTTGACCAAGGAGCAGTACCGCCAACTGCTGCGTGTGGCTGCCCGCGAAGGCTGCAACTACTTCACTTTCAACATACCGAACACGATTTGCAACGACTGTGGCCACATCGACAAGCGTTACCTGAAGGAGTGCCCCGAGTGCCACAGCCACAACATCGACTACCTGACCCGCATCATCGGTTATTTGAAGCGCGTCAGCAATTTTAGCGAGCCGCGCCAAGAGGAAGCCGCCCGCCGTTACTATGGAAAAATGGAGATGGACAGATGCTGAAATACGCTAATTATGATATTGTCTTTCAGGAAGTTCCTGATGAGGTGACGCTTGCTATCAACATTTCCAACTGTCCCAACCAATGTCCAGGTTGCCACAGCAAGTATTTGTGGGAAAATATCGGCAAAGCGTTGGACGAGAGTGAGTTGAACCGTCTTGTGGCGCAATACGAGTCAGGCATCACTTGTGTGTGCTTTATGGGTGGCGACAATGAGCCGCAACTGGTTTCTGAATTGGCCAAGAAGTTGAAAAACAGCCACAAAAACCTGAAGGCCGCATGGTATTCCGGCAAAAACGATTTGCCACAGAACGTCCCAACCGACCATTTCGACTACATCAAATTGGGTCGATATGTGGCCGAACTTGGGCCTTTGGATAGTGCGACTACCAACCAACGCATGATGAAACGCCTCGCCGACGGGCGCGTGAAAGACATCACGGAGTGGTTTCGAAAGAACAAGAAGGTCGTTGAGGTAGAAATAAATCCGGCAGAGTGAGACTGACGGATTTTTTTGTCTATATAGGCTCTCATACGATATTTTTACTATTTTTGCGAACTGAAAATACGAAAATTTTGGATGATTGGTTCGCAAGAAAATATCATGTTAGGCTTGAGTGAGTCCCCCAGGACGGCTTTCAATACAAAAAGTATTGCCTTGTTACTCAATGAGAAAAGGGATGATTCGCTTACAAAAAAGTTGAATTATTATGTGCAGAAGGCCTTGTTGCTCAATCCTCGAAAAGGGATTTATGCCAAGAAAAACTACAATCTGGAGGAATTGGCGGGATTGGTTTTTGTGCCTTCGTATATCTCTTTGGAATATGTACTTCAGAAAACGGGAGTCATCTTTCAGTATGATTCGGCCATTACTTCGGTCAGTTATTTGAGCCGCGAAATCGAAATGCTGGGGCAAACTTTCCGCTATCGGCAAATCAAGGGCGAAATCCTTTACAACCTTGAAGGCATCGAACGGCGCGACAACATTAGTATTGCTACGCCCGAACGAGCCGTTCTCGACATGATGTATCTGAACTCGGAATGCTATTTCGACAATTTGAACGCGGTCAGCAAAAAACGTATCAAGCAACTGCTCCCGATTTACCAATCAAAGCGATTGACAGTGCGGGTCAAAGAAATGTTTAATTCGCCTAGACTAAACTCCGAAAGGGAACCATTTCTCTGTTGACCTTTTTCAAGGCATTTCCTGTAATTAGTGGATGAATCTGAACTGATTTCGATAGTATTGGGTTGAAAATGAACGACCTAATAAGGCAAATAACTTAGTGAGAAGGAACTTCCAGAAGGCAATATGGCCGCAAGGTTATCACGAAGCAAATCTTCCAGCATTTGTGGAATGTTGGCGGTTGTCAATGTAACTTTGAAGTTTAAGCGTGGCTCTTCTGGACACCAAAGGTCAATATCAATGTTTTCAGACGAACGGGACATAACCGTGCCGAACACTTCCATGATTTCATCTGAAGTGATTATCTTGAAATGATAGGATGTTGGGCTATCACACATTACAAACAAACCAAAACTAGCCAAATTCAAAAACCATTTGAATTCGATTCGTATTTTATTGACTTATGTGAACAATTCAGAGGACAGTACGGCCTACAGCACCAGAAATGTCTTGCTTGATGGTACTTAGCAGACGTGTATCGAAACCTCTAATCCATCTTGGCTCTCCGCCAAATTCCGCTTCGGTCTTGATATCAACCTTTTTCCAGTCGTTGGAAAACTTGAAGATGACGCGGGTCCTGTATTTTTCTGTATATCGTCCACGGTCATTCCAAGTGTAACACCAATTGGTGCGGCCATATCCACCATCCTTGGAAATCATATCCATCTCGAAACGTCTAGCCACAACATCAAGAACTTCATTGAAGGCTTGATCATAAGGCAAATCTTCCCTAATCATGATGGAACTCCATGTACCCCCATCAGTAGCCTTGACAAAACTACTTGGTCTAATTGCCCCACAACTTGCAAATAAAACACAAGTCAGAAGACATACAAACAAAGATTTAATGGTTTTCTTCATTCTTTTCTTGCCCAGTTCTATCCCATCGGGCGCATCGGTTTTGTATTAACGAATTATTGAATTATTGCTCGGTACAAATGACAGTATAGATTTCATTATTTATATTGTATGCTACTTTTGAACACGGCTCACCCGGATTTGCCCACCAATAATCAACGCTCCCCAACAATCCTTCTGCACTATATTGTGGATTTACCCAATTGACTGTGCATTTACATTGTCTAGGACGTTCTTTTGAACATGATGTGAACAGCGTAATTGATGCAAAGGCTACTATTAAAAGCAATAGTTTCTTCATTTTTTCTTTGCCCAGTTATATCCCATTAGGCGCATCGGTTTTAGTTAATGTATGATACGCCACAAAAATATATCAATCTTTTTTATTGTCAGCATTTTATGTGGTGCTATTCGTCCCAATATTTCGGAAAATTGCTACCGAATCATTGATCTTTTTGTTCACGTTTTTTGGCTTGGTAATAGTCGGAACATAACTTGAAAAAGTCATAATCCAAGGCTTCACAAATCTGAAACAAAAGGTCGGTGTAAATCCATTTGTGGTGGAATACTTTATATAGATTCTCGCGTGAGCAATCCACTTGTGAAGCCAGCCAAGTAATACTACGCCCTTGCCGCGTCAGTTCCGCTTTGATAAGGTTGCCGAGGTGAAAGCCTTCGGTGGGGTATCGTTTTTCTCTTTCCATTGCTTTTCGGTTTTGGCTTTCGCCTTGGTCTTGAAAAGCAATGAAAAAAGCGTGGAAACTTTTTGTATTACCTTCTGCTGTGGATTTCTGGACTACCATGTATATAGATAAGTACAAAAAGTCCACGCCAAGCGTGAACTTTAAGTGTCTTATTCCCATATACATGAAAGTGTCCAGTTTTCAGCAGAGAGAACAAGAGCGTAAAGCCCATTATTAACTATGTCAGATTCAATTTACTGTCTGTGCGATGCTTTTTGTTTTAGTGGGACAAAAATAGGAAAATTTTGGGTTGCAAGGGTTCGATACAAAAAAATCCGACAGAATTTTCTGTCGGAAACCAAATTGATTGGCTAATGTTAGAAATAAGTTTCCACGGCAAAGCGGAACTGTTCAATGAAAATTTTCTTGAAAGCAGAAATGTTGTTCTGCTCGTAAAACAAAAGCATGGCCTTTTTGTAGTCAATGCTGTCTACCGTGCGGAACGAGATGGGGCAATAATGGTTGGCGATAAGGATGGCGTTGCTCGTAATACGGGCAATGCGCTTGTTTCCATCGTTAAAGGCTTGAATATAAGAAAGTAAGACCAGTACAAACAAGGCTTTTTCAAACACATTTTCTCTGCTGTTCACCAAGTCGCAAGTCTGTTGCAAAGCCTCGCGAATCTGGAATTCATTGTCAATCGGGCGATAATTGGTTCCCGTGATGCCCACGCGCCTTGTCCTGATGTTTCTGTCGACATTCAATTCCTTGACCAACAGGCTATGAATATCTTCGATATGTGAGATGGTGAGGTGTTCCAAATAGTCAGGATGAGCCACGATGAAATCAAGCGCATCCTTGTGGTTAAGCAACATGATGGCTTCTTCTTTGGTCTTTCCCGAAGCGGTTTTTTTCTCTTTCAGCAGTTTTTCCGTTTCCAAAAGCGAATAGGTATTTCCCTCTATTTGAGATGATTTCCAACTCAAATCGATGCCCAAACGCTCCATTTCCTTCCGTTTTTGTTCCTCCGAAAGCGCGGCAAAATTCCGTAAAAACTGCGCCTGCAATCCGTTCAATTCCTGCATTTCCTTTTCCGTGAACAAACTCACTCGGCTCAACACTTTTGGAATCATGTCGAAATTGTATCCCGTTTGGATTTGTCGCTCATCGATTTCCTTGCTGAAATAGGCATCCAAATCAACGGGCGCAAAAAGCGGAGAAACATAGTATTTGGTGGCTCTGGCCTTGCCTTCTGCATAGATGTAAAACTGGCTAACCAATTCATTAAGGCCTCGTTTTATAGTGGCAAGACTGGCATTGTCGGCAAAAGCATCAGCAATCTGTTTCGAGGATTGTCCCGGATGCGCCTTGATGTGTTCTAAAAGGATGTTGTTGTTCATTTTTCAATAGAATCGGCTCACAAAAATAGGAAAATCGGCTCAAATCAAAGCAAAAACGAGCCGATTTTTTATGAAATTTGAGCCGATTTGCAAAAACTGCCAATTCGACCACTTTTTTCCCTATCTTTGCAGTCGCCCGATGGGGTAGTATTCTATGTAATTATCACAGAAACAATAAATTAAAATCAAATCAATGAAAAAAGTATTAGGAATCATCGCGATGGCCATCATGGTTTCGGTGGGTCGCGTGTATGCCGATGAAGGCATGTGGCTCCCGATGTTCGTCG
>ONKQ01000016.1 GCA_900318465.1 uncultured Bacteroidales bacterium
AAAATCACTGCGTTTACCGTGTTACAATACATCAACAAAACAAACAACAAACCTATTGGTCAAATTAAATATGCGCTACTTTAATTCCGCCAACGAGTTTCTTTATATGTAACGGCAGCTAAAAACACCGAAGGCTATGACCGTTTTATTCAATTAGCTAAAAATGAAAAATTTATAAAAGATGACGATTGCCTTTTCTTTTTACATCAATGCGCTTCTTATTGTCTTCAACAGTACGATGTCTACGAAGATGAAGGGCTGATGAAATATAATAAATACGAAGGAAAAGATGAAGTTGCTTTGGCTTTTGAAAGGTCTATGCAAGGCGTCAAATTGGAGTATGATAAAGAAGTTGTTCGTGACATTAATGAGTTATATGGAAAACGATCCATGTTTTTGGCAGTTAAAAGGATAAAAGACGAATTTATCCAGAACAATAATGTGATGAGATTTGTAGTTCAATTTGATTTTGTCATAGACTATTTCATTAGAAATAAGACTGGAATTAGAGAAGTATGTTTGGATGCTGTTCGCTTAATTGCAAAACAAGATAAGTTTGATGCGCTTCGATATTATTTTTTGTCATGTGTACTATACGGCAAACAGGATGTACCTTTAGCAAAATCAATTGTCGATATTCTTTTTCCAACTCTACAACATAAAGAAAAGTTTTCTCTATTATTTGAAAAAAACCGTAATTGTAACGATTATTACAAATTATGGGATGCTTTGAAAGGCTTTTATAATGAGTTTGATAAATGGAGAGGCCCTACAAAATTGTTATCGGAGGATTTCTTATTGAAGATGGCAAGAATTGAGAAATTTGATGAAAGTCAATTTGAAATAAGAACTGTTGATTCTTATTGCGTACCAGAAAGAAAAGTTGTTTTAATTGATAAATCAGAAGTGGAAATAAGAAAAGAAAAATTTGAGAAAACTGCATCAGATTTATCAGAATTATTAGATGAGAGCGACAATCAGGATGAGGCTTTGAGACCTGTTGGAAAACCAGAAAGGATATTTGACCGTGTTGTTGCTGATTTGATTTCTTTGTTCAAGCGGGAGAATTTCATCTTATCATCGGTACAATTAAATGATTTTGCCGCAGATAAAGCTTTAATGACCAATTCTATAGTCAATCAAATCAACGAAGCCTATTTTGAAACACTTGATGACAACTTGATTGAAGAAACTGAAGATGGCTGGGCTATGAATAAAGATTATTACGAACAAATCAAAAAGAATATACAATGAATGTGAAACCCAAAGAAGCAACAGAAATTATCAACTCATTGATTAGCGGCACGGTTCCGCGAATTGGCATTCAGCACATTGCCGTGGGGCGTGATGAAGAGATACAGGCCATGCTACGCACGCTGGAAGATGTGAAAAACGGACATAATGCCGTCAAATTTTGGATTGGGGAATTTGGGTCTGGAAAGTCTTTCATGCTTCACTTGATGAAAGTTGTGGCAATGAAGCAGAAATTTGTCGTTTCGCAAGCGGATTTCAGTCCTGAAGTAAGGTTATATGCCTCGGATGGAAAATCATTGGCATTGTATAAAAATCTGATGGACAACATTTCCATTCAGACTAAGCCCGAAGGTGGTGCATTGCCAACTTTGATTGAGAAATGGATAGACCAAGTAGTTGTGAAAACTGCTTTGGATTTGGGAGTAGGTATGGAACAAATACTTTCTCCTCAATGTTGCAAGAAAGTTGAACAGCGTATTTTGGAAACTCTCAATCAAATTTCAAGTGCGGATAGTTTTGATTTTGGCGTTGTCATTGCAAAATATTTTGAAAGCCATATTAATAGCGATGACAACATGAAAAGGAACGCTTTAAGATGGTTGAAAGGCGAATACAAGAACAAAACAGACGCAAGAATGGACTTGGGAGTACGGGATATTGTAAACGACCAGAACTGGTACAATATGATAAAGAACTTTTGTCACCTGTTTGTCTCCATTGGTTATAGTGGGTTTATGGTGAATCTAGATGAAGCAACCAACCTATACAAGATACCAAGTTCAGTAGTTCGGCAAAAGAATTATGAAAAGATTCTGACCATTTACAATGACTGTTACCAAGGGAATTGCAGCAACTTATTCGTGAATTTTGCAGGTACAAATGAGTTTCTTGAAAGCCAAAAAAGAGGATTGTATAGTTACAATGCATTGAAGAGTAGAATAGAACCTAACAAATATGCAGTCAATGGAATCAAGGATTTTGCGCAGCCTGTAATAAAGATTACCCCTATAGATCATACCAATATCTTTATTTTGCTGAAAAACCTAAAAGAGATTTTTGATTTCAATTATTCAGTTCGGATGGAAGTGACTGATGAAGACATTCGTGCCTTTATGGAGGAAATCTATAACAAACCTGGAGCATTGGAATTTTTGATGCCGAGAGATGTAATTCGTGATTTCCTCAATGTTTTGAGTACTTTACGGCAAAACCCATCGTTGACTTTTGGCGATTTGTGCAAAAAAATAGAGATCAAGGACGAGAGGCCTATGGAAGACATTTTACTTGATTCAATCACCGAACTATGACAGCCTACGAATTGTTGTCAGAGCCGATTCGTCGTTATGTCAAGGATAGAAAATGGGAAAAGCTCACCCCTATCCAGTCGGCGGCTATCGTCAAAATTATGACGACCGACAATAACTATGTGTTGGCTTCACGGACTGCTTCAGGCAAAACCGAGGCCGCTTTCTTGCCTATTTTCTCGAAAGTGGATTTCAACCAACCGGGAGTGCAAGTGCTTTATATTTCGCCTTTGATAGCGTTGATTAATGACCAAATGGAACGAGTAGAGGAATTATGTTCCTATTTGGATGTGACGGTTACAAAATGGCATGGTGAAGCGAGTGCAATAAAGAAAAACAAATTGTTGGAATCGCCCGATGGCATTGTGCTCGTCACCCCAGAATCCATTGAAGCAATGTTCCAAAACAAGCCGAAATATATCAGAAAACTCTTTTCAAGTCTGAAGTTCATTGTCGTAGACGAAATCCATCATTATTTCGGTACGGAAAGAGGTGTGCATTTGCAATCGTTGTTGTATAGGTTGTCAAAGATAAATGTTGGTAAATGTAGATATGTAGGACTATCGGCTACGATTGGAGATTTTACTTTGGCAAAAGAGTTTTTTGGTCAACCAGAAAGCACTAAAGTTTTGATTGATAATACGCCGAAACCTCATAAAGTAGAAATCAAATATTTCCCGTCGGAACCTTTTCAACTCTCTGTTGATTTGCTAAAAGATTTGTACAAGAAAACACGAGGCAAGAAAGCCCTCGTTTTCGCTAATACAAGAACTCTTGTTGAGAATGCTTCGGTAAAATTGTCTCAAATTTCGGAGTTGGTAGGTGGTCACTCCAATTACTTTTCCCATCATTCTTCGGTAGATAGGGGTATAAAGGAGTATGCAGCCTTCTTCGCTAAACATTCTCGTTATGAGCCATTCACAATTTGTTGTACTTCAACATTAGAATTGGGTATTGACATCGGGAATGTGAATACAGTAGTTCAGATAAATTCACCACATAGTGTGTCTTCAATGGTTCAAAGAATGGGGAGAAGTGGTCGAGGACAGAATTCAACGAGTGAGTTGACAATTTATGCAACGAATAAATGGGACTTGCTCCAGGCTTTGGCTTGTTGGCGACTTTTCGAAAAGGGTGTTCTTGACATTTCAGAACGGATAAAACGACCTTATGACATTTTGCTTCACCAAATGCTTTCGATAGTAAAAGAAAGAATAGAAATAGGTGCTGAAGAACTTGTTCGTGAACTGCACGAAAACATAGCCTTTCGTGATTGTGATATTGATTCGGCAAAAATGATTATTCGAAAATTGGTTGATGAGGATATGCTTGAAGAGATTGGCAAAAAACTCATTGTGGGACTGAAAGGCGAAAAGTTTTTTGATGCCGGTGAGTTGTATACTGTATTTTGGAGTTCTTTTGAATATGAAGTTTTTTATAACGACCAAGCCATTGGCAGTTTGTGTCCAGATACGAATGTCGAAATTGGTATGACCGTTTTCCTTGCTGCCAAAATGTGGAGAATTGTTGAGATTGATTACGAAAGAATGAGAATCTATGTTGATACCGCTTCTGTAGGTAATGCTCCTATATTTACGGGTTCGGGGGGATACAATGTCAGTTATGAAGTGGAAAAAGAAATGTCGCAAATTCTGCTTGATGATGAAATCTATCCTGTTTTGGATACACAAGGGGCTGAAGCTTTAAAAGAGTTGAGAGATGAATACAATAATTATCAACAAATTGGACATTCGAGCATTCCATTTTTGATAAATGATGATTCAATATCATTACTTCTGTTGTGTGGTACAAAAGCAGCGAAAACGCTTTTTTCTCTAATAAGTTCATATCAGCGAACAGGATTTGGACGTGATGGAAAAATTGTCGTTTATGGCGATTTGGATAGATATAGGAGCACTTTGTCAAAAATCAAAGAAATTGGAAGTGAAAACGAGAAATTATTGATTCAGAGTATAGAAAAAATTTCATGGGATAGTGTTGCAAAATTTAGCATCAATCTTCCCAAAAAATTACAAGTTCGTCTGGCTTATGATAGATTGTTTGATTTGGATACAGCATTGAAAGTAATTAGAGAAATGTTGGATTAAAGTTTCGTTGGTCGTATTAATTGAATTTAGGATGTAAAAAAATCGCAGATAGTTTTTAGAAATGCCCTCTAATCAATCACATTCAAAATGTTGCCTACAGACAGCAGTTTTTATGGAAAAGTGTTGGTTGGAGGCAACACTTTTTCAAATCGCACCTCCTCCAAAGAAAGTCCTTCCATCAGGATTTTATTAGCAGAAAACTCCAACGAGAAGGTGGGAGTTTTTCATACTCAGCCACTTCTTCCCATCAAGTCAGATTCTGCCAGTTACAAAGTCCTGGTAATTATCTGGATTGACAACCGTGAAGGTATGCTCAGGATAATTGTGGGCGAAAGTTTCGGTATGCAAAACACCGTCGATGTCTTCTATATAATCGACTTCCTGTTGCTGCTGGGTTCGCCAAAAGTAACTTTTACCATAGAAAAGGCTATAGGAATTGTGCTTCAAGCGCTCACTCACAAGAAAGTTTTCCCACAACGCCCCCGCGTCTTGTCGAAGTTGAAGCGGCTTGAAATCGCCAAGAATCGCATTGCGCACCCCATTGTCGTAGAAATAGATTTTCCGACTTTTCTTCAACTCATTTCTCAAATTGCGGCTGAACGAACGCAGATGAAATAAGATGTATGACTTCTCTAACAAATCAATGTAGCGCTGTACCGTTTGTGAATTGAGACCCAACAACTTGGATAGTTCATTAAATGACACCTCGCTACCCATTTGCAGAGCCAAAGCCTGCAGCAATTGCTCAATAATCTCAGGCTTCCGCACATCCTGAAAAGCGAAGACGTCCTTGTAAAGATAACTATTGACGAGATTCGACAAAGTTTCGCGCTCCTCCCCTTGCGAATTGGCCACTTCAGGATATGCGCCATACACCAATCTACGTTCCAAAAGTCTCTTTTCATCCATAGAGCCGTGATTGTCAATAAGTTCCTCTGAAGAAAAAGGAAACACATTGTATTCATATTTCCTTCCTGTCAAGGGCTCGTTAATGGAATTGGAGAGTTGCAAAGCCGACGATCCTGTGACAACGATTTGTTTCATCGGAAGATTGTCGATGAGCAATTTCAGCGTAACGCCTATGTTTGGCACACGTTGCGCCTCATCTATGAAGACGAGTTCATATTGGGCAGTTTCAGCCTGTAGTTGCGTTGAGGTAGGATTTGTCAGTTTTTGCCGTATGTCAGGTTCATCACAATTCCAGAACAGTGTTTTTTTGTCCGTCTCAGCCATCAACATTCGGAGCAAAGTGGTCTTTCCTACCTGACGAGGTCCCGTCAGCACAATGGCTTTCCCCTTAAAAAGCCGTGGAAGAATGAGTTGCTTCAGTCGTCGTTCAATCATATTTTAATGTGTTAGACAACAGCAAAAATACAACTTTTTATGATATAACGGAAAAAAAATATAATATTTTTCCATTATAACAAGAAAATCACCATAGTTCCATCTTCTTCCACGCTTCATCAATCCCCACAGGTTTTATTCCACCGTAACCAATTTATTCTCAACGCCTTTCGCAGTTTCCATCTTAATCAGATAAACCCCGGCATTATGGCCGCTGAAATCATAGTCGAAAACATCGCCATTGACGTTGCTTTCAAACACCTTCACACCTATTATATTATAGATGCTGATGTGGCGGATGCCCTCCGCCGTGATGGTCACGCGGCCTTGGGTCGGGTTGGGATAGACAGCCGTTCCCTTGGCTTCCATTTCCGGAATCGCCACGCAATCATCAACAATGTTTGTGAACTGCTCGCTCCAGTCGGAGTTCTCGTAAACCGAAACACAGCCGCAAGGCACGATGAGTTTGTTGCTGCCGAAGCCACCGAAAGGAAACATATCAAGCGTGGGCGGCGTTTCGGCCAAAATGACTGCCTCTGTGAAACCCGAACAACTTGCAAAAGCGAAACCTCCTACATATTCCAAGCTCTTGGAGAGGGTCAAGGTGCCTTCGAATCCGTGGCAGCCTTCAAACGCGCTGGAACCGATTTCTGTCACCAAATTGGGTATCACCAATGAACCTTTGAAACCGGCACATTCCTCAAAAGTCCAGCCTCCGATGAAAGTCAAACTCTCGCTGATGGTCAAAGTGCCATCGAAACCAGAGCAATAGGCAAAAGCCGACTCGCCGAGTTCTAAGACGGTGTTGGGGATGACCAAAGAACCCGTCAAACCCGTGCATCTTTCAAAGGCATATCCTCCGATGGAAGTGATGTTTTCGGGAATCACCAATTCGCCCGTGAGGGTGCTGCAATAGTAAAAAGCGTTGTCGCCGATACGAGTAACGTCGTCAGGAATCACGGTGTTTTGGCAGCCGGCAAGCAGTTCGTTGGTGTTCGTCCTGATGATGGCGTTGCAACCGTTTCTTGAGTCGAAAACCGTGTTGCCGCTTTCCACGGTGATTTCTGTCAGTTCGGCGCATCCTCCAAACGGGTTTGTGCCGATGTAAGTCACCGAAGCGGGGATGTTGATGCTCGTCAGCCCTGTGAACCAAAACGACCATCCGCCGATTTCGGTGACCGAACTTGGGATGGTGATGGAAGTCAGGCCGCTGCAACGGTTAAAGGCATCTTCGGCGATAGACACCACGCCGTCAGGAATCGTCGAGTTTTTGCAACCGACAATCAGCTCGTCGTTGTATTTTTTGATGATGGCGTTGCAGTTGTCGCGCGAGTCGTAGTCCTCGTTGGCTGGATCCACCACAAAGCCCTCAATGCCATCACAACCATAGAAAGGCGTGTAGCCAATCCATTCCACCGAGGCGGGAATGGTCACCACGCCAGTAAAGCCGCAATAGTCAAAGGCATCGTCGCCGATTTCCTCAAGGGTGTTGGGAAGAATCAAAGTGCCTTCGAGTCCCCTGCAATAGCTAAAAGCATAGCCGTCAATGATGGTGACAGCATAGTTGTTTCCATTATAGACCACATAGTCAGGAATGGTCAATGTACCCGTGGCATCGGTGCCATCCACGTGTTCCAAAACGGTTACGGAAGCGCCGCCGTAATTGACTTCATAAATCAAGTCGCCGTAAGTGAAGGTTTGAGCATTCAATTGGGTCAGGCCAAAAGCCAACAAGACCAGCAAAACAACGTGTTTCAAGTAATTCTTCGTCATAATTCAAAGGTTTAATGGGTGATACAATGTATTTCAGAGGGACAAAAATACAAAATCCACGCAATTCGCGCAAAAATATTTACCTTTGCAGCCTGAAAACCAAAGACACGAGACTTCAAGACTCGGGACAAGGGACTTTTTGACCCTCGCCTCGCGTCCCGCAGTCCCGTAGTCCCAAGTCAAAAGGAAAAAAATATGATTACCCAAGACCAACTTAAAGACTTATGTAAGAGGATTGATGCCTTGAGGAGGTATCTTTGACGTCGATAGACGTACCATCGAAGCACAGGAATTAGACGAAAAGACCCAAGACCCGCAGTTTTGGGCCGACCCCAAAGCCGCCGAAGCCACAATGAAAAAGGTGCGAGAGGTGAAAGGCTGGCTCAACGGCTACAAGGAAGCCTCTGATGCCTACAACGACCTCGCTGTGCTGTTCGACTTCGCCAAGGAAGGCGAAGCCACCGAGGAGGAAGTGGACGAGCAATACAACGCGGCCATCCAAATTGTGGAGAATTTGGAGTTCAAGAATATGCTTCGCGAGGAAGCCGACCCGATGAGCGCAGTGCTGAAAATCAACGCGGGCGCGGGCGGCACCGAAGCCCAAGATTGGGCACAGATGCTGATGCGTATGTATATGCGCTACGCCGAAAACCACAAATACAAACTTACCATCTCGAACCTTTTGGAGGCCGACGACGCTGGTATCAAGCAGGTGACGATGAAGATCGAGGGCGACTATGCATACGGCTACCTGAAAGGAGAAAACGGCGTTCACCGTCTGGTGCGCGTCAGCCCATACAACGCCCAAGGCAAGCGAATGACTTCCTTTGCCTCGGTGTTCGTCACTCCGCTTGTCGACGACACGATCGAGATTGTGGTCGAGCAGTCGCGTTTGTCGTGGGACACCTTCCGCAGCGGCGGTGCAGGCGGCCAAAACGTGAACAAGGTGGAGTCAGGAGTGCGTTTGCGCTACCAATACAAAGACCCCTACACGGGCGAGGAAGAGGAAATCCTTATCGAAAACACCGAAACCCGTGACCAGCCCAAGAACCGAGAGAACGCCTTGCGCCTCCTGAAGTCGCAACTCTACGACCGCGAGATGCGCCACCGTATGGAAGAGCAGAACAAAATCGAGGCGGGCAAGCTGAAGATTGAATGGGGCAGCCAAATTCGCAGCTACGTATTCGACGACCGCCGCGTAAAAGACCATCGCACCAACTACCAAACATCTGATGTCCAAAGTGTTATGGATGGAAATATTGATGCTTTTTTGAAGGCATATTTGATGGAATTTGGTGGGAAGAAGGAATAAACTAAGGATTTTTGGTACGGAATTTGCAAAATAGGTTTCATTTACCATATTATTATTAACACACAAAATCAACTAAAAATGAAGAAATTAGGCATTATTACAGCATTTGTCGCCATTCTTTGCTTTGGCATGACTTCGGCGATGGCGCAAAACAACAACAGCAACCCGGAAATCACCAAGTTTGTTGGGCAGTATTTTCCCCAGGCCAACATCCTTTTGGTGAACGCTGAATGGGACGAGTACGAAGTGAGGCTGAGCGACGGCACACAAATCGACTTTACTCGCAAGCCCGAATGGAAAAAAATCGACTGCGAACATTCCAACGTCTATACAAGTGTTCCCGCAGAACTCGTCCCGACACAAATTGCCTCATACGTGAGCAGTAATTTTGCCGGCGCTGAAGTCATCAAAATTGATAGGGACCGCAGGGATTGGGAAATCGAGTTGAACAACGGCATTGAAGTCAAGTTCAACAAAAAATTTGCTGTGATCGAAATCGGTGATTAAGCTTGATTGCTTGATTTCAAATGAATTATGACAAAAACGGACGACCGAAAGGCCGTCCGTTTTCGCATCAAGTAGTTTGCAAAGATAAAGTTCAGTCCACGTTGTCGTGGAGGAAAGAGTTTTGTCCGCATATACCGCTTCCCGAGGCTGAGTAATGCGACAGGTCGTTGTCGGCTTCGCTGTTGATGTCGACGTCGCGGCGCAGGTAGGCGGGCTGGTTCTCAAGGGTTTCCAAGCCTCGTGCTGTGCGATAGTTCATGCTCAGGGCACGGAGGCGTTGCTTGCGTAGCTCTTCCTTCGGGTCGGTCTCCTTGGCTTTCTTGGCCTCAAGGACGGCGACTTCTTGGGCAGCCTTTGCTGTGACTTCCTCCTGCGTCATGATGCGTGAGGTGATTTCAAAGCCTTCGTCGTCGTTGCTTTGGTGGAAGGGGTTGTCGAAGATGCGCACCACAGGCTTCTCGTCCTCGCGCGGAATAAAGGTTGTCCTTTCGGGTTCGGGCGTGAAAGAAGGCGTGTTTTCCACAATCAACGGCTCGTCTTCAATGGGTTCTGGTAAGCTTTCTTCAGTGTCGAAGAGGTTGTGGATAACGCGCTCTTCTGGCAAAGGTTGCGGCTTGGTCGCTGGTTCGGCAGGCGTTTCGTTGACGATGGGTTCGGGTGTGGTTTCGGGCACGACGGTTTCAACTGGCTTTTCTTCCTTCACTTCGCCGCCAAGGGTGTGAACCGTTTTCTTCACTTCGGTCTTGGGTTCGATGCCTTGCACGGGCTTGTTGACCATTACATTGGGTCTTGGCTCGTGGTTGAAACCTGTGGCTATAAGGGTGACGCTGATGGCGTTCCCGAGGCTCTCGTCGGTGCCATTTCCCCAAATGACGTCGGAGTTGTTGCCGCAGGCGGTCTGTGCGATTTCAAGGATTTCGTCCACCTCGTCCAACGACACCTCATCGGTGCCGGAAGTGATGTAAAGCAGGATGTTCTTCGCACCTTCGATGTTGGAGTCGTTGAGCAGGGGAGAGTGGATGGCGGCGCGGATGGCTTTCTCGGCGCGACCTTCGCCCTCGGCAATACCGGAGCCCATGATGGCTTTGCCGCTGTCTTTCATCACTGTGGTGACATCTTCGAAGTCGACGTTGACGTAACCCGGCACAGTGATGATTTCGGCAATGCCTTTGGCGGCGGTGCCCAACACGTCGTCGGCCTTGCGGAAGGCTTCGGAGAGCTTCAGGTCGCCGTATTGGTCGCGCAGCTTGTCGGTGCTGATAAGGATGAGCGTGTCGACGCATTTCTTCAGCTCGTCGATGCCCGACAGTGCCTGCATCTTGCGGCGGCGGCCCTCACGTTCCATGGGCAAGGTGACGATGCCGACGGTGAGGATGCCTTTGTCCTTCGCAAGTTTGGCGATGACGGGAGTGGCACCGGTGCCAGTGCCACCGCCCATTCCAGCGGTGACGAAGAGCATTTTTGTGTTTTCGTCAAGGAGTTTCTCGATTTCGTCCTTGCTCATCTCGGCGGCTTCACGCCCTTTGGCGGGGTCGTTGCCGGCACCGAGGTCGCGCTGGCCGAGGTGAAGTTTGGTCTTCACGTTGCTTTTCATCAAGGCCTGATAGTCGGTGTTGCAGAGGATGAAGTCGACGCCTTGTATGCCTTCCTCCATCATGTGGTTGACGGCATTGCCACCACCTCCGCCCACGCCGATGACCTTGATGTAGTTGGGCATCTCGGTCCCCACAGGCTTGAACAATTCGTTGTTATCGTATTGGTTTTCCATATCTTGTTGTTTTATTTGATGTTGTCGGGTTTGAAAAGCTCTGAGAGGCGGGTGATGATTTTCTTGCCGAAGCCGAAATCCTCATCGTCTTCCGTTTTTCCTTCAACGGATGTTTCAATTTCAACAGTCTCAACGAGTTGCTTCTTCATCTTTTTCTCGTCTTCCTTTGCCTTTTGGGCGAGGCGCAGACGCTCGTCGTGGTCCATGCGGCCTAAGGTTTCGATGACAAGTCCGATACCGGTCGAATACATCGGGTTGACCATGTCTTTCGGCGTGCCTTGGGCGAGGTGCTCGTCGGGATGCCCGATGCGCACTTCCATGCCGGTGCTGAACTCGGCCAACTGCTGGATGTGTTTCATCATGGCGCCGCCGCCCGTCAGCACGATGCCGGCAATGAGTTTGTTGTCGGAGCGGGCCTTCTGGATTTCCATGTTTACCAACTCGAAGATTTCCTCAAGACGGCTCTGGATGATGCTGGCCAAATTCTTAAAAGAAATTTCCTTGGCGGCATGGCCCTTGATTCCGGGGATGGAAACCACCTCGTCGTCGCGGTTCTTTTCGGCAAGGGCTGAACCGAACTTCACTTTCACCTCTTCGGCGTAGTGGCGGATGATGGAGCAGCCCGCACAGATGTCTTCCGTGATGATGTTGCCACCAAAGGGAATGACTGCGGTGTGTTGTATCTTGTTTTCCTTGAAAATGGCGATGTCGGTGGTGCCGCCTCCGATGTCGACGAGCACGACGCCGGCTTCCTTCTCCTCTTCGTCAAGCACGGCCTGAGCGGAGGCGATGGGTTCCAGAATCATGTAGTCCATGGCGAGGCCTGCGTTCTCGATGCACTTCACGATGTTTTTCGCTGCCGAGGTCTGGCCGATGATGACGTGGAAGTTGGCTTCAATTTTGCTGCCGAGCATACCCACGGGGTTGTTGGCCTGCTCGCCGTCGACGTAGGTGTCTTGCCTGATGATGTCGATGATTTCCTCACCGGGCATCATGTTGATTTTGTAGGTGTCGTTGCGCAGCTCTTCTAATTCGGCCTCGGTGATTTCGGTTTCGCGGTTGTCGCGCATCAATACGCCGCGATGTTGCAGGCTCTTGATGTGAGAACCAGCGATGCCTACGCTGACGCGGTTGATTTCGACGCCCGACTGGTCGGAGGCCTGCTGTACGGCGTGCTTAATGGCGTCGACGGTTTCAAAAATATTCGTGACTACGCCACGTTTCACTCCTGTCGATACGGTTTTGCCGTATCCGAGGATTTCGATTTTGTTGTTCTCTGTCTTGCGGCCCACAATGCAGGCCACTTTGGTTGTGCCGATGTCTAATCCGACGATGATTTTTCCTTCGTTCATAACTTTATCTTTTTGTGCAAACTACTTGGTTTTTATACTTGAGATTGATGTTTTTCATGGTTTTGAGTTCTGCGCTGCCGGCCTTTTGCTTGATGAAGATTTCGGCACGGCGCAGCTTGTCGCTGATTTGGCAGGTGTCGCCGACAATGACCTGTGCGTCAATGTCTTTCACGACGATGTCGAAACTGCCTTTTCCGTTGCGGTATACCTGCCCGATGCAGCTTTGCATGAAGGCGTTGCTACGGATGGCTTTGTAGAGGTGCAGAGCTTCGAAAAGGGCTTGGTCTTCTGTGATGGTGTCGTTCAGCGGATAGGAAGTGGAGTCGTTGCGAAGTGCGAAACTGCCGTTGGCAACGAGGACATAGGGTGTATAGAGACGGTTGGTGGGAATGCTGATGCCGTCTTCGGTGAGATAGACCGAGCGACCGTTTTTGTCGAAAATGCGCAGCACGGGGTTGTATTCCTTGAGATTGATGCAAAGCGTACCGTCGAGGTCGACGTAGGACGTGCTGCTTTCAATCCACGGGTTGCTTTCTAAATGCCTTTGGATGGAAACCATGTTGATTGTACCGATGTTGGCTTGGCCGCGCAGGTTGTTGATGTCATCCAAAAGCAGTTGCTCCTTGATGAAACCGTTGTCGCCTTCACGCTCAATGTTCACCTTGATTGCCTTAATGGGCGAGGTAAGGTAGTTTTCGCGGGCAAAGACGAACAAGGCGACCAATGCCGCTGCGGAAATCACCCAGGCTACTATGCATAAAATCTTCTTTACCATGTCGTTATCAGTTTTTCAAGGGGTTCAACAAAACGGTCGATGTCGCCTGCGCCCATCGTGACCAAAAGGTTGGGCTTCTCGTTGTCAATCAATGAAATAAGCTCTGATTTTGGGCAGCATTTCTTGTCGCCCAAATTCACTTTTTCGAGCAATGCCGCCGAGGTGATGCCTTCGATGGGATTCTCACGGGCGGGGTAGATGTCTAAAAGGATGAGCTCATCGGCTGCGCCCAAAATCTGCGCAAACTCATTCATGAAGTCACGGGTGCGCGAATAGAGGTGGGGCTGGAAGACGAGGGTTAGCTTTTTGTTGGGGAACGCGCTTCTCACGGCTTGCAAACAAGCCCTGATTTCTTCTGGATGGTGGGCGTAATCGTCTATATAGCAGTGGTTTTCGTTTTTTACTCGGATGTCGAAACGACGCTTCACCCCTTTGAATGTTGCCAAAGCCTCAGCTATCTCAGTTGGTGCAATGCCGACCTGACGTGCCGCAACGAAAGCAGCCGTGGCGTTCAGCACATTGTGGCGGCCTGCCATCGGCAACCGTATCTCGGTCTTGTTGCCTTCACCGATAATCACGAAATCAGTGACACCGCCTTCTGAAGTGAGGATTTCGGCGCGATAGTCGTTGCCGTCGCCAAAACCGAAACGAAGGATGCCTTCGCCCTCTATTTCAAGGCCTTCTTTTACGATAAGCTGTTTTTCAGTCAGTTGTGCAAATTCGTTGAAGCTCTTCACCAAATGCTGACGGTCGCCGTAGATGTCCAAATGGTCGGCATCGATGGAATTGATGACGCTGATGTCGGGTTTCAGGCGAAGGAAGGAGCGGTCGAACTCGTCGGCCTCCACGACCAAGATGCTGTCATCGCCATTGCCGAACAACAGGTTGCTGTCGAAATTGTTGGCGATGCCCCCGATGAAAGCGGTGGTGTTGCGTCCACAGGTCTTGAGGATGTGGGCAGTCATGGCCGTGGTGGTGGTCTTGCCATGAGTGCCTGCTATGGCGAGTGTGAAATGTTGCTCCGAAATCTTCCCCAAAGCCTCTGAGCGTTTCATTATCAGTAGGTTGCGCTGACGCAGTGCTTCCCATTCTTGTAAGTCTTTCGGCACGGCGGGCGTGTAGATTACAAAATCAATGAGGGCAGGCAATAAAGCTGGATTGTCTTCATAATGGATCGCCATGCCCTCATTTTCAAGTTGACGGGTGAGCGGGGAAGGGGTGCGGTCGTAGCCGGCAATGGTGTAGCCCAGGCTATGGTAATACCGTGCCAAAGCACTCATTCCGATGCCGCCGATGCCCAAAAGGTAAATCGTATGTCCTTCTCCGTTTTTCATTTATTCTGTTGTTGTAAGTTGTTGGTTTTCTTCAGTTATGGTAACCGCTTCAAGGGCTTCTTCTTCCATTTCCATGTTGCGCGTCACGCTGAGTATCATGCCGATGATGATGCCTGTTGCCATCATGGAGGTGCCGCCCATGCTGACGAAGGGTAGCGGTTGTCCCGTCACGGGCAGCAAGCCGATGGAAACGCCCATGTTGATCATGGCCTGCATGATGACCAAGAAACCCAAACCGAATGCAAGATAGGCGCCAAAGGTCAAGGGGCGTTTGAGCATGATGCGCAGCACTCGCGTGAACAGGATGATGTAGAGCATCAACACGAACAAGGCTCCGAAAATGCCGTATTCTTCGACGATGATGGCAAAGATGAAGTCGGAGTAGGGGTGGGGCAGGAAATTGCGTTGCTCGCTCTTGCCGGGTCCTTTGCCGAACACCGAACTTGTCGCGACGGCGATTTTGGCGTAGGTCTGCTGATAGTGGTGTTTGTCGAAAGGGTCGTATTCTTCATCCTTGCTTTCGCCCATGGCCTCGATGCGGTTGATCCAAGTGGCGATACGGGTCTGTTTTTCACGATATTCCGTAGGTTTCCCATCGACCACCATCTCTTGCTCGGCGGCGGTTTTTGCGTGTTTATTGCTGATGTTGGTGCGGATTACATCAAACGCGATATAGAGTCCAAGTCCCACCACGCCAATGCCCAAAATGGCGAGGATGTGTAGGAACTTGACACGTCCGATGAACAGCAATACCAAGCAAACCACCAAGAGGATGGCGGCTGTCGAGAGGTTTTCGGGGAAAATCAAGGCTGCCGTGAATAAGATGGGCAGGCCAAGCCAAAGGATGACATCCTTGAAATTCTGTAGACGGTCGCGCATCATGACGAGTTGTCGCGCCAAATAGGTGATAAGGATGATTTTGGCCAACTCGCTCGGTTGGAACGAGAAGAACCCCAAATTGATGGTACGGTTGGCTTGGTTGAGGTTTTGCCCAAAGAGCAAAGTGTAGGCCAACAGCGCAAGGCAAGGGATGAGCAATAGCCAGGCGGCCTTGGCATAGTGCTGATAGTTGATGCGGTAGAAAATGAAGATCATCACAAAGCCGATGAGCAGTGTGCCGCCGTGTTTCAGCAGGACGCGTCCGGTGTTGCCACCGAAGTTGTTGACCGCCAAGGCACTCGATGCACTGTAAACCACTATCAGTGAGACGATGCCCAACAATAGGGCAACAATCCAGATGACCTTGTCGCCGCGCATTATTTTATTGATGACGTTCATTTTGCAAGGCTTTTACGGATTCAATGAAACGCTGGCCGCGCTTTTCAAAATTCTCTCTGCGGTTCTCGGAATGGCTGGCAGGCGAAAACAACACAATGTCGTCCTTTTTGGCCAAAAGCGTGGCCACATTGACGGCTTCCTCAAGGCTCTTGGCCTCATAAATCTCGCCAACTGCTTTACTGAAGGCCTCTTTTATCCGCGAGTTGTCCTTTCCGATGCAGACCAAAGCCCTCACGTTTTCGCGCACGGATTTGCGCAATTCGCTGTAATCGGTGAGGGTGTCGTTGCCGCCGGCAATCCACACCACGGGCCGCACCAAGTTCTCCATCGTGAACCACGTGGCATTCACGTTCTCGGCTTTCGAATCGTCGTAATACATCACGTCGTCGATGGTGGCCACGTATGCCTGCCGATGCCCGACGGTGTCCCAGTCGCTGAGGCTCCGCTTGATGTTTTCCTTGCGGATGTCCAAAATCATGGCGTTGAGGCTTTGGGCCATGCTTTCCGAACTGTGTCTCGAGTTAGTCAATGTTTCTAAATATGTCATAAGGATTCGATTTATCTGATTTTGAAAGTCAAAAGGGTGAATGCGGCCAAAAGTATGGTCACAATCCAGAAACGGATGGTGATTTTCACCTCATGGTGTACCGTGTTGAAGCCCTCGCCGCGACCTTTGAAAGTGACGCGGGTGTTGGGATATGCCTTTTTGAAATCACTATAGCTGGTGCGGTAATGATCATGGAGCGGAGCCTTTTTCCAAATGCGATGCTTGTGCCCGTTTTTCTTGAAGATTTCGACATCGATGTTGGAGAAAATCTCGAAGAGGAACACGCCGCAAAGCAAGGGCAGCAGTAGCTCTTTGTGCATGATGATTGCTGAAACGGCGATGATGCCGCCTATCGTGAGACTGCCCGTGTCGCCCATGAAGATTTGGGCAGGGAAGGAGTTGAACCAAAGGAAACCGATTAAGGCACCTACGAAAGCAGCCAGAAAGACCACCAACTCTTCGCATCCTGGTATGTACATTACGGTGAAGTGGCTGGCTGTCACGGCATTACTGGAGATGTAGGCCAGAATGACTAAAGTGATTCCTATGATTGCGGAGTTGCCTGAGGCCATGCCATCCATGCCGTCGTTGAGGTTCGAGCCATTGCTGACGGCTGCCACCACAAATACGGTAAGCAGGACCAGAAAGACCCACGCAAGGTTGTACATCCATTTTGGGCCTGCCCAACGGAACAGGTCGGCGTAGTTGAGGTTGTGGTTTTTCAGGAAAGGAATGGTGGTGCGCGTCGATTTCACGTCGGGACTTTTCACCACGATTTCCTTGTTGTTCTCGATTTTCAGGTGTACCGTTTCGTTGATTTGCACGGCTGGACTGAAACGCAGCGTCAGGCCTACGATGAGACCGAGCAGGATTTGTCCGCCAAGCTTTACTCTGGGTTTGAGGCCGTCTTTTCTCTTCTTGAAAGTCTTGATGTAGTCGTCGGCGAAGCCTAAGATGCCGAGAATCAATGTGGTGACAATCATCAAGAGGGTGTAGACGCTATGGAGCTTGCAAACCAGAAGAACGGGGATGAGTATGGCCGTGATGATGATGACACCGCCCATGGTGGGGACGCCAACTTTCTTCTCGTTGTAAGGGTCGATGGATGCATCTCTTTGTGTCTCAGAGATTTTCTTGCGTTTCAGCATCTTGATAAACCAGTTGCCAAACCACACTGCGATGACGAGTGAGAGGATGACAGCCACGGCAGCGCGGAAAGTGACGTAATTGAACATGCCCGCGCCGGGGAAATCGTGCTTGTCTAAATAATTGAAGAGATAGTATAACATGGTTTAAGCCTCCTTGAATGCGTTCGACAATTCTTCCTTGTCATCAAAATGATTCTTGATCCCTTTGATTTCTTGATAGTTTTCGTGTCCCTTGCCTGCCAAGAGGATGATGTCGCCAGCTTTGGCCAAAGCTACAGCGGTACGGATGGCCTCACGACGGTTGCTGATGCTCAACACTTTATGGTTGTTTGCCGCATCAATCCCTGCTTTCATCTGGCGGATGATTTCGTCGGGGTCTTCGTTGCGTGGGTTGTCTGAGGTAAGGATGACACGGTCGCTCATCCTGACGGCGACAGCGGCCATTTCGGGTCGTTTGGTGGTGTCGCGGTTGCCCCCGCATCCTACTACGGTGATGAGTTGAGAGTTTAGAGTTGAGAGTTTAGAGTTTTTGGTTGGATTTTTGAGGGTTCCTGTTTTCTTCACTTCGTTGATGGTCTTCAACACATTTTCCAAGGCATCAGGGGTGTGCGCATAGTCAACGATGCCGATAATGCCTTTGTCGGAATAGACCATGTCAAACCTGCCGTTGGCACCGCGTAGTTTGCTGATTTCCACCAATAATTCGTCCTTGTCGAAACCCAAAGCAATGGCCGCGCCATAGATGGCTAACAGGTTGCTGGCATTGAAGCCGCCCACCAATTGGGTGAACACTTCGGTGCCATTCACCTTGAGCATCATGCCGTCGAAGTGGCTCTCCATGATGACGCCCTTGAAGTCGGCGTCATGTTTCAGAGCGTAAGTGAGTTTCTTGGCTTTGGTGTTTTGCAGCATGACCAAGCCGTTCTTGTCGTCTATGTTGGTGAGGGCGAAGGCACTTTGCGACAAGTCGTCGAAAAACTTCTTCTTGGCGTCACGATAGTTGGCCATCGTTTTGTGATAGTCTAAATGGTCGTGAGTGAGGTTGGTGAAAATGCCGCCTGCGAAATGCAATCCGGCGATGCGGTCTTGTGCCACGCTGTGCGAACTCACCTCCATGAAAGCATATTGGCAGCCTTTCTCTACCATTTTGTGCAGCAATGCGTTAAGCTCGATAGGGTCGGGGGTGGTATGGGTTGATGGAATCACTTCGGTTCCAATAATGTTTTCTATCGTCGACAGCAGTCCGCACGTATGGCCTGCATCGGTGAAGAGCCTATATAATAAGGTGGCGATGGTGGTTTTGCCGTTGGTGCCGGTCACGCCGACCAAACGCAGCTTCTCCGACGGGTTGCTGAAGAAGTTGGACGCGGCCATGCCCAAAACGTAGGCTGAGTTTTCCACTTGGATATAGGTCACGTTATCCGCCAAATTCTCAGGCAACGTTTCGCAAACTATTGCGGTTGCGCCGTTCTCTACGGCTTTGCCGATGTAGTCATGCCCGTCAACTTGGGTGCCCCTGACGGCGAAAAACATCATGCCTTCGGTGGCTTTGCGCGAGTCGAAGGTGATGCCCGCGAGGTCGAGGTCTTTCTCGCCTTTGAGGTCAAGCAGGTTGCAGTTCTTTAGTATGTCTTTGAGTTTCATTTCATTGCAAGTTTAAGGTTCATGACGCTGTTTTGTCTCAGGGTGTCGCCGGCGGGCAATGATTGTTCGGTCACCACGCCCTGCCCGTTGAATCGGGTCTCGATGCCCATGCCTTCCAAGAGGTAAACGGCATCGGTAACGTTCATCCCAACCACATTTGGAATGGTCTTTTCTCCGATGATGGCATTGCTGATGAGCTTCACGCCTTCGGGATTTGTTTCCACCATGACCCATTCCGACTGGCTTGATATGTCGTTGAAGTCCTTGTTGAGTCCTTCAAGAAAGGCATGGGCTTGGTCGCTCCGCATGATGACAGGGGAGGTGCTTTGCCCGTGGTCAAATCCGTCTTGACTGTTGTCGTCCAAGATGCCGTAATGGTGTGCGTACACTTTTTCGGCAATTTCACGGAATCCAGGGGCTGAAACGCTTCCCGCCGCCCAATGAGCTCCTCGCGCACGGCTGACCACGACAATGCAACTGTATTTGGGTTTGTCGGCGGGGAAATAACCGACAAAGGTGGTGTTGTAGAGCTTGTGGGGAACGTTTGGCTCGCGGTATTTGTATTTGAGTACCGGGTCGCAATATTGTGCCGTTCCCGTCTTGCCGGCAACGGGGAAGCTGCATCCTATGAATTGCTTTTTTGCCGTTCCGCGAATGGTCACTCCCTCAAGCATGGTTTGCAGCATCTTGATGGCCTCGGGCGGGGCGATTTGTTCGTTAAGCACAACAGGCTCAAACTTTTCGATGACATGGTTGCCGTTGCGTATTTCGGTCACAAACAAGGGTTTCATCATTTTGCCTCCGTTGGCGATGGCGTTGTAGAGCGTGATAAGTTGCAAAGGCGTTACGTTTACTTCATAACCGATTGACATCCAAGGTAGTGATACGTTTGACCAGAGCTTTCTGCCGTCTTTCGTTTTGTCGGTTGGATGCTTGATGTAAGGTTGTGCTTCCGAAGCCAAGCCTGTCCCGATTTTCTTGTTCAACCCCAAGGCGTACAGACCGTCCACGTATTTTTCGGGATGCGCCATAAACGATTTGGTGATGAGCACCGCTGTGCCTTTGTTGGACGACTGCTCAATGACTTCTTGGATGGTGCAAATGCCGGTTTTCGTGAAAGTGTGGTCGTCCTTCATGATGCGGTTTGAGAATTTGATGGAACCCGTGCCGATGTTTACCTTGTCCTCGAGCGTGAGCTCGGGATGATGGTTGAGCAGCACTATCATCGACGCGATTTTGAAGACCGAACCTGGTTCGTATCGGGCGGACAAGGCGAAGTTGTAGGTCTCCTCGTATTTCCCTGTTTTGTCGTTGCGTTGCAGGTTGGCCATGGCTCGGATGTAGCCGGTCTCCACGTCCATCAAGATGGCGCAGCCTTGTTGGGCCTTGTTGGTGGTCATGGTGTTGAGGAGGGCACTTTCCACAATGTCCTGAAGCCTGATGTCGAAGGTGGTGACAATGTCTGAACCGTCTCGCGGGTCGATGTCTTCTTCCGATTCAACGGGCATACTGCCCCAGTGGTGGATGCGCCTGACGAGCCGCCGTCCGTCTTGCCCTTTTAGATATTTGTTGTAGGAGGCTTCAAGACCGCCATAATAGGTCGTCCCATCAATCTCGTTGACGTAGCCGACGACGCAACCTGCCAAATCGTTGTAAGGTCTGATGCGTTTTGTTTCTTCGTCCTTGGCCAATCCTCCAGTGTAGATTCCTGTCTTGAAAATGGCGAATTTTTGCATCTTTCTGAGATTAGGAAGCGTCACATCGCGCGCTATCGCACATTGCCGTCCGTCTTTTCTTGCGTTTTCCAAATACTGTTTCCACTGTCCGGCAGTTCGTTTGGGAAACAAGTTGGCCAATTGTGCACTAAGGCTGTCGATGCCTTTGGCGAAAGTTGTGTCGGCCACCACGCGTGTGTCGAAGTAGGTGTGATAGATGGGTATGGTGGTCGCTATCAGGTCGCCGTTGGCCGCGTAAATGTTGCCTCGGTTGGCCTTCAAAGTGTCAACGCGATACTCTTTTTGCTTCGCAAGCTCAATGTATTGCTTGCTCTCTTTGGTTTGGACCAAAATGATTTGCGTGATGATGGCAATGCCAAAAACCAAGATGAGGAAGTAAACCAAATATGTCCTCCAAAGCATGTCTATTTTAGGGTCCATCTTCATTCTTGCTCCTCCTTGTCAACGGTGTTGTCTTTATACTCAATCCTAATCAGCGGGTCGAGAGATTCCTTGATGCCTGTGCCGTCGAGTTTCTTGATGAGCGCCGATTGCAGCGAGGCTTCCATGATGTTGGCTTTCAACTCTACGTATTTTGCTCGCAAGTCGCTGAGTTGCTTGTTGGCATTGGCGATTTCACGGGTGCGCGATTCGGCGATGTATGTGTTGGTAATCAGCACCATAAGCAATACGGTGATGGTCACCATGAAAGGGAATTGCTTCAAGAAGTTTTCCCTGACCAGGAAGCTTCCGCCCAAAACGTTCATCACCTTCTTGACGCTGTTGCTGTCATTCGATTTCTTCTTCTCTTTCCGTTGTTTTCTGCTCTTTCTGCTCATGTCTCATTTCCTTTCCGCTATCCTGAGTTTTGCGCTGCGGGCACGGCTGTTGCTTTCGATTTCCTCGTCGGAAGGCACCAACGGCTTGCGCGTGATTAATATATAAGGTGTAAGCAGGTTGCCGTAGAAGTCTTTTTCCTCGCGGCCTTCGGCGTTGCCTGTTTTCATGAAGCACTTTATAAGTCTATCTTCAAGGGAGTGGTATGAAAGTACGACCAATCTGCCTCCTGGTTTCAACACGTCGGGGCATTGTGAGAGGAAGGCTGTGAGGGCATCCAACTCTTGGTTGACCTCGATGCGCAGAGCCTGAAAGATTTGCGCCAAAACCTTGTTTTCCTTGCCTCGGGGCAGACGACGTTGCACGGCCTGCTTCAACTGTGTGGTGGTCTCGATGGGCTCGGCATTGCGAGCCATGACGATGTCGGAAGCAATGAGATGTGCTTGCTGAACCTCACCGTAAAGGCTCAAGATGCGGGTCAGGTCGGCTTGGTCGTAGGTGTTCACCACAGTGGCGGCGTCGTTGGGCGTGGTTTGGCTCATGCGCATGTCAAGCTCACCGTCGAAACGGGTCGAGAAGCCCTTTTCAGGGGTGTCGAACTGGTGCGACGATACGCCCAAGTCGGCAATGACGCCGTCAATCTGTCCACCGTGATAGAGTTGGATGAAATTCTTGAAGTACCTGAAATTCTGAGGGATGAAAGTGAAACGCTCATCATCAAAGGCATTGGCAGCGGCATCTTCGTCTTGGTCGAAGGCGTAGAGATGCCCCGTTGTCAGCCGTTCCAAGATGGCTCGCGAATGGCCTCCACCACCAAAAGTGACATCGGCATACACGCCTTCGGGGTTGATGTTCAGGCCCCTGATGCACTCGCCCAACATGACTGGATTGTGATACATCGCGCCGCCCTCCCTTATTTGATGTTTTCAAGGATACTGAAGAACTCTTCGTCGGTGAGCGCGGTGGCGATGGACTCCTCGTAGAGGCTCTTGTCCCAAATCTCCATCTTTGTCGTGACCGAGGTGATGATGATGTCTTTTTCGAGCTTGCCCGTCTCGATGAGGTCTTTCGGGATTTGCAAACGACCGCTGCCGTCCAATTTGGCGAAACGCGCTCCAGCGTTGTAGCGGCGCAACACGGCTTCCTGTTGGGCCTTGAACTGTGAAAGTTGCTCGCGGAGTTTGTCCTGCAAGTTGTCCCAATCCTGCCTCGTGTACAACTCAAGACATTTGACGCGCAATCCGGGATGAAGGACGAAACCTTCCTCCACCAGATTGCCTAATTGCTCCTTGAATTCGCTAGGAAACACTAAGCGTCCCTTGGCGTCAAGCTTGCAATTGAAATGTCCTACAGGGTAGCTCATCGTTGTTTGATTTTTCAATTGCAAAAATAATACATTTTCACCCACTTACAACCACTTTGCTACACAAAGTTTTCAACGGCGATTGTTCATAACTCTGTTCATAACTCGTTAATAATTCGTTAATAGTTTCTGTTACAAACATATATAAAACATCGTTTAGGTGTTGATTACCTTGATTTTGAGTTTTTTGAACAATTTTTTTTCGCTCCCTTCTTTACTTTTTGCTAATTTTGCGGCTCATTGAGTGATTGTCGCTTTATGGAAACGCAAGAAAACAACCTAATCGACCTTAGGAAAATCTTCACGGCCAAGGTGCCGAAGCTGATGAAATGGATACCCGAATGGCTGTTTCGCAAGATTCAGAAACTGCTGCACGAGGCTGACATCAATGAGATTTTGACCAAATACGGCCATCTGAAAGGTGTCGACTTCATTAATGCACTCATCGCCGACTTTAACCTTGAGCTTGAGTTGAAAGGCGTTGACAATCTGATGAGTAGCGATAGGATTCTTGTGGCATCCAATCACCCTTTGGGCGGTTTGGACGGCATCGCACTGATTGGCGTGGTGGGCAATCATCGTGGAAAGACGCTCACCCCCGTCAACGACTTCCTGATGTTCGTGAAGCCTCTTGAGCCTATTTTTATCCCTGTCAACAAAGTGGGTAGTGCCACTGCCAATCGCGAGGAAAACATTCAGCTTTTCAACGAGACTTTTGCCGGTGATGCCACCATCTGCTACTTCCCCTTTGGCCTCTGTTCGCGCAAGACTGATGATGGCAAGATTCAGGACTTGGATTGGAAAAAGACTTTCGTCACCAAGTCGCGGGCCTATCAGCGCGACATTGTTCCTGTCCACATCGAAGGACGCAACTCAAACTTTTTCTACAATTTGGCTCGTTGGCGCAAGAAGCTGAAGATCAAGGTGAACATTGAAATGGCTTTCCTCGTCAACGAGTTCTTCAACCAACGCAACAAGAAGCTGACCATTTCGTTTGGCAAGCCCATTCCTTACACGACTTTTGACCGTCGTTTTACCGATGCGCAATGGGCTGAGAAATTGCGCACCTTCTCATATCAGCTCGGTAACGACACAGATTTGATTTTCGACCCTCAAAAAGAATACATCGTATGATGAAAGAAATAATTGCACCAGTTCCTGTTGAAGCTATTTTGGATGAGCTGACTAAGGAAAAGTTTTTCCGCAAAACCAACAATGCGGGCAACGAGATTTATATTCTGACAGCCCACGACTCGCCCAACACGATGCGCGAGATAGGTCGCCTGCGCGAAATTAGTTTCCGCGACTCGGGCGGTGGCACTGGCCTCGACTGCGACATTGACGTTTTCGACACCCGCGACGAGAATTATTTCATGCAGCTCATCGTCTGGAACCCGAATGACAAGGCCATCGTTGGAGGCTACCGATTCTTGCTTTGCGACACATTGCCACTCGACGAAGATGGTCAGGTCGACACCCCGACGAGTGAATTGTTCCACTATTCCGAACGATTCGTGAAAGAGTATTTGCCCTACACGCTTGAATTGGGCCGCTCGTTTGTCCAGCCTGAATACCAGCCTTCGAAAAACCTTTCCAAGGGGATGTATTCTCTTGACAATCTGTGGGATGGCCTCGGTTCGCTCGTTAATGTTTACCCCAAGGCGAAGTACTATTTTGGCAAGGTGACGATGTATCCACAGCTTGAACGTACCTCTCGCGACATGATTCTCTATTTCATGCAAAAACACTTCCCTGATAAGGACGGTTTGGTGACGGTGCGCCCTGAATTGGATCTGCCCATCCTCACCGATAAGGCATGGCTGGAGAGCGTATTTTGCTGCGACAGCTATCGTGACGACTACAAAATTTTAGTTAAGCAAGTACGTGAACGTGGTTCCGCTGTGCCACCATTGGTGAATGCCTACATGAACCTTTCGCCTACGTTGCGTTCCTTCGGTACGGCACTCAATCCGGGTTTCGGCAATGTAGAAGAAACGGGTCTTCTGGTGACCATCGGCGACATGTTTGAGGAAAAGGTGAAACGCCATCTGACCTACGATAAAGACCAAGTTCCGTCGCATCTCATTCAAATCAAGTGACCGCCATGAATATTAACAAAGCAGAGTTTTTGATGAGCAACACGCGCATCGACCGTTTGCCCAACGACAACATTCCTGAATATGCTTTCATTGGGCGTTCCAATGTGGGCAAGTCGTCGCTAATCAACATGTTGGTGCAACAGCGCGGTTTGGCCAAAACGTCGTCGGTGCCAGGCAAGACGGTGGCCATCAACCATTTCATTGTCAATGATGCATGGTATCTTGTCGACCTTCCGGGCTACGGCTATGCACAGCATTCAAAGAAGTTGCGCGATGCATGGCGAATCATGATCAACAATTATATCACCCAACGTCGTAATTTGGTGACCACTTTCGTTCTTGTCGACTCGCGTATTGAGCCGCAGAACAATGACTTGGGTTTTATGGAGTGGTTGGGTGAGAACCGGGTGCCGTTTTGCATTGTTTTCACCAAGGCCGACAAGGTCTCAAAGGCAGAGTTGGACAAGAATGTGGAGGCTTTTAAGGCGCGTCTGTCGGAAGAATGGGAGGAATTGCCGCCTATCTTCATCACCTCGTCGGAGAAAAAGCAGGGTAGGGACGAAGTGCTGGATTATATTGAACAACAAAATGCGGTTGTGGCTGATTTGATGAATAGGAAAGGACATTATTATTTAAACTAATCTAAAATATATCATTATGGTAGGAATTCTTGTATCAGTTCTAATAGGTGCGATTGCGGGCTTTATCGCTGGCAAAATCATGAACAAAGGCATGGGCCTTTTGGTATGCATTCTAGTTGGTATCGTTGGCGGTTTCTTGGGCAGCTGGCTTTTTAGTTTGCTTGGTGCCGCCCCCAAAACGACTTTCTGGGGCCAATTGTTGGTTGGCATCGTAGGTTCTGTAGTGCTGCTTTGGGTTCTTTCTTTGCTCAAGAGGAAGTAACCAGAGTTTGGCCTATCTGAAATAAACCCTAGTAATTCCCGTACCTCCTGTTTATATCGAAGCGTCGCAGAAGCTTTCTATGTCGCGGTTATGGCTGATTGGATGAATTGGAGATGGTAATACTATTGCTATCGAATTGATTTTCATGAGTTTTAAGGTATGAGCGAAAACGGTAGAATGCATCATTTGACACCTTTTTTACAGGTGATCATCAACCTTTTTTGACGAAGTATCAAAAATAAAATGAAAAAAAGTGTTTTTTTTAATCATGGTATGTAATAATTCCCTATCTTTGCAACGAAATTGGATTGGAAGAATTCATTGGACAATAAATTAAATATTAACTAATACAAACGAAAATGAAACAAATAAAACAAATGATGTATGAGGCTCCCAAAGTGGAACTCATCGAAATGGAGACACAAGGTGTCCTATGCGCAAGCGTAGCGTTCGATGGATCCGTAATGGATCTGGGAAGAGAAATAATAACAGTCACTTGGGGGTGATTATTTTATGGTTTAATCCTTAAAGAATAGAGAAAAATGAAAAAAGTAGTAAGAATGTTGGGGCTATGTGCCCTTGTAGCACTTGCATTTGCATCGTGCAAGAAGAATCAGACCAATGGTGTGACTTTCTCCGCTTCTATAGTCCAGCCTGAGTCGACAAATAGGACACATGGCGAGTTCAATGCTGATCATGAGTACTATTTGGTTTGGGACGATGCCGATGAGATTATGGTAGTCAACGCCGATGGCACTGATACTGAGAATTTCGTAGTTACTTCTAACTATGGTAAGAACGCTAACTTCTATGTCAATGAAGCTGATAAAATGGCCTTCTTGGGTGATCTTGAAAATGAGACATACTATGCATTTTATCCGAATCCCGTCTATAACGACGTGACTAAAAAGGTGACGATGCAAATCAGCAGTTCACAAGTAGTTACTGAACAAATATTGGACTGGGGATCATTTGCAGACGATGCGTACCCAATGTATGGAGACAACAGCGCTCAATGGGATAATTTTGCATTTGACAGCGATGCTGGTTTCTTGACTTTGGTTATCAAAGGTATGGGACAAAGGTATTTTGATAAGGTGGTTCTGACGACTACCGATGGAATGGAGATTGCTGGTGAGCTCGTCTATAACTATGATGGTACTGGAGGTACGTTTGTGGGCACTAGTGATGTCATTACCATTACTTCAGACCATCTGATACAAGTAAAACCATCTTTGCCTGCTGAGATTTCTTTCGTTCTTCCGGAATGCACACTTAATGGTTTCGAGGTGGATGTTTATAATGGTAGCACGCTACTTGTACATAAAGTATGCGATGCTACGATTGTGATTGAGGCCAAGAAATATAAGGTGATTATGCCTGAGCTTCTCATTCCGTAAGAGGAAGAGTAGAGGTAAGTATAAGAAAAGAGTAAATTGAAACTCAATTAACCGCCGCAAGGATTCCTTGTGGCGGTTTTCTTTTGGATTTTGATTATCACCCTTTGGGAGGTTCATTTTGTGTAATTAGCAAAAAGATGTAACTTGAACATGGATTTGATGGCTTTCTTAGTCTCAAGCGATTTTTCTCAATAATACAAATCGGAGAACAGTTTTGCTACCGAACTGCTCTCCGATTTGTTTGGTTATTCTTTCTTTGAGAAACGATGTGAAATAAACTTGATGGGATCAAACTCATTCTATATCTGGAGAATCGTACCCATAAAAATGACGAAGACGTTTATCATTTTCACGTATAAACTTCATTCGCTCGGGATTGTATCTTCCGATACTATCAGGAAGCTCGCCTTCGTTCCATTCCGAGTCATAAAACTCATCTTGTGAGGTATCACCATATATATATTTGAGAGGGTTGATACCAGAAGCCATAGCCAACAATAGCCCTCCAATAACGACAAATAAAATAAAAAGCATTGTCGTTCCTGAGAATCGTAAACGTAATTTCCTTCTCCTTCTCATTGTTTCAAAACTATTATATAATTGATAATAAGTTAATTAGTTGGTGTTTTAATAGCTTCTGTGGTACAGCCTTAATATAGACGAGGCAAAGATACAAATTAATTGTGATATGGAAGTCTACAATTGAAAAACTTTTCCTTTTTGATGGATTCTATTAAAACAACCTTTGCTTACAACTTAAAACTACCTGAAATACACGCGTGTAATCCCGGTTCCTCCTGTTTCCAATGAAGCGTCGCAGAAGCGTTCTATGTCGCGGTTGTGGCTGAGTTTCTCGCGGATGAGCTTGCGTAAGATTCCGTTGCCCTTGCCGTGAAGGATGCTCACTTCCTTGATGCTCAATAATTTGGCTTCGTCCAAATATTTGTCGACGATGTCCAAGGCTTCCTCGGCTCGCTTGCCGCGTACGTCGAGTGTGAGTTCGAAATGCTCTGCCTTCTCGCTGAGGTCTTCGGCGATGCCCGCCTGCCAGCGGCGCTGTGTCTTGCGGGCTTCGGCGCGGCTTACTTTGCGGAGTTTGTCGGGACTGGTGCGAAGTTTTACCGTGTCGAAGAGGATGGTGGCGTCGGTGTCGCTGATGGCCAAAATCTCGCCCACCACTTGCATCTCCTCGATGCAGACCGTGTCGCCTATTTTCAACGCCACTTCGCCTTCCTCCTTTTTCTTGACTTCAGCCACTTCCTTGGCTTTTTGCGCAATTTCCTGTTTGGTCTTTTCGAGGTTCTGGCGAATTTCCTTGGTTTTTGTCTTCTCTGCTTGCGCCTCCTTGATTTCCTTGATGGTGCGCTCGATTTGGCTGTTGGCCTTCTGAATCAGTTCCTGGGCTTCGGCGGCGGCTTCGCGAAGGTATTGCTTCTTCTTGCCTTCGAGTTCGGCGAGTAGGCCTTTGTATTTCTCCACTACTTCGGTCAGTAGCTGGTCGGCGATGCGCAAGTCTTGTTCTTTCTTTCGGATGGTTTTCTTGTCAACCTCGAGTTGTTGCAGTTGTTTCTCAAACTTCAGGTGTTGGTCGCCAGTGATGTTGGCAGCATCGTCCAAGATTTGTTTTGGGAAGCCTATCTTTTTGGCAATCTCGAAGGCAAAAGATGAACCTGGTTTACCGGTCACCATGAGGTACATGGGCTGCATGAATTTAGTGTCGAATAGCATGGCACCATTGATGATGCCCTCGTGGTTATCGGCCAAGAGTTTCAGGTTGGCATAGTGTGTCGTGACCATGCCGAAAGATTGCTTCTTATTGAGTTCCAACAAGATGGCCTCGGCGATAGCTCCACCTAATTGTGGCTCTGTACCCGTACCGAACTCGTCGATGAGGAACAAAGTGTTGCCATCGGCGTGTTCCAAAAGGGCTTTCATGTTAATAAGGTGTGAGCTATAAGTAGAGAGGTCGTCCAAAATGGATTGTTCGTCGCCGATGTCGATGAAAAGGCTCTCGAAAAGACCGCATTGTGAGTCGACGCGCATGGGAGGCATAAGGCCGCATTGCAGCATGTATTGGAGCAGTCCGGTGGTTTTGAGACATACCGACTTTCCGCCTGCATTTGGACCACTGATGACGAGGATGCGTTCAGTGTTATCAAGCCTTAAATCTAACGGGACGACTTGTTTGCCTTGGGCTTTGAGCTTCTGCTCCAAGAGTGGGTGTCGTGCTTGTTGCCAATTAATATATGGTGTGTCGTGGATTTCCGGTTTCACGCCGCCGATTTGTTGGGCAAGTAAGGCCTTGGAGCGGATAAAATCGATCTTACCGAGCATGTTCCAAGCTTTGCGCAACTCCGAGAGATAGGGTCGTAGCAGCCGTGTGAAGGCCATCAGTATGCGGTGAATCTCACGTCTTTCAGCATATTCCAACTCCTTGATTTCGTTGGAGGTATCGAAAATTTCGGCAGGTTCGATGTAAACGGTCTGTCCTGTAGCTGACTCATCGTGGATGAAACCTCGGATGGCGCGTTTGTCGCTGGCTTTCACGGGTATGACCAAACGTCCGTCGCGGATGGTGATTTCCGATTTCTGGTCGACCCAACCTGCGGTCTTCGCATCGCCCATAATTTGTCGGATGCGTTTTTCGATGCCGCCTTGTTTGCGGCGGATGCTCTGGCGGATCTCCAAAAGTTCGGTGGAGGCGTTATCAGGAATCTCGCCTTTATCGTCGACGAGTCGGTTGGCCTCCGTGAAGATGCTACGGTCGATGAAGATGTTCTCAATCAGCGACTTGAGCTGTGGAAACTCGTTGGCACTTTCGGAACGCCCGAAGCGGAGTATGGCCTCCAATACATTCAGTGATGGCTTCAAAGCAAACAAGTCCTCTACGCTCAAACATGTGCCTTCGATTTGTATCTGGTGGAAAGCTTCGCGCAAGTCGTGGAAGTCGCGCACGGGGAAGGGTACGCCCGTTTGCAGCAGGCGCAGAAACTCCTCGGTCTGCTCCAAGCTCTTTTCGATGAGGGCTTTGTCGCAGGAAAACGCCATCTCGTCAGCCTTCTCCAAACCCATCTGACTGATACAGAGTCCAGAAAGCATCTCGCGGATGCGCTTGAAGCCGATTTTGTGCTCGTAGTTGTCGGGGTAAATCACGGATTGAGTTTTAGGGCGCAAAATTACTTATTTCGCTTGAATTAGCATTTTCAATCCGCTTTTTTTTGGACTTTAAGTTTTTTTATTGGAAGCCCCCCTACAATTCTTTCGGATAGCAGATAAAATGCTTCACTACAGGCTGCGAGAGCACCGAAATGTTCAGTTGGTCGGAGGCCTCGCTGATGTCCTTCATCGTGCCGTCCTTGTATAAGATGTTGATAGCCGGCTTCTTGGGATGATAGGCATGATTGGAGGAAACCCCTTGTACCAGCATGAAGTCGGCTTCTTCCAACGACCAGCCGTAATATTGGGCAATCTTGTTACGGATGTCCTCGATATAGTTAGGGTCAAACTCCGAGTCGCGCATCTCGATTTTGAACAAATGCCTGTCGGTCAAGCGTCTACATAGTTCGGAGAGGACACGGTCTGTGTCGTCGCGCCAGACTTTCACGACGGTCATCACATCGTAGTCGTCCAATTGGCAGAACTTGTCCAAGACGAAATCGGGGTCGGGATGGCTCTCGAAAGGTTTTTGGTTTTTCAGGAAGAACGACAAAGCAGGGGTGGCAAACAAATCGCGCTCTTGGCTGAGCATCTTGGCACGTTTCAGCACCTTCATCAGCGTGTATTCCGCGCTCAAAACGGCCTTGTGCATATACACTTGCCAATACATGATGCGTCGCGCCACCAAAAAACTCTCCACAGAATAGATGCCCTTCGCTTCGATAGCAAGTTCATTTCCAACCACTTCCATCATTTCCAACAAACGCTCTGCATTCACGCTGCCCTCGGCCACACCGCTGAAAAAACTGTCGCGCTTCAGATAATCAATACGGTCAACGTCTAACTGACTGGAAATGAGTTTGCTGAGAAAACCTTTCTCGTATTCTCCCTTGAACAGTTTGATGGCCAAATCAAGCCGTCTGCCGTGGATTTCGTTGAACTTTTGCATCACTTTCAGCGAGAGTTCTTCGTGCGAAACGCCTTGCACAATGCTATTTTCCAAAGTGTGTGAAAACGGGCCGTGACCGCTGTCGTGGAGCAGAATGGCAAGCGAAGCCGCCTCAAGTTCCTCATCTGTAATGTTGTAGCCTTTGCCGCGCAGCAGTTGTATGGCACGTCGCATGAGGTGCATGGTGCCGAGGCTGTGGGCGAATCGGGTGTGGTTTGCACCAGGATACACCAGATTGGTCATGCTGACCTGCTTAATACGTCTAAGTCTTTGGAAATAAGGGTGTTCTATGATGTCGAAATGCAACTCGTCGGGGATACTGACGAAGCCGTAAATCGGGTCGTTGAAGATTTTCTTTTTGTTGGAAAGTGCCATTTGCCACGAAATTTGGCGCAAAAATACTGCTTTTTGTTTCTCGAAAATATAACAAAATGCCTAATTCTGCGTTCTGTTTCCATAAATCTTCAAATTATGGACAAAACGACAATCCTTTGGGCCGACGATGAGATTGATCTCCTGAAGCCCCATATCATGTTTTTGGAACAGAAAGGTTATGAGGTAGTTACGGCCAACAGTGGCTCCGATGCCATTGATTTGGTGGGTCAACAGCATTTCGACATAGTGTTTCTGGATGAGCAAATGCCTGGCGTTTCGGGCATTGAGGCACTTGAGGTCATCAAGCGGAACTATCCCAACTTGCCTGTGGTGATGATTACCAAGAGCGAGGAGGAGCGCGTTATGGAGGACGCAATCGGTTCAAACATAGCGGATTATCTCATTAAACCTGTCAATCCGAACCAGATTCTGCTTTCGCTGAAACGCAATCTTGAGAACCGTAAACTTCGCGACGAGAAATCGACGATGGGTTATCAACAAGAGTTCCGCAAAATCAGCATGGACCTTAACAACAACTTGGGCTTCGATGAATGGGCTGATTTGTATAAAAATTTGGTACGCTGGGAGTTGGAACTGCAAAAGTCGACCGATGAAGGCATCAAGAGCATCCTTGCCGACCAGAAACAGGAAGCCAACACGCAGTTCACGCGCTACATCGAGCGGAATTATGTGGACTGGATTCAAGGAAAGGCCGAGAAGCCTGTGATGTCGCATACCGTGGTGCGCGACAAGGTGATTCCACGCCTTGACGACAGCGATAAACCGCTGTTTCTCATCGTGATAGACAACCTGCGCTACGACCAATGGAAGGCCATTCAGCCGCTGATTGAGAACCATTTCCGCGTGGAGGCTGACGACATTTATTACAGCATTTTGCCCACCACGACGCAATATGCCCGCAACTCCCTCTTTGCCGGACTGATGCCCCTTGAAATCCGTCGTCGCTATCCTAAATGGTGGGTTGATGAGGAGGACGAAGGCACGAAGAACCAATATGAAGGCGAACTGCTTGGCGAGCAACTGAAGCGCTTCGGCAAGAACATCAAGTACTCTTATAATAAGGTGTTGAATTTGCAGGCGGGCAAGAAGCTCTACGAGCAAATGGCCAACCTGATGCCTAGCAAGCTGAATGTCATCGTTTACAACTTTGTGGATATGCTCTCTCACGCCCGCACGGAGATGGAGATCATCCGTGAATTAGCCGACGATGAGGAAGCCTACCGCTCGCTGATGTATTCTTGGTTCGAGCATTCCAGCCTTTTCGACATGATGCGCTTCATCGCCGAGAAGGGCTGCGACATGATCATCACCACCGACCACGGCTCCACTTACGTTGAAAAGCCTGTTCGCATTTTGGGTGATCGTGAGGTGAACACTAACCTGCGGTACAAGTACGGCAAGAACCTGAAATACAACCCGAAAGAAGTCTTCGAGGTGAAAGACCCCGAAAAGATTTTCCTGCCGAAAGTCAACCTAAGCACGACATACGTTTTCGCTGGGGAAAGTGACTTCTTCGCCTACCCGAACAACTACAACTATTACGTGAGTTATTACCGCAACACCTTCCAGCACGGCGGCATCTCCATGAGCGAAATGCTGATTCCGGTGACGCATCTTACGGCAAAGTGATAATTTTTGCACGCAGAGTTATTTAGCACGCAGAATTCGCAGAATCAAATGAAGCGCGAAGCGACGAAAAATTTGTGTCCGATAGGTTCTGCGATTTCAGCGTATTCTGCGTGAAACAAAAAAAGCGTATTTTTGCGGGAAAATACATAACAATGAATTCCAAAGAATTCCATATCAACAGCTTGGAGGCTTTGACTGAGGTTTCCGAATACCTGATTTCCCTGCGTGACGAAGCCGACATCATAGCCTTTTACGGCGCAATGGGCGCAGGCAAGACCACGCTCATCAAGAATTTATGCCACAAAATGGCCGTTACCGACGAGGTGAACAGCCCGACTTTTGCCATCGTGAATGAGTATGTCACTGAGGAAGGCGAGTCGGTCTATCATTTTGATTTCTATCGCATTAAGAAATTGGAGGAAGCCTACGACATCGGCTACGAGAACTATTTCGACAGTGGCAATCTCTGCCTCATCGAGTGGCCCGAAATGATTGAACCGCTTTTGCCCGAAAAATACATTCGCGTGGAGATTCAGCAAGGCGAAACGGATGTCGAAAGAATCATCAAGTGTGAACTGATAAACAATTGATTATGAGAAAATTGTCTTTTGTGTTCGGAGTTTTGATGATGTTTTTGTTGCATTCCTGTTATTCGGTTGATAATCAGAATTTTGCTGAATACAACAGGCAAGAAGTTGCAGAAGTGATTGCTTCGCACGACACGACGATTCTCTATTTCATGACTTCGTGGTGCCAGGCTGGGCAGAGCGATTTTGAGAATAACTTGAAGCCTTATCTCGTCAATGCCTCTGAAACTAAAGCGATTATTGTCGTTTGTATCGATGAGTTGGAGGAGGTCATGGGTTTGAAGGGACTCAATGACAATGTGTTTTTGTTCAGCAAGGCATCACGGCAAGGTTTTTTCGACAAAGTTTTCATCAATAGTGAATGTAAAAAACTTCTAAAAGATTATAAACGAGTGAATTATGTTCCTGTTAGATTGGTCTGTAACGACAAAGGTGAGATTCTGAATTGGAACACTGATGAGGAATCAGGTAGAACATACGGAAGCATTTATCCATGTTTAATGGGCTGGAAATGAACGACAAACTGCAACAAATCTTTGACAAAACCTCAAAAGTTTTCATTCTCACCGATGAGAATGTGGCCCAGTTTTGGTTGCCAGAAATAGAGTATTGGCTAAACTGCAAAAACGCCGTTGAAATCGTCATTAAAGCGGGCGAGCAGCACAAAAACTTGCAGACCGTCCAGCGGATTTGGAAAATTCTGATGAAACATTACGCTGACCGTAATGCATTGTTAATCAACCTTGGAGGTGGTGTTGTCACCGACTTGGGAGGTTTTGCGGCCTCGACATATAAGCGCGGTATCAAGTTCATCAATGTTCCGACGACCTTGCTCGCGATGGTGGATGCGGCGATAGGAGGGAAGACTGGCATCGATTTCGGCGGCGGAAAAAACCAAATCGGAACTTTTGCCGAGTCGGAAGGATTCATTATCTACCCTGTTTTTTTGAAGACTTTGCCTAAAAGGGAACTCCTTTCAGGCTTGGCCGAGATGCTGAAATATGGCTTTATTGCTGATGCCAAGTTGTTGGAAATCAATTTGGAAAACTATCGGCAATTCATCACCCATGCGGGAGAAATCAAGCGAGAAATCGTGAAGCAAGACCCTGTAGAAAAAGGTTTGCGGAAGATTTTGAATTTTGGCCACACTTTGGGTCACGCCATCGAAAGTTATTGTTTGACAACAGATTACCCATTGTTGCATGGCGAAGCCGTGGCTTTGGGAATGTTGGGTGCTTTGTGGCTTTCCGTAAAGCAGCTTGGTTTGGATGAATCTGTATTGCAAAACTTTGAGAATCAACTCCCTATGTTGCTTTCAGATGCGGAAATTTCACTTTCGGTAAGCAACATTGAGCCGATTCTATCATACCTCGTCCACGACAAGAAAAACAAAGGTGAAAAGCCACAATTTGTTCTGATTGAGGCGGTTGGAAAACCCGTTTGGGATGTGGAAGTGGAACCAGAATTGGTGAAAGAATCTTTGCTGTACATATTAAATAAGGTGTCGTGCCAATGAAACTGCACTGCGACATCCAACTGCCAGCCAGCAAGAGCGAAAGCAACCGCGTTTTGATGATTGCGGCATACGGAGGCTTTGTTCCTGATTGCCAGAACCTTTCGGATTCAAATGATACACTTGTTTTGGCCAATGCTTTGATGGAAATTCAACAAGGTCACGCTGTCATTGACATTGCCGATAGTGGCACGGCAGCGCGCTTTTTGACGACCTTTTTGTCCTGTCACTCAGGGAATTGGTTGTTGACTGGTACGGAACGCATGAAACAGCGCCCCATCAAGCCGTTGGTAGAGGCTTTGAGAAGGCTTGGCGCAAACATTAAATACGCTGAAAAAGAAGGTTTTCTGCCTTTGAAAATCGAAGGAAAGCCAATTCAGGGCGGCAAAGTCCAAATCGACATGAGTCAAAGCAGTCAGTTCGCTTCCTCTTTGCTTCTTGCCGCTCCGTCGTGGCCTCAAGGTCTCGAAATGGAAATGCTCGGCGACCTCAGCTCTTTACCCTATCTTAACATGACTTTGGCCATGATGAGGCATTTTTCCGCTCAAGTTGAACAGGTTGGGCGAACTGTTTTCGTGAAACCTCAACCCTATCAGAATCAGTTTTTTACGGTTGAATCTGATTGGAGTGCGGCTTCGTATTGGTATGAGATGGCATCGTTTAGCGAGGAATGTGAAATCAAGTTAAAGACGTTGAGTCTGCCGAAAGGACGTGCCAATCTACAAGGTGATGCCATCATTGCCGATTGGATGACTCAGCTGGGTGTCGGCACTTATGTTGAAAACGATGCCATTGTTTTGAGAAGGATTCCATTCCAAAGACATGTTGTAAGTTTTGATTTTTCCCAACATCCTGACCTTTATCCCACCATGGCGGCTACATGTGCCGGATTGAATGTTGAAACCAATTTTACAGGTCTTGAAAATCTCGCTCTCAAAGAATCGAATAGGGTAGAGGCCATGCAAACGGAATTGGCCAAATTGGGCAATTCTACTTTGAACTTTTGCGCCCACAATGACCACCGCATTGTGATGGCCTTGGCACCACTCGCAATCCTCTATGGCTCAGTTACTTTTGACCATCCCGAGGCGGTCGAAAAATCCTATCCTGGCTTTTGGAAAGACGCTTCTTTTTTGTCCATTCGGCAGGGATAAAACACCATTTTCTGAATTAGTTGGATTTAGATTAAAGAAATTTTGTACCTTTGCGCGCTTTTTTACGTCATAAGTTATGAAAGTTGAGTTGTTCGTTCCTTGCGTCATCGACCAGTTCTTCCCTGATGTGGCGGTCAGCACCATGAAGGTGTTACGCCGTGCGGGTGTTGACGTGGACTATAATCCTGAACAAACCTGCTGTGGACGATTTGCCTACAATGCTGGTTATGTGGAAGAAGCGCAAGCTTTGGGCGACAAGTTCCTTGACGATTTTTCGTGTGATGTGCCTACAGTTGCTCCTTCAGCAGCATGTGTACATTACATTCGCAAACGCTACCCGCAATTGTTTTTCAATACTTCCAATCATTTGAATTTCAAGAAGTTGGTAGTCAATATTTTTGAATTGACGGATTTTTTGGTCAACCAGATTCATTTTGATGATTTTGGTGCCGAGTTTCCGCATAAAGTGACTTTTCACGACAGTTGCAGTGCCTTGCGAGGCATGGGGCTGGGCAAGGAGGCGCGGCAACTGCTCTCGAAGGTGAGAGGATTGGAACTGGTGGAAATGAAACAGGCTGACCTGTGCTGCGGTGCCGACCTCTCATTGCAGATGGAGCATGAGCCTATTGCTGTGGGGATGGCTTCCCATAAAGTCAAGAACGCACTCAATACTGGAGCTGAATACATCGTCTCGACTGACATGACTTGTTTGATGCATCAGAAGTCGTATATTGAACAAGAAAACCTGCCAATCAAGGTGATACACATTGCCGATGTGCTTGCCTCGGGTTGGGAATAAACAGCAAATGGAACAACGCTATTATATACACGAAAGCAGCTATGTCGACGAAGGAGTGACGATTGGCAATGGAACCAAGATTTGGCATTTTTGCCATATCCAAAAGGGTGCCGTGATTGGCGAGAACTGTTCGTTTGGACAGAATGTCAACGTTGGAAACAACGTGCACATCGGTAATGGTGTGCGTGTGCAGAACAACGTGTCGATTTATGAAGGTGTTGAGATTGAGGACAATGTGTTTTGTGGCCCAAGTTGTGTTTTCACTAATGTGACCACGCCACGGGCGCATTTTCCGGTGCATGGCGTGTATGCCAAAACCCGCATCTGTGAAGGAGCATCGTTGGGAGCCAACAGCACGGTGGTTTGTGGCCATACGGTAGGCAAGAGTGCCCTCGTCGCTGCGGGTGCCGTGGTGACCAAAGACGTGAAACCCTACGCATTGATGGCTGGTGTGCCTGCCCGACAAATTGGTTGGGTGTGCGAGTGTGGTAAGCGTCTGGATGCCTCACTGCATTGTGAATGTGGACGGAAATACCAAGAAAAAAATGGAGAGTTAAGTTTATGCAATTCAGAGATTTAAAAGCACAATATACCGCCTTGAAGGACGAAATGGACAAGGCTATCCTTGATGTGGTCGCATCCTCGGCTTTCGTTATGGGGCCGAAAATCAAGGAGATGGAAACGGCTTTTGCCGACTATGTGGGTGTGAAGCACTGCATAGCCTGCAACAGTGGCACCGATGCCCTGCTGTTAGCTTTAAAGGCTTGGGACGTGAAACCTGGTGATGCTGTTTTCGTGCCCAGTTTCACTTTCTTTGCCTCGGCGGAAGTGATTGCCATGCAAGGTGCGACACCAGTTTTTGTCGATGTCGACAAGGACACCTTTAATATTAATGTGGCCGATTTGGAGTGCAAGATTGAGCAGACCTTGAAAGCTGGCAAACTTACACCTCGTGTCATCATTGCGGTGGATTTGTTTGGCTTGCCTGCCGATTTTACTAAAATTCGCCAAGTGGCTGACCGTCATGGGCTTTATGTTCTTGAAGACGGTGCCCAAGGTTTCGGTGGACGCATCGGTGAGCGCAAGGCTTGTACTTTTGGTGACATTTCCACCACCTCGTTTTTCCCTGCCAAACCCGTGGGTTGTTACGGCGATGGTGGCGCAGTGTTCACCAACAACGACGAATGGGCAACTTTGATGGATTCCTATCACATTCACGGCAAGGGCAGCGACCGTTACGACAATATTCGCATCGGCATGAACTCTCGCATGGACAGCATTCAGGCGGCCATCCTGTTGGTCAAGTTGAGAGCTTTCAAGGACTATGAGCTTGTCGAAGTAAATAAAGTGGCGGCACGGTATACGGAACAACTGAAAGATGTGGTGAAGACTCCAATAGTGCCTCAAGGATTTTATTCCAGCTGGGCGCAATATACCTTACAAGTTGAAAATAAGGAGGTTAGAAATGGGTTGCAAGCAGCTTTGAAAGCAGTGGACATTCCGACCGCAATCTATTATCCCATTCCGATGCATCGGCAAACGGCGTTCAGCAATCTGAACCTTGACGACAATCGTTGTCCCGTTTCTGACCAATTGGCGGATACAGTTATTTCTCTGCCGATACATCCTTACCTTTCCGAGGCCGACCAAGACGTGATTTGCGAGGCAGTTCGTAGTTTTCTGATGAAATAAAGCGATAGTTGACATGGGTGCAAAGTCATTTTTCAACGACATGATTGCTCGCGACAACTACGATGAGGTGATGGAATACCTCGCCGTAGCCGAGACGCAACATGCCCCGCGTTTTGACTTTGACGATGCCCCTGAGCAGCTTCGCGAACTGGTTGCAGTGGCTGAAACGCCGCGTAGCCCTGAACGTTCAAAATGGCTCAATGACTATGCGAACAAAACTTGGGAAGTGCAAGATGGCAAGGCCGAGGTGCTTTTTGCCAAAGAACATCTGAATGCTATCCGATACCTTAATCGTTACTTGCGTATCGCCAATGCCAAGTTGAAGCAGGATGGTTATTTTGTTTGTGCTTTCGATACGTCTCAGAAACGTCGTGCGCAAATTTTCAGCCGCTATCCTAAGGTTATAGCGCAAATCGTTTATTTTTTCGATTTTCTGTGGCATCGCGTGTGTCCTAAGTTAGGATTGACAAGGCGATTCTATTATTTATGTACTCGCAAGGTGAGGATGGTGTTGCCAAGGCCAGAGGTGCTGGGAAGGCTGTATTATTGTGGTTTCGAGGTCGTCAGTGAGCGCTATATTCACGACCGCTATTGTGTCATTGCACAGAAGAAACGTCAACCAAGTAATGAACACCACACTTATGGTGCTTTGATCAGGTTGCGTCGCGTTGGCAAGGACGGAAAACTCTTTAATGTGTTCAAGTTTCGTACGATGTACGCTTATTCCGAGTATTTGCAGACCTACGTTTACGAGAACAACGACCTTGATGTGGGCGGCAAGTTCAGCGATGATTACCGTGTTACAGAGTGGGGGCGTTTCTTGCGTAAGACTTGGTTAGACGAGTTGCCCATGTTTGTCAATATGATTAAAGGACAAATCAAGTTGGTGGGTGTTCGTCCCTTGAGCCAACAGTATTTCAATTTGTACACGCCTGAAATGCAGCAATTGCGAATAAAGACCAAGCCGGGACTGTTGCCACCATTTTACGTTGACATGCCCGAAACCCTAGAGGAAATCCAGGAAAGTGAAAAGCGTTATTTGGAGGCATATTTGGAGCATCCGTTCCGCACCGATTGGCGTTATTTCTGGCGAATTATGGGCAACATATTCTTCCGTGGCAAACGCTCCAAATAATTTTCATTTTGTTTATTGATTGTATTTGAAAAAATCCTATTTTTGCAGTTTGATAAGTGCGAAGGGAAAAGTTGTTGGATTCAATGCAAAACAGAGTTTTGTTGGCTCTTATAAAAGGCAGAATATTAGTGATTTATGTGCTTTTTAATGGGAGTCAGAACAGCGGAGCTATATAATTTCAGAAAACGACAAAATGGCACAATCTGTTACTGAAAACGAAAATTGGACTACAGTCATCAAGCCTCGAAACAAATTATTCGAGGTGAATTTAAAAGAAATATGGGACTACCGTGACCTGTTGACACTTTTTGTGAAGCGTACCATCACGGTTCAATACAAACAGACCATCCTTGGACCTTTATGGTGGATTATCCAGCCAGCCTTCACAGTCATCATGTACATGGTGGTGTTTGGCGGCATCGCAGGTATCCCTACAGACGGCATTCCCCAACCATTGTTCTATTTGGGAGGTGTTGCCATGTGGCAGTATTTTTCTGATTGTTTGGGTAAGGCATCCAATACTTTCGTTTCCAATGCGGGCATTTTCGGCAAGGTGTATTTTCCGAGGATGATTATGCCATTAGCTGATTCTATTAGCAACTTGGTGCGATTCAGCATACAGATTGGTCTATTCGTTATAGTATATCTTTATTATGTAATTGTAGGCCAATCTCCTAGTCCCAATTGGTATTTGTTGTTGTTCCCATTGTTGGTAGTCATGATGGCAGGGTTGGCTTTGGGATTTGGCATCATCATTTCTTCCATGACAACAAAGTATCGCGATTTACAGATCCTGTTTTCATTCTTTGTATCATTGTGGATGTATGCTACGCCAATCGTTTATCCTTTGAGTCAGGTGGCCGGTAAGCAAAGATTTGGCCTTGATTTGACAACACTGATGTGCCTCAACCCTGTGACCCCTGTCATTGAGACTTTTAAACATGGAGCACTTGGTGCAGGTGAGTTCATTGGTTGGGGCTGGTTGGCATATAGTTTCGCCTTTATGATAGTCGTTTTGACTCTTGGCATCCTAATTTTTAACAAGGTGCAGAAGAGTTTTATGGATACGGTTTGAGATAGTTGCAAACAAAGAAAATGAACGAAGACAGAATCTTGGTTACGTCCCCTTTGCTTCCGGATCTTGATGAGTTCCACGAATTATTGAAAGAGATTTGGGAGAGTAAGTGGATTACCAACAACGGGAAGTTCCACCTACAGTTGGAAAAGGCTTTGTGTGACTATTTGGGTGTGGAGTATTTGAGCCTCTTCACCAATGGCACCTTGCCATTGATTACCGCTTTACAGGCCATGCATATTACAGGAGAGGTGATTACTACACCATATAGTTTCGTGGCTACCACCCATGCTTTGTGGTGGAATGGTATTAAGCCGGTGTTTGTGGATATAGACCCTTCCAATTGCGGCCTTGACCCTGATAAAATTGAGGCAGCAATTACTCCGAGAACGACGGCCATTATGCCTGTGCATTGTTATGGAAATCCCTGTGATACGGAACGCATTCAAGCTATTGCAGACAAGTATGGTTTGAAAGTGATTTATGATGCAGCCCATGCTTTTGGTGTGGAAGTAAATGGAGAGTCAATCCTGAATCATGGCGACATGTCCACAATGAGCTTTCATGCTACCAAAGTGTTTAACACGGCTGAGGGTGGAGCATTGATTGTTAAAGATGCCGAAACTAAAAAAAGAGTAGATTATTTGAAAAACTTTGGCTTTGCTGGTGAGACGGAGGTTGTTGCTCCAGGCATCAATAGTAAGATGGACGAGATCAGGTCCGCTTTAGGTTTGTTGAATCTGAAGCAGGTGGATGAAGCCATTGAGAAGCGTTATCAGGTTGCCATTCGTTATCGTGAGGCTTTGCGTGATGTGATTGGCATCCGTTTCTTTGACGACCTGCCAGGCGTAAGGCATAACTACAGCTATTTCCCCATTTTTGTTGACGCGGAACATTACGGCATGACACGCGACGAACTCTATTTCAAGATGAAGGAACAAGGTGTCTTAGGCAGACGATATTTTTATCCGCTTATAAGTACTTTCAGCACCTATCGTGGTTTGCCGAGTGCAAGTCCAGAGAATTTGCCCATAGCGACGCGTATTGCGAATGAGGTGATTTGCTTGCCTATGCACCACAAGCTGAGTGATGAGGATATGTCAAGGATACTCGAACTAATTGTTGGAGAAGCATGAATAAACAGAAAAGGGTTTTAATGTTAGGCGGGTCTTTAGCACAAGTTCCATCTATCAAGAAAGCTAAAGAGATGGGTCTGTATGTGATTACATGTGATTATCTTCCTGACAATCCAGGACATAGATTTGCAGATGAGTATCACAACATAAGTACTACCGACAAAGATAAAGTGCTGCAATTGGCAAAAACTCTAGATATAGACGGTGTTGTTTGCTATGCCTCAGATCCCGCAGCTCCAACTGCGGCTTATGTTGCAGAGACTTTGGGGTTGCCCACATCGCCATATAAATCTGTTGATATCTTGTGTAACAAGTATAAATTTAGGAAGTTTTTGAAAGAACATGGTTTCTGCACCCCTAACACGGTGAGTTCTACAGATTTCGAAGATTTGTTCCGAAAAATCCAACAGTTGAGATTTCCAGTAATCATCAAACCAGTCGATTCATCTGGAAGTAAAGGTGTTTCTGTAATAACGAAAATAGAAGAATTGAAAGAAAGTTTTGATGCAGCTAAGCGTTTTACAAAAGATGGAAGGATAATTGTTGAAGAGTGCGTGGAGTCTATAGGTGCTCCTTTAGCTGGTGATGCTTTCTCAGTGGATGGAAAGTTGGCTTTTTGGGCGTTTAGTGATGACCATTTTGATATGAATTCTAGAAATCCGTTAGCACCCATATCTGAGACTTATCCTTATTCAAAATCAAAGATGATGCAGCTGAGAATTGTTAATGAAATCAATAGATTATTGGCTCTTCTTGACATGAAAACTGTTGCATATAACCTCGAAGCAAGAATTGATTCGAATGATAATATCTATTTGATGGAAGTGGCTCCCCGAAACGGTGGAAATGGTATTCCGGAAGTTACAAAATACGCAACAGGTGTGGATATGATTGAATATACAATCAAAGCGGCGTTAGGAATGGATTGCTCGGATTTGCAGCAAAAAGAGGTAGATGGCTTTTGGTCCACATATATGGTACATAGCAATAAAGCAGGTAGGTTCGTTCGTATTGATATTGATGAGGAATACAAAAGCAACAATTTTATAGAGTTTGAAACAGGGTTTAAACCTGGTGATGAAGTGATTGTTTTTTCGGGCTCAAATGGGGCCATGGGAACAATGATTTCGAAATTTTCATCTTACGAAGAGATGATGGAAAAGACTTACAATTTCGAAAAGTACATAAACGTAATAGTGGATTAAGGTTCTTGACATTATTCTTTTTATAATTAGTCGAATTATGAGAGACGCAATAGGTGGTTATTTTGAATTGGAATTACCTGACCATGGCGTTTTTCTTCACGATGATGGAGTGTTGCTCAATAGCGGAAGAAATGCATTGGAATTTGTGCTGATGGCGTTGGGTGACGTAAAATGCATATACGTTCCGTACTATACTTGTGATGTGGTATTGGAACCAATACAAAAACTCAATATCCCTTACTCTTTCTATCATATAAACCATTATCTTGAATTAGATGACTTCCCCTCGCTAAAAAATGGTGAATACCTGATGTATACCAACTATTTTGGAATCAAGGACAAGTATATCAGTAAGTTAGCCGATTTATACGGCTTACGACTGATTATAGATAATGCGCAAGCGTGGTTTGCTGAACCTATTAAAGGACTTAATACCATTTACAGCCCCAGAAAATATGTTGGCTTGCCAGACGGAGGGGTTGCCTATTGCACGAAGTGCTTGGATGAGAGTTCCTTTGACCAAGATGTCTCATTTGAACGTTGTTCCCATCTTTTGAAACGCATCGACCTTGGCCCATCAAAAGGTTATTCTGACTTTAAAGAAAACAGCAATCAATTAGTAGGTCAACCCATCAAATGGATGTCGATACTGACAAAAAAGATGCTTTCTTCCATTGCCAATGAGGTGGTACTTGATAAGAGAAGAAAGAATTTTGAGTTCTTGCATTCCCGTTTGAAGAATGCGAATCGTTTTGAAATGCCTTCAATGGACTCGTTTGCCTGCCCCATGGTATATCCCTATCTAACAGACGATCTGTCCTTAAGGCAACGGCTTATCAATAATATGGTTTTTGTTGCAACTTATTGGCCGAATGTGAAAGAATGGGCACCTAAGGGTGCGTTGGAACGAAAATTGATGGATAGACTAATTCCAATTCCATGTGACCAACGTTATGGAGAAAAGGAAATGTCAAATATCGTTTCCTTGGTTTTGGGAACGAAATGATATGAAATAATGTAAAAGTAGTAAACCTATGCTAAAAGGAAAGATAGTGTATTTGCGCCTTTTTGAGCCGGGCGATTATGAGAAAACCTATTTATGGCATAATGATCACGATTTAATGAGTACCACTTGTGGTCCTTTTCGGTTTGTGTCAAAAGAGATTGAACGGAGTTGGGTGCAGTCTAAATCGGAAAACAATCAAAAAGACATTTATTTGGCAATTTGTGCTATAGAGAATGATGAAATGATAGGCTGGTATTCAATCTCCGATATTGATTATCTTAATCGCAAATGCCAATGTAGCGGTGTGGTGATTGGTGATAAGCGGTATTGTGATGGTGAGGCTTTTCAGGAAGTAGGTCATTTAGCCCTGGGTTATATTTTTAATGAGTTAAACATGAATCGTGTGACGGGTTCATGCCTTCGAGAACACATCATGTCTAGAGCTCAGATGGAGGCGAAATATTGGATATTGGAAGGTGTTGAGCGTCAAGCTGTGTTTAAACTAGGTAAATACCATGATATATGTCATTATTCTCTATTAAGAGAGGAGTATTTATTGCATTTGAATAATGGTGATTATAACGATCGATTGATTATCCGTCGTGTAGCTGCTAAAATTAAGGAATTAAAAACAGAATTAAATAACAAAGATCAAAAATAATGAAAACATTAGAAGAATTCGTGTCTCTTTTTGCAGAACAATTTGATGAAACAGATCCGAACGAAATCACAGCCAATACTGAATTTCACGATTTAGACGAATGGTCTTCTTTAATTGGCCTCTCGGTCATTGCAATGGTGGATGAAGAATTTGAAGTTGCCTTGAAAGGAGACGACATGAGATCCTCTATTACGGTCGAAGACTTGTATAACAAAGTGTTAGCTCACCTCTGATGGCTTTTTTTGAAGTAAAGAATGTTAGGATTGCTGGCATGGCTGCCGGAGTGCCAGAGAAGGTGGTTTGTAATCTTGAGATTGAGAATATCTCCAACGATTATGATGCGGCCGCTTTTGTAGAGGTTACTGGAGTCAAAGAACGTAGGTTCGATGAACTTACCGTGTCGGATCTGGCTGTGCCTGCAGTTGAACGTCTTCTTCATGACCTGGGTTGGTCGAAGGATGAGATTGAGGGGCTGTTCGTCGTTACCCAACATGGTGATTATATTGTTCCTGCCACTTCATGCATCATGCAAGATGTGTTGGGCTTCACAAAGGAATGTATGGCCATGGATATTTCCTTGGGTTGTTCTGGTTGGGTTTATGGTTTGAGTAGCGTGGCGAGTTTGATGAGTAATGGCATGTTGAAAAAATGCCTTCTCGTTAGTGGTGATGCTAGAAGACGGGTTGAGTTTGAAGATCCGTTGTTTGGTTATGCTGCTACTGTGACAGCACTTGAGTATCATGAAGGCAACACAGGCTTTAAGTTTCATTTTGGTACAGATGGAAGTGGGTACGATGCCATAATCATTCCTGATGGTGGTGCCAGAAATCAGATTTCCGCGTCATCCTTTGTGCCTCAACAAGTGGAAGGGCGGTTTTATACCCCTTTGCAGTCTCGTATGAAAGGGATGGACGTGTTTTCGTTCGGCATTTCTATAGTACCAAAATCAGTAAAGAAGTTGGCCGAACAATTTGGGTTCGACTATTTGTCGTATGATTATCTAGTGTTGCATCAAGCCAATATGAAGATGAACAATATGATTGCCAAGAAATTGAAGTTTGAACCCTCCAAGGTTCCTTCTTCCATGTGGAATTTTGGCAATACTTCATCCGCTTCAATACCGTTGACAATTGTAACCCAATTGAAGGATTCATGCGAAAAACATAGTGTTAATTTATTGTGTTGTGGATTTGGTGTTGGGCTTTCATGGGGTACGGTGGCCTTTAACTTGGATCATATTGTAATATCAAGCTTGGTTGAAGTAAATCAAAAGTGTAGATCGCAATGGGTGTAAGTTATAATCCTTTTTCATTGGAAGGAAAGACCGTACTTGTTACAGGTGCTTCGTCAGGCATTGGTCAAGAGACGGCAATCCAGTGCTCTAAAATGGGTGCTAAAGTGATTGTGACAGCTAGAAATGAAGATCGGCTGAAAGAGACTTTGTCGCAATTGGAAGGCGAAGGTCATAGTATGTTTATCGCAGAACTGACTCAACAAGAAGAGTTGGAGAAGTTGGTGGGATCGATAAACGTACTTAATGGGGTTGTGCTTTGTGCAGGAAAAGGAATGACATCGCCATTTCCCTTCTCAACCCGTGGCAAATATGATTCTATCTTTGAGGTGAATTTTTTTGCTCCTATTGAGTTGTTACGACTTCTTGTCAAGAAAAAGAAACTTGAAAAAGACTCGTCGGTAGTTTTTGTTTCATCAATAGGTGGAGTCGATTCATTTCAAATGGGGAACGGAGTATACGGTGCTTCAAAAGCAGCGTTGAATTCAATGATGAAGTTTTGCGCTAAAGAGTTGGCAGCAAAGAAAATAAGAGTGAACACAGTCAATCCGGGGATGGTGAATACCAAATTGATACAAGGTGGTGCCATTTCTGAAGAGCAACATAAAATGGATATGGAAAAATATCCACTGAAACGCTATGGCGAGCCCGAGGATATTGCTTATGGCATCATTTATCTTCTGTCAGATGCATCCTCTTGGGTGACCGGTCACTCGTTGGTGATTGATGGCGGTGTAACTATATAATAAAGGTTATGGGATTGTTAGATAATAAGGTTGCAATTATCACGGGTGCAGGCCGAGGAATAGGTAGGGTGATTGCCGAACAGTTTGTTGCCGATGGAGCAATAGTTTATGCTAATGATTTGAACGAGCCAGAGATTGATGGTGTGAGATCGATTTGCTTTGATGTTACTGATTCAAGCGCTGTCAAAGCTGGTTTGATGCAAGTCTATAAGGCGGAAGGCCGTATTGATTGTGTGGTGAACAATGCTGCCATTATTGCCAACCAGAAACTTGGTATGGTGACGAAGCCTCTATTGGAAAAAATGTATGCAGTTAATGTGTTTGCGGTTATTGAAATAATTCAAATAGCATCTCGTTTAATGGCACGGAATGGTGGCGGTTGTATTGTAAATATGGCATCTTTGACAGGTGTGGTCGGTTCACCTGGTCAGGTGGCTTATTCGGCTTCAAAAGGTGCTGTGATAGCTTTGACCAAAAGTGCTGCTAAAGAGCTGTCACCAATGGGCATAAGAGTTAATGCTGTGGCACCAGGAATAATAAAAACAGAACGTTTTGAAGAGTTGTATGAAGCCAGTGGCGACAAAATAGATCAGCGTATCAGTCGAATTGCACTTGGACGTCTTGGAACGCCTCAAGATGTAGCTAATGCAGTCGCGTTTTTAGCTTCTGATAGGGCTTCTTATATCAGTGGACAGATTATGGGAGTGGACGGTTGCGCATCAATATAAAGTTGTATGTTCCTTGATTTAGACAAAAAGCCGAAAGATAAGGTTGCTGCCATTGACGACAGTGGAGCAAGCTTGACTTATGGGGAAATATGTGGTTTTATTTCACGTTTTACTCATGCTTTACCGCAACGTTCTTTGTTTTTCATATTTGCCGAAAATAAAATTGGTTCATTGTTGGGTTATGTCGGTGCGTTGTCGTCAAGTGTTGTGCCTTTGGTGATTAGTGCCAAAACCGAAAAAACGCTGTATGAGACCTTGCGTGACAAGTATTCACCAGCCTATCTGTGGGCACCTAATGAAATGCTGCCAGGTTTGGGTGGTGAAATAACAGACTTTTCTGAAGCAGGGTATACTTTGGTGAAAACTGGCTTGCAGTCTCCCGCTTTGTATGAGGATTTGGCCTTGTTGCTTCCCACATCGGGAAGTACGGGTAGCCCTAAATTGGTTCGACATTCCTATCGTAACATCGAAGCCAATGCGTTCAATGTATTGCGCTTGTTTGGCCTGACGGAGAATGAACATCCTATGGCCGTTTTGCCAATGCACTATACAATGGGTCTATCGGTGATTTCCAGTCACTTGTTGGCAGGGGCAACCTTGATTCTTTCGGGTCGCTCGCTCTTGGATAAAGGCTTTTGGCAGATGATGCGTGAACATCGTGTCACTTCTTTTACCGGTGTGCCATACAGTTATGAGCTATTATCGAAGTTACGTTTCTTTCGAATGGATTTGCCGGATTTGTATACCATCACACAAGGTGGTGGCAAAATGACGGAAGAACTGTTTAAGGCTTATGCCGATTATGCGGAACAGAAAGGCAAACGATTCATTGCCACATACGGACAAACGGAATGTACTGCGCGCATGGCTTATCTGCCTGCCGAACTTGCCACGACGAAAACTTGTAGCATTGGCATAGCCGAGCCTGGCGGTCAACTCTCCATTATTGACAAGGATGGGCGTGAAACCTTTGAAGGAGAAGCAGAAGGCGAGATGGTGTATCGTGGCGAAAATGTCACTTTGGGTTATGCCACTTGTGCTGAAGACCTTTTGAAAGGAGATGAGAATTATGGCGTGATGCACACTGGCGACCTTGCCCGCCGCGATGCTGATGGTTGTTATTTCATCATCGGACGCCTTAAACGGTTTTTGAAAATCTATGGCTTACGCATTGGACTGGATGAAGTGGAGCAAATGGTCAAGGCTGAATTCAACACCGATTGCCATTGTAAGGGCGATGATGAAAAGTTAATAGTGTTGGTGACCGATGCCAGACTCAAGGAAGTGTTGCCTGCATTCATTGAGGGAAAAACCCATTTATTCCATCAACGAGTTGAGGTGCATGTGGTGAAAGAGATTATGAGAAACGAAACAGGGAAAGTGATAGACCAATAAAAACAGCATGACTAATTTAGAGAAACTGAATAGGATTTTTTGCGAGGTGTTCAATGTTGAGGAATCTGCTTTGGATAGCGGGTTCGATAAATGCAATATTGAAGGCTGGGATTCGGTGCGCCAGTTGAGTTTGTCGACGGCGGTTGAGGATGAGTTTGACATCATGCTCGATGCAGAGGACATACTTGAGTTCACCTCATACGACAATGTTAATAGAATATTGGCCAAATACGAAATAGAACTCTGATGGCGTATTGGAGGATAAAAAATGTGGCTTTAAGGGGCGTTACAGGCACTGTGCCCAACAACCCTGTGAAGACGGCTGATTTACCCATATTCACACAAGAAGAGGCAAATCTGTTTGATGCTACTGTAGGCATTAAAAACAGATACATAGCACCAGAAAACATCTGTGCATCTGATTTGTGCTTTGATGCTGCTGAACGATTGGTTTCAGGATTGGGATGGGATAAAGAATCAATTGATGTTTTGCTTTTTGCTTCTGTGACAGGAGATTATAAAACGCCTCCCACTTCTGCGATTCTTCAAGATCGGTTGGGACTTCCTGCAAGTACTTTTGTGCTTGATGTTCCTATGGGATGTTGTGGTTGTATGTATAGCATCAATGTAGCAGGTAATCTACTTTCGGCTGGATCTGCAAAACGGGCTTTGATGCTTGTTGGGGATACTGCCATGCGGATGGGCTCTCCCAAAGATAAGAGCCGTATGCCCTTGTTTGGCGATTGTGGTACTGCGTTAGCATTGGAATACGATACTTCGGCTGCAGATATCATTATTGATTTCAACACAATGGGTTCGGGCTATAAAGCGTTGATGACTCCTCATGGTGGGTATCGCTATCCCATAACAAAGGAATCTTTTGAGTATGAGGACTTTGGAGATGGTATTATCCGTGCTCCAAAAGATGCCTTGATCAACGGCATGGATGTGTTCTCTTTCGCGATTACCAAGCCTGCCATCAGCTTGAAAAAAATGCTTAATGATTTGGGGATTGACAAAGACAACGAGGTGGATTATTATCTGATACATCAAGCCAACAAATTAATAATAGACCGTATTGTTAAAAAATTAAAACTCCCTGTGGACAAAGTACCGTATAATCTTCATAGATTCGGAAACTTGGGAGGAGCTTCTCTCTTGATGCTTATGGTTTCGGAGATAGCTGATGAATTGCAATCAAGACCATTGACTTTGGTGTGTTCTTCGTTTGGACTGGGATTGACTTGGGGGACAATGGTGTGGAGGACAAAACCTTTATTAGTATTGGAAATGAATAAGATAAATGATTTATGAGTGAGTTAGAGCATGATAAGTTGTTAAAAGAAGTCTGTTCGCGAGAAATAGGATGTGGTTTATACGAAGTCAAAATCGATGGCATTAGTGTCTATAATTATATTCGCCGAGATTGCCGTAATCGATTTATGAGTGAGTTTGGCCGTGGTGAAGGCATAAAGGATCCGTATGTTCCACTAAACGAACGTAGAAAAAGTATCCTTATATCTTTTTGGCATTTTATTGAAATTGCATTTGGGAGGATTAGAGCCAATAATGTGATACGTTCTTTCGAGCGTATAGAATTTGTTAATGGTTCGTATGTGGATAAATTTACAGATCCAATTGTTGATTTTTCTAGTATTAATGAAAGTTTTTTAATTATCGATCCTGGACGAAACGGAAGACATTTAAAGCCAAGAGCACATCAGAACAACATCGTTTATCCAGATGTGATTTATTGGCTGTCTTCTCGCTTGTTGAGGTTTAAGTTCATTAAAAAGAGATATATTAGGGAAAATGCAAAAGCGTTGGATGAACTATTCATTAAATTGAATAAGGCATTTCCAGAATATTTTATTGATATGGATGGTATAACCCGTGCGATTCTTGAGCAGTCCTATATCAGATACTTTTATAGATGTCTTTTTAAGAAATTAAAAGTCAAAAGGCTATTTGCACCAGCTAGAGGAAGCTTTATGCATATGATACCAGCAGCCAAATTAGAGAATATTTGTGTATTTGAGCTACAACATGGGGTTACTTATGGTGAGTCACTTACATATTCAGGGTATATTGACCCTATGTTCTCTCCAGATTACTTTCTCGCTTTTAGCAAAATCACCAATCCACATAATTATGGCATGGAAGGAGATAGAATCGTTGAAATCGGATGGGCATTTGAAAAGTATTTAACTTTGGTTGAGGGACAGGATTCCGGAAATAGTGTTCTTGTTATTTCTTCGCCTGAAATATCAGAGAAGATGATTGTTGTAACAAGTTTCTTGGCCTCACATAATCCGAGCGTAAAATTCTCTTTTAGGCCACATCCAAATGAGGTGTTGAATGAGGAAAAATTAAACGAATTGGGCAAATATGACAATATTGAGATTAATAATAACCTTGAGAATTTAAGCGTAACTTTGACAAAATTTTCATATATCATAGGAGAGAACTCTACGGCATTGTATGAAGGATTAAATATGGGGAAAAATGTTGGAAAGCTTTTTTGGGGAGGGCTTCAGTCTAGGTATCTCAATGAAGATGATAAAAAGTATTTCTTTACCATTTCCAACAATGAAGACTTCAAGAATTTTATTAGAAGTCCGAAAGGCATTAAGCCTTCAAGAAAACTATATGAAACTTTTAACAAGAGGGCTTTTGAGAGTATAATATTAAAGTAGTATGTTAAATAATAAAACGGTTTTGATCACGGGTGGTACAGGCTCCTTCGGCAAGAAATTTGTTGAAGTTATCCTTCGCGATTATCCCAATGTGAAGAAAATCATCATTTATTCTCGTGATGAGCTTAAACAATACGAGCTGAAACTCAAGTATCCTGAGACCAATTATCCGATGATGCGCTATTTCATCGGGGATGTCCGTGATTTGGAACGTTTGATTCGTGCCTGCGAAGGGGTGGATGTCATCATTCATGCAGCTGCCATCAAACAAGTTGATACCGCTGAGTATAATCCCGAAGAGTGTATCAAGACCAATGTGCATGGAGCACAAAATGTCATTAAAGCTGCATTGGCCTGTGGCGTTCATGATGTGGTTGCCCTCAGTACAGACAAGGCATGTGCTCCCATCAATCTTTATGGTGCCACCAAACTCACCAGCGACAAGCTTTTCACGGCGGCCAATAATATCAAAGGCTCAAAAGACATTCGCTTTTCGGTAGTGCGCTATGGTAACGTCATGGGTTCGAGAGGAAGTGTGATACCGTTCTTCATCAAGCTTCGCGACCAAGGTGCCAAGGAAATCCCGATAACGGATATGCGCATGACGCGGTTTAACATTTCGCTTGAAGATGGTGTGCAGATGGTGATGTATGCACTCGCACATCATATTGGAGGAGAGATATTTATCCCCAAGATTCCATCATACCATATCAAGGATGTGGCCACGGCTATAGCGCCAAATATTCCTCAAGTGGAAGTGGGTATTCGTCCTGGAGAAAAGCTGCATGAGGAGATGATCACTGTCACAGATGCGTTGGATACGATTGATTTGGGTAAGTATTATGTTATCATGCCTTCAGTTTCATTTGTACACAAGAGAGAGGATTTCATCAAGCATCATAAAGCAAAGATGGTACCCGAGGGGTTTCACTATAGTTCGGATAACAATTCCGAATGGGAAACGGTGGAATCGATGCGCGAAAAGATTCGTAGGTATGTTGACCCTGGTTTTTTGGTAAAATGATAGATCATATTATTCCATACGGCCACCAGTTTGTTACAGAAGAAGATATTAATGCTGTAATAGAGGTATTGAAGTCAGACTACATGACCCAAGGCCCTCGTATTGGGCAATTTGAGAAACAGTTTTCAGACTATCTTGGATGCCGATATGCTTGTATGGTCAGTAACGGCACAGCTGCACTGCATCTTTGTGCTATGGCATTAGGTATTAAGCAAGGCGATAAGGTGATTACTACACCGATTACTTTTGTGGCCAGCGCCAATGGCTTCCGTTACTGCGGTGCAGAAGTCACATTCTGTGACATTGATGCCAAGACCTACTTGATGGATTTGGATAAATTGGAGCAAATTCTCAAAGCTTCACCGAAAGGCACATACAAAGCTGTAGTTCCAGTTGACTTTGCTGGTTATCCTATAAATGAGGAACGCTTGCGCAAACTGGCCGACGAGTATGGTTTTGCCATTGTGGTGGATGCTTGCCATGCACCAGGTGGCACCTTTATCGACAGCAAGGGTGAAAAGCAAAAGGTGGGCAACTGCAAATATGCCGACCTTACAGTTTTCTCGTTCCATCCTGTGAAACATATTGCTACAGGTGAAGGCGGTGCGGTTACTACCAACCGCAAGGATCTTTACGATAAAGTGGCGCTGTTCCGCACGCACGGTATTACCAAAGACCCTGCGTTGTTGGAAAAGAATGATGGAGGCTGGTACTATGAAATGCAGGGACTAGGCTATAACTACCGCATCACCGAAATGCAGGCTGCTTTGGGTATGACCCAAATGTCGCGTCTGGATTGGAGTGTGAAACGCCGCAATGAGATTGCCATGCGCTATGATGAGGCTTTCAAGGGGACGGAAGTGACAACACCCTATAGACAGGATAATGTTGTTCATGCTTTTCATCTGTATGTCATTCAAGTAGAGGCGGACAAACGTAAAGGCCTGTATAATTATTTGAGAATGAATAAGGTATATTCTCAGGTGCTTTATATTCCAGCTCACCTCATGCCTTACTATCGTCAGTTTGGTTGGAAGATTGGGGATATGCCAGTGGCAGAAGAATATTATGCTAAATGCCTTGCTCTGCCAATGTTCCCTACATTGACTGATGAGGAGCAGAATTGGGTGATTGAAAGTGTCAAGGAAGGTTTGAAATAAATCAATAATGATGAAAACTCCGATTGTCAGCGTAATTGTGCCGGTTTACAATGTGAGCCAATATCTGGATCAGTGTTTGGATTCTTTAGTCAATCAAACACTTTCTGATATTGAAATCATTTGTGTTAATGACGCATCAACTGACAACAGCTTGGAAATCTTGAAGTCATGGGGACAAAAGGATGAACGAATCCGAATCATCGACCTTCCTGAGAATCGGATGGTGGGAGCAGTTAGAAATATTGGAATGAAGACTGCAAGCGGAGAGTATTTGGGATTTTTGGATTCAGATGATTATGTCTCGTATGACTTCTATCAATCTTTAGTGGATGCATTAAAGCCTGGTATAGATGTCGTCACCACAAAATATACCATGAGATTTGTTGAGCATTCAGAACAACAGTTGCTTCAATTCAATGACACGGTTGATCTTGATAATCAAGACTGCGTTAAAAGGTCCATTGCAGCATACGGTTGCCGGTTATGTGCTAGTATTTATAGGAGATCTTATGTCGTTGAGAATCAATTCCAATTTCCTGAAGGTGTCTTTTTTGAGGATAATCCGATAGTTCAGTGCATGTTTTTGGTTGCCAATCAGATTGTTGTTATTGATAACAAGTCTTCATTTTGGTGGTATCGAATCAATCCTTCATCCATTGTTCATAGCAGTTTTTCTGACAGAAAATTTTCAGATAGACTTCCCATGCAGTTGCTGATGTTGGAGAATTATCGAAAGTATCATCTTGCGGATATTTATAAGGAAGAATTCAGCTATCGTTTTTTTATAACTTTTTACCATTAGTGTCCCGTTAAAATTGGGACGGTTAAATATTAGTCAAATAGCCCCGGTATTAGGGGGTCAAGTTGTTCTTTGACGTCGTTGATATTGGTCTTG
>ONKQ01000009.1 GCA_900318465.1 uncultured Bacteroidales bacterium
TGCCGAGGTGGTCGCTGTGAAAAGCAGCAAAGTGCCGTCACCACAGTCGGCCAAGGTGGGCGTGAAGGCAGGCGTTGAAGGCATTTCGAAGGGGAAGCCCTCCATCTCCTCGCCTTGCAGGTTCCACACATGGATGCCAGCTGAGATGTTGGCAGAGGCCTTTCCGCGGCCACTGAAAACGATTTCCAGTAGACCGTCATTATTTAAATCAGCCAAAACAGGGGAGCAGATGAGCGGATTATTGTTGGTGACCGTAGCCATTAAGATGTTGCCCGAAGCATCAAAAACGTTGATGCCGCCGCGGGCATTGCCGTAGGCCGTGAGAACCACGATTTCGAGGATGCCGTCTTTGTTGATGTCGCCGACAGCAGCAGGATACTGAGCCATGCCTCCGACTAAAGGTTGGGTCCAAAGGATGTTGCCTTGTCCGTCGATGACGTTAATCTCCTCGTTGTGGCAGAGGATGATTTCGTCGGCGCCATCGTTATTGAGGTCTGCTAAAGCCAAGCCTCGCATGGGTTTGTAGGTAGTGTTGGAGGCGAAACTCAACGGAAATCCTGGCATGGGTGCCAAGCCGTCGCGAGCCACGGGCGGCAGTTGTGCATCGAGCACTTTTTCAGCCCGAATCACGCCTTCCTCATCCATAAAAGCACGTGTTGCATAATGTTGGGCCAAAAGGCCTAACGGGAAGGCGGTGAAAGCAAGTAATAGTAAAGCTAACTTTTTCATAATGAATTGTTTGTTTTGTAAAACAACAAGGCCGTGTCATTACCGGCATCACCAGTGAATGACACGGCCCTTTTAAGGTTTTTAAGAACCGCCTAAAGGGTTATTTGTCTTTTTTGCAGCAACCGCAGAGGCCCTTGTAGGCCAAACCGGCGAGGCAAGCGCCAACGAGCGGAGCCACGATGAAGAGCCACACCTGACCCATTGCGCTCCAAACGCCATTGGTGTTGGAGAACAGGGCAACGCCGAGTGAACGGGCGGGGTTGACCGAAGTGTTGGTCAGCGGGATGCTGATGAGGTGGATGAGCACCAAGGTGAGGCCGATGGCCAGACCGCCGAACTTGCCGTTGGCGTGGCAGCTGTCGGTGACGCCGAGGATGACCATCAAGAACACGAAGGTCAGCAGGCACTCAACAAGGAAAGCACCGCCAGTGGAAATGGCCTGATAGCCCGTTTCAGGACCGCCGCAAGCCTTCTGGAAGGCTTCGCCAAAACCATTGGAAGCAAAGACGCCAGTGTCGCCAGCGCCAGTGGCTCTCCAAACCAAGAGGAGCAAAGCACCGGCAATGATACCGCCGATGAATTGGGCTGCCCAATAAACGAGCATTTCTTTCAGGCTCATGCGACCGTTGGCCCACACGCCGAAGCTGACAGCGGGATTAAGATGTGCGCCAGAGATGTGGCCGATGCCGTAGGCCATAGCTACCACGGTCAAACCGAAGGCGATGGCTACGCCAAGGAAACCGACGTGTCCGAAAAGAGCGGTACCGCAACCGCCGAAGACCAGAACGAATGTGCCGAACAATTCGGCGAAGAACTTGTTACAACCTTTCATAATTTGTTAATTTTTAATTAGTTATAAATTTGTTTTACCATTATGTTCAAGAACAAGAGCAAAAATTACGCTCGTTTGTAACCCTGCAAATGTACAAAAATATCATTATCCAACCATTTTTTGAGAAAAATCTTCAACAAGCAAGGAATTTTCCAACAGCGGAATTAAAGGCATCGGGGCAGCGATTGGCAATGAAATGGTCGCCTTCGATGATTTCCAAGCGGGAATTCGGCAAACTCTTGTATATGAGTTTGGTATGCGATTCCTTAATCATGTCTTTTGTGCCGGCGATGACCAAAACAGGCATGGTCAATTTGGCCAATTCCGAAGGCTTGATATGCGGCTCGTTCACCATCAGACCAAGCATTTCGGTGTTTTTTTTGGCTTTTTCCGACTTGCCGACAAAGCATTTCGCGATGCGATAACCGATTTCGATGGGCCATTGGTACAAAGGCTTCACGCCACTTGGGAAGAGGTTGGCACCGTTAAGAATCAGTTTTTCAATCCGTTCCGAGTGTTTTAGGGCAAATTCCAAGGTGATGTTGCCACCGTCGGAGAAGCCCAAAATGTTGGCTTTGGTGATGCCTTTCGCGTCCATAAAGTCCTTCAAATCCTCGGCAAACTGCTTGATGGTGAAGGGTTTTTCTCCTCTCGGCGATTTCCCGTGCCCGCGTGTGTCAATGGCGATGACGCGATAATCCTTTGATAAACAAGGGATTTGATGCTCAAAATAGTCGCAACTCTCTCCGTTGCCATGGAGGAGAATGAGCGGTTGGCCTTGGCCTTGTTCGATGTAGTGAAGTTGGATGTCAGTCATGAGGAATTTCAGATTTTGTTTTTCTGGATTGCTTCGTCGCTTCGCTCCTCGCAATGACGCAAAGCGTGTCCGGGTCATTTGGCAATCCATGTTCTACATTCATAAAACAAGCTCGCTCTTCATCCGAAAACTTCTCAATCGCATAGCGCAACATCGTGCGCGGCATGGCTTTGTATCGCGTTGATAACCAATCTTTCAGGCATTGTTCATCGCGTTTTCCCGCCTCACGAAGCAGCCAGCCGACGGCCTTTTGAAGCAAGTCGTGCAAAGGTTTAGGCTTTTCCAAGAAGATGTCAGCAATGGCGTAGGTATCATCCAACTCGCCGTGACGGATGAATTGCATCGTGCTCACCATCCCGATACGCTGTTCCCAGATGGTCTTGCCGTCGCGGGCAAGGTCGTAGAGCAGGGTTCTGTCCTTATCCAAAAGCCAAGTGCCGAGCAGTTCGTAACAACTCAAGTCTACCAAATCCCAATTATTAATACACTGTGTATGGGAAAGATAAAAGTCGATGCATTGTTGCTGCAAAGCTATGTCTTTCTTGGCGTGCTTGAAGATTTGCACCAAACAGAGCAGGGCGGCCAAGCGCATTTCGTGGTACTCGGAACGGATGCAAGTTTCCAAGTCCTCAAATGAAGTCTCTTTCCAACATTCCTTCACCACTTCGCGGGTCACGGGCACTTTGATTCCAAGGAACTTGTCGCCCTCGCCGTATTGTCCCTTCCCCGTCTTGAAAAAACGAGAGAGGCCAGCGACTTGGGTGGGGTCTTGATGGGCTAAGATTTCAGTATATAATTTATTGTCTTTCATAGTTATACAAATATAATCCTATCGGCAAGTTGCAGGAAATAGTCGTTGCTCCAGATGTCGAGTTCGTGGGGATTGGAAATAAAGTCCACCACATCCATTTTCACTAATTCAATTTATTCTTTAAGGTACAGAAAAAGAAGTTTTTCTTCCTTTTCTGTACCGCAAAAGTAGTAATACTTTGCATAGAAACGGAAGTCTTTTTTCCTTTTCTGCAAAATTTTTGGCAGTTTTCAGTGATTTTTCTTCTCTCCAAACACGCACCACCTCACAAACGGAATCCGCCTCAAAATTTCATAAATCGCAGGCGAAAGCAGCATCACGGCGAAGAAAAGAATGGCATACATCATCCAAGAATCCAAAAAAACATGATTGATTTCCGTAACTTGTACCTTTTTCGCACCAAAAAAACATGCTTTACACCAATTATCGTCCAAAATATGATAGTTTTTTCTATTTTTGCGCTCAAATAATCAATCAATTCAATTAGTTTAATTAGTTCAAAATGAAAAAACTATCCCTTCTCCTTGTTTTGGCCATGAGCACAATGTTTGCCGTGGCCCAGAATGGCCGCATCGACTTGCGCCACGAAACAAAGGCTGAAATCACGCACAGCGACTTCTCTACGCTCCGTGCCACTTTCAGCTACGGCTCCATCGAGAGCATCGAAATTGCCACCCAAAGAGGCACTTTCTCCGAAATCGCCATTGAAGGCACCTACGCCTCGGGCGAAATCGGCACGCCTGAACTGCCTGCCTCGCACCAACTGTTGGCCGTGCCTTTCGGGGCAACGCCACAGGTGAATGTAATCAGTTACACGACAACAGATTACCGTCTTTCCGACTATGGCATTGGCACCCTCATCCCGCATCAGCCCTCTGTCCGCAAGGACCAGAATTTGGACGAGGTCGAGTTTGTCTACAACGCCGCAGCCTACCAAACCCGCAGCCTCGCCTCGGCTCCCGAAGCCTCGATTGAAGTGCAAGGCACCATGCGTGGTATCCGCATCGGCTCGTTGGTCATCAATCCGGTGAGTTACAATCCCGCTGCCAACACCTTGCGCGTGTTCAACGACATCGAGGTGGAAATCAATTTTGTGGATGCCGACCGCGCTGAAACCGAGCGCATGTTGTTGAACACCTACAGCCCTTATTTCGACATCGTCTACAAGCAGATGTTCAACTACCGCCAAATCATGGACGTGTATGACGACCACCCGGACCTGATGGCCTATCCCGTCCACATGATTGTCATCACGCCCGAAAACTACATTTCAGCCTTGCAGCCTTGGATCAATTGGAAAATCCAGAAGGGCTTCGACGTGAACGTGGTGACCACGGCACAGGCCGGCGGCAACTATAACGCCATCCAGTCATACGTGCAGAACCTCTACAACACGGGCGTCAGCCAAGGTGCTACACCGACTTTCGTCATCCTTGTCGGCGACACAGGCCAAATCCCCGGAAAAACCAGCGGCAATGCCACCCAAAAAGTGACCGACTTGTACTATGGTTCTATCGACAACGACTATTTCCCCGACATGTTCTACAGCCGCATGTCAGCCGAAAACACCGACCAAGTGACGGCCATCGTCAACAAGATTTTGCAATACGAGCAATATACCATGCCCGACCCGAGCTACCTCAACAACGTGACCCTCATCGCTGGTTGGGACAGTTATTGGAATCCGCGCATCGGCCAGCCCACCATCAACTACGCCACCACCTATTATTATAATACTGCCCACGGCTTCACCACCGTGAACGCCCACCTCAACCAAAGCCAATATCCGGGCTGCTACAACGCCCTCAGCACGGGTATCGGTTTTGTCAACTACACAGCCCACGGTGCCGAAACCAGATGGGAAGACCCCCTATTTACGGTTTCCAACGTGAACGCCCTGACCAATACCAACAAGTATTTCTTGGCTATGGGCAACTGCTGCTTGACGGGTAACTTCGGCTATAGCCAACCCTGCTTCGGCGAGGCCATGCTCCGTGGCGAAAACAAGGCCGCCTACAGCTACATCGGCTCTTGCCCCGTAACCTATTGGTATGAAGACTATTACTTCGGCGTGGGTGCCACAACGGTAATGAACCAAACCCCAACCCAACAAAATTCGGCAACAGGCGTTTACGACGGCATTTGGATGGACGAAACCTATAACACTGTTTCTTCCATCACCTTCCTCGGCAACCTCGCCGTGTGTTATGCCCATGCCGGCAACTACCAGACCAGCACCACTCCGCTTTATTATTGGCAAGCTTACCACGTGCTTGGCGACGGTTCCATCATGCCTTATCGCGTGAATCCTACGCCCAACAACGTAAGCCACGCTTCCTCCATTCCTTCGGGTTCGAGCAACTTTGCTGTTAATGCACAAGCGGGCTCGTATGTAGGCATTTCGCAAAACAATGTGCTGAAAGGCGCGGCTTTGGTGCCCGCTTCGGGTTCGGTCAATGTGCCGGTGAGTGGAATCACTTCGGGGCAACCGGTGAAAATCGTTGTCACCAAGCCTCAACGCCAGCCCTACATGCAAGACATCACCGTAGGCGGTGGCGGCGGCACCACTTACAACATCACCGTTTCGGCCAACCCGACCAACGGCGGCACAGTCACGGGTGGCGGCACTTACAACCAAGGCCAGCAATGCACCGTTTCGGCCACGGCCAACAGCGGCTACACCTTCACCAACTGGACGGAAAACGGCAACGTGGTTTCAACCCAAGCCAACTACACCTTCACCGTCAACAGCAACCGCACTTTGGTGGCCAACTTCACGGCTCAGCCGCAACAATATACCATCAACGTGTCGGCCAACCCGACCAACGGCGGCACTGTTTCGGGCGGCGGCACTTACCAGCAAGGACAATCATGCACCGTTCATGCCACGGCTGCCACTGGCTACACTTTCTTGAGATGGACCGAAAACGGCACGCAAGTCTCGACCAATGCCAATTACACCTTCACGGTGACAGGCAACCGCAACCTTGTGGCCCAGTTCCAGCAACAGAACTACACCATCACCGTGTCGGCCAACCCACCCAATGGCGGCACTGTTTCGGGCGGCGGTGCCTATCATTACGGCGACAACTGCACCGTTCATGCCACGGCTGCCACAGGCTACACTTTCTTGAGATGGACCGAAAACGGCACGCAAGTCTCGACTAACGCCAATTACAGCTTCACCGTTACGGGCAACCGCACTTTGGTGGCCCAATTCCAGCAGCAGACCTATACCATCACGGCCACTGCCGACCCAACCAACGGAGGCACCGTCACCGGCGGCGGCACTTACAACTATGGCCAAACTTGCACTCTGACAGCTACACCCGTCACTGGTTCTTACATATTTGTCAACTGGACCAAGAACGGACAACAGGTCAGTACCAATCAAACCTATAGCTTCACCGTCACCGAATCGGCTCAATATGTCGCGCACTTTGAACTACAAACGTTCGACATCAACGTTTCGGCCAACCCGAGTTATGCCGGCACGGTTGAAGGCGGCGGAACTTATAATTTCTGGCAACAATGCACAGTAATCGCCACACCCAACGAAGGTTACGATTTCCTGAACTGGACCGAGAACGGCAACCAAGTTTCCACCAATCCGACCTATAGCTTTAACGTATCACTTGACCGCGACCTTGTAGCCAACTTCGCCTTGCAGACCATTGAAATTACGGCCAGCGTCGATCCTGCTGAAGGCGGCACTGCCACGGGCGGCGGCACCTACAACTACGGCGACGAAGTGACCATCACAGTGGAGACTTACGAAGACTGGGCCTTCCGGAACTGGACGGAAAACGGCGTTGTTTTGACGGAAGACAAGACCTTTACCTTCACCGCCACAGCCAACCGCAACTTTGTCGCCCACCTCGAATACACCGAAGGTGTCGATGAATTTGGCAACCAGACCTTGATTTATCCCAACCCCATCACCGACAAGCTGACCATCGAGGCACGTGAGGCCATCAGCAAAGTGGAAATCTACAATGCGATGGGTGCTTTGATCTACAGCCAAAACGACTGCACCGAGAAAGTGGAAATCAGCACCACCGACCTGCCGGCAGGCATATATTTCGTCAAGGTGATTGGCGAAAAATCGCTAACGAAAAAAGTGGTAATCCAGTAAGCATCAATTAGAAAAGCGACCTTCTTTCGAGGGTCGCTTTTCTTTTTGTACCGAAGGCCGATACAAAACCCAGAAAAAATAGGAAAATATGAGAAAGAAAAAGTATTGATTTTAAGCAAATTAAATTAGTGATTTTTTCTCTTGTCTTCATAAAGTGTACTATTTTTTGTCAAAAAGTACACTTTTAGTACACCTTGAATGAAATAAAAATCCTATCTTTGCCGCGTCAAAAGAAATCAAAAGAAAAATAGTTTGTTATGGCAAAGTTAGAAAACGCAACCAAGGACAACCCTAGATTAGAACAAAGGGTGTTGAAAGATGGCAGAATCAGCCTTTATTTAGAGTATTATTTGGGTAGAAAAAGCGAGCCTGTCTTGAATGAGTTCGGAGACCCTGTTCTTTATACAAGCGGTGAAATGAATGGAAAACCGAAGTATAAAGTGACTCACATTCGGAATAAGGAAAGCTTGAACCTATATTTGATAGCCAAACCAAGAACACCTTTTGACAGACAGCAGAACAAAGAAACTCTTGAACTGGCTGAAAATATCCGTAGAGAAAAAGAGCAGCAGCTAAAACAACAGACAAAAGGCTACCGTTTGGAAAAAAGCAAAAACACTACTTTCATTTCACTATTTCAGTCTTATATCAATGACTATACGAAATGTGATGTACGAATGTTGAAAATGGCCTTGCGTTGGTTTGAGGAGTTTTTGGAAGTAACCCCTGAATATAAAAGATACAAGGATGTACTGAAGCCAAAACAAATCACAAAGGAAATGATTGTTGATTTCACCGAGTTTCTGAAAGAACGAGGAAAAGGAGAAACGCCCAAAAGTGTTTTCCAACGATTCAAGAAGGTTGTCAAGTGGGCTATTGAACATAGTTATATGACTACAGACCCGACAAAGGATGTCAGGATAACGACTGACGACCAAATTTTGAGGAAAGATGTACTTTCCACCGAGGAGGTTGTTACACTCATCAACACCCACTATCAAGGGGAGAACCCTGAAATCCGTAGGGCATTCATTTTCTGTTGCTATTGTGGTTTGCGTTTCTGTGATGTCAAGGATTTGACCTATAAGAACATTGACTATTCCAATAGGATGTTGAAATTTGAGCAGAACAAAACAAAAGGCCATTCGGCTAACAGCGGCGTTGTCGTTCCCTTAAACGATGGCATTATGTCATTGATTGGTACACCCGAAAAAGGACACGAAAGCGATTTAATATTCAACCTACCTTCACATACAATGTGCTTGAAAGCCCTGAAACATTGGACTGCAAGAGCAGGGATTGCTAAACATATCACTTGGCATTGTGGCCGACATTCCTTTGCCGTGAACATCTTGAACAACGGAGCGAACATCAAGACCGTGGCGAGCCTCTTGGGTCATTCGGGATTGAAGCACACGGAGAAATACACACGGGCTGTTGATGAGTTGAAGCAACAAGCAATAAACAGTTTACCCGCCTTGAATAGTACCGACTTTTGAAAATTGGGAATATGGAAAAGACAATAGAAGAAGCCTATTTTAAGGCATTTCAGCAATTGGCAGACGATTGTATTTCATACATTCTACAAAAGAGGATGAGGCAAATACAACCTGAATTAAGACCGACTTTTGAAATCACTTTTTTGCTTCATTGCAGCAGCATTGAAGAACTGAAAAAAGCAATTCCAAATGACTTTGAGCAATTCCAAAAGGCAAACAAACAAAGTGAGATTTCAAAAGAGATTGAAAGCAACATTGACAGCATAACAGACCCAAAAGAACGGCTGAAATACTTGTTTTCATTGCTTACCCCTTTCAAAGAGATTTGCAGAGCCATACACCCCAAAGAGCATAAACCCAAAGAAAAGACAGACCAAAGCGGTAATAGTTGGGAGCGGTTGGAAAGAAACAGGCAGGGTGTTTTTGAGAAAATAATAGACCTAAAATATTCAGAGTTGAGCACAATAGCAGAGCGCAACAAATACTATGAATTGCCCTATACTTACAGGCATATTGAGAAAGACACAATTGAGTATTATTTGCAAGCATTGCTTTTGAATATGGAGAATTATTCAAACCGTCTTTATGTTGTATTGATCCAAAGAGGCATTAACTTGAAAGACATTCAGGAAAAGGCGGGTATTTATCTAAAAAGCAATTGGGTTGCTAATGACATTGCCCCTTATATTGGCGGTGTTGAATTGGCACAGTATTACATAAACAGTATAAAACCCGATGAGCAGCCCAAACAGAACACCCCCCTGACCGCTCAACAGTTGCCCGATGGATTAAACACTGATAAAGCGAAGAAATACTTTGAAAGAGCCTATAACAATGGCTTTTGGGGCTGGGTTGGTAATAATGCAAAGTGGAAAGAAAAGCAGGCAAAGTTAGGCTATTTTTGCCTTAATGCTTTTGACAGACCCCGACCAATTACCCAAATTGAGTTGTTTTTTGGAGTAAAGAATTTAGCAGCTTCTATAACCCAAGCGGAATATGAAGCAAAAAGAGCCGATGTGAAGATATGGCGTGATGAAATGAATGGGATAATTTTCTTTGACTAACACTTTTTTTGTCGGCTATAAAACAACTATATATAGCCCATAGACTACCCTTCTTTTTGTATATTTCTTTGCACCGTGAAACAGCGGACACGGCACGGGTAACGCCCTGACCGCTCAACACACGGGCAAAGACAAGGGCGGATGTTACCCCCGACCCTCTGACAGCCCAAACCCGCAAATATTAACACAATGAGCGAGGAATTAAAGCAGGTGGCCGACCTTATCACGGCAAACACAATCTTCACGACTAAAGAGGTCTTAACAAGCGATGAGGCCGCAAAGTATTTGGGTATCTCAAAATCATACCTATACAAACTGACTATGCGGCAACTCATCCCTCACTACAAACCGCTTGGAAAGATGTGTTACTTCAATCGTCAAGAACTGGAAGCATGGCTACAAGCCAACAGAGTTTTCACATCGGAGGAAATCGAGCAGAAGGCGCAAGCATATTGCTTGCAGAAGAAAGGAGGCAAGGCATGAAGTATATAGGAATGGCGACCACGCCCACCGCAGCCGCCCCGAAAACAACGGCAAAAATACAAAAAAATCTCTATCAAGACAAGGGAGGATTGTTTGTTTCTACCATCATCAGTGCAGCAGACACAGAACGGCGCAAGATGAGCGACAACAGAAACTTTGCAGCAATGATTGGCGAAGAATTGGCAAGAGCCGAAGCTATGAAAGACAGAATCCCCGAAGTCGTGGGAATGCTCCGCATAAAATCAGCCAATGAAACACTGATAGAAGCGCAACAGCGACCTGACCCCAAACCTTTATGGCTATCGCTATGGTACGAGGGCGAAGTCTGTTGTCTGTTTGCAGATAGCAATGTTGGCAAATCCATTTATGCAGTTCAGATTGGCGAAAGCATAGCGAAAACACAAAAAGTGTTGTACTTCGATTTTGAATTGTCTGACAAGCAATTTCAACTCCGATATACGGACGAGGGGGGCAATCTGTATAAGTTCTCCGACAACTTTTATAGGGTTGAGGTAGAAAAGGAAAAACTTGATATTGACAACTTCGAGGAAAGCATTATCACCAACATAGAATCGGCAGCTTTACAATGCAATGCCAAAGTCCTTATCATTGACAATCTGACATGGATTTGCAGTAATAGCGAAAAGGGCGATATTGCAGGACGATTTATGATGAAACTTTCTGCATTGAAGAAGAAACACGATTTCTCCGTTCTCATTATTGCCCATACACCAAAACGCAACCAGTCCAATCCGATAACGCCAAACGATTTGGCGGGCAGCAAGAAACTTTACAATCTATTTGATAGCGGTTTCACCATTGGGCAGAGTGCAAAAGATGGTGGACTTCGTTATATCAAGCAAATGAAAGTCCGTCATGGCGAATATGAATACAATGCCGAAAATGTAATTGTGTGCCAAATAGAAAAGATTGGTGCATTTTTACAACTCACTCCCATAGTTTATTCCACCGAGAGGGAACACCTGAAACAGCAATCCGAAAACGATTTATCCCAAGAGGAAGAAACCGTCAAGGAGTTGGTGCAACAAGGCTATTCCATCAGACAAATTGCCGACCAATTGAAAATGAGCAAAACGAAAGTTCAACGACTATCAAAAAAGTAAAGTGTTCCAAGTGTCCCGTTGTCCCAAGTGTCCCATTCGTGGGACAGTGGGACAGCAAAAGAGAAAGGAAATTATCATGTATCAGTTAGAGAAATATCACGGAAAAGCCACGCGCCACGAATGCCCGAATTGTCACGACAAACATTCATTCACTTTGTATGTTGGCGAGGACGGGCAACCGCTTGACCCTACTTGTGGGCGTTGCGACCACGAAAGCAGTTGCGGCTATCACTACACACCAACCCAATACTTTCAAGACAACCCGACAGATAAGACTATGACGAGAAACTTTGTTCCCAAAATGCAGATGATAAACAAACCACCAAAGCCGTTATGTAAGATGCCCCAAGGCATTGTCACCGAATCAGCAAGTTATAACAGCACCTTTGTTGAGTTCTTGCGAGGGCTGTTCCCTCAAAAAATGGTCATACCAAGATTGGGGTCTCTTTATGGATTGGGAGCGACCAAAGACAAAGATGTTATCTTTTGGCAGATTGATATTAACGGCAAGGTCAGAAGTGGCAAGATTATGAAGTACGGAGAGGACGGACACCGAATTAAAGATGGTTACAAAGTGAATTGGGTTCATGCGAGGTTGAAGAAAGAAGGTAAATTGCCTGATGATTGGGAGTTGACACAATGTTTGTTTGGAGAGCATTTGCTCAACTTGTCAATGAATAAGAATAAAGTTGTGGCACTTGTTGAGAGCGAGAAATCAGCCTTAATTGGTGCGGCTTGTTACCCAAATTTCGTTTGGCTTGCAACGGGAGGCAAGTCCCAACTATCTATAGACAAGATGAAAGTATTATCAGGCAGAACGGTGATAATGTTTCCCGATGTGGACGGATTCAAGGAATGGGAGGAAGCGGCAGAGAAGTTTACATTCTGCAAAGTAACTGTTTCGGATATTTTGGAGAAGAATGCCACAGACGAGGAACGAGCCAATAAAATAGACATTGCCGATTGGCTTATCAAGCAGTTGCAAGAGGGCTATCCTACACCAGAGCCAACGGAAGAATACCAATGGTTATTTGGCATAAAACCCAAAACGGATTTGGAATTGATGATTGAGGAACACCTCATTGTTCAACACTTGATTGATGAGTTGGGGCTTGTCCCTGATGATTGAGATAGGCGGAGCAATCCGCCTTTTCTGTTTCTATTGTCAAAAAAGGATTTGTAGTTCCAAAAAAAGACCTATTTTTGCGGCCAGAACAGACCCGATTGCCTTACGAATTACCACCTTGGAGCAATTTCAAGTTCTGTTTTCTCACTTTGGGAAATTTGTGCCTTAAGGTACAGATGCCCGTTGTGAGAATTGGTTGTGGTAAACCAGTAAGGCAGACGGAAATATCTGTACCTTTTTTATTGACAACGAATTATGTAAAACCTTACAAAATACCACATTATGAAAAAGACAAACTTAATCATTATGCTTGCGGCGGCGATGTTGCTGACAGGCTGCATGAAAGAGGACAACACGACAGAAGGCCGAATTGCCAAGGCCATGAAAGAGTATGCGAAGAAAAACTTTGACGACCCAAAATCCCTTGTTGAAGTTCCGTTGATTGAAGCCAATGAGGAAATTATTGATGCGAGAGAACTTGCAATAAAGACATTGGAAGCAAGCGCAAAACTTGACTCTATATGCGAAGCAAGAGGAGATAGCGTGGTTAGTGGATTTAAAAAAATAACCGATAACTTAAAAAATGGCAAAATAAGACCTATTAAGTCAAAAATAGATGAAAGTTTTGAATATCTTATCAGACTTGAATTATGGGGCGACAAACTTTATTCTTCGTCTCAAGACAAAAATTTGAGGGATTTCTATTACAATGAAGTTGATTCATTGGTAAAGAACTTGACCCTATATCCAATCACAACCTATAACATCAATGCAAGGGTAAAAGAAAACGGAGAATTGAAGATTAAACACTTTTACACATGGTCATGTGACACAACAACAGTGTTTAAGATTTACGACGAACCATTGCGAAAAGACAACCTCAAAAACGAAAACCTTATTATTGAAAATGTCAACAAACTACTTGATTACGGCACAAAAAGGCAAGACTTTATTGAAGAAGGAGTAAAACTGCTACAAGACTTCACTTGGCTGGTTGAATGATTTCCAGGGCGAGCCTCGGCTTCGCCTTTTTTACTTAACATCTGAAATAAATACTGGTAGCAGCATGATTTTTCAGAAAAAATTTCGGAGAGAGGCTGGGTACACGCCTCGCGCCCATCAGTGGGAGGGTGGGGTTTGCTCAATAGAAAAAACTTTATCAGTGAAAAAAGCAATCCGTTTTGTGTGTCTGCCTCACCCCTTACAACGCGCGTTTGTGTTGTATAGTATAATAAGCCTCCTTTGCCGTTGGAATCATTACCCGACAAATTGGAATAGAGCCACGAAACAAGCCCGTAGATGCGTTTTCTTTCCCAAGATGATACATCGCTTCACTTTTGCGGCAAAATATCTTATTTAGAATGTTTCTAAATAGGATTGTTTGGTGGATTGCTGAAAAATGATTACTTTTGCATCGGCTTTGAAATAGCCAACTATATTTCTTTTGACCTTGGCGCAGGTGGTGACGCTTGCGCCTTTTTTTGTGCCTTACACCCTTCTTGAAACAAGAAATCTGTTGAATAGTACACTTTTAGTACACCTTGATAAATTAAAAACCCCTCAAAATCAATCGATTAAGAGGGGTTTGGAGTACCGAAGGCCGGGATCGAACCGGCACGAGTGTAACCTCATCGGTTTTTGAGACCGACGCGTCTACCGATTCCGCCACTTCGGCATGGTTTCATCTCCGAAACGCGGCTGCAAAAATACAGATTTTTCCATTCATAGCACACATCTTTGGAAAAAAATCTGTTTTTGGTTGGTCAGCTTGCAGAAAATGCCTACTTTTGCAGCCCGAAAAAGATAATCTTCAGCCCAATGTCAGGAAAAGTCGTTTCTATTTTCGCAGGAAGAGCCACCGCTGATTTAGGCGCGAAAATCGCCGAAGCCTACGGTGCGCCCCTCGGCAAGTCGTCGGTAACCGTGTTCTCTGACCATGAGTTCCAACCCTCATTCGACGAGAGCATCCGTGGCAACCATGTGTTCATCGTGCAGTCCACCATCCCACCGACCGACAATCTCATGGAGCTTTTGCTCATGATTGATGCCGCCAAACGTGCCTCGGCACACAAAATCATCGCCGTCATACCTTATTTCGGATGGGCGCGTCAAGACCGCAAGGACCAACCTCGCGTTAGTATCGGAGCCAAGTTAGTGGCCAATTTGTTGGTCGCGGCTGGTGTCGACCGCATCATCACGCTCGACCTTCACGCCGACCAAATCCAAGGCTTCTTCGACATCCCCGTGGATGCCCTCTATGCCTCAACCCTCTTCATCGACCACATCCAAAAGATGCGTATTGACGACTTGCTCATCGCCGCACCTGACCTTGGTGCCTCCAAACGTGCCTCGGCCTACGCCAAGCGCCTCGGCTGCGACTTGGCCATTTGCCACAAGCACCGCCCGCGCGCCAACGTGGTCGACAGCATGACCCTCATCGGCGACGTGACAGACAAGAACGTCATCATCGTCGACGACATCATTGACACGGCTGGCACCATTGTCAAGGCTGGTCAGCTGATGATGGACAACGGCGCCAAGAGCGTCCGTGCCTTCGCCACCCACGCCGTGTGCAGCGGCCCCGCCATGGAACGCTTGGACAACTCGGTGTTCAGCGAAGTGGTGGTCACCGACTCCATCCCACTGCCTGCCCACTCCTCCAAGAAAATCAACGTAGTAAGCACAGCCTCGCTGTTTGCCGACGTCATCCACCGCGTGGAATCCTACGCCAGCATCAGTTCGTTGTTCAAATAGAAAAAAGGACGCGAGACATTAAGACATGAGACGAGAGACAACAAAAGTCCCAAGTCACCCGTCCTAAAGTCCTCCGTCAAACAATAAACAATTAAATTACAAACAATTAAACAATTAAACAAATGAAAACAGTATCATTGAGCGGTTCTCTTCGCGAGAACGTAGGGAAAAAGGATACTAAAGCCCTTCGTAAGGCTGAAATGGTTCCTTGTGTGATGTACGGCAGCGGCGAATCCCAAGTGCATTTCGCCACGGCAGCCAAGAATTTCAACAAGATTCTCTTCACGCCTGAGACCTACATCATCGACTTCGATGTCAACGGCAAGGTGTACAAGACCATCCTTCAAGACATTCAGTATCACCCCGTTACCGACGAGGTGCTTCATGCCGACTTCCTCATCGTGAAGGAAGACAAGCCCATCACCGTCAACCTGCCCATAGCCCTCGAAGGTTCGGCAGCCGGTGTGATGCGTGGCGGTAAGCTGAAGAAGGGCGTCCGCAAGGTGAAGGTCAGCGGCCTCATCAAGGATTTGCCGGACTACATCACCGTCAACATCAGCAACTTGAACATCAACGAGGCTTTCAAGGTGAAGGACCTCAACATCCCGAATGTGACTCCTATCACCCCTGGTTACACCGTCATCGCCGCCGTCAACATGGCCCGTGGCGCCCAAGTGTCGACCGAGGAAGAAGCCGAGTAAATCTTCTTTGCATGATACTAAAAAGCCGCCATCAGGCGGCTTTTTTATTGTTGGGGCAGGCCCTCGTGTCTGCCCTTTCGCTTCAACCCATCAAATGATTCCATCATGTCATTAATTAATCGTATTTTTGTGCGGATTTTCCACCAAGGGAAACGCAACGAACCTGACGAAATGAAATACCTGATTGCTTGTTTGGGAAACATCGGCGTGGAGTATGAGGACACACGCCACAACATCGGCTTCAAGATTGCCGACCGCTTAGCCAAAGACCTCGAAGCGACGTTCACGACGGGCCGACTCGCGCAAGTGGCGGAGATGCGCTTCAAGGGCAAGACCCTCGTCGTCATCAAGCCCACCACCTACATGAACCTGAGCGGCAAGGCGGTCAAATATTGGCTCAACGAAGAGAAAATCCCGATAGAGAACCTGCTGGTGGTCAACGACGACATCGCCCTGCCCCTGGGCACGTTGCGCCTTCGCAAACAAGGTGCCGACGGCGGTCACAACGGCCTGACCGACATCATCGAAAAACTTGGCACCAACGTGTTCTGCCGTTTGCGTTTCGGCTTGGGCGACGACTTCCCGCGTGGCCGTCAGATCGACTTCGTCCTTGGCAAGTGGAAACCCTCGGAGGAGCCCATCGTCAACGAAAAGGCTGACGTTGCCGTGGAAATCATCAAGAGCTTCGTCACCCAAGGCCCCGACCGAACAATGAACCTATACAACAAAAAATAGCGCATCAAAAAAAACGACATGAAACGCATCGACCGCATCACCCACATGGAAGCCCTCTTCGACAAGAGCGAGGAGGTCGTCCGCCGCCTCGAAACCGCCCTCGAAGACTTCACCACCATAGCACCCGCCATCGCCGAACTGGAAGCCTACTACACTTCCTCCCAATGGCGCAAGGACTTTGAAGCCGACGAAGCCGGCAAACTGCCGAAAGACCTCAAGCGCGGGGTGCTTTCAGAAGATGGGCTTTGGAATTTGTTGGGGGATTGGGAGCGGTTGAAGGGGATAACCAAGTTATAGGCCGTCCAGGTTCAGACGCAGGCAACAAGGTAACCACCATCACCGAAGTAACTGACCGCCAAGTGTATCACCCCATTGTAGATGCCCTGCTGCTCAACCCCGATGCCGTTAAATTGACAAAACCGTTCCTTGTTGTTCCAAAATTTACTACCTTTGCCGCGTTGCAGCACCCCGTGTGCCGTTTTTGGAATCGCCATGCAAGAACTTGTAAGCATAGAATCTTCTGACCGTATCAAAGACTTGATTTACACCGTCCGTGGCGTAAAAGTTATGCTGGATTCCGACCTTGCAGGTATTTACGGTTATACAACCAAAGCGCTAAACCAGCAAGTCAAGAATAATATAGCCAAATTTGATGACGATTTCAGGTTCCAACTCACCAAAGAAGAGTACCATCTTATTTTAAGGTCAAAAAATTTGACCTCAAGGTATTTTGTAGATAGTTCAAATTCAGATAAATCCGAATCAGATGAGATTCCAAGGTCAAAAAATTTGACCATAGAATTGGGGCAAGGAAAATTCTCGAAATACCTCCCTTACGTCTTCACAGAGCAAGGCGTTTACATGCTGATGACCGTGCTGAAAGGCGAGTTGGCCACGCGGCAAAGCAAAGCCCTTGTCCGCGCTTTCAAGGAGATGAAGGACCTCATTATCGACAGCAAAAGCCTAATCGGCCAAAGCGAACTGCTACAACTGTCGGTGCAAACCACACAAAACACGTCCGACATCGCCGAAATCAAAGCCAATATGGTGACCAAAGCGGACCTGGCCAAGGTGGTACACGATTTCACCGACCCCTATACGCGCCGCGAATACCTGATTCTGAACGGCGAATCGGTTGAAGCCAACATCGCCTATTCGGGAATCTACAAGGCCGCCAAGAAAAGCATCTTTGTCATCGACAACTACATCGGGCTGAAAACCCTCGTTTTGCTTAAAGAGGCTTCCCCCTCCGTGCAGATTACCATCTTCAGCGACAACATCGGGCGCGGCCTGCACCAATGCGATTTCGACGACTTCCACAACCAATACCCCTCCATCAACCTGAACTTCCGAAAGACCTGCGGCATCTACCACGACCGTTACATTGTGATAGATTACAGCACTGGCACGGAAAGGATATTCCATTGCGGGGCTTCCTCTAAGGACGCAGGCAACAAGGTAACCACCATCACCGAAGTAACTGACCGCCAAGTGTATCACCCCATTGTGAATGCCTTGCTGCTCAACCCCGTTTTGCCTTTAAATTGACCGCTTCCTCTGCATTGACAACACGGTGTATCATACCGGCGCCTCGCTGAAGGACTTGGGCAAGAAATGAGTTGCTTTCGGACGCATAAAGATTGGAGGTGAGGGGCTGCTGAGAGAAAATGTGACAGATTAAAGAATAATATACCCTTCTATATTCCATTCTTTTTATTACTTTTGCAGCAGTGCAACACTGGAAACTGATACAGCTTTAGAATAGTAGATTAAAGTAACAAAAAAATGAGTAAGATTTGGTTAAATTATGAATGAAGAATTCTATAAAAGCATCGAAAACCTTCTCAAACTGGAAAGGAAAAGTCTAACCCAAAACACCGAATTGCTTAAGAGTTTGATGAGTCGTGGAATTCAGGATGTTGACAAACTCGACCGTGTTGCCGACCAAATATTGGATGTCATGCATGGATTGTCAGGCGAAGGCGAGGATTTTTATCGTCAATATTTGGATTACATAGCCACATTCAATCCAACTGAAGCAAAAAAGAGGCGTGACGACCTTGAATATGATTTGGGATATAAAACTCACGTTCTTTACGCCGCTGCCCTGCTTTGCAAGAAAGAACTGGAGAGCAAGGTGGCTCCCGATGGACGGACTTCTTTCCAAGTGGTAATGGATGATTATATTCCAAAGGTTTATGATGTTTTGAAGAAAACCGCTTCATTCCTTTTCTTCGCCCACTATGCCAACAACAAAACAGTAACGGAATTGATGCCGATGCTGCAAGCCATCACCGAAGAGACAGATTATGTTTATGAACATGTTGATGAATTTGAAGAATTGATGCACTATCCCAACAATACTTATCATCCGCTTACTGAAGAAGAATGGCAAACCTTACAATACATCGCTGAACATAACATCCAATTATATGAACAGCATCCTGAAGTGAATAAAGATTTGATGTACAATGTTTTCAGTGAAAAGCCGTTAAATCAATAATACTCATCATCGTTACATTTCTGATATTATGAGAAACGTTTGGACACGGGACGAACTTATCTTGGCACTTGACCTATATTTTCGCCTGCCTTTTGGCCGATTGAATCGCACCACACCCGAAGTAATTGAATTGGCTAACTTAATTGGACGAACCAACAATAGCGTCGCTTTAAGGCTCGTCAATTTTGCTGCTTGTGACCCTGTTATCATCGAAAGTGGACGTACAGGTATGCCGGGAGGAATCTCTATTTGCAAACCGATTTGGGATGAGTTCTTGGACAGAAAAGAAGACTTGTTTTTTGAAGCACAACAAATCAAGGCTAAACTGCTTCATAGTTCCATTGAAGATATTGTTGGTATTACCGAAACTGACCTTATCGGCGAAGACAAACGAGCATTTGTCAAACAGCGAGTAAATCAAGACGCTTTTCGCTCTATGATTCTTAATCTATATGAGAAACACTGCGCCATAACAGGGATAAATATTCCTTCGTTGTTGGTCGCGAGTCATATCATCCCTTGGGCAGAAAACAAGAAAGAGAGATTAAACCCTGAAAATGGATTTTGTCTTTCCGCACTTTATGACAAAGCATTTGACAAAGGCTTTATCAGCATCGATGAGCATTACCGAGTTATTTTAGCAGACAAACTCAAGACATATATCGAAGAATCCTATTATGAAAAGCATTTTGCGTCTATAGAAGGTCTTGAAATATCTTTGCCTGAATATCATCGTCCAAACCCTCAATTCCTTGAATGGCATAGAGATTGCATTTTCAACAATTAGCGTTTAACAACAAAAACCTATCATCCATGTCCTTCCTCCGAGTCATCCTTTCCATTCTCTTCCCGCCCTTGGCGGTGTACGACCGCGGCTGCGGCTCGATGCTCATCGTGTTTCTGCTCACGCTTTGCGGCTGGGTGCCGGGCGTGATTGCCGCGCTGATTATCTTGAACAAGAATAAATGATGGAGATTGGCGTTTTTTTTGTATTTTTGTGGGAAATATCCAGCTATGCAAGACAACACTGAACTCTTCCAACCTCAAGAACTTCAATCGCCTTTTGAAACCATCAAAGAAACCGACAGCGAAGGCCGCGAGTGGTGGAACTCCCGAAAGCTGGCGCGGCTACTCGGCTACCAGAAATACTGGAACTTCGAGCGGCTTATTAATAAGATCACGCCTTTTCTGCAAAAGGAGAAAGGGTTGGACTTGAAGGAGCATATCGTGGAGATTGAAGAGATGGCGCAACTTCATAACAGCGGTTATCGCAAGGTGACATCCGTATTGCTGTCCCGAACCGCTTGTCTCGCCATAGTGATGAACGCCGACCAGAAAAAGCCTTTGGTGAAAGCCGCAAAAGACTATTTTACGAATAAGATGACTTCGACTGACTTGGCCACCAGCATAGAAGGTAATGTACTGATGTACAAATCCTCAACGGGTAAAGTCAATGTTACCGTCGTGTTCAACAATGAGACTTTTTGGCTTTCACAAAAACGGATGGCTGAGCTGTTTGGAGTTTCAGTGCAAGACATTAGCTATCATCTAATTCAAATAAGCGAAAGCGGAGAATTGCAATTGTCCACAGCTATCAAAAAAATTTTGATTCCTTCGGACAATTGCGACGACCAAGGTGTTTTGATGTACAATTTGGATGCCATTATCGCCGTTGGCTACCGCGTAAACAGTTATGAAGCCACGCAATTCCGCCGTTGGGCCACCGAAATACTGAAGCAATACATCATCAAAGGCTTTGTGATGGATGACGAGAGATTGAAGGGAAAAGATGTTTTTGGTGCAGACTATTTCGAGGAACTGCTTGAACGCATCCGCGAAATCCGCACTTCCGAACGACGTTACTATCAGAAAATCACCGACATTTATGCCGAATGTAGCAGCGATTATGATGCACAAGCCGAAACGACACGGCAGTTCTACAAGACCGTCCAAAACATGATGCACTATGCCGTGACGCATCAAACCGCCGCCGAAATCATCTACGACCGCGCCGATGCCGAAAAGCCCTATATGGGACTGATGACATGGAAAAACGCGCCCGATGGCAGAATCATCAAAAGCGATGTCACCGTTGCCAAGAACTATTTGTCAGAAAACGAAGTCACCAGACTGAATCTGATTTCCACAGCTTTCCTTGATTTGGCAGAAGACCGTGCTCAACGTCATATCCTCATGAAGATGACCGACTGGAAAAAAGTGTTGGAAGGCTACTTGAAAATCAGTGATTACGAAATACTTGAGAATGCTGGTAGCATTTCTCACGAAGAAGCCGAAGCAAAAGCATTAGGAGAGTATGAGAAATACCGCAAGATCCAAGACCGGACTTTCTTATCCGATTTTGATAAGTTCCTCGAAACCCTAAACAACCTATGAACACCAAACTATTCCTTCAAGCCTTAATGAAATTTCTCCTTGGGGTGATTCTCCTTGGCCTGCTCATCTTCCTGCCCGCAGGCTCGCTTCATTATTGGCAGGGCTGGCTGCTGATGGGCATTTTGTTCGTCCCAATGTTCGTCGCGGGACTTGTGATGATGGCAAAAAATCCAGAGTTGTTGCGCAAACGGCTGAACGCCAAAGAACAAGAAAAAGAGCAAAAGACCGTCGTGGCATTGAGTGGCTTGCTGTTCATCGCGGCTTTTGTGGTTGCTGGTTTTAACTGGCGTTTTCAGTGGTTTGTGCTTCCTGATTGGGTGGTTGGGGTGGCTGCGGTGCTTTTCCTTGTTTGTTATGCCATATATGCCGAGGTGCTACGCGAAAACACCTACCTCTCGCGAACCATCGAGGTGCAAGAACATCAAAAAGTGGTCGATACGGGCCTTTATGGCATTGTCCGCCACCCGATGTATATGGCCACCACCCTCCTCTTCCTGATGATGCCTTTGGTGCTGGCCTCGCCCATTTCCTTTGCCATTATGCTGCTTTATATCCCATTGATAGCCAAACGCATCCGCAACGAAGAAGCCGTTTTGGAACAAGGCTTGGAAGGCTACAAAGAGTATAAACAATGCGTGAAATACAAGGTTTTGCCGTTTATTTGGTAACATTATGACCGACCGCCTCACTCCTCAACAACGCCACTATGTGATGTCGCGCATCCACGGCAAAGGCACCAAGCCCGAACTCTTGGTGCGGCAATGGCTATGGCGGCACGGCTATCGCTATCGCCTCAACGTGAAATCGGTGCCGGGCAAGCCGGATATTGTGATGAGGAGATATCGGACGGCGATTTTTGTGAATGGGTGTTTTTGGCACGGGCATCATGTTCAGTTGACAGTTGATAGTTTAGAGTTATCAGTTGACGCAATGCGTCATTGCGAGGAACGAAGCAATCCAGACATAACCCCGAGAGTTGTCAATTCCCAATGCTGCAAAATTCCGCAGACGAACCGCGAGTTTTGGGTGAACAAAATACGAAGAAACCAAGAACGAGACCAGCGGAATTACCAAGTTTTGCACGACAACGGCTGGCAGGTCATTGTGGTGTGGGAATGTCAGTTGGTGCCCAAAATGATCGAGCAGACTATGCTTCAGGTGGAGTTGCTGCTCAACGACAATTTCTTGGCCTTGCACCATCCAAAAGTGGTAGCGTATGATTTCCAAGAAGAATCTGGCTCGATGGCTGCCGAAGACCAACCTGCCTATTAAGGTCACTTCATCAAGAACTCCAACGTGCCGCCATCCATGATTTGCTGATGGGTGAGTTTGTAATCCTTTATCGGTTTTCCGTTCAATTTCACGCTTTTAACGTGAATTTTTTCAGGTGTCTTGTTCGGTGCGCTGATGACGAAATCTTTTCCATTTTCAAGATGCAAAGTGGCTTTGGTGAACAAAGGCGTTCCTATGACATATTCGGCACTGCCCGCATGGAAAGGATAGAATCCAAGGCTTGAAAAGATGTACCAAGCCGACATTTGGCCGCAGTCGTCGTTGCCGGCATAGCCGCTGGGCGTGGCGCGATAGAACTCGCTTCGCACCTGCTCCACCAATTCTTGCGTGCGTTCTGGTTGGCCCGCGAAATTGTAAAGATACACGGTGTGATGACTCGGCTCGTTACCGTGGGCATATTGCCCGATGAAACCGCTCGCGTTGCCGTTCACCTCGCCTGAAGTGGCGGTGAGACTGAAGTTCTCATCGAGTTTCTTCAGGAAACCTATGTTGCCGCCGAAAAGGTCAATGAGGCCTTGCGGGTCTTGCGGCACAAACCACATATACTGCCATGCGTTGCCTTCTACGAAGCAAGGTTGCTCGTAGGACAGCGGATCGAAGCCTTCCATCCAGTTGCCGTTTTCGTCCTTCGGGCGGAAGAAACCCGTTTCAGGGTCGAAGAGGTTTTTGTAGAACATACTGCGACGATAGAAACGCTCATAGTCTTCGGTTTTGCCTAATTTCTTGGCCACCAATGCCACGCAAGCATCATCAAAAGCCTGCTCCATGGTAATGCTAACGCTCTCGTCTTGCAAAGTTTGAGGCATGTAACCATATTCTTCCCAAACCTCAAAGGGTGAGTTGAAATGGCTCCTCGTGCTGCTCTCGACCATAGCCTGATATGCCTCCTCTACATCGATTCCTGGTATTTCGGCAAGGATGGCATCGGCGAGCACGGGAATGGCGTGGTTGCCAATCATGCAGTAGTTGTCTTGTCCCCAGAGGTCCCAGATGGGCAGGTAACCGTAGGTTTTGTGGTGCAACACCATGTCGCGGACAAACTGCGCTGCGATGTCGGGCGCGATGAGGGTGTAAAGCGGATGCGCGGCGCGGAAAGTGTCCCAAAGGCTGAAAGTGCTGTGATACGTTTGTCCCTTTGGCATCTGCTTGATTTCAAAGTTGGTAGTCATGTAGCGACCGTCAACGTCGCTCATCGTGTTGGGCTGCATCAGCACATGGTAGAGTCCCGTGTAGAAGATGGTTTTCTGTTCGTCCGTACCTTTTATGTCGATGCGGCTGAGTTCGCGCTGCCAAGCGTCGTGGGCGGCTTGAACATATTCGTCGAAGTTCCAACTTTGGGCTTCTGCCAGCATGTTTTTCCTTGCGCCTTCGCTATCCACAGGCGAGATGGCAACTTTTATCATCAACTCCCGACCATCGGCAGGGTCGAAATTCAGTGCTGCTCTCAATGTTCTGCCATTCACCACATCGCTATTACCGACATTCAGTTCCCCGTTCATCAACAAATGTTGCTTGAATGGCTTGGAAAACTCGGCACGGAAGTACACCTTACGCAGTTTTGCCCAACCCGTGATTACACGATAGCCTTCAATGGTGTGGTCGTCCACAATGCGGATTTGGCTTTGGATAATGTCGTAAGTGCGTCGTTTGGAGTAATAAGCCTCGCCACGGAAAGTGCCTCTATCAAGGTCGAGGACAACGGTCTGGGGTTGTCCTATGGGGAAAGTATAACGATGAATGCCCGTCCTGACGGTAGCTGTAAGCTCAACGTTCACATGGCTATCACCCAAATACACCTGATAATAGCCTGGACGAGCCGACTCAAACTTATGGACGTATTTCTGACTAAAATCGGCTTTTTTCAGTCGTTCAGGGGTGACATAGTTGCAAATTGGCATCAGGCTAACGTCTATAAGGTCGGTGCAGCCCGTACCGCTGAGGTGAGTATGGGTGAAGCCGTAAATCACATGTTTGTTATAGTCGTAGCCCGAGCAGGGGTCCCAAGTGACCATTTGTTCCGTCTCGGGACTGAGTTGCACCATGCCTTGCGGCATCGTCGCGCCAGGAAAGGTGCTGCCGCTCAATGCTCCCGTCTCGTCGGTCTGCGTCCCGATGAAGGGATTCACGTATTCCGTGTAGTCGTTGGCGTTTTGTGCGCTTATTAGTAAGGGCAGCAAGAGAAAAGCTGCTAATAGGTTTGTGTGTTTCATTTTGTCTTTTCTTGTTTCTGATATTTATAATTCTTGTGCTATTGGCTTGTGTTAAAAGTAGATAAAGTTTGATTCTATGGCATTAACTATCTTGGTTGGCACGTCACAGCCTTTAGCCATCTCTGGCCAGCGAGAAGCTATTTCACATATCTCGTCAATGATGGACTTGGCTTCCTTAATGTTGTTAAGCGCGGCAAATGCCATCAGGTCTTTTCTTGTGATGTCGTCGAACTTGCCATTGATTGACATTTGGTGTGTGGCTGTCCAACCGCCATTGGGATTGTAGGCATAACCCATGTCGTATGCAGGCGACAATCGCCAAACGCCGTCCTCTCCCATCAAGAACGAAATGTTTTTGGTATGGTCATCTTGATTGCGAACCACTACGTTGAAAACCATCCGGCGAAACATTTCCTGGGCAGCAGAATAGGGTAATCGCAATGCTCGCATCACGTTGAATGCCTGCTCGTAGGAATAGGCCCGGTGAAGTCGAAAGTCGTAATGAGCCATACCACAAAGCGTCTGCATGTGTACTTTCTTACCATACTCACGGTCGAAGCGTTTGGTCATAAAATGTGCCCGTCCGTTTTCCTCAATCAGTGTACATTCTGACATTTCAATGCCACAAGCACGTGCCAGTTGGTAGAATGAGTATTCCAAACGGCCATGATTCTCCGTAGCCTTAAACCCCGCTTTGGCATAGACACCGTCCAACTTAATCAAGTAATAATCAAATCCTTCAGGAGCCTCCACTTGACCTGAACGCACTTCACCCGTCACTGGGTTGTAGGCAATGATGGCCTTGGCCCGCTGACCACCCGCCGAAGTTCCCAACCGCAATATCTCCGCTATTGCCGCTTTTTTGTCATCATTAAAGTTTACACCGAATGAAGACTTTTTGTCAAAGGCATCTTTGGCCACCTCTACCAAGGTGTCAATCTCAAACCTCTCATGGATAGCATAACCGACATCCAAGGCGGGTTCAAATTCCAAAGCACCCATGCAGCGTTTGCCAAGGAAGCAGAGCGTCTCGATGGGGTTGCCACTTGTCCGTCCTGTCAGGGCAAGCCATCTGTCAAATAGCGCACGACCGTAGGTGTCGGGAAGCGCATCGGCCAACATCCCAGGCAATCCGTTGAAAGTTTCTTTTCCAAGGTTGGCAAACGAATATACACGTCCCTCGCGCACTGGCATCATCAGCGGAGAAGGCTCCAAACCCCGACTCACAAAGTCACGGTCGTACTCGAAACTTGCCACTTCATATCGGTCATCCCAACGAAACATTCCGACAGGTATGCCAAACATGTTGACTTTTGCCACATCTACCATGTCGGTTCCTCCTTTTTCGCTTGATGGATTCTACCCACAGCCCGTTTGCGTATGGTAGCGTGCGAAGAGTGCACAAAATCGTAGTATTCGGTCGGACTCAATTGATCTTCCTCCACTAAAGGTTGAAGAATGTCTAATTTCCCCAGAATTCGCAGTACTCTCAACAAGGAGTCGAATGAGCGGATTTCTCCTTTTTCCATCTTTTTGATAGACGAAAGCGACACATTGGCTGCTTCCGAAAGGCTTTGCTGAGTGATGTTCTGCTTCAATCTAACAGTTCTCAGTTTGTTACCGATTCGACTAAGGATTACCGCATCCGCGAGCATATAGATATTATCCATAATAGCTTAATATTGAACTATTCGGATGCAAAAATACGAATAATAGTTTAATACACAACTGTTATTTGCAAAAAATCAGAGTTTTTACATCTGAGTTTTCACATACTTCAAAAAACACTAATTTTTTTTCACCCAAACAAAACATTTCTTATCTTTGCCGCTTCAAATTGTCAATCATCATATTACATTCCATGAAAACTCCGAAACAAGTAGAACCTACCAAACACTTTTTTGAATATTTTAACGAAAACCTTCCCAAAAACTGGGACGAGCCCGCCTTGACCGACTACGATGACATCACGAGCTATACTTACGGCGAGATGGGCGCCAAGATGATGCAAGTGCAAGCCATGCTTGAAGTCGCGGGACTGAAGGCGGGCGACAAAATCGCCATCTGCTCGAAGAACTGCGCCAATTGGGCCATCGCTTTCCTCGCCATCGCCGCCAACCGTGGCGTGGTGGTGTCGATCATGGATGCCTTCGTCGAGAGCGACATCGAAAACTTCGTCACGCACTCCGATGCCAAGGCTATCTTTGTCGGGCCTGCCGTGTGGAAACGCCTCCACCCCGACAAGATGCCCAACATTCAAATCGCCATCGGAACGGAGCAGTTCCGTGTCTTATATACAAAAAACGAGCAACTGAATACGGTGAAAGAAGACGCTGAAAAGCTTTTCAACGAAAGATACCCCAACGGCTTCACCAAGGCCGATGTCAAACTGCCCACCGACAACCTCGACGAGCTGATGATCATCAACTACACCTCGGGCACCACGAGCGCGCCGAAGGGTGTCATGCTGTCGTATCGCGCCATCTCCGCCAACGTGCAATACAGCCAAGAGACCATCCCCAACCACGCCGGCTGGACCGAGGTGTGCATGTTGCCACTCTCCCACATGTTCGGCATGACGATTGAGTTCCTTTACCAAATCGCGGGCGGCTGCCATGTCTATTTCCTGAGCAAGACCCCTTCGCCGACCGTGTTGTTAAAGGCCTACGCCGAGACAAAACCTTACATGATTCTCACCGTGCCGTTGGTGCTTGAGAAAATTTTCAAGGCGAAGATTTTCCCCGCATTGAACAAGCCTTTCGTGAAGTTCCTGTGGCACACGCCGTTGCTTTGCAAGATCGTGGAAAAGACCATCTACAAGCAGCTGATGGAAGCCTTCGGTGGCAACCTCATCTGGCTCATCACGGGAGGCGCGGCCATCAACGCTGAGGTGGAGAAGGTATTCCGCCGCATCAAGTTCCCCTTCGTGGTGGGCTATGGCATGACCGAGGCCGGACCGCTCATCTGCTACGAGCACTGGTACAACGAGATGCTTGGCTGCTGCGGCTCATGCGTCACCCGCAACGAGCTGAAAATCGACTCGCCCGACCCAGAGAATGTAGTCGGCGAAATTTTGTTCCGTGGCGAACACGTGATGATGGGATACTACAAGAACGAGGAAGCCACCCGCGCCGCCATCGACGAAGAGGGTTGGCTGCATACCGGCGACCTCGGCACCCTGAACAAAAAGGGCTTGCTCTTCATCAAAGGACGCTCCAAAGCCATGATTCTCAGCTCTAACGGACAGAATATCTATCCCGAAGAGATCGAGGACAAGGTGAACAACCTGCCGGGTGTCGTAGAGTCGCTCGTGGTAGGTCGTCAAGGCAAAATCGTTGCCTTGGTCTATCCTGACGAGAAATACGATTTACAGGACAAGAGCATGGACGAGTTGATGAACGAAAACCTCGCCCAACTAAACGCCTCGTTACCTGCTTATTCAAAGGTGTCTTCCATCGTCCTCGTTGACAAGGAGTTCGAGAAGACACCCAAACGCAGCATCAGAAGGTTTCTGTACTCTTAACGTTTTTACTCTTTCACTAATTTGATGGTGCGTGTGCCCATCTCACTTGAGATGCGAGCCACATAAACGCCTTTGGCATAAGTGCTGAGGTCGAGTTCGGCGCGGCCATCGATAACTGGAGCCGTCAGCATCTGCTTGCCCAGCATATCGAACACATCGACCTGACCTTCGTTGGCATTTGTCTCCACCGTAACCTTGTCCGTAGTGGGATTGGGGCTAACCGTGGCGACAAAGGTCAACTGTTCTTCTACACCAACCGTTGGGTCATTGCCAACCCACACATCGTCGACATACACACCATCGGCTTCGTTCGATTTGCCCTTGAAAGCAATGAGATAGGCGTCTGAGGCTTCGGGCAAGTCAAGCGTGATGGTTTCCCAGTCCTCGCAAGCGTAGGTGTAGTCTCCGAGGAGATGCCAATAATCGTTGATGGAAGTGGCATACCAAACCGAGAGTTCATCCACAAATTGTCCCAACGACCGTTGCCTGTGCTTGAAAGTGAGGATGGGTTTGGTGACCGCTGTGATGTCTAACGGGGCAGAAACGAGCATGGCCTCCTCGCCCAACCAAATGAAGAAGGCCGTGTTGTTGAGGATAAGATAGCCGGGGTCAACCACCCAACCGTCCTCACCTGTAAGAATCTCGCTTTGCCAGCACACAAATTCCTCCGAAGCCTCAAAGTCGTCGAAATAAGGCTGGTCGTCGGTGACGGTAATCACGTCGCACAAAGTCTTGAATGTCACAGGCTGCGACCATTCCGACTCCATTCCACCGCCACAGTTGGCTTTCACACGCAAGGTGTAATCCCTGCCTGATGCCAGATTTTCCAGCAGATAAGGTTGGGTGTTGACGGTAAGGTTCCCACCATTCAGTTCTATCGTCCAACTCTCTTCATAGCCCGTCGTCGACCATCCAACAAGGGCCGAAGTGGTCGTAATTTCAGTGACTTGCAAATTCGCCGGTCGTGCGCAACCGCCAGCAGAGGCAATCTCAATATCATCAATAAAAATATAATAACCTCCGTTGCTATGGCCCAAAAACGAAATCTGGAAGGTGGAGCTTAGGTCCTCCAAAGTGAACAGCTCATCATAGGTATTCGCCCAGTCGCTGAAGCTGTAGCTGCCGAGTTGGTGCCAGCTGTCGGTCGGCGAGGTGCGGTAGCTCACTGTCAGTTCGTCGGCATCGTACAGTCCCATCATCGCGTAGCTGAAACTGAAGGTGGCACTATTGCTGTCAGAAAGGTCGAAAGTGGGCGATACAAGTCGGGCCTCTTGACCTGAACTAGCATTTTGGAACGCCACCACATTTGAACCGGTGCCATTCATCACCGCCCAAGTCGCGGAGCTTGTCGTCTCCACCGTCCAGCATTCCATCTCCCCCGATTCGAAGTCCTCGATGTAAGACTGGCCTGGGGCAATGGGAATGACACATTGTGCGGCCGCAATAGCAGCGAAAGAAAAGACGGCCATTACCGTGGCCAATAGAATTTTTGTTAAGTAAAGCTTGTTTTTCATGGTGTTTTATTTTGATTGAAAATGAATAATTTGCCGCAAAAATAAAAAAGAAATTCCGTTTTCAGATTATCCTTTTATTCCAAAATAATATTGCCCCTTCCCCACCGTGGCCTTGCCGTATTGGATGGCGTTCACTGGGCAATGGTGATAGCAGCCCATGCACATCGTGCATTGGCCGTGCCATTTCGGGTGATCGTCTTCGAGGGTGATGTTCTTCAACGGGCACGTTTCCACGCACTTGCCACAATGGATGCAAGCCTCAGTGACGCGATATTTGCTATCGTCGGTGGCCGAGCGGTTGAAGCCGGGATTCACCAAATAGGTTTTCAGCCAAGGCAGACTACCTTTGACAATTTCAGAAAAACATTCATTATCAATCAATCGTGGGATGTTACGCATCATGGTATCGTCAGCTCTGTCGATTTTCAGTTGGGCGTTCTTTTCTGTATCGAGTTTGAAACCCGGCATACCGATGTAAGTTTCAGGCATTTGCACACTGAAACACGCCGACAAATGCCAGCCTTTTTCCTCAATGGCCTTGCGGAAAACCTTCTCTGTGAGGCCACAATTGTCGCCGCAGGTGCAGACGAAATAGAGGTAATCCGGCTTGGCTTTGAGTTGCATTTTCTTCACAAAATCCAGCACCAATTGTGGCGGTGCCCAAGAATAAATGGGGAACACGAAGCCGAGCCTTTCGCCTTCGGCCAACTCGTATTCGTAACGGCTTTCGCGAGCCGCTTCGGGGATGAAGACTAAATTGTCGTTGAGACCTGCGGCGATGGTCTCCGCCACGTGTTTGCTGTTGCCACAGCCAGAGAAGTAGAAAATCATAACTTTCTTGTTTTTAGAAGATTAGATGGCACAAGCCCAGCCAAACTTTCTGGAGATTTCCTGAAGCAACCGTCTATCGCCGAATGGAATGGTAATCGATACCGTTTCCTTTTGTCGATTCCTTTCGGCAATGTTAGCCGAGTCAATATCATACTGGGTTTGCAAATTCATCCAGATTTCAGCGGAAACATTCAAGGCTTTTTCCAAAGCCATCGCAACGGCAAGAGAAACAGATCGTTTGCCATTAATGGTTTCGCTGAGAACGGAAGGCTTAATGCCCGTCAACTCAGACAATTGCTTCTGCGTCATGTTCCGCGCTTTCAGCTCATCCTTAATCAATTCGCCGGGATGAGTCGCGATAAATGGTGTTTGTTTCTTATTCATAATGTTTTTAAATTTTTTGTAACAATGCGTTGACTATGATTCCGTTATCATCGGGCGAACTCTTAAAGAACAATCGGTATTGGGCATTGAGCCAAACCGTTTCGACACCTTTCAAATCACCTTTCTTTTTCTCATAATGCAGAGATTTGATGGTATAAAGGTCTTCGACACGCCTCGCCGCTTTGAGGTAGTTCACCGACTTAATGTATTGTTTTACGACATCTTGAGACAACTTCTTGTATTTATGATCTTTAGTCGAACCGCATACATAAAGTTCCTCCAATGCCTTATCGTCAAATTTGATGTTCATACTTTTAGTATTCTGCGCTGCAAAAATAAATGTTTTTTGCGAATAATTATCAAATTTGCGAATTATTAATCAAACCCATCACTTCCCGCTCTTGCGTCGGTTGCAGTCGCGGCAGAGCATTTGGCAATTCTCGGCCACGGTTTTGCCTCCCAAATGCCACGGCGTGATGTGGTCGGCTTCCATTTGAGAAAGCTCGAAATGCTGCCCGCAGTCGGCACAGAAACCCATCTGTCGCTCGTAGGCCGCCAATTTTTGCGCATCGGTGAAGGCACGAATGGACAAATATTTCTCCTTTCGAGTGAGAATGTATGGATAGATGCCCGTCTTCTTGGTCACGTCGTCGTCGAGGATGAGGCGTTTCACTTCATCGTCAACGGCTTTGAAATCAAACACTTGGTCTTTGTATTGCTTGTAGAGCATACCCCAATCCACGCCTTTCATTATCTTTTTGCGTTCCTTGGTGGGGCGAAACGAGGTCTCAATCCAAGTGATGACCGACTGGAAGAACTGCCATAGCGGGGCGGCACTCGGGTCATGCTGGTGGTTCGACATATAGACCTCGACATTGCCGTCCGAAATCCAAGAGATGGCCGTTTCGAGATAGTCCTGACGGATGGCCGAACCCGTGAGGTAGTCGCCCCCGATTTTGGCCGCCGGCGCTCCGTTCTTGCTGAAATAACGCTTGGCGTCGCTCACCCACGAGCCAGCATACACGGCATTGCGCAACTCTTGCTCGGTGAGTTCCTTTCCCGCTATGTTGATGGTTTTGAACCACTTGAGTTTCTCGCTGTCGGAGCCGCTGCAAATATACACCTGCAACTCGTAGTTGAGGATTTGCTCTTGCTCGTCGGGCTGTAGGTTGTGGAAATAGCGAAAGTTGAAGGCAAAGTCGCCGTTGACATATTGGCAGATGCTGATGGTGCGTTGTTGCCCGTCGATGATTTCAAAGGTGCTATCTTCGCGCACAGCCCAATACATCACATTGAGCGGGAAGCCGTTGGTGAGCGTGTCGATGACCGCATCGCGTTCCTTCTCGCCATAGACGAATTCTCGTTGGTAGGGCGGGCGCACATCAAGGCGGCCACCGTAGGCGCGCACGCCGTTTTCGTTGTTGTCCGCGTAGCCTTTCGTCAGTTCGCGGACGGTGATTTTGTGGAGTTCTATATTCATTTTCGTGTGTTTTGTATGTTCCTGTCGGGGTGCTGCCGTAGGTCGCTGCCGTAGGTCGCTGCCGTAGGTCGCGACCTACGGTTACTCGTGTATCGTCCCTTCGGGACGGGCTGACTACTCTCAATCGGTTCCCTCTGCCGCCATCGATACGGGCAACTCGCCTATCTCGTATGGAACCGGCTTTGGATTGGTTTTACGACGACGGATGAGGATACGAGCGTAAGTTTCCTTTCCATTTAGCGTAAACCGATGACCATATTTTGGATTATCCTCAACATATCTATCCAATCCGACAATCTCAAACTGGTCTGGATTGTACTTATCCAAAAAGGTAATCGGAACACCCATCACACCATCATAATCCATTGGAATTTCGGCAGTTTTGTCCACATTGATGGCTTTGTAATTGTCATACATCGGGTATTCATCGGGAGTGTATGTTTTGTACAGAATCAAGTCTTCATGACGTTCTTTATAATCCAAATTCGTAAACCATCTAACCCCTTTCACACGAATGAATTTGTTGCCTTTTTCATCCTCTCTACAACCCGCAGCATTCAACGGATAGTCCTTCGGAACGCCAAACTCTCTATCGCCGCTATGAATACTTGCTCCCAACCATAATTTGTTAGCCTTTATCAGTTGGAAGGTCTCTTTATACGAAACCGCATTGACATTCCCAATAATCAAAAAATGCTTGTCATATTTCATCAACACATCCAAAAATTCCCGAAACAGCGAAAAAGGCGGATTAGTCACCACAATATCAGCCTCTTTCAGCAGTTCGATACACTCTTGGGAACGGAAATCGCCGTCGCCTTTGAAGTAATGGATGCCGATTTCCTCGGGGTCGGGCACACGGTTGCCGTTGCGGTCGCCAAAATACTCCAACCAAATAGCTTGTTCAGCATCGTTTTGACTGAACAAGTCGCGGTTTTGGTTCTTGTAGCAAGTGGTAATCAGTTTCTTAAGCCCCAACTGCTCGAAGTTGTAACTGAAATAATGGAAGAAGTTGCTCACGCGCGGGTCGTCGCAGTTGCAGAGAACCGTCTTTCCTTTGAAATGTGCTTTGTAGTGCCGCAGTTCGTTCTCAATATCAACAAGTTGAGTGTAAAATTCGTCTTTCTTTGCGTTTTTCGCTTGGTTCAGATTCTTGTTTGCCATTGTGATTGACAGTTTGCGCAATGCTATCAATCACTATTTCGGACAAAAGGAAAGGTGCAGACCTTTCTATCGCGTTCACGGGGAGCGTCGGTGAACCCCGCTGTACCCTTAGAAACTGCCCACACCTATTCGATGTGAGCATTAACTTGTAAGGGTACTAGCGGAAAGACTGCTTCCGTGAACTTGCTTTTATCCGATTTTTCAAATCAAGAGTTTCCGACGCTTTTGTTTTGAACGCGAATAATAGCTAATGCTTTGGTTAAAAATATGTCGTTTTTGTCGTTGCGCTCAATGCGCTTCGGTCATTTCCTGTTTTGTTTGGTTAGACTTTGTGTTGAGGGTGCAAAAATAAGACTATTGCGAAACAAAACAAAAAGGTTGAGGCTTTTTTTCCTCTAAATGCTTGACAGAATGAAAAAAGTTCGTACCTTTGCAGTTGGATAGTTCCCGCCGCGCTTCCCGCAGAACAGCGTACCAGGGCGGGACGTTTTATTTTATATTGGATGGAATATTCAAAGCAACCCATTACTGTTGAAGAACAGATTAAAGTGCTAAAACAGCGCGGATTAATTATTGATGACGAATCCGAAACAGTTTCGGTGTTAGAGCGCATCAGTTATTTTCGTTTGGCTTGCTATTGGCGACCAATGGAACAGGACAAAGTGCTACATATATTCAAACCCGATAGCCATTTCAACAATGTTCTTGCACTCTACCAATTTGACAGCGAACTGAAAGCATTCCTTTTCAGCCCCATCCAACAAATTGAAATTGCCGTACGTACTCGGATGATACAACAGTTCTCGATGAAGTATGGACCATTTTGGTTCATGAATCGGCAATTGTTTATCAGCGAGGACATCTTTAAAAAACATCTCAATAGTTTGCGAAAAGCCATTGACAAAACCAATGATGACTTCATACTGGATCACTTCAGGCGTTATGACACTCCCGACATGCCTCCAGCGTGGAAAACATTGGAATTGGCCACTTTTGGAACCTTATCACGAATGTACACCAACTTTTCCGACAATGCAGTAAAGAAACAAGTGGCCCGAAGTTTCACGATTCCTCAGCATGAGTTTATGCGTAATTGGTTGGAAAACTTGACTGTTGTTCGCAATATTTGTGCCCACCATGCGCGGTTGTGGAATAATTATACTTCCATTCAACTCCGGCTACCACATCGATTGCCTTATTCTTGGCTGACGAATTTTAATATTCCCGTAGGGCGTCTCTATCCTCAACTCTGTTGCATAGCATATTGGCTCAACGCCATCGACCAAAAGAACACCTTCGTAGCCGATTTCAAGGCTTTGCTCACAAAATATCCAACCGTTGACACCGCCGCTATGGGCTTCCCCCGTGGCTGGCAACAAGAACCTCTTTGGCATTAACGCACAACAACTATAAGTCATGCCCCAAACCTCCCTCAACCGCTCCATCCTGAAACTCGCCGTCCCCAACATCATCAGCAACATCACCGTGCCGCTGTTGGGCTTCGTCGACATGATGCTGATGGGGCATCAAGACAGCATCGCCTACATCGGGGCCATCGGGCTGGGTGGCACCATCTTCAGCGTGATGTACTCCATCTTCAGTTTCATGCGTGCGGGGACGACGGGCTTCACGGCACAGGCCTACGGCGCCAACGACCGCGCCGAAATCGCCTATTCGCTCTATCGCTCGCTCTGCATCGCACTGATTGCCACGGTTTTGGTGCTTTCATTACAAAATGCGGTGGAATGGCTCAGCATGAAGTTGCTCAACGGCAGCGAAGAGGTTTTGGCCTACACCGCCACCTATTTCCATGTACGTATTTGGGCCGCGCCGGCGGTGCTTTGCCTCTATGCCTTCAATGGCTGGTTTATCGGGATGCAAAACACTACTATTCCAATGGTTATCGCCATCCTCACCAATGTGGTGAACATCGTTTTGAGCGTCGTTTTCGTCAATTATATGGGCATGGGCGTAAGTGGCGTGGCCTTGGGCACGGTCATCGCGCAGTATTGCGGATTAATAACGGCGATTGTATTCCTTTTCGCCAAATTCCGCCATCATCTTATTCCCATCAGACGGGTATTGCTGCTGCAAAGCGACAAACTGAAGCGTTTCTTCCAAGTGAACGCCGACTTTATGATTCGCAGCATCCTTTTGGTACTGAGCATCGCTTATTTCAACAACCAGTCGGCCAAACTCGGCGACGACATGTTGGCCGTGAACATGATTCTGATGCAGTTCTTCTATATCTTTTCCTATTTCACCGACGGTTTCGCCTACGCAGGCGAGGCTTTGGTAGGGCGTTTTACGGGTGCGCACGACCCGAAACAACTTCGCCAAACGGTGAAACTGCTGTTCCTTTGGGGTTTCCTCATCGCCTTACCTTTCACGGTGCTTTATGCCCTCTTCCCCGATTGGTTCATCGGCCTCGTCAGCGACCAGCCCGAAATCATCCCTATGGCCAAGCCTTACCACATCTATTTGGCCGCCATTCCGCTCATTACTTTTGCGGCCTTCCTTTGGGACGGCGTTTACATCGGGGCCACGGCAGCCCGCGCCATCCGCAATACAATGATTATTTCAGCGTTATTCGTGTTCTTGCCCTCTTCATTAATATTAATGCCGCCTTTCGGCAATCACGGGCTTTGGATTGCTTTTCTGCTTTTTATGGTTGCGAGAGGGCTGTCAATGACCCTAATGGCGAAACGGGCGGTGTTTGGAGCGAAATAATCGTGTTTTGCAAGGTCGGGCACACGGGTTCGTTCCTACGATTCGACAATTGACTACGTCGAATTATCATTTCTACGATTAAACGACGTAACAAACCAACAAATCCTTATCTTTGCAAAAAATTTCAAAAACAGACATTATGAACAAAATTTTCACAGTTTTATCCTTGGCCTTGATGATGGCCATCGCTTTGCCCATGCAGGCCCAAGAGAAGAAGTTCTTCACCCCCGAAGATGCCTCCTACAACAACCGCAGCCTTTATGCCCAACGCCCCAACCAACTGAAATGGATTGGCGATTCCGACATTTTGATGAAAGTGAAAGACAACGAAATCATAACCATGACGCCAAGTGCCAAAAAAGAAGCCACTTTCTTGACTTTGGAAGACCTGAACGGCTACACCCGTAGCGAAGGCCTCATCGACCTGAAACGCATCCCCCAACTGACTTGGCTCAACGACTTTCAAGCCTACTTTTATGCCTTGGGCGAAGACGGCATCAACTTGAACAAGATGGACATCAAGAAGAAAACCATTGAGAAGAAGGCCTCCATCCCGCAAGACGCTGAAAACCAAACCATCTGCAAGCCCACTTTGAATGTAGCCTACACCATCGACAACAATCTGTTTGTGGCCAAAGGCGACAAGCAAATCCAAATCACCAACAACCCTGAACATGTCATTGCCGGTCAGAGTGTGCACCGCAACGAATTCGCCATCAATGGCGGTATCTTTTGGTCGCCCGACGGCAAGCTCCTCGCCTACTACAGCATGGACGAGCGCATGGTGACCGACTATCCCTTGGTCGACATCCAAGAGCGTATCGCCACCGCCAAGCCCATCAAATATCCCATGGCAGGCATGACGAGCCACGAGGTGACGCTGCACATCTACGACATCGCCACGGGCAAGGAAATCGTTGTAAAAACGGGTGAACCCGCCGAGCAATACCTCACCGCCATCACCTGGAATCCCGACAACAAGCGTATCTACATCGGTGTGTTGAACCGTCAACAGAATCATCTGAAATTCAACGAATACGATGCCCTCACCGGCAACTTCATCCAAACCATCTTTGAAGACCACGACGAGCAATATGTTGAGCCTCAGGGTCCCGCCTACTTCCTTCCCAACAATCCCGACCAGTTTATCTGGAAGGCCCAACGCGATGGCTATTATCACCTCTATCTCTACACCATCAGCAACGGTTCCGTGCGCCAACTCACAAAAGGCAACTTTGTCATCACCGATTTCAACGGCTTCTCGAAAAACGGCAAATACATCTATTATCGCTCCACCGAGGTCAGCCCGCTTGAACGCCATTGCTACATGATGGAACTCAAGACCGGAAAGATTACCAAACTCACCACTGCACACGGCACCCACGATGTGGTTCCTTCGGGCGACGGCAAGTATTTCTTGGATTTCTATTCCAGCACCGATGCACCCTACAATGTTGATTTGCAAGACAAAAAAGGCAAGTTTGTCAGACGTTTGCACGAAGCCGAAAACCCCATAAAAGACTATAACATCGGCATCACCGAACTCGGCACACTGAAGGCTGAAGACGGACAGACGCTCTACACCCGCCTCATCAAGCCCTACAACTTCGATTCCTCGAAGAAATATCCCGTTATCGTTTATGTGTATGGCGGCCCTCATGCCCAACTCATCACCGACGACTGGCTGGCTGGCGCAGGCATTTACTTGAACTATTTGGCCCAAGAAGGCTTCCTTGTCTTTACGTTGGACAACCGTGGCTCAGCCGACCGTGGCGAGGCCTTCGAGCAGTGCATCCATCGCCAATGCGGTCAGCTTGAAATGCGCGACCAAATGACAGGTATCAATTGGCTCAAAACCTTGCCGTATGTTGATGCCAACCGCATCGGCAGCGATGGTTGGAGCTATGGCGGCTTCATGTCGACCTCACTGAAAATCAACCATCCCGAAGTGTTCAAAGTCAGCGTGGCTGGCGGTCCCGTATTGGATTGGAAATATTACGAAATCATGTACGGCGAGCGTTACATGGACACGCCCCAAGAGAACCCCGAAGGCTATGAGTTGACCAGCCTCGAAAACAAGACCGACAAACTGGAAGGCAAGCTCCTGATGATCCACTGCACCACCGACCCCGTCGTGATGTGGCAACACAGCCTCGTCTTCGTCGAGAACTGCATCCACAACGGCAAGCAACTCGATTATTTCGTCTATCCTGGCCACGACCACAATGTCTACGGCATGGACCGTGCCCATTTGATCACGAAGATTACGCAATACTTTAAGGATAACCTTTAAGCCCTTTAAGTAACTGTTGAGAATCAAACTTCAATGTTTTTTGACTTCGGGACTTCGTGACACGGGACTTCAGGTATTTGTTTGACTCGCAGTCCCGCAGTCTCGGAGTCCCGCAGTCCCGCAGTCTAATACGTAAACTAAACATGCCCATCTACTTATTACAAAAAAAGCGGGAGGTTTCAGTTCCTCCCGCTTCTTTTTGTTATAAGTTCTTCAGCCACTTCCACTGGAACAGCAGCATATAAAACACCCCAACGGTGATGGCCGAGTCAGCGAAGTTGAATATCGGCCTGAAGAAGATGAAATGCCCGTCAGGACCAAAGAAGAAATTCGGCAACCACGAGGCATTTTCTCTTGCTACGTCAATAATGGGGAAATAGAGCATATCGACCACACGACCGTGCAGCCAGCCGGCATAACCGCCGCCATCGGGGAACAAAGTGGCCAATTGGGTAAAGGTACTCTCACTGAAGATACGGCCATAGAACACACAATCGATGATGTTGCCCATTGCGCCCGACGTGATGAGCGACAAGCCGAACAGCACACCGAACTTGGTGTTTTTCTTCGAAAGTCGGAAAATGATAATGAACAAGGCAATGACTGCCACAATGCGGAAGAGGCTCAATATCAACTTCATGGTTCCTCCACTGCCCAACCAGCCAAAGGCCATGCCTTCATTCTCGATGAACAGCAGCTTGAACCACTTCCCGATGACGGGAATCTCTTCGCCCAAAGTCATGTGCAGTTTGATCCAAATCTTGAGAACTTGGTCAAAAAACAGCACCAAAAACATCACCACAAACGACCACATCAGGCCGCGATTGCCCTGTTTTTTCACTTTTTCTTTAGTTTTGCATCAAGGCTGCGTGTGGTGATAGGCACACAGCGAAGTCTTTCCTTGGGAATAAGTTTTCCAGTTTCGCAGCAAACGCCGTAAGTCTTGTTCTCAATGCGCATAAGGGCGAGTTCAAGGTTGCGGATGTACTTCTCCTGACGTGCCACGAGTTTGGCGTTTTCTTCTTTCTGCGCCACGGCATAACCGTCTTCCAACACCTTGAAAGTAGGGGCTGTGTCGTCGGTGCTGTGCTCGCCGCCAGAGAGGTTGGCCTGCAAGGTAGCTAAACTGTTTTTAGCTTGCTCAAGCTTTTCAAGTATCAAAGTTTTGAATTCTTCAAGGTCTTCGTCGGAATAACGGACCTGTGGTTCCTTTTTGTTAGTGTCCATGATTGTGTATTTTAGTGAAGCGTTTTCGTCACTGCGAGGAACGAAACAGCCCAGACAATTAGCTTTCTTCCCTAGATTGCTTCGTACCTCGCAATAACGCTAAGCGCGTCTGTATTATTTCTTCTTTATCATCAATTTAACGTTAATGCCTTCAACGAGTTCCTCTGCTTCCACGCCTTCAAGCACGTCCACCTTATTAATAGTGGCCAGCGTTTCATTGCAGATGTAATCGCCGAATTTTTCCACTGCGGTGTCTGTCTTTTCGTTTTTCTCGATGAGCAGTTCGATGCGGTCGGTGACCTCAAAGCCGCCGGTCTTGCGAAGGTTCTGCACACGATTCACGATTTCGCGGGCGAGGCCTTCTTGCATCAACTCTTCGGTGATGGTCATATCGAGTGCAACGGTGAGGTCGTCCTGCGAAGTGACCGCCCAGCCGGGGATGTCTTGCGTCGAAATCAGGGCATCTTCGAGGGTCAGTTCAACGTCAACGCCGTCCACGTTCAAGTGGGTGCCGTTGTTCTTCTCAAAAGCGTGAATCTCATCTTGGCTCATGTTGGCAAAGTAGGCCTGAATCTGCTTCATCTGCTTGCCATATTTCTTGCCCAAGGTCTTGAAATTGGGTTTCACGTTCTTCACGAGTATGTTGTTGTCAGCCGAGAGGAACTCAATGCCCTTGATGTTGACTTCGCTCATGATGAGGTGCGAAACCTTCTCCAACTGTGTTTTCATCTCGTCGCCCGTGACGGGAATCATAATCTTCGACAAGGGCTGACGCACACGGATATTGGCTTTCTTACGCAAAGAGAGCACCAACGATGAAATCAGCTGGGCCATCTCCATGCGCTGCTCCAAAGCCTTGTCAATGAAGCTCATGTTGGCCACGGGGAAGTCGGTCAAATGCACTGATTCGGCCTTGTTGCGACCCGTGACGTTGTTCAGGTCGCGGTAAAGTTGCTCACTGAAGAACGGCGCGATGGGCGAACTGAGGCGGGCTACGGTTTCAAGGCAGGTGTAAAGCGTTTGATAGGCCGACAGCTTGTCTTGGTTGTCCTCGCTCTTCCAGAAACGACGGCGCGAAAGGCGCACGAACCAGTTGCTCAAGTGAGCATCCACAAACTCGGCTATGGCTCGACCGGCACGGGTAGGCTCATAGCTGCCGTAGGCTTCATCCACATTGAGAATCAAGGTGTTCAGCTCCGACAGAATCCAACGGTCGATTTCAGGACGGTCGGCGTATGCAAGGTCGGCTTCCGAATAGTCGAACTTGTCGATGTTGGCGTATAAAGCGAAGAAAGCGTAGGTGTTGTAAAGCGTTCCGAAGAACTTGCGGCGCACTTCGTCCACGCCTGCCTCGTCAAACTTCAGGTTGTCCCAAGGCTGCGAGTTGGTAATCATGTACCAACGCACGGCATCGGCGCCGTATTGCTGGATGGCACCAAACGGGTCGACGGCATTGCCCAAACGCTTGGACATCTTGTTGCCGTTCTTGTCGAGTACCAAACCATTGGAAACCACGTTCTTGTAAGCCACGCTATCGAAGCACATTGTGGCGATGGCATGGAGCGTGAAGAACCAGCCACGGGTTTGGTCAACGCCCTCGGCGATAAAGTCCGCTGGGAAGGGGAGCGCCTGTCCTTCAGTCCTAAGTCTTCCGTCCTCTGTCTTTTCACCCATATAGTGGTATTGGGCGTAAGGCATTGCTCCAGAATCGAACCAAACATCAATCAAATCAGGCTCGCGGAACATCTTCTTGCCGCTTGCGGAACAAAGGATGACACCGTCGATATAAGGTCTGTGTAAGTCAAACTTGGTGTAATCGCTTGAAGCGTAAGGATTTTCACTCATGAATCCCGCCTTGATGGACTTCTCGATTTCGTTGCGAAGTTCCTCGACGCTGCCGATGCAAATTTCTTCCTTGCCGTCCTCGGTGCGCCAAATCGGGAGCGGTGTGCCCCAATAGCGCGAGCGCGAAAGGTTCCAATCGACCAAGTTTTCAAGCCAGTTGCCGAAACGTCCGCTTCCGGTGGCTTCGGGCTTCCAGTTGATGGTCTTGTTGAGTTCTATCATCCTGTCTTTCAAGGCTGTAGTCTTGATAAACCAACTATCAAGAGGATAATACAACACTGGTTTGTCGGTACGCCAGCAGTGCGGGTAGTTGTGCGTATGTTTCTCGCTCTTGAAAAGTTTGCCTTCTTCCTTCAGCATGACCACGATGTCGACATCCAAACTCTTGTCTTTTTCGGTCTTGGTGGGGTCGTAGGCGTTTTTCACGAATTGGCCGGCGTATGGGCGATAAGCTTCCACGTCCATGCTGTTCTTGACGAACTCAGGGTCAAGGTCTTCGATGCGCCAGAATTTGCCGGTGCGGTCTACCATCGGCTGGGCCTTGCCGTCCTTGTCAATCATCTGCAAGGGCGGGATGCCGGCTGCGGCGGCCACGCGCTTGTCGTCGGCACCAAAGGTCGGGGCGATGTGGACGATGCCCGTACCGTCCTCGGTGGTCACATAGTCGCCAGGGATGATGCGGAAAGCGCCCTCGCCTGGATTGACCCACGGGATAAGTTGCTCATACTCAATGCCAACAAGGTCAGTACCTTTCACAGTGCCTAAAACCTCGTAAGGCAATTTCTTGTCGCCGACTTTCCAATCCTCGAAAGCTGGTTTCTCTTCTTCGGCAGGGAAGAAAGAGGACATCAGCGGCTTGCCGAGAATGAGGTAAGTCTGCTCTCCCGACACAGGATTGACTGAACGGACGAGGTTATATTCAATGTTCGGGCCGACGCAAAGAGCCGTATTTGAAGGCAATGTCCAAGGAGTGGTGGTCCAAGCGATGGCAAAAGTTGACAGTTGAGGGTTGAGCGTTGGGAGTTGGCCGCCAAAGATAACTTTCAACTTTTCACTATCAACTTTCAACTTGAACAATGCCACGCAAGTCAAATCCTTAACATCGCGGTAGCAGCCAGGCATGTTCAGTTCGTGGGAGCTGAGTCCCGTGCCAGCAGCGGGTGAGTAGGGCTGGATGGTGTAGCCTTTATAAAGCAAACCCTTGTTATACAAGTCTTTCAGCAAAAACCACAAGGTCTCGATGTAGTCGTTGGTGAAGGTGATGTAAGGATCATCGAGGTTGACCCAATAGCCCATCTTGAGGGTAAGGTCGTCCCACATGTCCTTGTATTTCATCACCTCCTCGCGACAAGCGCGGTTGTAGTCATCAACAGAAATCTTCTTGCCGATGTCTTCCTTGGTGATGCCGAGTTTCTTCTCTACGCCTAATTCCACAGGCAGGCCGTGGGTGTCCCAACCAGCCTTGCGCACCACATGCTTGCCTTTCAGTGTCTGGTAGCGGCAAACTACGTCCTTAATCGAGCGGGCCATCACATGGTGGATGCCAGGGGTGCCGTTGGCACTCGGCGGACCCTCGTAAAATACAAAAGCGTTGTCCTTGTCGCGGTTGTCAAGGCTCTTTTGGAAGGTGTTGTCTTCTTCCCAAAAACGGCGGATTTCATCGGCTGTCTCGGTGAGATTCAGCTGTTTATATTCCTTGTAGTTGTTTTTCATTATTCTTGACTCCTAAATTAAGGCGCAAAAATACGGAAATTTAACGAATGAAAAGAAAAGAGATGCCAAAATTACACCTCTTTCGGTTTTTCCGTAGAGGCAGACCCGTGTGTCTGCCCTTTTGAAAGGGCGAACACATGGGTTCGCCCCTACGAATCCATTTATCTGATGACAATCTTCTGTGTCTTCACATCATTGCCGGTGATGAGACGGAGGACATACACGCCTGAAGCCATACCCACTATAGACAGAGACGCAGGCACTGCGTCTCTACAGACGATTATGCGACCTTGCACATCCACAATTTGTAGAGACGCATTGAATGCGTCTCCTCCCATACCCGTAAAGACAATATTTCCATTGCTGACGAAGGCAAAAGGTGCATCGTCGCCGTCTGCGTCTCCGCTGGCGGAAAACACCAGACGGAAACGCGAAGCATAATCCGTTGTCGTGGCGTTGAAGGTATAATTTGGCGTTGTCAACAGGTCAACGTCCGCGCCAGTCATGTTGTCGATGAGGTGGAGATAGCCCATCTCCACGTTCTCGGGGTTGACCGTAATCGTGTAGGGTCCGTTTTCGGCGGCTCTGAAGTTGACAGGGATTTCGCCTTGGGCTTCCGCCGTAACGATGGCGTAGTCCTTGCCGTCCTGCGGGATGTAGAGCTTGGAGAGGTCGGCATCGAAGATGAACTTCTCAAGCTGGTTGCCTTCGCTGAAGCTGACGATGGCATTATCGAGGGTGCTGGATTGCTTCGTTCCTCGCAATGACGCGAAGCGGCTGTTAGATTCAGGAGCCTCAACGACCTGGCTCAACGCGATTTGCAAACCACTCGGGAGGTTGTTGCTCTGTTGCGCCGCCACCTTGGTGAATGTGACGGACTGGCCGCTTTCGTCGGCCTTCACCATGATGCCTGTGCAGGAAGGAATGGTAGTGCCAGCCTGGTAAGGTGTGCCATTGAGTTGGTCGGTGCTCCCGTCGATGAGGTAATAGGGCAAGTCCGAAGTCACATTGCACGGGAACGGGTTGCCCACAAGGTTCCAACCCGGAAGGACGGCTCCTTCGTCCGTATTGAAGTCAAGGGCAACCATCCCTTGTGTGCCCAAGGCTCCTGTAAAGCTCAAAGTAGTAGCCCCTGTGTTGGCATACAGGTAGCCTTTGCCGTTGATGAGGTTGAAACCCGGGTCGGCATGGTTCTCATCCGTACTACCCTTGTAGTTTCTCCATTTATGCGTTCCCTCGTGGTAATAATACAAGCCATAATCACCTGAGAGCAAGCCGTTTGCTGCCGATGGCGCAACCGTGGCGACGGGCGAAGCGATGAAGTTCCATCCTCCCCCATTGTTGCGCCCCGTGATGTTCTTCTGCACCGTGGCCACCACTCCCGCGTTGTTGTGGATGAGTTGTCCGCCGGCGGCGATGGTGAGGGTCTTGCCTTCATCAACTATTATATAATCCACATTGGCGGTATAGCCGATAGGGATGGTGGCATGGGCCGAGATGACCACACTGTTTCCGGCTGTGGGCACCGCGTTGTTGCTCCAGTTAGCAGGCACGTCCCAGTTTCCATCGGTTGTGAATTGATTTATATTTATCTCATCCCAATGGTCTGGGATGCCACTAGCTCCATGGGACCAACCTACCATATTGGGATTTTTCACGAAAGTGCCCACTCTGGCCACACTCGAAAGCCAGTTTGTCACGCAATTGTTTTCAGAAATATCGGTGGCAAGGCAAACCACATAGTTCAAATTTGAGCAACCATAGAACATTTGATAGTAGCAACTTTTCACCAAAGTCGTGGCGGGAAGCACGGGGGATGTGGGCAATTTCGTGCAACTCCTAAACATTCTATCATAGCAGTGTTCCGCCAAAGTCGTGGCTGGAAGCGCCGGTGCTGTGGTCAATCCCCTGCAACCATTAAACATTCCTTGATAGCAGGATACAGCCAAAGTTGTGGCGGGAAGCGTAGGTGCTGTGGTCAATCCATTGCAACCATTAAACATTCCTTGATAGCAGGATACACCCAAAGTCGTGGCAGGAAGCGCAGGTGCTGTGGTCAATCTCATGCAACCATTAAACATTCCCCCGTAGCAGTATTCCGCCAAAGTTGTGGCGGGAAGTTCTGGTGCAGCCGTCAGATATAAGCAATTATCGAACATGTCATAATAGCAGTGATCCGCCAAAGTCGTAGCGGGAAGTGCAGGTGCTGTGGTCAAATTCGTGCAATAATTGAACATGCCATTGTAACAATAACTATATAGTTCAGTTGCGGGAAGTTGGGGTGCAACCGTCAGACTCCTACATCCAGAGAACATATTATTATAACACTTGCTTGCCAAGGTTGTAGCAGGCAAGATGGGTGCTGTTGCAAGGTTAGTGCAACTTGAAAACATGCTAGAATAACACTCCTCAGCCAAAGTGGTGGCCGGCAGTGCTGGTGCCCTCGTAATCCCCTGACAATTCATAAACATACTATTATAGCAATTGGCTGTCAATGTGGTGGCGGGCAGCACAATATCAAATAATGGATGGTTCAAGATAGTGTGGGGGTCCTCGTCATCTCTTCGGAAAAGACAATAAAAGGCAAACGTCTCGGTCAGGGTGGTGTTCGTGGCAAAATTGTCCTGGTCAATCAGGCTCATCATGTTGCCATGGACATAACACGGGTTGGAACATTCGAAATGGAAGCCTATCGGTTGCCACAGTCCATCAACGTTAACATTAACACAGCAAGTTCCATTGTTTCCTCGGAAACAGATGACATCGTTGGCAGCAAGAGAAATGGGAGTGTTCCATGACACATAAGCCCATTCGCTTCCGTTCAAATTGTATTCGATGGGAGAGAGTGCTGAAACATCATCCAATTTTACGGTAATCGTTCCCGCCTCTCCTGCTTGGAACGTCAGCGGTACGGTAATTGGATCGATGTCGTGCTCTTCAACTACCCAGCCGGAGGGGATGTTGTCACCCGATGTCCAATGCTCCATTCCGGGAGCCTTGAAAAGGACACCAATGGCGGCCACATTGTTGAGCCAACCGGATGTACAACCGCTTGCCGAAATATCCGTAGCGAGGCATCTCACGTAGTTCAGATGGGTGCAACCCTCGAACATAAAAGAATAACACCCTCTGACTAATCTTGTAGCAGGCAATTCGGGAGCCGAGGTCAGAGCGGTGCAGCCGGAAAACATATTTTGGTAACAATAATCGTACAATGAAGTGGCAAGCAATGCTGGTGCCGTAGTTAATGCGGTACAGCCGGAAACATATTTTGGTAACACTCATCGTACAATGAAATGGCACGCAATTCTAGTGCCGTAGTTAATGCTGTGCAGCCGGAAAACATTTCTTTATAACAAGCTCTTCTCACTGATAAGGCAGGTAACACCAAACTCCAGCCGGAGCGGTAGTTCTTGATGTGCGTATTGCCATAGAACATCATAGTGCAGGCATAACTTGGCAACTCAGCCGTATTATAGTCGAACAGCGAGCATAAGTTGCCATAGAGGTAGCAGTCGGCGGTGCAGGTGAAATGTGAATATTGATTGTCGCCTTGGGCATAGGCAGTGGAAATGATGCTGCTGAACTGCAGCTTTTCTCCAGCTTGGAGGCTGATGCCTGTGCCGTATGAATAGCTCGACCAGTCACCTGTTTCACCTATTCTGTACTGTATCCCATTGTTGGGGGTGCCCCCCCACACCTTTTCTAATGTAACCGTTCCCGCCTCAATGGCTTCGAAGGTCAGCGGAACCATAGGTGGATCGAAGTCTTCAACTGACCAGCCAGCGGGGATGCCGCTGTCACCCGTCGTCCAATTCTCCATTCCGGGAGCCTTGTCAAAGGTGCCAGTAGCGGCCACTTCGGAGAGCCATCCCAGTGTGCAACTGCTTGCCGAAATATCCGTAGCGAGGCATCTCACATAGTTCAGATTGGTGCAACCTTCGAACATACCATAATAACAGCCATCAACTAATGTTGAAGCAAGCAATGCGGGAGCCGAGGTCAGAGCGGTACAGCCAGAAAACATACCATAGTAACAATGTTCAACCAACGAGGAGGCAGGCAATGCGGGAGCCGTGGCCAGAGCGGTGCAGCCGGAAAACATCTCTCGGTAGCAGGAAATAGCTAATGAGGAGGCAGGCAATGTGGGAGCCGAGGTCAGAGCGGTGCAGCCGGAAAACATACTGGTATAACAACCATTGGCTAACGAGGTGGCAGGCAATGCGGGAGCCGTGGTCAGAGCGGTGCAGCCGGAAAACATCCGTTCGTAACAACTATCAGCTAATGAGGTGGCTGGTAAAACCAAACTATTGTCGGTGTAGTTCTTGATGTGCGTATTGCCATAGAACATCTTAGTGCAGGCATGACTTGGCAAGCTATCCGAATTGTTGAACAGCGAGCCTAAGTTGCCATACAGGTAGCAGTCGGCGGTGCAGGTGAAATGTGAATATTGATTGTCGCCTTGGGCATAGGCAGTGGAACTGGTGCTGCTGAACTGCAGCATTTGTCCAGCTTGGAGGCTGATGCCTGTGCCGTATGAATAGCTCGACCAGTCACCTGTTTCACCTATTCTGTATTGTACCTCGCTGTTGGGGGTGAAATCCCCCACCTTTTCTAATGCAATCGTTCCCGCCTCAATGGCTTCGAAGGTCAGCGGATACAAAGTTGGATCGAAGTCTTCAATTGTCCAGTGGTCGGGGATGCCGCTGCCGGGGAAACTCGGACTCGTCGTCCAATTCTCCATCCCGGAAGCCTTGACAAAGGTGCCTCTATAAGCCACACCGTAGAGCCATCCTTCTATGCAACTGCCTGCCGAAATATCCATAGCGAGACATCTCACATAGTTCAAGTGGGAGCAGTATTCAAACATATACCTATAACAATCGTGTACCAACGTGGTGGCTGGCAATGCAGGAGCCTCGGTCAGAGCACTGCAGTGGTCAAACATTTCTTGATAACAACCCTCAGCCAATGAGGTGGCTGGCAATGCCGGTGCCGTAGTTAATGCTGTGCAGTGGGAAAACATCTCTTGGTAGCAGTAATAGTTTAATGAAGTGGCAGGCAATGCGGGAGCCGTAGTTAATGCTGTGCAGCCGGAAAACATTTCTTTGTAACAATCGGAAGCCAATGAAGTGGCTGGCAGCACCAAACTCTTGTCGGTGCGGTTTTTGATGTGCGTGTTGCCATAGAACATCCTTGTGCAGGCATAATTTGGCAAGCTATTCGAATTGTTGAACAGCGCACCTACGTTGCCATAAAGGTAGCAGTCGGCGGTACAGGTGAAACGGCAATAGCCAAGCTTTGAGCCGTAGGAAACCGAGCTGGTGCTGCGGAACTGCAGCTTTTCTCCAGCTTGGAGGCTGATGCCTGTGCCGTATGAATAGCTCGACCAGTCGCCTGTTTCACCTATTCTGTATTGTACCCCACTGTTGGGGGTGAAATTCCCCACCTTTTCTAATGCAACCGTTCCCGCCTCAATGGCTTCAAAGGTCAGCGGGATGTCGTCTTGCGCCTTGGCTCCCGCAACGAACAGCAGGAGCAGCAGCATGGATAGTAGTGTCTTTTTCATATCGATTAGTGTTTATGTTGATATTTGTTAGTTGACTTCGGGACTGCGAGACTTCGGGACGTGGGACGCGGGACTGCGGAGCGCGGGATTTTTCTGCCGCTTCGCGTCATTGCGAGGAGGAACGACGAAGCAAATCGAAGATTCAACGTAGTTAATCCAGACATGACGACAACGCCAAAGGTATGAAGTAGATCGACCTGGAGCTTCCTCTTTAGATTGCCGCGCTTCGCTCGCAACGACGCAAAGCGACGACATCGCTTTGCGAAACCATGCGACAAAATTAGGAATTACAATTGAATAATGTGCAAAAAAGCACAAAAAAGAGCCTCGTTTCCAAGACTCTTCTTTGTGAGCCACATGTCGGACTCGAACCAACGACCTACGCATTACGAATGCGTTGCTCTACCAACTGAGCTAAAGTGGCTTCTCTTCCCTTCCCCTTTTTAAGGGGGTGCCCGAAAGGGCGGGGGTTTAAAACGGCTGCAAAAATAGGAATAATTTTGGAAACAGCACCGAAAAACTTGAAAAAAATCTCCATGCCAACAAAAAAGGACACCCTTTCGGATGTCCTTTTCGCTTGGGTTCTTTGCCCATCAATACTCCCACAAGCTCTGCTCGAAGTCGAACATTTCGTTCTTGATGCGCTCCGATTCATAGAGAGCATCGATGTTGAAAGCGTAAGAGTTGATGTAGCGGTCGTAAACGTTCTCTTCCTTGACGATGTAGCTGTCGAAGATACGTTTTTGAAGAACCTCGTCATAAGTACGACGCTGGGCCGAGTTGTTGCGGTTGAAGGCAAAAGCCTTGGCTAAAACAGCTCTCGAATCCTCGTAAGGAATCCAGCAGGTCTGCGAGATACCATCCTCGTCGGCGACGACGGGGCTCAAGGCGATGATACGGACCAAGAACTGAGAGAGTTTCTTGTCGAAATACCAGTCTTCCTTGATTCTCAGACGGGTCACGTTGAGCAGACGGTCCTTGAAGGCAATCTCGTTAGGCACTTCCTCGCCATCCTTCCAGATGACCGGCGGGTCGCCAATCTTCGTGTTTTCCTTCTCAAAGTCGGCCAAGGTCAGCGGAGTCACCATGTCATCGATGTTGTTCTCCACGCGGTACGGCGTGATGTCGCCGCTCTGGATGGCATCGTAAATCACGGTGATGAGGTTTCTCCAGTCCTCGGTCGGGTTGATGGGATAATAGAACACTTGGTTGATTTTCTGGCGGAAGTCGATTTCGCGGATCACCGTCTTTTTCCACATCACATTGGATTCGTCAATTGGCGGAAGCGGCGACGGTGCTTTTTCGTTCATGATTTCCTGTTGACCCGAGAGAATGCTGTTCTTCGGCGCCTTGATATCAGTGGTCTGAGCCAAAACGACGGTGCTGCCCAGCATCGCAAGAATCAACATGACAAGTGTCTTTTTCATCTTCTATGGGTTTTTAATTCATTCTTTTACTTGATTTCAACAGCCAGCTGGTTGTCGAGGGTCTTGGTCTTGCCGTCGTTACCACGCACTTGGATGGCAGTGAACACGAACAGGTCGCCGACGTTGGCACCGCTGAACACGCTCTTGATTTCATCGCTGAAGGTGGCACTGTTCACCTTGGCCTCACGGTTGGTACCGGCCTTGGTCTTGTACTTCACGGTGTAGCCCACCACATCGTAATGCACACCCTCAAAGTCGAAGTCCTTCATCTCGGCTTCCACGCGGTTGGCGGCAAGCAGAGCACTCTTCGACACCTGGCCGTTCACCACGTTACGGATGATGGCAGTAGGCTTCGGCAAGTCTTTCACGCGGAACTTCATGCTACCGAGGTTGGAGCCTTGCGAGCTGACATTCACTGTCACCTCATTGGCATCGCCCGGACGCAGGTTGTAAGTGCCGTTACCCGTCCTCGTCAAGGTGGCACCCGTAGCTGTAGCAGAGATTTCGCCGCCAACACCGCCGCCGACTGCAATCGGGTTGTCGATACCACGATACACCACGTTCATCTTGACAGCAGAGACAGACACCGCAGGCGGAGCCACTGTGAAGGAGCCGGAGAACGGGAATTCCTCGATTTGGTTGGTACTCGGATCAAGCATGTCGATGACACCAGTATAACTGTGCGAACCTACGCCAGCGTTCCATTCCAACGGAATCACACCTTGGGCGTTGCTGGTGTACTCTCTTTCGGCACCGCCGTCCAACTTGACGCGGGCGGTCAGTTGCGAGTTCTTCCAAGCCGTCACCATGGCCTGAGCGCGGTAGGTTTGGCCAGAGAGGAGGTAGGCACTCTCGGCAAACACCCTGGCACCGATTTCATCGAAGGTGAAGTCGGAAGCGTGGATGTCTGACATCAATTCGCTGATGGCGTTCAACTCAGCGGTTTGGGCCTCAGAGATGATCTTGTTGAGCAGGGTGACGTCAGCAACCAACACTGTGTGGTGGAAGTTGTGATACTCCCAGCTGTCCTGCACCATGTCGGTTGAGCCAGGATAGTAGCTGATCTTGGCACCATAGTACTCGCCCTCCAAGGGGAGTCTCTTCATCTGGTTTTCGCTATAGCCATTTTCTAACAAAAAGGCTTTCGTTCCGTAGATGCTGTCGGTAAGGAGACCAATTTCGTGAATGTGTTCAGGGCCGGCGGCCTTAATCACTTCGTGACGGAATTTTCTCATCTTCTCAGAAAGCTCGTAAGCTTTACCACCATTGCCCGGGCCCTCGGGGTCACCCATCATGTACATGGTAGGTTGGTTGTAGCCGTCTCTCGACTTCACCTTTGCGGTATTAATGTCGTAAATCGTACGTCCATTGAGGGTGGTGTTGGAACTCTTCAGCAATCCTCTTTCTTCAACAGCCATCTTGATTGCTTCTTCATCCGTAGTAGCCTTGCTCAGTTCAATTTGCTTCACGAGGTCCCATTTCAGGGCTTCGACGTAGTTGATGAGGTCGGTAGCTTCTTCTCTCAATACCTGGGCCTTCTCCCAATAGGGGCCGACCTTTTCCTTATCCAAGCCATACTGCTCTTCAAAGGCGGCATACTTCTGATTAATTTGATTCGAAAGCGTGATGTTGGTGGTTTGCACACCAGCGTTCACGGTGTCGAAGGCATCGAGGATGTCCTTCGAGACGTTCATAGCTAACAAGGCAGTATAGACCAGGTACATCATACCGATCATTTTCTGTCTTGGGGTTTCTTTTGCGCCTGACATAATCTTACTCCTTTTTTATGTTAAACGATAGGGTTGAGTAGAATTATGCCTTGATATTCATTGCTGACAACATTCCACCATAGACGTTGTTCAAAGCGGTGAGGCGCTGTGACAACTGGGTCAACTGCTGGTTGAGTTGGCCGGCGTTCTGTGATGAAGCGGTGAGGTTATCCATGTACTTGTTCATAGTTTCGGTCAACTTCTTGCTGGCAGCTGAAGTCTGCTCGGCACCTTGGAGCTGCAGCTCGTAGATGGAGTTGAGCGACGTCATGCTGTTGGCCACCTTCTTGATGGTGTTGGCGTCGAGGGCGCTGAAGTCGAGCTTGCCCAAAGAATCGGACAGCTTCTGGTTGGTTTGGACGTAAGCATTCGAGAATTCGGCGATGGACTTCGTGGCGCGGTCCATGGCGTTGGCATAGTTGGTAGTGGCAGCCATAGCGTTGCTGATGTCGGCCATCTGACCGGCGTTCTCAGCCAATTTGTCAATACCTCTGCCTAATTTCTTGAAGGTGTCTTCGCTGACATTCATCTTTTCGAACATCTTGCTCAACATGGCTTCTTCCACATCGGCGGGAGCACCGGTGCTCTTGGTGGTAGCACCCGTAGTGGCAAATTGCGTTTTCGTCTTGCCGTCCCAGTCCTCTTCGAGTTCGACAAACACATTGTCCCATGCATACTCAACATGCTGGGGCTCAAAAGCCGACATAAAGAAAATCAATGCTTCGATACCCAGACCGAGAGCCAGCATGAAGTCAGCACCAGGGATGTGGGTCAGTTTAAAGTAAGCACCGATCATAACCACAGAGGCGCCCCAACCATAGAGGTAGCCCATGAAGGTCTTGAACTTTCTCGAAACGAGGAATTGTTGGAATTTGCTAAGTTCTTTTTTTGCCATGATAATGAAATTTTTAATTGTTATTTTTATTCTGATTGATTTCTTGTGATTTTATGCTTTATCTGTACACCCTCGACATTCTCGGGTTGTCGCCCTTGTTGCGGCCCAAGTAAGGCTGGATGCAACGGAAGCCGGTGTAGCAGTTGGCGGAGTCTTGATACTGGTAGTCGCGGGTGGTGACTTGCATGTAATAGGAAACATCCTTCCATGAGCCGCCACGGACAACCTTACGCTTCATGACCGGCGGATCGTCGACTTTGGCATTGTAGGTGTAGTTGGGGTTCATGTCCCAAGTGAAGTTGTACGAGTTGGGGTCGTAGGCGGTATTGGTCCATTCAGCCACATTGCCAGCCATGTCGTAAAGGCCCCAGCCATTGGGCGGATAGCAGCCCACCACAAGGGTGCGCAGGCCACCGTCGGCGAGGTAGTTGCCACGGCGCGGCTTGAAGTTGGCCAAGAAGCAGCCCTTTGCATTAGCCGCGTTGGGACCGCCCCAAGGATACGGATTCAGCATGTGACCGCCACGGGCAGCCCATTCCCATTCCGTTTCGGTGGGCAGACGGAACTCGCTCATGTCGACGCCCTTGCGTGAACGCAAGTAGCCATTGAGCAGCTCAGTACGCCAAACGCAGAAAGCGCGGGCCTGCTGCCAGGTGACACCCACCACCGGATAGTTGTCGTAGGCAGGATGCCAGAAGTATTTCTCCGTCATCGGGTCGTTGAACGAATAGCTGTAGTCGTGAATCCAGCACAGCGTGTCGGGATAGACGTTGATGACCTCGGCACGGGCATAGACGGAACGGTCGCTATAGCCCTGCTGGCGGTTCGACCATGCGCCCTTGCGGTCCACATTGATGCCAGCATCGGCTTCGCCCAGCGAATACTCGTTGCCTTTCAGCTTGCCGTCGGCAAATTCCTTCTTGGCGGCAGCTTGGAGGTCGAACCAATAATAGGAATAATACAACTTACGCGGGTCGATCTCTTTTCTCATGAAATACCTCTCGTTTTCAGGGAGATACATAGGCTCAAGAGCTTCGCGCACATCTTGTTCCTTGCTGTTCCAATCGAGTTTCTCTTTCCAATTGAGGTGCGGCGGATCATAAACCTCACCCGATTTGCTCTCGGAGATAGCGTACCTGTCGGGGAACGCTTCGGCCAAAAGGCGACGGGCGATGGAGTCACGCACCCAGTAAACAAACTGGCGGTACTCGTTGTTGGTGATTTCCGTTTCGTCCATGAAGAACGCCGAAACGCTCACCGTTTTGGGTTCGTTGAGATAAGAATTGGTGATGTCTTCACCACCGGCACCCATGATAAAGCTACCCTGCGGAACGAACACCATACCGTAGGGGTCGGGCTGGTTGAAAGTCTTGTTGGATCTTCTCACTCCAACCAGTTCGCCTTGGTTTGAATTGCCGCAAGCTGTGAGTAGCAACGCGACCGAAAATACGAACAGTAGTCTCTTCATCTTCTTGACAATGATTTAATTACTATTTTTTTACTTCAATTTTTTATTCTGTTTTACAAGCCTTTTTAGATTGACAGGTGTTCAAAAAGAACCGCCAAAATTATGAATTATTATGTTCAACCCCTAAATTTTTCGACATTTTTTCTATTTTTTTCTCTTCAAGCGTCATTATCACGTTTTAAATAGTTCTTTTTGAAAGTCATTATTAATATCAAAATCTAACCGCAATACCTTTTGACTTCGGGACTTCGAGACACGAGACTTCGGGTATTTGTTTTACTCGCAGTTCCGCAGTCGCGGAGTCTCGCAGTCTATTATGTAGGCTAAAATTGCTCATCTACTTATTATATTAGAGGTATCTGACGCTGCGATAATCGCGCGGCGTACGGTCAAGGTCGAGCTTGAAGCAGTAGCCGAGTGCAATTTCATGCGACCCGGGCACTACTCCCAAACCCATCATATTGATGTCGTATGCGTATCCAACGGTGAAGTCCTTGATGCAAATACTCGCGGTAAGGCCGATGGACTCTTGCGGACGGTAGTTGACGCCCAAGGAGAACAGGTTGTTGTAGACCACCTTGGCGCCCACGTTGATTTGCCATGAGGCAATATCGGTCATGGCGGCCACCGAAGGAACGAAGCTGAACATGGGCAGGTCTTCGAACTGGAAGGGATAGCCGGCAACAAGATAGAAAGTGCGGTCGTTGACGAAACTCGCGCTGCTTGAGTTTTGCTCGCTGAGGGCTTTTGTCATGGTTTCCAACACATTGAGAGCCGAGAAACCGATATAGAACGACTCAGGAACCTGCCAGAAGAGGCCCAGGTTGAAATCGAAGAGCATGTCGCTCTGCTCGCTGAGACCTTGCAACAAGGGGTCATTCTCTTGGGTGGGATGCAACGACCCGAAGTCGACGGTGCGGTTGCAAAGGCTACCAGAAATGCCGATGCCGAGCGTGGAACCGCCAAGGTCAAGGTGGAAGGAATAGCCGAGATTCAAGCCCGTGTTGTCCTCAAAACCGATGTGGTCTTTCAACACACTGACACTGAGGCCGCCATGCAAAGCACGGAAAGGCATGTCGGCTGAAATCAGGTAGGTGGTGGGGGCTATATCATTGCCGTCATCGTCTTTGAAACCCGCCCATTGCTGGCGATAGAGGCCGAGCGCATTGACGCCCTCGCTCATGCCGGCAAAGCCCGGATTGATATAGGTATAGGAATTGGAATAATTGGTGAAGATAGGCTGTTGTTGGGCCTTCAGTCCACTCGTCGCCACCATTGTCATGGCTATCAAAAGCGCGATATGTAGAGGTTTCGTCTTCACTTTTGCTGACGGTATTATACTTATTTGAAACCGCGAATTTACGAAAATAGTATTTACAGCGACAAATTAATTTCCAAAATCTACCTAAAGAGCCTGATGATGTCGTTGCCGTTGGCCAATATGACGAGGCCGAGAACGAGGATGAGTCCCACGGTTTCAGCCACTTCCATGAATTTGTCGGAGGGTTTGCGCCGTGTGATGATTTCGACAAGGAGGAAAAGGATGAAACCGCCGTCCAAAGCCGGAATGGGCAAGATGTTCATCACAGCGAGGGCGATGGAGAGGAAGGCCGTCAAGCGCCAAAACATGCTCCAGTTCCATCGGTCGGGGAAGATTTTGCCGATGCTGATGAAGCCGCCCACGCTCTCGTAGGCCTTGGTCTTGGGACTGAAGATGAGCTTCACTTGTTTCCAATAGTCGCTCAACTCGTCGAAAGTTTGGCTGAATCCGGCGGGGATGGCCTGCCAGAAGGTGTAATCGATGGTCTCAAGCTCGTAGTAGTCGCCGAGGGCCACATTGCAATAAGCACCAATGACAGCCTCTTCCGAAAGGTGTACCGCCAAAGGCAAGGTGTCGCCATCGCGCAGCACAACAACTTCCACATCTTGATTCTTAAACTGCTTGATATTCTTTACAAAATCTTGATAATAAGGCGTTTCAATATCATTGATGCCGATGATGGCATCGCCAGCCAAAAGTCCGGCCCTATCCCCTGCCGAGTTTTCCACCACCTGGGCAACGATGAAAGGCGTCCTATAAGTAATGAACCGCGCGTTTTGCGAGCCAAGCAGTTTGGTGACCGCGTCGGGAGGCAGATTGATGACCGTGTCTTTGCCGGCACGTTCCACTTCGATGGTCCGGGCCTTGTCGAGAATGATTTGCAACGGAATGTCGCTGAAGTCTTCGATGTATTGTCCGTCAACGGCAAGAATCTTGTCTCCATCGCGCAAACCCAACTCATAGCCGAGACTATCGACCGAGATGCCGTATTTGTTGACTTGCTCGGTGGGCAGATAGCTCTTGCCTTCCTTGGCGAGCAGACCGATGTAGATGACGACGGCCAACAGCACATTCATGAACACGCCTGCCACCATGATAATGAAGCGTTGCCAAGCGGGCTTTGAGCGGAACTCCCAAGGCTGCGCGGGCTGCTGCATCGCCGACTTGTCCATCGACTCGTCAATCATGCCTGCTATTTTGTTGTAGCCGCCCAACGGGAACCAGCCGATGCCGTACTCCGTGCTGTCGCTGCGGCGCCAGTCGTCTTCGGGCAAAGTGTTGAGGTCGATGGGATCGTAGTTCTTTTGTTTCTTTCCGGACGCATCCCTGTATTCGGTGACGTTGAACTTCTCGGGGACATTTTTCGAGAAGAACTTGAAGCGCCATCTGCCATTCACCTTCTTGCAACGAAAGAGCGAGAAGCCCCAATCGAAGAAGATGTAAAACTTCTCGACGCGCGTCTTGAAGGCTTTGGCGGCAATGAAATGGCCAAACTCGTGAATGAGCACCAAAATGGATAGCGAGAGGAAAAACTGCAATACCTTAATTAATATAGTCATGGTAGGATTGTTTTTGAAAAAGCGGGCAAAGATACAAAATTTCAGTTAGCGGGCACAATGTTGAGCTTCATATATTCGGCGGGGTTGACTGGAATTCCATTATTCCACAGCTCGAAATGGAGATGTTCCTGATGTTCGGTCTCTCCCGATTCGCCAAGGATGGCGATGGCCTCGCCTGCCTTCACGTAGTCGCCTTCTTTCTTGAGGAGGGTGGCATTGTGCTTGTAGGTCGAGAAATAGCCGTCGGCGTGTTGAATGCCAATGCAATAGCCGTTCTCGATGCTCCACGAGGCAAAGACAACGGTGCCGTCGAAAGTGGCGTTGATGATTTGGTCGCCGTTGGATACAATGTCGACGCCATAATGCGACTCGGAGGGATTGAAGCTGTTGGTGACATTGCCCGTGAGCGGCACGAAGAAATTCTTCACCGGATGGGTGGTCTTGGCGGGCATCAGGTCGTCGCCGAAGAGGTTGAACTGGTTTTGAGCCTCATATTCAGCACGTAAGATGCTGTCTTGCTTGGTTTTACGAAGCGTGATGGTGTCGGTGGCGCCAAGCGGCAACGGCTCATAGATGTTGAGGCTCACCTTGGCGCTGTCGGCGGCAAAGTCATAGCCTTCGATGATGCGTTTCAGGTTTTGGAAATAGATGTCTTTCTTGTCCATCTCACGGCTGAGCGAGTCGGCGCGAAGGCTCAGTTCATAGACCTCGCGGTTGAGGTTGGTGTCGGTGTAGCCAGGAATGTATTCGCGCAACGGGGTAAAGGCAATGATGAAGGAGGTGATGATAATGAGCAACAAGGCCATGCCAATGATGACCAAGACGAGATTGAGCAAGTTGAGTTTGAAGCCCAACATGGGTCTGCCCGTCTCGTCGTGCGACATGAGGAAGTCGTACTTGTGATTGAGTTTCTTCAGCGAAACATTGCGCAAGCTGAATTTCCTCGGTTTTTTATCTTTTGTTTCTGTCATTTTGCAGTTTTATAAGGTATTAATAACCTGCAAAAATACAATTTATTGCGGGATGGGTGGAAAATAGTTAGAACAGGGCTTCGGCCATCACTTGCCGGGGCACACGGCGGCCATACATGTTGTTGGCCAGGCCAAAAGGTGTGACGTAAACAGGGACGAGCGTCTTTTTGGTTCCCGTCACCTTGCGAAACACATTCATGCGTTGTTGCATATATGCATCATAATCTTTCGTGATTTCGTATTCGCCTTGGGCGTATTTCATTTCGCAAAGGTTGATGGTCTTGTCGCTGCGGTCGATGAGCAGGTCGATTTGGGCGCCCTTTTTCAGGTCTTCGTCGGCTTCCTCCGATTCGAGGATGGCTTTGGCGGGCCGATAGGTCCAAGAACATGGCGTATTCAGCATCCCATCAATGCCCAAAGCCTTCACTATCTGCTCAATATGGTTCAGACAGAGGATTTCAAACGCATATCCGCACCAGTTGGAATACGTTGGTGTCAATTGCAGTTTCGGCCAGTAACCGGCAGGAAAACTTGAGCGGCCGTCGAGGAAGCGGAAATGGAACAGCGTGAAAGGGTCAATCAGTTGATACATCGCGTTTTTCTTGGTCTTCCCGAAAGGAACGAAACTGCGGATGAACTCACATTCCTCCAATTCCCGGAGTTGGGTGCTGAGGTTGCCGTTGTTGGTGGCCTGAAGTTCTTCCATGATTTCGGAGCGCGTCATGCCAGAGCCTTTTTTCGCGAGGGCGGTCACAATGGCGATGTGTTGTTCGGCCCGTTTGAAAAGCGACTTGTAGATTTTTCCAAATTCGCCTTTCAGCTCGGCATTGCGACGGAAAAAGAGGTTTTCGATGTTCTGGCTTACGCTTTTGTCAGTCTCAAACAGCGACAAATAATAGGCCACGCCACCTATGGCCATGTAACATTCCATGATTTCTGGACGCTCGTAGGGGAAGTTTCGCGATCGGAAATAAAGCTCGGTTTCGCGAAGCGTGAAAGGCATCATGTTGATTTGATGTGTGACGCGGTTGTGAAGTCCGCCCCGCGCATTGATGATGTGGCTGAGCATCCACGAGGTGGCCGACCCACACACGATGAGTTTGATGTCGTTGCGGTAATAGGCCCAATTGTTCCAGAAGTATTCCAAAGCGTCCACGAAGTGCGAGCCTGTTGAATCGAGCCAAGGCAACTCGTCGAAAAACAGGATTTTAGGCTCGCCCGCGCCAAGGCGTTCCATGTATTGGCCCAGCATCCTGAAGGCCTCCGTCCAATTGGCGGGCAGGTCGATTTCAGCGCCGAAATCAGAAAGGGCATAGTGGAAGTTTTTGAGCTGCTCCTTGGTGTCGGCCTTTTCCTTGCCAGTCATGCGGAAGGCGAACCGCCCTTCAAACATTTCCTTGACGAGGAAAGTCTTCCCGATGCGGCGGCGGCCATAGATGGCTATGAATTCCGACCTCGGACTGCCGATGTAGTTGTTGAGTTGGCGTTTTTCCTCTTCACGCCCGATGATGGCTGCTTCCATTTTGCTTGAATTTTGGCGCAAAGTTACAAAAAAACCGAGATTGCGCCAGAAAACTGCATATTTTTTTGGCGCAATCTGACTAAAAATGCGAGATTGCGCCAAAACTATATTTGTTTTTATTGATAATCAGATTGTTATGATATTCTGGTTTTTTCTGATTCAATTTACCGCAAAAAAGGAAAACAAAATGCCACAAAAAAGGAAAATGGAAGTTGTAAGTAATTGAAAAACAAAGGAAAAGAAATCCCTAATCTTTCACCGCCACCCGCGCCGTATGGCTTTTCCCTTCCGCATCCGTAATGCGCAACAGATAAACGCCTTTGGGCAAACCTTCAACATCAATCTCATTCGTCCGCCGCACTATTTTCACCATCTGCCCAAGTGCATTATAAACCTGCACCTCATCAGCCTCAACCCCCTCAATCCGAACAACTCCATTGGTAGGATTGGGATAAACGGAGACGCATTGACCCAATTCCTCCAGCCCCGTTCCCGAAAAATGCGCAACAAGTTCAGTGTCTTCTTCAAGCTCAAAACTATATGGATTCTCCGTTGAAACCTGATTGCCGTTGACTTCCCAATACAAGAACGAACAGCTTTCATTGGGCATAGCCTCCACTTGCACCATTTTATCCTCACAAGTAGCCTCTTTTAATACCCTGACCGTTCCCGCAGTTTCATCGTCCGAAACCACTGATAAAACTACGTTTAAACTCTCTTGCAAATTGGTAAACTCACTCCATCCTTCGGCGTTCTGATAGGCTTCCAAAGTGCTACAGGGGACAAAAATCGGAAGGTCTAATGACAGATTACTTTGATTCGTGATGTATTTCAACTCGGGAGGTGTTATGGCTCTGATGACCATTGATTCCAAACGAGTATTCCTAAATGCAGGTTCAGCCACAAAGTTGACAGATTGTCCCAAAACAATCCTTGTAATACCAGTACACGAATCTAACGCAAACGCCTCAATCCGCTCAACTGAATCGGGGATGATTAATTCTCCAGAAAGGCTAACACAATGGGAAAAAGCCTTTATTCCAATGGAAGTGATGCCTTGAGGAAGATTGATTTCGGACAAGTTGATACATCCCTTAAAGCAATCGGATTCAATTGCTTTCATACTTTCAGGAAGAGAGACCTTGGTAAGACTTGAACAATTACTAAAGGTGCCTTGACTTGTTCTATCCCACCCTTCAGGGATCTTAATTTCGGTAAGGCTCGTACAATGATCAAAAATATAGATTCCACTGAGCTGAATGCCCGAATGAAGATTGATGGCACTGATGTTTTGGCAATATGAAAAAGCCAGACCGTAGATTTTTGTAACGGACAATGGTATATCAAGTGTGCCAGTAAGGCTCTCACAATATTCGAACGCTGCATAACCTATCACAGTCAAACTATTGGGGAACTTGACAGAAGTCAGATTATCGCATGACCAAAACGCGTGGTTCCATAATTCCGTCACGCCTTCCGGTATCAAAAGTTCCCCCGAAAGACCTGTACATTGTGCGAAACAGTAGTCGCCGATTATGGAGATTGTATTTGGAAGCTTAAGGTCGGTAAATCCCGTGCAGTCTTGGAATGAACCATAACCTTCAAAAGTATATTCTAGATCCACACTCATTTTGGTCACAGAATTGGGAATTACTAGTGTTCCTGTAAAACCACATGACGTAAAAGCTTCGGCAGCTATTTCCGTAACGGAATCAGGAATTACTAACGTGCCACTCAACCCAGTGCATCCACAAAACGTACAGCCGTAGATTTTCGATATGGAGTTCGAAAGCGTGAGGTGCCCATCAAACCCAGTGCAGTTCCAAAAAGCTCTGCCTAGCAACAAGGTCACGGAATTGGGAATGACAAGGTCTCCGGTAAAGCCGCTACAATTTTGAAAAGCACCAACATTGATGGTTTCCACTGTCGAGGGAATGGTTAAATGTCCAGTTAAACCAGAGCAACCTGCAAAAGCCATGTACCCAATTTGAGTCACTGTATATGTAACTTCTTCATAATCCACTGTTTCAGGAATAATTAGTTCTCCTGTCGCTGCCGTACCGTCTATATGCCCATCAAGACTTACTTGTGGAGGATCTGAGCTAACAATGGAATACAGCAGATTTCCTAATTGGAAATCATAAGCCGAAGTCGAATTGTCTATGCTGGCATTCAACGCCCGCATGGAGAAGGAACCGTCAAAGGACTGGCTGTCGGTAATCTCCCAAGGATAATCGGAAACGGCATTGTTCCAGTCGAAAAGGCTGAAATCACCCGTTTCAAAATGATTGACGAATTGGCTTTCCCACTGGATCCTAACCATTTGATTGCTGATAACAGTGGCATTCACCTTCATCGGGTCTTCCCATCTGTTGGGAACTTGTGCAAAAAGGTTGCTCGCTATAAGGCCAAGCCCAACCATGGCAATAAGTCTAATGTTTTTCATCGTACCGTGATTTTGTTCGTGTAAACTTTTCCATCTGCATCCATAATCCTCACCAAATAAACCCCTTCCGCCAATCCCTCAACATCAATCTCATTCGTCCCACGCACACATTTCACCATCTGCCCTGAAGTATTGTAAACCATTACCTCAACAGCCTTCATGCCTTCAATAACAACCCTGTCCCTTGCCGGATTGGGATAAACGCCAATGCTTTCAGCTTCTTCTTCGACCCCATCATACGAACCTTCAATATAAATATCGTCAATGCAAATGGCGGATTGAGTTGTTTCAAAACCCTCCCAAAAGAAATGACGAATGGCGATATAGACATCCTGACCAGCATATAGGCTTAAATCAACAAAGTATTGTGTCCATTCGCCAGGATGAAGGGGATTGAAAGAAAGTGTCCATTCTTGCAATATGGTAAAAGCCATAGGGTCGTCGTTTACCGTAGTGGAAACACATACAGCCCAATGCTCGGCGGGACGGGACTCGTCCAAAGGATGCGCCCAGAGACCAATATAACTGTCAGGAGCCAATGTCAATCGTGGAGATACGAGAAAGTTGTTTGGTGCTAAAGAGTCACCTGAAACAGGATCCAAGGAATACGACAACACCATCCCATCGGAGTTGTTGTGGCTCATTCCGTTGGCAGACTGCCGTTGCCAGTTGTGGCCATCGCCGTCGACATCAATAGTGGTCCAACCTTGAAGGGTGCCGTCTTCAAAGTCGAACGAGATTTGCGCTTGCATCGCTCCGCATACCAGAAATGCGGCAAGAATAAATGATAGTTTCTTCATAGGTTATTCTGTTTTAATGATTTGTCGTTTGCAAAGTTACACATTAGTTCATTCCCTCAGCACTTTCCGTGTGAGGCACACTTCCGCATTGCGGATCCTCAGCATGTATATCCCTTTGGGCAAGTCGCCCATCTCCATCCAACCACCCTTGCCGCTGAAGGTCTTTGTGGCCACCACTTGGCCGCTCATGTTAATGAGTTCCATTTCCGTGGCCTCGGCCTCGTTGGGAAGCAGCACGCAAACCGTGTTGTTCGTCGGGTTGGGATAAACCTCCACCGCAGCCTCTTCCTTTGGCATGGGTCGTTCCGGCACCTGCAATGTGGTGTAGTCCACCGTGTCGGTGATGTGCAGAATCCAATAATCCCGATTTATTACCTGTGGAGTTGGAGTATATGTGAAGGCGCAGTTGGAGCAGTTCACATCTCCGCTGGAGCCGGTTCGCGGACATATCACGTCGCCGACAATCGTGTATTCCCTGTCGTTATGTTGAACAACCTCCTTAAATATAGTGGAACCATCTTTTGTCCCCAAACAGCGCTCCCAAAGTAAATTGCCGTGGGCATCAGTACGAAACACCCAACCTATGCCATCGTTAAGGTCACTCAAATTGAGGTGTGCTGCACTGGCCACATCACCATCAATGGATTGCGTCGTTCCAAACGCCATGAAGCCGCCATCTTCTAACGGGAACACTCTCGCTGCACCTTCATGGGAACTTCCACCGTAGCACTTGCTCCAAACGACATTGCGGTCTAAATCCAAGCGTAACAACCAAATGTCGTAACATGGGAAACCTGCTCCGTAATATCCAGGATGCCATCCGGCACCTTGCAAATCACCGTCCGTACAAGTTGTTTCCCCAATGCCGATATAGCCGTCTTCAAGGTCGATAAACCTTAATATCGCCGATTCTTTATTGGGTCCAGGTATGCATCCGTAACATTCCTGCCATTCTATTCCTCCGATGGAATCCAGTTTGATGAACGTGGCATTGCTGTTCATGGGAGGATCATAACATGGCGTGAGGTTTCCGTAGGATCCCGCAGGGTCATTATACATAGTGACATAATAACCACCTTTGTCGCTTCTATCCACCCTACTCAAAAGATCCACTGCTTGTGTTCCAAGAGTGGTCTCCCAAGTCATGTTCCCGAGGCTGTCCATCGCTACCATCCAACCATCCACAGCACCATAAAAATGGCTGATGTCGCAACCACTACTAAAATAATTCGCAAAGGCGAGCACTCCTCCGTCGTGTGTCAAATCGCCTCCACCAGACTCCCAATAATAACCCTCTCGGTTACCGAAGCAACTGGTCCAAATTTCTTCTCCATTGGAATTGATTTTGATTACTTTCATGTTACGTACAGTATCTCCACAGATGTCACAGAAAGCACCTCCAACCAAATAGTATTCTTTTCTCTCACCGTTTTCAACCTTTAGGATGTCTTTGACACCCATATCATAGCACCAACTGTCGATGAGTTCATAATCGTAGTTGATTTTCACAATCCAAGCAGGACTGTAAACATACGCATCGCTGCAATATTCGGGCACCAGCCCCGTGCCGACACCAGGCTTATAGGTATAGCCCGCAAGCAAAATGAAATCATCTTCCATGATGATCCCTCTTCCTTCTATAAGGTCTTCGTCATATCCCCCAAAGCATTGCTGCTTGTCGATACGGATTTGCCCTTGCATCGTCATCCCTCCCGCCATCAGCAGGAGCGCAAGCAGGGTGTAAAATTTTGTTGCTTTCATTTCAAAGTGTTTTTCTGTATTATGCACGCAAAATTATTCAAAAAAACCTCCAAAAAAACATCTGTCAAGCCCTAAAACGGTTTTGTCCCTATTAATTTCGATTTTGAAATTTTCAATATATTGAAATTCAAATGTTTATGAAAAAACGGTTTTGGGGCTTGTCCATATTATTTGTAATTTCCTCATACCAAAAAACCAAATTTAATCCCTTACTATGGTTGTTTTTGGTATAGTTGTTCCATCATCTTTGCAAAATCATCGAGTGAAATCACATTGAAAGTAGGAAACCACGAATTGGCTGCATCTTGAAAATGGTTGTCGTCGGTCACAAAATTTCCTCATATTCAAGAAGCACCTCGGTCGAAATACACATTGTATAACCATATTGTATGAAAACCTCAAACAAGAAATGGTACGGACTTCTTGCTCCCTACATCTGCAACAAGCAGTTGGTGTCAATGACTACACGAGGCCTCACCATAATGTTCAATTAATATAGGGTGTACGAAGATGTTCGTTCTTCAATTGATCAAGGGCTTCTTGGTTGAATGTCCCATTGTCCCAAAGTCGATTCATCTCGGCCTCCAACCTACGGGCATAAAAGTCCCTGATGACATCCATTAAATCGTACAATTCTTGCTCGTCAGTAGCACCTGCAAACGACTCCAAAATCATCATCTGAGCCTCGTTCATTGTATTAAGTTGCAACATTTTCTCTCTGTTTAACTATTCACCCTGCAAACATTTTTTCCTAATACTAGATTATTATACCTGAAAAACACCGCACCGCAGGTTCAAATAACAAGTGCTAAAACAGAAATAGTATTGGGAAATGGCACGAAAAAAAGGCCGACCGCTTTCGCAGTCAGCCTTTTGCTCGTTTCCATTATTCTTTGACGCGGGACGTGGGACGCGAGACTACCTTGTCCGCAGGCCATTCCGCATTCATAATTCCGCATTCCGCATTCATAATTCCGCATTCCGCATTCATAATTCTGCATTCCGCATTCATAATTCTGCATTCAAAATTACATCATCCCGTCCATTCCGCCGCCCATCGGCATAGGAGGTGTGGGAGGTGTAGGCTCCTTGTGGTTGCTGATGACGCACTCGGTGGTCAGCAGCATACCGGCGATGGAAGCAGCGTTCTCCAAGGCGACTCTTGACACCTTCACGGGGTCGATGACACCCGTGGTGAGCAGGTTCTCATACACCTCGGTGCGAGCGTTGAAGCCGAAGTCGTTCTTGCCTTCCATCACCTTGTTGACGACGACCGAGCCTTCCAAGCCGGCGTTCTCAACAATCTGGCGCAGCGGCTCTTCCAGAGCGCGCTTGATGATGGCGATACCCGTGGTCTCGTCCTCGTTTTCGCCCTTCATCTTCTCGATGGCCTTGATGGCACGGATGAAGCCGACACCGCCGCCAGGGATGATACCCTCTTCGATGGCAGCGCGGGTGGCGTTCAAAGCGTCCTCAACGCGGTCTTTCTTTTCCTTC
>ONKQ01000044.1:0-7244 GCA_900318465.1 uncultured Bacteroidales bacterium
TTCCTGATACTAAAATAAACGAAGATGAAGATTAAATATTGTTGATATTAAGCTGATTGTTAAACGAAAACTGGCGGGGGAGTGCCCCGCCAGTTTTTTTGTTTGTGATCATTTCAAATACTTATCCAACCAATTATAGAACCTCCGCTGCCACAAAACGCCGTTCTGCGGCTTAAGTACCCAGTGGTTCTCGTCGGGGAAATAGAGGAACTCGGCAGGGATACCGCGTAGGATGGCGGCGTTGTAGGCCTGCATTCCTTGTGTGAAGCAGATGCGGTAGTCCAAGCCGCCGTGGATGACGAGGATGGGTGCGGTCCATTTGTCGACAAAGAGGTGGGGCGAGTTGGCGTAGGTCTTGCGGACGGTCGGGTTGTTCCAGTCCCAGAAGGGGCCGCCGAGGTCCCAATTCACGAACCACATTTCTTCGGTTTCAAGGTATTGCGCCTCAAGGTTGAACATGCCGTCGTGGGCGATGAGGGCCTTGAAACGGTTGTCGTGGTGACCGGCCAACCAATACACGCTGTAGCCGCCGAAGCTGGCGCCCACGGCACCGAGGCGGTTCTCGTCAATGTAAGGTTCTTTCTTCAGTTCGTCGATGGCGCTCAGGTAGTCTTTCATGCACTGTCCGCCATAATCGCCGCTGATTTCCTCAAGCCATTCCTGACCGAAGCCCGGCAAGCCGCGACGGTTGGGCGCGACCACGATATAGTCGTTGGCAGCCATCATCTGGAAGTTCCAGCGGTAGCTCCAGAATTGGCTCACGGTGCTTTGCGGTCCGCCTTCGCAGTAGAGCAGGGCAGGGTATTTCTTGTTGGCATCGAAATGGGGCGGGTAGATGACCCACACGAGCATGTCCTTGCCGTCGGTGGTCTTCACCCAGCGTTCCTTTACGTCGCCCATCGTCAGTTGGGCAAAGATCTTGTCGTTCACGGTGGTGATTTGCTTGGCCTCACCCGTGGCGGGGTCAACGCTGAAGAGCTCCGTCGGGTGGCTCATCGATTGGCGACCGGCAATCAGTTTGTCGCCGTTCCAATGAACCGAAACATAGTTGTGTTTGCCTTCCGTCAGTTTCTTGATTTCTCCGTTCTCGATGTTGAGGGCATAAAGCTGGTCGGTGGCGTAAGCATCGCTGATGAAGTACAAGGTCTTGCTGTCGTCGGCCCAGCTGAAGCCCGTGCAGCATTGGTCGAACTTGGCCGAGTAGTCGGTCTTTTCGCCCGTTTCGAGGTTCATCACGAAGAGGCGTTGCTTGTCGCTTTCGTAGCCGTCGCGTTCCATGCTTTCCCAAGCCATCAGTTTGCCGTCGGGGGAGATGACGGGGTTGAGGTCGTAGCCCATCATGCCTTCGGTGAGGTTCTTGCACTCGCCGCTCAGGATGGTGTATTGGTAGATGTCGGTGTTGGTGGAGAGGGCGTAATCCTTGCCGACTTTCTTGCGGCAGCAATAGACGAAGCTCTTGCCGTCGGGCAGCCATTGCACCTGCTCCATTCCGCCGAAGGGACGCACGGGGGCTTCCCATTGCTCGCCTTGCATCGCGTCAAACGAAGCCTCGATTTTGCCGCTGCTGAAGTTGCCCACGAAGATGTGTCCGTAGGTGTCCACCCAATGGTCCCAGTGGCGATACATCAGGTCGTTGTTGATGCGGCCAGAGGACTTGTCGAGGTCGGGATAGATGTCGGCCACGGTCTCTTTCAGCTTCACTTCCTTGGTGAAGATGACCTGCTGGCAGTCAGGCGAATAGAGGAAACCATTGATGTCGTCCTTTTCGTTTGAAACACATTCAACTCCAGTTCCGTCGGGGTTCACTTCCCAGAGTTGCATAATGTCGTTTTTGGGCGAGAGGAAGCCGATTTTCTTGCCGTCGGGGCGCCATTGCGGGCTGTATTGGCTGTCCTTGCTCTCGACCAACACCTTGTTTCCGCTGCCGTCGGCGTTCATAATATATAAGGTGGAGCCGCTGCGGTTTTCGGGCACGCTGTAGTAGGTCACGGCATAGACGATTTGCGAATGGTCGGGCGAAATGGTGTAATCCCCGATGCGGCCCATGCTCCAAAGCACTTCGGGTGTCATGATGTCCGAAGTCAGGGTGAGTTCTTTCGGGCCGATTTTGTCCTTGCCTTTCGGCTCGGTTTCAGGTTTTTGCGTCTGTTGTGTGTTGCACGATACGATTGAACAGGTGATCATGGCTAACAGGAAAAGTTTGTTTTTCTTCATATTATTATGGTTTAGAAATTTGGCGTAAAAATAGGGGTTTTTCCGATATGTGGAGCGAGGAGGATGGCATTTTTTTGTCGGCAGTGGTTCCATTTCATTTCACCGTATGCCTAAAGTCCTGTCACCCCTACGGGGTTCCGCGGTGCTGGGCGCGAAGTCCCATCGGGACGTAGGATGTTAGGCAGGCGGTGTAGCGGAGCGGAACCCCTGCCGAAATGGAACAATTGCATTTTTTTCAACAAATCCTTTGCCATTTCCCTGAAATCCACTACCTTTGCAGCTTCATTTTGTTATATTGGAATTGAATTTTGAATTTTAAATCTTTGAATCTTAAATATTTAAATCTGAAATACTATGTTAAGTCAAGATGTTAAGATTGGAAGCGCTGTCCGTTTGGATGGAAAGATTTATTTCTGCATTGACTTCCAACATGTTAAGCCTGGCAAAGGCAACACTATCATGCGTATCAAACTGAAGGACGTGTTGAGCGGCAATGTGCTTGAAAAGCGTTTCGACATTGGCGTGAAACTCGAGGATGTCCGCGTTGAGCATCGTCCTTATCAGTACCTCTACAAGGAAGGTGAGGACTACATCTTCATGCACACCGAGACCTACGAACAGATTCCGATTGCCGAAGATAACATCACTGGCGTGAAGTTCATGAAGGAAAACGATGTGGTTGACGTTGTCGTCGATGCTTCAACCGAGACCATCCTCTTCGCCGAAATGCCTGTGAAGACCGTGCTGAAGGTGACTTACACCGAGCCGGGCGAGAAGGGCAACACCGCCACCAACGCTCTGAAGGAAGCCACCGTCGAGACGGGTGCCATGGTGCGTGTGCCGCTGTTCATCAACACAGATGACATGATTCGCGTCGATACCCGCACGGGCGAATATTGCGAGCGTGTGAAAGCCTGATGAAGCCAACGAAACAGAAAGCGCAGGGTCAAAAAGACTTTGCGCTTTTTTGGTTTTTTTGCACGCGGAGTTGTTTTGCACGCAGAATGCGCAGAATCTTATGAATCGCAATGCGACGCAAATTTTGGTGCCGGAAGGTTTCTGCGATTTCTGCGGATTCTGCGTGAAATAATTTGTCAATTCTATCGTTATTCTATAAATTCTTTCGCCGATGAAAATCCAAAAATCTACCCTCAAATCCATAGCCGAACTGATTGGTGCACAATATGTTGGGAAGCCTGATTTTCCCATCACTGGACTGAACGAAATCCACAAGGTGGAAGCAGGCGACATCACTTTCGTCGACCACCCGAAATACTACGCCAAGGCTTTGAACTCGGCGGCGACGGTAGTCCTAATTAATAAAGAGGTGGAATGTCCCGAGGGTAAGGCCTTGCTCTTGCACCCCGACCCCTTCGATGCCTTTATCCGCATCATGCGGCATTTCCGACCTTTTGAGCCTCAGACCCAGTCAATTAGCGACAGCGCGACGATAGGCGAGGGGACGCTCATCATGCCAGGTTCGTTTGTCGGGCATCACACCGTCATCGGAAAGAACTGCCTCATCCATCCCAACGTGACCATCTACGACCATTGCGTGATTGGCGACAATGTCATCATCCATTCGGGCAGTGTCATTGGGGCGGACGGATACTATTTCCAACGCCGTAACGAGGGCTTCAAGAAATTTGAGTCTTTCGGACGTGTGGTCATCGCTAATGACGTGGAAATCGGTGCGTTGTGCAGCATCGACCGTGGCGTTACCTCCGACACGCTCATCGAAAGTGGCACCAAACTCGACAATCATTGTCAGATTGGTCACGACAGTTATATTGGCCACAACTGCCTCATCGGTGCCCATGCCGCCATCGCAGGCGTGACGCGCATTGAGGACGATGTCATCCTTTGGGGACGTGTATGCGTCAACAAGGATTTGGTCATCGGTACGGGTGCGGTGGTGTTGGCCACTTCCGCAGTCGACAAGAGCATTGAGCCGGGCAAGGCCGTGTTTGGCGTTCCCGCGCAAGAGGTGAGAAAACAATGGCGCGAACAAGCCGCTTTGCGTCAACTTCCTGAGTTCCTGAAAGAATACTACAAAACACATCAAGCATAATGATGGCCAATGGCAGATGGCCAATGGCTTACAACACAGCGAAGTAAGCCATAGTCAAAAACACATACGACATGAAAAAACTCATTCTAATCTTGGCACTATTCCTCGCGGGTACGTCGGCTTTTGCGCAAAACATGCAGACAATCCAATATGCCGAAAAGGATACCACGCAACTATATCTTGATTTCTACACGCCTGAAAACGTGCATGATAGCACAATTTGCTTGGTGTATGTCTTTGGCGGTGGCTTTATCGGCGGACATCGTGACGGAAAATGGGAGAAGGCTTATTTCAAGCAGTTGGTCGATGAGGGCTTCATGGTGGCTTCCATCGATTACCGTTTGGGTTTGAAAGGTGCCAAAAACCTCAGCATTTTCAACACTGAGCCTTTGGAAATAGCCGTCTACATGGCTACCGAAGATGCGATTTCGGCTTTGGCCTATCTGCTCGAACATGCCAAAGAATTGAAAATCAACAAGGATTATATTGTGATGACTGGCTCAAGCGCAGGCGCCATCACCTCTTTGCAGACGGACTACGCGATGTGCAACGGATTCCTCAACTCCAATATTCTGCCTAAGGATTTCCGTTTGGCAGGCGTGATATCGTATGCCGGCGCTATCTTCTCGAAAGAGGGCAAAGTGCAGTATCGCAACCACGAGCCAGCCCCGACCATGATGTTTCACGGAACGAAGGATAATTTAGTGTCTTACAAAGGATTGAGCCTTTTCAATGTGGGCTTTTTTGGCACAGATGCCTTGGTGAAACGTTTCGAGAAATACGGTTATCCCTATTTCGCTCGTCGTTTCGAGGGTTACGGCCATAGCGTGGCAGCGGGCGGCCCTTTGACGGTGGATGATTTGAAATGGTTCTGCAAGCACTATATCTACAATAAGGAAAGAATCCAAGTGGATGGTGTTTATGAAAACCTCGACCCGCAAACCATGCCGCCGTTTGATTATTATACGCCAAAGGATTTGTATAAATAAGGTAAAAGCAAGTTCATGTTTTAATGCTTAGAACACATTCAACAAACTAACACTATGAAAATGATTATCACCAGTTTACTTGCACTCATGGGATTGGCCGCCTGTAGCCAACCTAATTCCTACGAAGTCGACAGCTTCACCACCAAAAGTGGCAAGACGGTCAAGTTTCATGCTTTGGTTCACGCCTCCATCCGAATCGAATATGACGGCAAGGAGATTATGATTGACCCTGTGACGAAACTCGGCAACAAGACCATCGACTACACCGTCATGCCCAAAGCGGATTATATTTTTGTGACGCATGAGCATCATGACCACTTGGACCAAGAGGCTATCAACCAACTCACAGGCGACAAAACCCAGTTGATTACGAACCAACGTTGCGCCGAAATGTTGGGTTATGGCCAAGTGATGGCCAATGGCGATGTGCTTCAATTGTCAGACGACATCAGACTTGAAGCCGTTCCTGCCTACAACACCACCGAAGGCCACTTGCAATTCCACCCCAAGGGAAGAGACAACGGCTTCATCCTCACGCTTGACGGGCTGAGGATTTACATTGCCGGAGACACCGAGGACATTCCTGAAATGGCTGAAATCAAAGACATTGACATCGCATTCTTACCCTGCAACCAGCCTTACACCATGACGGTTGAGCAACTCGTCAATGCTGCACGGATTGTCAAGCCAAAAGTGCTGTTCCCTTATCATTATGGCCAAACCGAAGTGAGTGGCATCTCTTCGCAACTGAAAGCTGACGGAATAGAGGTGAGGATTAGGCATTACGAATGAATTTAAGGGCTGCTTGGAAGGCCAAACCACTTTTTACTGTAAGTATTGAGCGGTTTAGTTAGGTGTTCTAAAGAAGGTCAGGAGTTATTAATGAACATTGAGGAATACCGCGAGTTTTGTCTCTCGTTGGGCGATGGCATTGAGGAGAAGTTCCCGTTCACCAAGTTCAAGAATGGTGAAGGAGTATTGGTTTTCTATGTCTGCGGCCACATGTTCTCATACTTCGACTGCGACGACTTCAAGGTGATTTCGCTCAAATGTCAGCCAGAACGGGTCATTGAGTTGAGAGAACAATACTCTTGCGTCAGCGACCCCTTCAACGAGTCAAACAAGCATTGGATTGGAATCGACCCCAATGAGGCTCCAGATGGGCTGCTAAAGGAGCTTACTCGCAACTCATACGAAATAGTAAAAGCAAAATACAGCAAAACCAAAAGAAAATGATTGTTCAGAAACATTGCTTCGAGTGTGGAACGGAGCTTATTGAGAAGGAGCTTGAGGGAGAAGGCATTGTGCCCTATTGCCCACAATGTGAGCAGTTCAGGTTCCCCATGTATAACGTGGCTGTGAGCATGATTGTCATCAACGAGCAAACGGGTGAAATTCTGTTGATTAAGCAATATGGCAGGCCTCATTTTATCCTAGTGGCTGGTTATGTGAACCGTGGTGAGCAATTGGAACATGCCGTTGGCCGGGAAATCAAGGAAGAGACCAGGATGACCGTCAGTCGTATCAAGTTCAACCGCACCAGCTTTTTTGAGCCTTCGAACACGCTGATGTGCAACTTTACGGCTTTTGTGAAAGACGACAGCGAACTTTCACCCAACGGAGAGATAGACTCATATCAATGGTTTACACCTGATGACGCGAGAAGAAACATCCGCCCAAACAGTTTGGCTGAAAGATTTCTGAATGCATATCTTGTCCCTGAAAAGGTGAAATTCTAATGGAAAGCCAGCGACTATCCCGATTAAACATGAACAAAGGCAAGAAATTGAGCAAAAAACGGCAGTTTTTTTGGTAGTCGAGAAAATGAAAATCGGTATAACTTTGTGATAATCACTAGGTTATACCGATTGTTTTGCGGAGAGAAAGGGATTCGAACCCTTGGAACGCAAAGCGTTCAACGGTTTTCGAGACCGCCCCGATCGACCACTCCGGCATCTCTCCTTGCTGCC
>ONKQ01000044.1:7284-44513 GCA_900318465.1 uncultured Bacteroidales bacterium
AGCCTTTCGGCTTAACGGTTTTCAAGACCGCCGCTATCGACCACTCAGCCATATCTCCGCTGCAAAAGTACAACATTTTTCGATAGGTTGAGATTTTTCCCGAAAAAAAACTTTTTTCCGATTGAAAACCCCTATCTTTGCAAGGTCGAAAATAGTGTGGTCTGATGAGGATAATTCGCTTTATAGAGTATTCGTTGTTGCTTTTGGCGGTCGCTTTTTGCGCCTGTTCGAGGCCGAAAACGGCATTTACCGAGCTTAATTCGCCACGCCATTTCAACGAATTGCGGGCTGTGGAAATGCTGCTGGAGACCGATCCCGACAAAGCAGCGGATAGCGTGGATGGATTGTTGACAGCCGCCTTAGATGCATCTTTCACCCTAATGGATTCCATCGAATTGTGTTTGCGCACCGTGCAGATGCAGTACAAAAACCACTGGCTTGATGAGGAAAGCCCCGATTTGGCTCCAGTCCTCGCTTTCTACGACAGCCTTGCGGTCCTTTATCCGACAGATGACGAATTGTGTTATCTTCGGGCCAATGCCTATTATTATAAAGGTGTGGAATATGCGTTCGCGAATGACGACGTGGAGGCTTTCAGGCATTACCTTGACGCTTTGGGCGTGATGCGGCAGTTTAAGGCATGGGACGAACACCCTTACGCGAAACGTTTCATCGCATTGGCCTACACCCGCCTTTCGGAGATTCTCTATACCTACGGCCTCTATGACGAGGCGATGGAAGCCTGTGGCAATGCCTCAACGCATTTTGAAAAAGACAATGACCTCGCCGCCATGCTGCGCTACGAGGCCAATATCTATCAGGCAGAGAAGGACTACGACAAAGCACTGGCCCGTTTTGGTCAGGCTGAGGCTTTGGCTCCTCTTGGCGTGGATGCCATGGAGTTGTCACTCGGTGCGAAGTTGTTTGAGTTACAGCAGTATGATTCAGCCTATCCGCATCTGAAAAGAGCTTTTGCCAATGGCGACCGTAAGGCGCGCACTGATGCCGCCGCTAAGTTGGCCGAAATCTGTCGCGCCAAGGGAATGACAGACGAGGAATTGCGTTACACTCGCTTTTATGTGGAAAGTTCGATGCGTGAGTCGCGAATGACTTCCAAAAAGATGGAAATCGACTACCTTTACGACGAGTTCACTGCGCCGCAAGCAGTGGAATCGACGGGCGAAAAGGAGAATAATGCCGCACTGTTGCTTTTGGTGTTGTTGCTGATTGCAGTGGTCGGTTTTCTCGCTTTCATCATCGTCCGCAACCGGAGTCGTATCAACCATATCGAGAACCAGATTGTGGACATTACGGAGAAACACCAGCAGGAGAACGCTGTCAAAGACAGGGAAATCAGCCAGATGGCGCAACAACTCGGAGATGCGCGCAAAAGGCTTGCAGATGTTACCAACCATACTTTTGAAGAGGCCTGGCAAGGTTTCAACGAGACCGATGTCGTGCTGAAAATCAAAGGAATGATGGAGGGAAACGACATAATGATCAAGAATGTGGGGCTTTTCCCCAAGCTGAAGCTGAAGGAAGTGGACTTCATCGACTTGGTGAGGATGGTGAACACCAATTTCACCGACTGCTCGCAGCGTTTCCTGAAAGACTTCCCCGAACTTAACAGCTCCGACTTCCGCCAGTGCTGTCTTGCCATGTTAGGCATGAATGACGCGCAGATGGCCGTCCTCGAAGGCATCTCCTACAGCGGGGTCAACAGGCGCACGAAGAAGATTCTTTCTGCGATGAAGACTGAAAACACCCTCGAACAAGCCATCCTGACGTATTTGAGAAATAATTGGTAATTCATTGAATGACAAATGGTTGAAATGATATTGTTGAAAAATGTTGAAATTAAACAACACGAAAAAAGGGCAAAACAAAAACAAAACAACTATTTTTGCCGTTGAAATTAGAAAATTTAGAGTTATGAAGAAATTTGTCTTATTCCTTGTCACACTGATTCTATGTGTTTTTTCCGCCAACGCGCAGACCAAACGGCTGAATCCTTACATCACCACGACGACCTACAATCTGCCTGGCCAGACGCCTTTCGTTGAGACAGCTTTGGCCTTCGAGTGCAAATCGGTAACTTATAAAGAGTTCCAGCCTGGCCAGTTCAAGGCGACGCTCGAAATCGTCACGGCGTTCAGAAAAGGGGAGGAGACCACCTTCTCCAAAGTGGCTTTGGATAGTCCGATAGTCACCGATACGGCCAACCTCGACGGTGCTTTCATCGACCAACAGCGTTTCGCGTTGCCCAATGGCGTGTATGAAATGGAGCTGAGTGTCACCGACAAGGGCAACGGCAAGAACGTCAACATCTCATTTACCGTTGAGGTCGATTATCCTCAGGATTTGCCTGCGGTTTCCGACATTTTGCTTTTCGACTCTTACAGCAAGGCAACCAAGGCTTCGTCCTGCACCAAGAGTGGCTATGATTTTTTGCCCCGTGTGTTTCCTTTTTATAGTGCCTCTGCCGACAAGCTCCAGTTTTACGCCGAGCTTTACAACAGCGACCGTTTGTATGACGAAGGCAAGTATTTGGTGACTTATTATATAGAAGCCGCCGAGTCATCGTCGTTGATGCGTGACTTCTACTTCACCAAACGTTTTGACGTGGCAAAGGCCAATAGTTTGCTCACTTCTATCGACATCAAGGATTTGCCGTCGGGCAATTATTACCTCGTCGTTGAGATGCGCGACCGTTCCAATACGGTGATTTGCTCCAACAGCGTCTTTTTCCAACGCAGCAACCCAGGTGTGAGCTATGCCATGAGAGACCTTTCGGGCGTGAATATCACCAACACCTTCGTGACCGGCATTGACCATCTCGACACGCTGCGCAAGTATCTCCGTTATCTTGAGCCAATCAGTTCGGAGACCGAACGCGACTATGCCTTGAGTCTTGTGAAGACCGACGACAAGACCACCATGCAGCAGTTCCTCTATAATTTCTGGTCTACGCGCTCGCCAATGACTCCCAACGATGCTTTCCAAGAGTATCTTGCCGCTGTGCGTCGCGTCAATTTGTCATTCGGCACCACGGCGGCTCCGGGTTATCGTACCGACCGTGGCTATGTGTTCTTGAAATATGGCGAGCCTGACCAAATTGTCGATCAGGTTGATGAGCCAGGTGCTTATCCTTACCAGATTTGGCATTACTATACGATTGCCAACCAACACAACAAGAAGTTCGTTTTCATGACGAAAGACCGCTCCACCAATGATTATCAGCTGATTCATTCCGACGTGGTGGGCGAGCTGAACAATTATCGCTGGAAACTGGAAGTGTATTCGCGCATCTATGGCGAACATTACGACGAAGGCATCGACCAAACCGACTACGAGGAAGGCTGGGGCAAACATGCCGGCGACTTTTACGACAATCCGAGATAATCCATGTCGAAAGTCGGATTTCATATCGTCAAATGGTGGGTGGCTTTCCTTTCGGTGCATCCGTTTTGGCTTCTTTATCTGAAGTCCGACTTGTATTACGTTATGGTTTACCATGTATTGCGTTATCGTCGCAAGGTGGTGAGACAGAATCTGTTGCGCTCGTTTCCTGAAAAGGACAAAATGGAAATCAAAACCATTGAACGTCGCTATTACCGCAACCTCTGCGACTTGTTTGTGGAGGCCCCGAAGATGCTGCGCATGAAGCCCAACGGCTACAAATACCGCATCCATTACACCAATCCAGAGCTCATCACCCGATTGCAGGACGAACACAAGAATGTTTTTTATGCCATCCCTCATTCGGGCAATTGGGAATGGTTTGGCAAGATGATGCCCGACCTGTCCAACCACAATTGCTTGGCGGTTTACAAAAAGGTTCAAAATCCTGTTTTTGAACAGCTTATGCTTACCATGCGCACTTACGACTGCCCTTTGGAGATGGTAGAATCAAACAACGCTTTGCGTCGGTTGACTCAGGTTCGCGACCGCCAAAACGCTGTGCTGATGGTGGCCGACCAAACCCCTTTCGGGCGCGAAACCGATTATTGGACTGAGTTTCTGCACCAAGACACTTGTTGGTTTACTGGTTTGGAGCGCATGGCCAAGATGCTCGACTATGCCGTGGTCTTCACCGACATGCAGCGAAAGGGCAGGGGACGCTACGAAGTGACTTTTGAACTGATTTCCGACGACCCGGAAACGACGGAGAAAGGTTTCATCATGGAACAATATGTGCGACTGACGGAGCGGAGCATCAAGGCGCAACCCGACAACTGGCTATGGTCGCATCGCCGCTGGAAACACCAAAGACCCCAAAAGAAAGAAGCATGAAGGTAGCCGTCGTCATATTGAACTACAACGGGAGCCGTTTCCTTGAGAAGTTTTTGCCTGGGGTGATGGCTTCTTGCAATCCTGAGTTGGCGGAGGTGATTGTTGCCGACAATGCCTCAACTGACGACTCGGTGGATTTGATGAAGGATTGCTTTCCTGACGTGCGCCTCATCGAGAATGGCAGCAATGGAGGCTTTGCCACGGGCTACAATTTGGCCTTGAAACAGATTGAGGCTCAGTATTATGTGCTGCTCAATTCCGACATTGAGGTGGCTCCGGGATGGATTGAACCTGTCATCGAAATGATGGATGCCAACCCCAATATTGCCGCCTGCCAGCCTAAGATTTTGTCGTACTATCACAAGGATGAGTTTGAGTATGCAGGTGCCAGTGGCGGCTTCATCGACAAATACGGTTATCCGTTTTGTCGCGGGCGCATGTTCCAATATTTGGAGGAAGACCACGGCCAGTATGACGAGCCGATGGAGGTTTTTTGGGCCACGGGAGCTTGTATGTTCGTCCGCGCCGACCTCTATCATCAGGTGGGCGGTTTGGACGATAGCTTTTTTGCCCACATGGAGGAGATTGACCTCTGCTGGCGGTTGAAAAATGCTGGTTATCAGGTGTTTTGTTGCCCAAAGTCAGAGGTGTTTCATATCGGTGGCGGCACATTGCCCAAAAACTCCCCGCGAAAGACCTACTTGAATTTCCGCAACAACCTGTCGCTGTTAGTGAAGAACCTCCCAAAGCATCGTGTGAAACGGACTGTTTTATATCGTATTTTCCTCGATTGGATTGCTGCATTGAAATTCCTCATCGAAGGCTGCCCGAAAGACTTCCGTATGGTCTTCAAGGCGCATTGGGATTTCTACAAACGTCTGCCCGATTTGCGCAAAAAACGCAAAGAATTGCAGCGCGGTTTGGTAAGCTGCATTTATCGTAAAAACATCGTTTTTGAAAACGTCATCCGTGGCAAAAAGAAATTCAGCGAGTTGAAACCGTCGGATTTCACCTCTTGAAAGGGCTTTGTCAGCATCCCAACGATTCAACAGCGCGGTCATAGCCTTCCAAGCCCAATCCCATAAAACACCTGACGCAAGCCTCAGCCGTATAGGAATGTCGGCGGTAGGGCTCTCGCTTACTGATGTCAGTGAGATGCACCTCGATAACGGGGATGCTGATGGCACGGATGCAGTCGGCAAGGGCGATGGAGGTATGGGCATAGCCTCCAGGGTTCATCACCACGGCATCGTATTGTTTGTCAGCCACTTGAAGTTTGTCGATGAGGTCGCCTTCGTGGTTCGATTGGAAATAGGCTATCTCATGTTGCGGAAACTTGGCCTTGAGTAGTGGCAGATAGTCATCAAACGAAACATGACCGTATAGCTTCGGCTCGCGTTGGCCGAGAAGATTGAGGTTAGGGCCGTTGAGAATAAGGATTTTCATCTTCCAAAGTTTTTGCAAAAGTAGGAATTTTGGTCGGAAAACCCTCAAATTATGCAAGATAAATGCTTTTTTTGTCTATAGATATTGTCGTTTAAAAAAGATTTTATAATTTTGTCACGTAAAAGTTATAGGCCATGAAAATCATCACATTAGGAAAAACCAACCTGAAGGTCAACAAGAACGGTTTTGGGGCATTGCCCATCCAGAGGATCAGCGAAAAGGATGCTATCTATTTGTTACACAAAGCGTTTGATAACGGAATCAACTTTTATGATACGGCACGGTTTTATACCGACAGCGAGGAAAAAATCGGTGCAGCTTTTGCCGATCGACGGAGCAAAGTCATCATTGCTTCAAAGACGGCTGCCACAACAATGGAGGACTTCTGGAAGGATTTGCACACCACTTTGAAGAACCTGAAGACCGATTATCTTGACCTGTATCAGTTCCACAATCCGGACTATTGCCCGCGTCCGGGCGACAAGCTGGGCCTCTTCGATGCCATGCGTGTGGCCAAGCGCCAAGGCAAGATACGTTTCATCGGCATCAGCAATCACAGGCAATCCGTTGCTTTGGAGGCCATTGAGCGCGACTGCTACGACACGCTTCAATATCCGTTTAGTTACTTGTCGTCGGAGGAGGATCAGAAGATTGTGGAGGCCTGCCACAAACGCAACATGGGCTTCATCTGCATGAAATCCCTTGCTGGTGGTCTCATCACCGATTCAGCCCTGGCTTACGCTTTCCTCGACCAGTTTGACCATGCCTTGCCCATTTGGGGCATACAGCGCGAAAGCGAGTTGGACGAGTTCATTTCCTATCAAGACCATGCGCCTGAGCTTTCGTCGGCTTCATGGCGCAAGATTGAGGCCGACCGAAAGGAATTGGCCGGCGAGTTTTGCCGTGGCTGTGGCTATTGTATGCCATGCCCGGCAGGTATCCAAATCAACGATTGCGCCCGCATGAGCCTTTTCTTGAGGAGGGCACCTTTAAGTGTCTATCTCACAGAGGAATGGGCCGAAAAGATGAAGAAGATTGAGAAGTGCAAGCACTGCAATGCCTGCCGCGAGAAATGCCCTTATTCCCTCAATACGCCCGAACTTTTGGAGAAGAATTACGCTGACTTCAAAGAATTCTGGGCAAAGAAGCAAGCTGGCGAGCTTTGATTTTTTCCTTGGTTGGTACACTTTTTGCTGTTTTTAGCGTTTTGTATACCAATTAAAGCAAGACAAAATGAAGAGAACATTGAAATCCAGGAATTTTAAATCTTTGATAGTCCTGATGGTGTTTTTTTGGGCTGCTGTTTCGACAATATCGGCACAAACAAACCTTATTGTCAATGGCGATTTCGAGCAAACCAGCGGTTTTGACTATCAAACCATTTCCGACTACGAACGCATTACAGGTGGCGGTGTTGAAGAAGGAAAATTCATTCATGACATCACTTCCACGAATCATGGTATCGGTGGGTTGGGATGGCCAGCAAATCTTACGGGATACGGTGGGTCGGGGTATTATTTGTTGTTCAATGGTTTCGGCGGCTCTCAAAACCCAACGAAAAGGGCTTGGTGGCAACAGGTGAACGTGACAACTCAGACCACATACACGTTTAAATGTTATGTGAGAAACTTGTCACAATCTTCATGGCTTTTCAATGCCAATCCCTCAATTATTCAAGTGAAAATCAACGGTTCGGCTGCTGGCAACAACGTCACTCTTGATGTCAACGACTTCAATTGGATAGAAATCACTCGCACTTGGAATAGTGGCAATGTGTCGGGGCCTATTAACATAGAAATATTTGATGTATATACCGGAACCCACAATAGTGGCGATGACTTCGCTCTTGACCATATCTCTTTTATTCCCAATGTCTTATATGATGTAACTGCTCAGGATGATTATGTTACAACTGCCCTTTGCCTGAATGACCATGTGGATGTGAATGTGCTGCAAAATGACAATGTGCTTCCGAATACTAATGATGCCCAAGTGCAGGTGTTGACCAATCCGGTTCCGCACGGAACAGCCCAAGTGCTTTCCGATAAAAAGATACGTTACACTTTCACGGATGCGAATTACAATGGCGAGGTTCAATTCAATTATCGTGTGACGAACCACGGAGTGGTGAGCGAGGCGACGGTACATATCAATACGGCACGTCCGCCAACCGTGACGGTCAATATGAGTAACATCGACCCGATTTGCGCCGGTTCAAGCTTCAATTTGCCGACTCCAACGGTTCAATCCAACGGCTCAAACGTGACCGCACAAGGTTGGCAAATCCTTCTGAACGGCAGTTGGCAAACCTTGAATAACAACAACATACCCTATTCATATAATGGTTGCAGCATCCGCTATTTTGCGACTAACGGCTGTGATACTGGATATAGTTCCGTGGCCACGGTGACTGTGACCGACGAGCCAACGATTACTGTGAATCTTAACAACATTACGGCCATTTGTGCAGGCTATAGCTTCAACTTGCCAACGCCTACCGTACAATCCAATGGCTCTACCATATCCGCACAAGGTTGGCAAATCAATCTCAACGGCAGTTGGCAGGCGCTCAACAACAATAACATTCCATATTCCTATAACGGTTGCACTATCAGGTATTTTGCAACCAATGATTGTGGAACGGTGTATAGCGCAACAGTGCAAGTAACGGTCAATGACATCCCAATTGTTGGCAGCATCACGGCTCCGGCGGCTATTTGTGCAGGTGAGTCATTCAACCTGACGACACCATCGGTTACGTGGCGGCATACCAACCAAGGCACGGGCAGTTGGGAAATCCAAATCAATGGTGTGTGGCAACCACTCACAAACAGCAATATTCCGTATGCCTACAACGGTTGCAGCATACGCTACAAGGCTGTCAATGGTTGTGGCGAGGCATATTCAACCAATAATGTTCAAGTTACGGTTTATTCCACTGAACCGACCTACGAAGACCTTACGGCTTGCGACACCTACATTTGGAACGGCGTGACTTGCGACCACACGGGTACATATCAGGCACAAGTGCAGAATGAGAATGGATGTACCATTACAGCCTACCTGAACTTCACCATGAGCGATGCCTATACGGAAACCCAGACCTATACGGCTTGCGAGTCCTTCACATGGCCAATCAATGGCAATACTTATTATGCTTCTTGCACAGATACCTATACCATCGAAAGTGGCAATCCGTTGATATGCGACAGCATTTTTACCTTGAACTTGACCGTCAACAATGCGCCGGAAATCACGAGCAACCTTCAGACGCCATCTGACTTTTGTGCAGGTGGTTTGTTGAGTGTCAACGCTCCTCAGTATCAGTATCATCATGCAGATGGTGGCAGGACACGTTGGGATTACGCCACTTCACCCAACGGGCCTTTCCATGCTTTCGATCCTGAGACTTATCATTTTGAATACGGCAGCTATTACTTGCGTTTTGTTGTCATCAATGATTGTGATTCCGTCTTCAGCAATGAGGTTGTACAGTTCAATGTGAACGACGAGCCTGTCATCAACGGTCAGCTGTCACCTATGCAGGTCTGTGTCGGCAATCCCTTGCCTTTGCCCAACGTGAGCGTCGATTGGTATAACCACGACACCAACGACCGATTCGCCGAGTGGCAGATGTGCACCACACAGGACGGAACTTATTCGGGCTTCAATCCGTCCACGCCCATGCAGCTGACACAAAACGGCTACTGGGTGCAATATTTGGCCCGCAACTCGTGTGGTGAAGTCGTACTCGGACCGGTTCGTATCTCAGTGATTTCGGCTGACGATGTGACACTCGACCCCATTGTGGAATGCGATTTTTACCAATTGCCTTCAGGCGAGGTGATTACTGAAAATTGTGTTATCGAATATACGGAGGAAGAACCCTGTCCGCACACCGTTTTCCAACCTATTGAAATCAACCATAGCAATTATACCATAGACCCCATTACTTCATGCCACGATGACTACGTTTGGCACGGGATGACCTTCCATCGCAGCGACGAAATGCAATATGCTTGGGACACGCTCACCAATAGCTCGAATTGCGACAGCATAGTGGAATTGCAGCTCGAATTTGGGCCTTATTCCACCTATACACACAACCGCATTGCCTGTGGGTCGTATGAATGGGAGATGAATCCAGGCCATATTTATTATGAAACCGTGCGCGACTCGGTGTTTGTGCCCGCTACAGATCCCGATGATTGCGACACTTGGTATTTTTTGGAACTGATTGTGGGTAATGATCAATTGGTTGAGGGTGACCCGATGACGGAATGTAGCGGCTTCGTGTGGCACGGAGTGGCCTATTATGATGATGCCATCGTTTATGACTCTTTGTTGACTGCTTTGACGCATTGCGACAGTATCGTTGCGCACCAGTTGAGCATCATCCAGCCGTATCACACCGAAATGGAAATGACCCAATGCCAGGAAACATGGTGGTATGAGCATTACTGTGACCAAGACGGTGATTATGTGCATACATTCCAATCCGTACAAGGCTGCGACAGCATAGTCACCATGCACTTCAGCCTTTCCGAAACGATTGTCCATGAGTTCGACACCTTGGCTTGCGAGGCTTTCGAATGGTACGGCAATTCGTGTTCCGTGAGTGGTCAAACTTATTCCCATACCTTTCAAACGCTTCAGGGCTGCGACAGCCTTGTCAAGATGCACCTGACTCTGAACGTGATGCAGATGTTCACGCAGTTCGTCTTGGCTTGTGATTCCATTGAGTTGAACGGCACGATTTACAACCAACCAGGAGAATATTATGTCTATCTTGATACGCTTTACACCCAAAATGGCTGCGACAGCATCATCCATCGCGTCAACCTTACCATAAACAATTCCGACCAGATAGGCATGATTGGCGGCAGTCACAATGTGTATGTGGCCTCCAACCTCATCAGCGGAATTTACCGCTACGACATAGACACGACGGGCATCGTTGGCGATGTCAGTTGGAGCCTGACCAATCCTGATTGGTTGGTCATAGAATCGCAAATCGGATATTGTCGCATTGCGGTGACCACCCCAGGCGAGGCCATATTGAAGGCGAATTTCCAAACCTCATCTTGCGGAGCTATGGAGAGGCAGTTTGAAATCCATGCAGGCTTCTTTGACATCGAAGAACATGGTATTGAGGTCAATATCTATCCCAACCCGACCAAGGGAACGGTACACATCGAGGCCGAAGGTATTGAGAGAGTCCGCCTGACCAACATGATGGGGCAGACATTGGACTGGGTGGAATGTGACCGTTCCAACAGCACCACCCTTAACTTGAACTGCTTCCCGCCGTCGGTCTATATGCTCGAAATCGAAACCGTCAACGGCGTGGTGAAACGGCGGGTGGTGGTGTGCAGGTAAATGGAATGAGTATTAGTGGAGACAATTTTTGCGTTTAGCGAACATTATTAAGGAATAAACCCTTATCTTTGCGCACAAAATGTGCAGAAGTATGAAAAGATGTTTTTTCCTCATATCATTACTGACTTTGATAACGGTTGCGGTTTTTGGTCAACCCGTTACCATCACCCCGCCTGAGGCCACCATCCAACCTGGAGGCTCAGTGACGCTTACCGCATCTGGAGCCATGTATTACCAATGGTCGCCGGCAACGGGTCTTTCTACTACCGAAGGGCCTGTCACGGTGGCTTCGCCTATGGTGACAACTACCTATACCTGCGAGGGTTATGCACCTGGCGCGGAGAGTGTCGTCAACGGCGACTTCAGCCAAGGCAATACGGGCTTTACTTCGTCATACGAATACAACTCCAACCTTTGGAACGAAGGCACCTATTATGTGGACTCCGATGCCAGCCTGCATCACGAGAACTTCCACGGCTACGGCCACGGCGACAACGGCAATTTCATGATGGTGAACGGCGCCATCAATGCGGGTACCAACGTGTGGACTGAGCAAATCAGTGTGCTTCCCAACAAATGGTACGCCTTCTCGACTTGGGCCTGTACGCTGGCGGGTGTGGCTGGCCAGATGGCCTTGCTCCAGTTCAGCATCAATGGCACTCAGCTTGGTGAGATTTTTTCTGCCCCGTCATCGACAATGGTTTGGGAACAATTCTATGAGCTTTGGTACAGCGGCAACTCCACAACGGCCACCATTACCATCCTCAACCAAAACACCAACGGCGACGGCAATGACTTCGGATTGGACGACATCTCGTTCCGTGAGTTGGTGCTCGTGGGCAATCCAACCTGCACGGTTTATGTGGATGCCATGACCGCCACTGCCACCGCCGACGACACAGAGCTTTGCGAAGGTGAGTCGACCACGCTCCATGCCTTGCCCACGGGAGGTTCGGGGAACTATTCCTACAGCTGGACGCCAGCCAACAGCTTGAGCAATCCCAACATCCAGCATCCCGTGGCTACGCCTCCTGTAGGCACTACCACTTACTCCTGCCACATCACCGACAACAGCTGGGGCGGCTCGCAAAACGTCAGCGTCAGCATCGTTGTGCATCCCAACGAAGAAGAGCATGAGTATGAAACCATTTGCAATGGAACCACCTATGACTTCTATGGCCAAACCATCAGTGACCCAGGAACATACGAGCATTTCACTCAAACCCAATTTGGTTGCGACAAGACCATCTATCTGCATTTGGACAACTGGCCGACCTACGACGAGACCACCATCACAGCCTACATTTGTCCTGGAGAGAGCTACAACTTCTATGGCACCGACTACAGTGAGTCGTGCCAACAAGCCTATACCGACCATTCCATACATGGTTGCGATAGCATTGTTCGCCTCAACCTGACGGTATATCAACCCAACGATACTACAACCGTTGATGCCAGCATTTGTGTGGGGCAAACCTACAACTTTCACGGAACGCTGTATGACCAAGACGGGCAAGTCGCCTTTTTCGACACCATCGACAATCACGGCTGCCTGAAGGTGGAGAAATTGATGCTTAGCGTGGATGAATATCAGATGCCGCCTGTCGTCTACCAGTATGAATGTTACGAGCATGCCACTACGCCATCGTGGACTTGGGACAAGACGGGCATCACTTACTACGAAAACACGGTGGACGAAGTCATCCTGCCCGACCCCAATGGTGGTTGCGACATCAGGCACCGCCTCGACCTCAAGTTCCACGAGGAATTCTATCAAGAGGAAAACAAAGTGGCCTGCAACTTTTACTATTGGCCTATCACTAACCAAACCTATTATGAGAGCCAAAACCATGTGGAGAAGACTTTCCCTTACGAGTTTGGCGACAAGATTTGCGACAGCACCTACGTGCTCCATTTGGAGATTAACACCTACGAAACCAACGAAGTGGAATACGAGGGATGCGACATGTTTGTGTGGGATGGCGAAATAATCACCGAATCTGGCCCCTACGAAAAGACCTACACCAACCAGCAAGGTTGCGACAGCATTGTGACCATGCACGTACAGCTTGAATACACGCCACAGCCTACGGAAATCCATCCTTTGGATGCCAATAATTCGACACCGCATTGGGTAGTCACGGCCACGGAGTTCCAAATCAATGCGTATGACTTCGGCATCTATGAGGAAGGCCACCCGATGGAATGCCGTTGGGACTCCATCGAATGGAGATTTGAAAACCCCGATGTGCTCTGGCTGCTTGAGCCTGACGAAACCACTTCGCCGGCTGGAAAAAATTGCAAGATGTACGTCCTGAATTATGTGGCGGATACCATTTGGCTTGATGCCGTGGTCTACAACAAATGCGCACACGATGGGAAAATGTTGCGATATTGGTTTGTGTGTTCATTCTATGGTGTGGACGAACAGCAGGCCGCCCCGATTGGATTTGACGTAGTGCCCAATCCCAACAACGGTCAGATGACCTTGTGCTTTGAGAATCTGATGGGCAAAGTCAACGTCAAGATGTACGACATGATGGGCAATTTGCTTGATTGTGTGGAAACTTATAATGAAACAGAACAAAATTACATCCATTACGATACGAAAAACCTTGCTTCCGGCGTTTATTTCTTCGTGGCTACAGGCAAGGAAGGCACTATGGCAAAAAAAGTGGTTATAAATCGATAAGACCATGAAAACAAACAGAATTATTTTGAGTCTTTGGCTCCTTGTGGCAGGCGGCATGACACTGACTTCCTGCACAAAAAACGATACAACTACCATCTCCCTCATCGGGACAGAGTATTACATTGACGACATTCTCTCCGTCATCCCCGACTCGTTGGAGACAAAATTCCTCTCAGATTTTGGCAGCATCCCCGACGGGCCGGTGCCTCCCAAGATTGAGGGCAGCTATATGATGAACCCCAAACAGCGCGTCAGTTCCAATGTGCAGGAATGGCCCTTGCAAGCCGTCGAGCCTAATGTCTATTTGCGGTTTTCGAAACAGCATAATGGCATCGTCACCATGGATCTCAACGAAGCCACTGAGACAATGACAGATACGGTGTTCGTTTGCGGCAACGGCAGTGCGTTTACGGTGTATTTCATCGAAAACAAGGCTTACGAAGTTCAAGTTGACAACCATACCTACCATGTGCGGATGAAGCGCGGCATTGTGATGAAGGGCGCGGTGAGCGATCGTGGGCTTTCCAACTTCCGCTATGCCACCATCATCATGGAAACCGAAGACGACTCTGGAGGCCTTATTGGGCAGTATGAAAACGGCTCCTATTTCATTTACAAAGACGGCGACGGTACAGCCGAAAATCAAGAATGGTAAAACCTGAAGCGATGAAAAAGTATTGTTTGATAATCAGTTTGCTGCTCGGGATGAGCGCAATTGCGACGGCCCAAATGAGCCAATCCAACCTGAAGAAAGAACCTGTGACCATTGGCATCAAGGGCGGCTTGAACATTCCGCAGATGTGGTATTTCAAGAACGTCGCTCTAAGCCAACTCAGCCAAAATATGACTTTTACTCCAACGGGCGGACTTTTCGTTGAGATTCCTGTGGGCAGTGCTTTCATCATCGCACCCGAGGCCATGTATGTGCAGCGGGGCACCGATATTGAATACGAGCATTTTTCGGGCACGAAAGTGCATTACACGATGAACGTCAGCTATGCCGACTTGCGATTGCCTTTCGAGCTGCGTTTGCCTATCACGCCGTATTTCCAGCCTTATCTTGTGGTGGGTGCCGAGGCGGGGATGCGTCTTTTCGGAAAGATTCACATTCAGCGCACGGTGCATGTCGAGATGGACGAGTCCGTTGATGTGGGCGATGCCAACATGGGTCTCATCCATGCAGGAGGCTTTGCTGGTTTGGGTATCCGCAGCAGGTTCAACTTAGGAGCGATGGGCATGGTGGTAAAGCTGAGTGCGAGTTACCATCAAGGGCTGTTGGATTCTTATTCTGAGATGGAAAAGAACGGTACGGCACAATCGGTCAACGTGAATGCTTACCAAATGACAGGTAAACGCCTGTCGCGTGGCATCGAGGCTACACTAAGCATCGGCATCCCGTTGGAGAAACATGCCGATGACGCTTGCGCAACATTCAGCCACGATCGTTATCGTCGTCACGGTAGCCGAGGCCGTTTGTTCGGTTTCTGATCATGCGATTCCTTTATCCAAATATGCTTTGGGGGCTGTTGGCACTTGCCATCCCAATCATTGTCCACCTGTTCAATTTCAGGCGGCACAAGCTGGTGTATTTCAGCAATACCGCCGTGTTGCGCAACATCCAGCAGGAGAACGCCAAGACACGCAAGTTGAAATATTTGGTGACTTTGTTGTTGCGTTGCCTGTTCATTGCGGCTTTGGTGCTGGCTTTTGCTTTCCCGTACCATCCTGAAAAGCAGTTGAATGTCAATACATCGGACAACCTCATCGGAATTTATATTGACAATTCCATGAGCATGAAAGGGCAGTCGCAGCGCACCACTTTGATTGAGGATGCTCGACAGTCGGCGCGGGATTTGGTGCACAAGCTCAATCCCTCCAACCGTTACTTGCTGATGACTAACAGTTTTGAAATTCAGAACGAGTATCCGATGAACCAAGAGGAGATGCTCGACCAGCTCGACCGCATGAATCCTGACGGTACGCCCGTGCCGATGGGTGAGGTCATCGACCGCTTCGAGATGTTGGCCAAACAGCATGGATTTTCTACTTCGACATTGTTTGTCTATTCTGATTTTCAAGAGAATACATTCGATTTGTCTTCTGCCAAAGCCGACACCGCGATGCAAGTCGTGGTGGTGCCAATGTTGCCTGAGTTCACGAGCAATATTTTTGTCGATTCCGTGTGGTTGGCATCGCCCATCGTCCAAATGGGGCTGACCAATGATTTGATGGTTCGTGTTGTTAATCAGGGAGATAAGGAAGTGAAAGGTTTGCCCGTCAACTTTATGATGAATGGCGCGACGGTGGCTTCCACCACGGTCGATTTGGAGAAAAACGGCTCGGCGGAGGTTGCGATGCAGTTTGTGACGGAAAGCAACGGTATGCAGCGGTGCAGTGTCAGTCTGATGGACCATCCCATCACGTTTGACGATGTTTATGACTTCGTAATCAGCGCGAAGCCAAGTCTTTCTATAGTGGAATTGGGCAGCGAGGTCTCAAGTTGCAGCCTGCTTTTCGAGGACGACGAACAATTCCGCTACACACTGATGGAGCCTTCGCGCTTCGATTTGGGCACCATTTCCCAAGCCCAACTTTTGATTGTGAACGAATCAGCCGCGATGAACGAGACCCTGCAACAAACCCTTTTGGACGCCGTTTCAGAGGGCGCAAGCCTGATGGTGTTTCCTTCGATGGACGACCCGAAAAACAACGCCTATCTGTATCAAAAACTGGGTCTTACTTTGATGGAAACCGACACCAACAGCACGTCTGTGGAGGACTTGGCCTTGCAACATGCCTTCTTCGGCGACATGATTCTCGACTTGCCCCAACATCCCGACTTGCCCAAGGTGAAGCAACATATCCACATGAAATCCAACGGTATCGCATCACCTTTGCTGACCTTGCAGAACGCCGATTCTTTCCTGTTGATGGAAACGGTGGGGAAGGGGCAGGCTTTTGTGATGGCCACCGCGCTCAATCCTGATTGGAGCGATTTGGCCGACAATGCGCTTTTCGTCCCGATGATGGTCAAAGCGGCCTTCATGGGCGGAAAGATGGGGCGTTTGTCCTACACCATCGGAACGGACAAGATGCTTGTTTTGAGCGATTTGAACCTTGAAGGCGACCGCCAGTTCCTTTTCGCCAACGCCGACCGTAGTTTTGAACTCATGCCCGCTTCCGAGATTCGCAACGGCAAGGTGTATCTTTACCTAAACGACAACCTTCCCGCAGCAGGATTCTATGATTTGTTGGTGAACGACACTCTGAACCGCGTGACGGCATGGAATGAGAGCCGCATTGAATCGAAAATGGTCTTCGCCGACCGCAACGACATCGAGCCGCAGTTCAAGAAAGCAGGTTTCAACGTGGCTGCCGTGTTGGACACCTCCGATTTCGCCACCGCCGACCTCGTTGAAGCTATGGCGCACCAATCCTCGCAGTGGAAACTCTTTGCCTTGATTGCGCTGTTGGCGCTGTTGGGTGAGATTGCGGTTTTACGGTTTTGGAAGTGATTTTTTTTGAAAAAATCTTGGAATGGTGCGAAACTCTCTTGCAAAAAATCTTGGAATGGTGCATTGTTGAAAACTATTTTGGTTTTCCGTTTGCAAGATGAGGTGGATTTAACTAATTTTGCATTTGGCAACCAATAACAAAACGCGACATGGCACAATGGCAAAAGACACAAATTAAGCGAGATAACGGCATGATGGCGGAGGCACAGGCTCCAGTCATCATTTCCGCAAGCCGGAGCACGGACATTCCCGCTTTCTATGCCGATTGGTTCTTTCATCGGCTGAAGGTGGGTTATTCGGCTTGGACCAATCCTTTCAATGGCGTGAAAAGTTTCGTTTCGTATGAGAAATGCCGCTTCATCGTGTTTTGGTCGAAATACCCGAAGCCGTTGCTTGGGCATTTGGATGAACTGAAGGAAAGGAATATCGGCTGCTACATCCAATACACGCTCAATGATTACAAGAAAGAAGGCTTGGAAAAGTGCGTTCCGCCATTGGAGGAAAGGATTGACACCTTCAAAAGATTGGTGGACCAATTGGGCCAAGGTCGTGTGATTTGGCGTTTCGACCCCTTAATCCTGACCGACCAAATCGGCTTGGACGACCTGTTGAGAAAAGTGGAAAACATCGGCGACCGACTAAAGGGCTACACGGAAAAACTCGTTTTCAGTTATGCCGACATTGGTTTATACAAAAAGGTGAAGGCCAATCTCGAAAAGAACAATATCGATTATTCGGAATGGACCAAGGAGCAGATGGTGGAGTTTGCCAAGCGGTTGGTGGAGTTGAACAATGTAAAAGGTTGGAACTATGCTTTGGCAACCTGTGGCGAGGCGGCCAATCTTGATGGTGTGGAGCACAACCGCTGCATTGATGATGACTTGATGATTCGCTTTGCCCACCACGACAAGGCTTTGATGGACTTTCTCGGCGTGGAGATTACCGAAGGCGACCTCTTCAATCCCAAACCGACCATCATCAAGCACCGCGACAACCGCGACAAAGGCCAGCGGGAGTTCTGCGGCTGCATAATGAGCAAGGACATCGGCGAGTACAACACTTGCCCGCATCTGTGTGAGTATTGCTATGCGAATGCGAGCAAGGAAAAAGCGCAAGAAAACTATAACAAACACGAAATGAATCCTTTGGGAGAAACAATAACGGGAAAATAATCTATATTTGCAGGACAAAACAAGCAAGATATGAGCAAGTTAATCAAAACGGACACAAGTTATGCTGAATGGATAAAAAGCGTTAGCTTGCGATTCAGGCAAAGCCAAATCAAGGCTGCCGTCAAGGTAAACAGCGAACTCATCCGGTTTTATTGGGAATTGGGACGAGATATAGTGGAAATGAAAGCAGAGGAGCGTTGGACGGAAAACTTTTGGGAAAACTTGAGCCGAGATTTGCAAACCTATTTGCCTGGTGTAAAAGGATTCTCCATTACCAATCTTCAATACACGCGCAGGTTTTATCTGCTATATTCAATGAAAGCAACCGAACACCCCCAAGTTGGGGGTGCTCTGGAAGAAGCCATAGTCAATGGTGAACACCCTCAAGTTGGGGGTGTCTCAAAATCAGATACTTATCGAAACAGCAACGAAATGGCATCACTATTGACGGACCAAATATGTTGTGTACCGTGGGGACACCACAAACTCATCATTGACAAACTGATGGGACAGCCCGAAAAAGCCTTTTTCTATGTGCAGCAAACACTAAAATACAACTGGTCGCGTTCCGTGTTGCTCAATTTCCTTGACACGGACCTGTTTGAAAGGCAGGGAAAAGCCATTACCAACTTTGAAATAACGCTGCCTGATGCACATGGCGACTTAGCCCAACAATTGCTCAAAGACCCCTACTGCTTTGATTTTGTGCAACTCACCGAAAGATACAACGAAAAAGAGTTGAAAGACGAATTGGTGAAAAACGTTGAACATTTCCTGCTTGAGATGGGGAACGGCTTTGCTTATATGGGGCGTGAGTACCGTATGTTGGTAGGTGAAACGGAATTGTTTTGCGACATGCTGTTTTACAACACTTTCATGCATTGCTATGTGGTGGTAGAAGTGAAAACCGAGAAGTTCGACAATGCTTTTCTCGGGCAATTGAGCGGTTATGTTTCCAGTGCCAATCATCTTTTGCGCCGCGAAGGAGACAATCCGACCATTGGCTTGCTCATTTGCAAAAGCAAGGACAATGTGCTGGCCCGATATGCGCTTGAAGGTTACAGCCAGCCGTTGGGCATTTCAGAATACGAGCTTTCAAAACTCTACCCTGCCGAGTTCAAAGGCACATTGCCAAGCATTGAAGAAATTGAACGGGAATTGAAGGACAACCATGGGCGTAGCAACTTACAAAACCACAACCGAAATGCCAGAGGAGCTATGGAAAGCCATGCCAGATATTGAGGAATTGAAGAAATTGCTGTAAAAGAGGAACTACTATGATGATAGAACAAAACACCAACTACGCCTACAAGCTGAAATACATAGAAAATCCCACTTTTAACAAAGTTAGGGACTTGTCCACTAAATTTTACCGTGAACTGCCGCAAGCCTTGCAGGATGAACTCTTTGAGGCATTAAACCGAGGTGTTGACATTTTGGATTCCGAGCCGCAAATGACAACCTATTTGTATGCTTTCGGCAAAATGCACCAGGCCAAACTAGAATATGCCTTTAGCAAACTGCCCAAAGAAATCCTTGAATTACCTGAAATCAACATCATTGACTATGGCTGTGGGCAAGCCCTTGGTACAATGTGTTATGCGGATTATCTTCGTGAAAACTGCTATTCGCAAAAGGTAAAATCCATTACCTTGATTGAGCCTTCCGAAATGTGTTTGAAACGCGCTGCGCTTCATGCTTCGGTGTTCTTCCCCAATGCGGAGATAAAAACAGTGAACAAGGAGTTTGATAATTTGATACAAAGCGATATTATTTGCAGCGAAGAAACACCCACTTTGCATATTCTTTCCAATGTGTTAGATGTGTTGAACTTTGACCTTGATAAGTTCTCTACTTTGATAAAAGATAGTTTGAATGGCTATAACCAGTTTGTATGCGTGGGGCCATATTTCAATTATTCGGTCAAAGATGAAAGAATGAAAAAATTCTGTTCAATAATACAAGGTAATGAAAGTTACGTCAAAATATTCGACAAAAATGAATTCGACAAAGACAAAACCTGGACTGCACAAATACTATGTTTTTCAATTGGGAAATTGAAGTGGAAAAAAACATTGAAACAACAAAATCTCTTTTTTGTAGGCGAATACTCCTTAGAGACCTACAAAGCAATGTTCAATTGCGCACAATTTGACTTTGTTGATAATCCCAAAAAAGAAGGCAGCGTGTTCTTTCGCTGCGGTTTTCTCCCCAACGGAGTGCCAAATTATGGTGCTATCGATGAAAAGGCAAAAGCTATCCTTAATAACGCAAGTCTTTCAGAATTGGAACGTGATGCAAGGTTGCGAATTAGTGTTTACAAAACTTATGTAACTGCCATTGAGAATGAACAAGAAGTGAAGAAAGAATTCCTTCTGCCCATATTGCAGGCTAATAACACGGTAGCAACGGATGAAGATATTGCAAACGGTGTTGAAGATGAGTTTGGAGTTGTTTACACCGAAGACGGAAAACGGTTACTTAAATGTAATAATCACGAGCTTGTTGTATACAATATTAAAGATGGAACAAAAGTGATTTGTAATAATGCTTTTGGGGGGCATATATCTTTACAACAAATAACCATTCCCAACTCTATTGAACGCATAGGGGACAATCCATTTCATGGATGTGACAAACTGAAAATAGAAAGCAAATCACCAAAATTCATCGTGACAAACGAATTACTAATCAATATTCAAAACAATACAATTATATCAAATTTCAGTAAAGATCGTATATTAACGATTCCAAATTCGGTGAAAAGTATCGGAAGAAATGCTTTTTTTTGTATAGAAACATTATTTTATATCAATATACCAGAATCTGTAATAAGTATTGAAAATGGCGCTTTTTCCGGGTGTGAATCTTTGCAACAAGTAACCATTCCAAACTCGGTGATAAGCATTGGACATTTTGCTTTTGCATGTTGTAGATCCTTGCAACAAATAACTATTCCAAACTCGGTAATGCACATAGGACAAGACGTTTTCGTAAAATGTAAATCTTTGCGACAAATAATTATCCCAGAAAACTGTGTGGGGAAATTCAAACAATTACTCCGGAAAAAACTATGGCATAAATTATATTGTCTCAAAAAAGCAGATCTCTGCATTGAAAAAGATTGTGACGATTTGCCATTTTAAAACCAGCTATCCAAAAGTGAGTATGGTAAAAATCAAGAGAATGTATGTGAAGAATCATGAAATAAACTTGTAGAATAGTAAACATACATTTAATAAAACCACCAATGAAATTCCAAACAAGCAAGAAGTAATTTTGACAAGATGGCTTCCGTTTTTTATCTCAAATGTTTTTTTTCTTATTTTTGCATTTTCAATAATAGTCAAGATGAAAATCAACATCAATAATTTAGGCAATCTTAAACAAGGATCTTTTGACATATCCAAAAAACTGACTTTGTTTTGCGGGCCAAACAACACTGGTAAAACTTATGTGTCTTACATAGTTTATGCTCTTCTAAAAGAGCGAGTGTTGATTGATGTCACTAATTCGATTGATTTGTCAGATTTTATTCAAAACGGGAGATTCTCTTTCGAGTTGAATCGAAACAGCTTGTTGAATTACCGAAAAACAAGAATAGAGGAGGTCGTCAGCAATATGGAAAGCATTTTTGGCATATCTGAAAGTGACAAAGAAAGCCTTTTTTCTGATTTGAATGTTTCATTCGGCCTTACTGATGACGAGTTCATTAACAAAGTGATTGATGAAGAATTGGATTATGTTTTCAAGTGGGATGGTCTCGATGTCAGAGCGATGAAGGAAAAAGGGACTTTGGACATAACCATCCAAAAAGAAAGCTCCAAGGCTGTCGCAGCCATAGATTCTTTCTTTCTTGAATTGCAAATGATGGACGACATCTGTGAACAACTTGTCAATTATCCTTATACAAATGCCTGCATTTTTCCCGTTGAACGGAATTCCATTTACACATTCAACAAAGAGTTGTCAATTCAGCGAAATGAACTTATTGAGCAAATGCAAGCACTCAAAGATAATAAGAAATTAGGACACGAATCTGTTGACAAATTGTTAGGAAGAAGCACTCGATATCCTTTGGCCATACGAGATTGTCTTGCAGTGGCAAACGATTTAAATAATCTTCAAAAGAACAAAAGTGCATACTATGCTTTTGCGGAAGAACTTGAACAGAAATTGCTTGGAGGCAAAATAGTTGTTACAAAAAATGGCGATGTACAGTTTGTCCCTAAAGCAGGTCAGAAATTGCCCGTTCATTTATCCGCTTCCATCGTTAAGACATTGTCTAGTCTGACTTTCTATTTGAAACACTTGGCAAAAAAAGGAGATTTAATCATTATTGATGAGCCAGAGATGAATCTTCACCCTGATGCCCAAGTGTTATTGACAAGAGTTTTTGCAAGGTTGATCAATAGTGACCTTAACTTGTTGATGAGCACACATAGTGATTACATTATTCGAGAACTGAACAATTTGATTTCGTTGGGCTCAATGAAAAACAAAGATTCCATATTGAAGGAATTAGGATACGATGAAAAAGAATGCATTAATTATGATGATGTTTCAGTATATCTCTTCAAACCTATACGCAGGAACTCGAAAGCAACCCAAATAAGTCCAGTATCTGTTAAAAGGGATGGTTTTTCAATAGAAACCATTGACGAAGTCATTTATCAGTCAAATGTTGAATCTGACACAATTTCATATCATTTAGAGTATGGAAACGGAAATTGATATCATCCATAGGATATTTAACGATAATTATAAAAACGAATCTTTAGATGTTATTCGTGAAGATAATGAGCATATGCAGCGTGTTTTGTATAGAGGGTCGATCAACGATGATAGTATTGCAATTTATCGACTGGATTTGAATGGTGTACATCTTGATATGTTTCCATACCTTAAAGGCGATTCAGAGGTCCATGGACTAAAAGGTATGAAAAGGGTCTGTGATTTTGTTCTTTTTGTACTTCATAGAGGAGAATTGTTCGTCTTACTTATAGAGATGAAGAAAGGTAAGGATTCTCCGTTAGAACAACTTCAAGTGAGTGAGCCTCTTATTGATTTCATATTTAGTCGAGCAAAACTTCTGAATTATTTGACATCAGATTATAAAGTTCGTAAAATTGGTATTACTGATATTGTCGACAAAAGAAAGACTTCAGAAAGGGGAGAAGTGATATATGATGAAAACAACTATGTAAAATTGTATGCCAATAAGCGGATTTATTTGGAGAGGCTGCTGCATTGAACAATCTTCATTTACTAAATCAGCAAAGGTGCAAGTGGTCATTTTAGGATTCTGTTTTTCATGTTGTCATTTTTTCAAACAATTCTCACTATGACCAACAACGGGAAAGCACTAATGTACCAGCTTGAAATGGCTGCACATTCACAAGGATTTGCAGAGTTCTTATACAACATGTTTGGTGGCCGATTCATCACTAAAGACCAAGCAAGAGAAACAATGGAGTTTTTCAAAGCGCAAATGAAACGCAATATTGAAAGTAATCCAAATTTGACTCGGGAGCAAAAGGATAATGAGATTTCGAGTAGAGAAGCCTGGTTTGAAGCATCGAAAGCATATTGGGGATTATAATTTTATATCAGCATGTCCACCTTCATCCTGACACTTGCCACATTCGCTGCTATCCTTCTTGCCTTGTTGTTTTTCAAGCGTGTTAGAAAGACAAAGCGCAGAAGAGTCGTTTCTTTGGCCGAGCAGAAAGATACGGCCAATGAACAAACATTTCTCCTATTCGACCTCAACCTTCCCTTCACTCCCGATGTCCACGATGTGATATATGTGGAGAACGAATACAACCCCACCATCAATGAGTATATTCTAAAGCACTACGAAGAAATCCAACAGCAGTTCTTTTCAAGAAAGGCGAATTTCATTTATTTGCCAAAGCTATGCGGTCAGGAGGTTTCCAAAGAAGCACTTCATTATATGTTTCCTTTTCTGCGACAAGAATCCTCGTTTGTAAATGGTGACCTTACCATTGAAATGCTGAAAAAGCACATTCTTTCAAGGAGCATTGATGGCCCTGCATTGATTCATTTTGTCCAAATGGAGGCAGAAAATCCCAGCAACCATTATTACACTAATCGTCCGCTGGCTGCCGATTCTTCCGTTCCGCTCTCCGAACAATTTGAAAGGTATCTGAAACATCTCACCTTCAGTTATCGAGGAGAATCGGGAACCGCTTTCAATGCTTTGTCAAAGCCCAAAAATGAAGATGATGTTGCCGACCATTATTTCAATGATGGCAGCGACAACATCTTGTTTGCGGACAAAAGCATTGATGATTTGACAGATGAAATACGGCAAAGAATCATCGAATTACGGAAAAGAGGTGTGCAGTTACACCTTTTGAATGAACTTGTCGAGGAACACCCCACTTTGAGCCGCTTGGTCATCACTAAGGATTTCAGGTTTTTCCTTCCTGACTACAACAATATGGAAATCACCATGTCGCCGCTCCCCAAAGCCGTTTACTTGCTTTTCCTAAAGCATCCTGAAGGCATTTCTTTCAAACAATTGCGCTACTATTACACGGAGCTTCTTGACATTTATAAGCAAATCAGCAACCGTGTCATTGAGAGCAACATAGAAAACAGCATCCGCGACCTCACTGACCCGACCAAAAACTCCATCAACGAGAAATGCGCCCGCATACGAGAGGCTTTTCTTAAGCAGTTTGATAGTGCCTACGCTCAACATTACTATATCACAGGCAAGCGTAGTGAATAAGCATACGACATGAAATTATCCAAAATAGCATTAGCTTTGATTGTGTCTTTGCTTTTGTCTTGCCATGAAAACAAGCACTCGCAAACCACAAACCTAAATAACGACACGGGGAAAGATGATACGAGCCGACAAACTGGGAAAGACCTCTATGAAAAATGGTTCGTCTATGACCAGCCTATCAATGGCTACAATGTCAAGATCCATTGGCTTTGTGACAAAGCACAACTCTTTTCCGGGACGGGCTATTTTATTTCTCAAACTCCGACACAATGAAAATGCTAACCCATGAAATCAATGTGGACATTTGGTTTGACGAAACGCGATTGGAGGAAAGTCCAGACACGATAGTCCTGAATCAGTATTACGAAGAATCAACGCAGCCCTATTTGGATTGGAGAGCCATTGTGGGATTTGCAGATTACAATTTTGATGGCAAAAAAGACCTTGTCATTTGTGGCTCTCCCAGGCCATACAGAGAGTTAGATAAGGATGATTGGCTTGACTGCGAGGATTTTACTTTCTATTCGGATTTCCCTGAAGGCTTTGTGCAAATCCACAATGAGCCTTTTTACAGATTATCCACTGGAGCCTGCCGGACATATTGCAAATTTGACCCAACCAATGAAACCCTATTGTTGCTTACAAGCGATGGGGCTTGTTGCTCCGATTCCACGACTTACTATTTCCGTGACGGCAGCCCTTATAAAAGTTTGGAGGTCAAGCATGAACAACAGTTGGACACAACAATTAACGAAACTACCATATTACACTATGGGACATCGAAGTTCAATACTATTATTGGCACCGTCTTTGGCGTATGCTTTTTTGGAGCATTGTGCATATACTCTATTTATAAAACAAACGTATTATGATTCCAGGAGATGCAAAAATTATCAAATGTCCATTTTGTGGCGCAAAAAAGGAATTGATGACATTGTTGTCAGGTAATACCTTTAGGGCTCGATATTGGTCTGATGGGAAAAGGATTGCTGAAATGTTACCTCAAGTGTCTCCAGTTCAAAAATGTCCAGAGTGTGGAAAGTACTACTTTGAATTCTTACAACCTTATGAATTTGGTGAAGACTGTTCAATTAATCTTGGAGAAATGTCATACCGAGAATGGAAGGAAGCTTATTTTCAATTTTTAATTGACAAAGACCATGAAGATCTTATGCAATCTGTTAAGTTTTGGTTGATTCAGGCCTATAATGACAGCTTTAGGGATAGTTCCGAGCCTGTTCTCCCAAAAGAAGAGGATGTCTTTGTTGCAAGCATCATCAATGAATATGTAGAAAAGCAGAATTGGAGCGGTAACAATTCGCTTCTAGTGAAAGCAGAGTTGTACCGAGAAGCCGGAGAGATGGAAAAATGCTCCACGGTCTTATCTGAAATCGACCAAGAAACACTTCAAGATTTTGAAGCAAAGATCTTTGCAGCGATTAAAGAAAAGATGGAACAAGGAGACAGAAGAGTGTTTGAGTTGTCTTTTTTATATTGATTCTAGAACCAAAGCAATAACAAAATAATAAAGAAAATGCAAACGAAACACCCAGATGGCGACAATCTATTGGATTTTGACGAGGCCTTGGACATGCTTAAAGCGTCGTTGTCGTTGGAAAATAACCCACAATACATTCCGCCCGTTGAAACCGAACCCACGTTTGGCACTTATCCTTATTGGTGTCTGAGTCAAGCCGCGCGGATTTTGTGGACTAAAGTGAATGAATGGGAGACAAATTTGCAAAAATTTCACTTCGTGACAAATGATGAATGGCCTTTCGTTATAGCTATGTTGAACGGCATGTCGCAATACGAACTACAGATGTTTGCCGAGAATATGCCGGATGGCAGTATTAAATGGCAAGCCGAACGTTTGTGGTACCGGCTTTATTCCAAGGAAAGAAAAGAACCTCTGAGAAATGAAACCATTGATGATTTGATAGTGAAGTTTCGTAATGAAGATCCAAACGAGTATCCCAGTGCCAGAGACAAACTTATGACCCGATTTGGGGTACAATCGTATGTCGATCAAGTCAAAATCATCAAAGCTTTGCTCAGGGGTGAGGATTGCGACCGAGAATGGTGCTACGAGACAATGAAAACATGGTGGAGTGACGAACTGATCCTTGATGTCCAAAGAGTATGGGAAACCTTCCATGAAAAGGAATGTGCCAGTATTGTTGCCAGAAAACTTCCCTCAAGTTATGTCATCACCCATCGTGATGAACTTGAAAAAAAGGATTATGCTTCGGTGTGCCTGCGTTTATGTACCGATGAGAACTGTCAAGTTGATGATACGCGACTCAATAGGACGGAATTCATCGAAATCGTAGCTCATAACCACTGGAAGATTGACGACATCGATGCCGACGAATTGCTTTTTGGCTATCTGTTGGAAGTGTTGAACGGTAAGGTTAGCTATTGCATCGACCACCATAAGCATAACGCAACATTTGGTTACTTCGATTATTCCATACAATCTGAAAGGATGAAATATAGACCCCGCTTGTTATTCATTAAATCAATAGAAGAGTATGTCATTGCCTTGGGAAAAGCGGGCAAAACCAACACGATTGTCATGTTTTATCGATGGAGCAAGCATGTAGAGCAATTGCTGGATGACTATCTCTCCGATTTTGCCATTGCCGAGAAGCTATCCGAGTTGATGAAGGATGACTTCAGAGCTTATCAGGATTGGATTTGGAAAACCTTTAAATCCTTGGCCCTGCAAAGCTTCCCATTTGATGTCAATGAGTTTCGGAACACACACAACAAATACCATTTTTCGAATCATGATAAATCGTATTATTATGGGCGAAATTGGAGAGAAGACATGTTTATGGGGATTTTTAAATAGATTTAGTGATAATTTCTTATCTTATTGAAAACAAGATAAATGAAAAAGGAAGTTGTTTTATTCTTGTGGTCAATTGTACTTTGTGGCATAAACTTAGATGGATAATAGGCAGTAACTTTGCTAGGTCGAAAAAACAAACGAGCATGTCTTCATCCAAACCATATATGAAACCACGGAAGAAATCCATGAAAGTCATTATCATTTGTCTGGCTATCATAGTTGTGCCTGTCATAATAAAAGCCATTTGGGTCAGCATCGCCACAAGGCATAACGGCGACTTTGAAAGCGAAAAGGCAGATGTCATGGCGCGGCGGGATTTTCTGATAGAGAAGGTGATGACCAGTCCGCAAAAGCTTATCGATGCTGAAAACGTTGGATGGCAAAGAGAGCCATGTCTCTTATCTCAGCCATTTGGCTTGGATGATTGGCGGTTACAAACGTATCGGCGGAGGCGACAAATACGATGAGCTTTATCATCGGCTATGCGAGACCATGAACCGCCGCATCATTGAAAGCCCAAACATGAATCTGCCGACCTATCCAGGCGAGTGCGTGTATGTGCCGGATATGCTGGTGGCTATTGTTGCACTTTCGGTTTATTCTCAGCAGTATGAAGGCAAGTATTACTCAACCGTTTACCAATGGCTTGCCGAGGCCAAACAGCATTGGCTTGACAAGGACACAGGGATGCTCGCATCGTTCTTGCCTGACGATAGAGAAGGGATGTATGAGGAAGCTCCCATCAAAGGCTCTTACTCAGCGTTGAGTTGCTATTACTTGACCTTCGTTGATGAAGAATTTGCCCAAGACCAATATAAGAGGCTGAATGCGAACTTCTTGCAGAAGCGTCCTATTACAGGCTTCAAGGAATACCATGACAGAAGATGTTGGCTTGGGATGGATATCGATGCAGGTCCCATCGTGTGTAACCTTAGCCCAACGGGAACAGCCTTTGCCGTTGGTAGTGTTACCTATTTCGAGGATTGGGCATTAAGGAAAAAGCTTCTGAAGACGGGAGAACTTGCGGGAACTACCTGGCGCAGTGGAGGCAAGAGCCATTATCTGCTTGCCGATGTGGCTTTGGTAGGCGAGGCTATTATGCTGGCCATGAGGACTGCGGTGGAATGGGAGTTTACAACAACTCCAACGACACTGTCGCGATAGTAATCTTTTGTAAAAAAACAGGAATTGTTTTCTGCATAATTCCAAATCCTCACAAATTAATTCAGCGTTTTGTTCCAAAATCTCACATTTTTAGACACGGAAATATTCCATTTCCTCAAAATGTTTGGGATGGATTGCTGCCATCTTTTCGGAAATTGTCACATTTTGCCACCTCCACCCGACGGTTTTTCCCAATTTTTGCAAAGTGCAGTTTGCATTTTTTTCGGTATTTTGTCGATTACATTCGACAATTCCCACCCCCATTTTGGCATTTTGGTCTGATGTATTGACGAATCGAATTTTTCCCTATTTTTGCAAGCACTAAACACGCTTATGGATATCGAAGACAAGACGGAAAACGAACCTTTGGACGAGCAGTCTGTGGACGAGAGCATGGAAGGTGTGCAAGACGCTCAGGCTCAAGAGGATGAATACCATGTCATACCGCTGAAGGGTATGTTCGAGAATTGGTTTCTCGACTATGCCTCGTATGTCATCCTTGAACGAGCCGTGCCCGCCATTGAGGACGGCCTGAAGCCCGTGCAACGCCGCATCCTGCACTCGATGGACGAACTCGACGACGGACGCTTCAATAAGGTGGCCAACATCGTGGGTAATACCATGAAGTACCACCCGCATGGCGATGCTTCCATTGGTGATGCTTTGGTGCAACTTGCTCAGAAAGACCTGCTTATGGATACGCAAGGCAACTTCGGCAACATCCTCACAGGTGACGATGCCGCCGCCCCGCGTTACATTGAGGCGCGGCTCTCGAAGTTTGCCAAAGAGGTCGTCTTCAACCATAAGACTACAGACTGGACGCGTTCCTACGATAACCGCAACGCCGAGCCGGTCTCGCTGCCAGTGAAGTTCCCGCTGCTCTTGGCGCAAGGCACTGAAGGCATTGCTGTTGGCTTGGCTTCCAAGTTTTTGCCGCACAACTTCAACGAACTGATTGATGCTTCAATAGCTTACCTGCGCGACGAGCCTTTTGTTCTTTATCCCGACTTCCCGACGGGCGGCCTGATGGATGTGACCAACTACAACGACGGTCTGCGTGGTGGCAAAGTGAGGATTCGGGCAAGAATCAGTCAACAGGACAAGAAAACGCTTGTTATCAGTGAGATACCTTACGGAACCACCACAGGAAGCCTCATTGAGAGCATCGTGAAGTGCAACGACAAGGGCAAAATCAAGATCAAGAAAATCGACGACAACACCGCTGAACAGTGCGAAATCGTGATTTACCTGAATCCTGGCGTATCGCCCGACCAGACCATCGACGCGCTCTATGCCTTCACGGATTGCGAGGTGTCGATTTCGCCCAACGCCTGCGTCATCGTGAACCAGCATCCTGCCTTCATGGGCGTGAGCGAAATTCTGAAACTCAGCACCGACCGCACGATGGAACTCCTCAGTTGGGAGTTGCGCATCCTCATCGAGGAACTCGAAAACAGTTGGCACTGGATTTCGTTGGAGAAGATTTTCTTCGAGAAGGGAATCTATAAGGAGTTGGAAAACAAGGACTACGAGACTTGGGACGACCAACTGACGGGCATCGAGCGGCGTTTTGACCCGTACCGAAAATTGCTTAAACGAGCGGTAACCCGCGAGGATGTGGAGAAACTATGCGAGAAGCCCGTGCGCAAGATTTCCAAGTTCGACATCAAGAAGGCCGACGAGCAACTGGCTGACATTGAGAAGCGTATGGAGGAGGCCAAATACAACCTCGACCATATCGTTTACTACACCATAGCCTATTTCCAGCACATCAAGGAGAAATACGGCGAGGGTCGCGAGCGCAAGACCGAAATCCGCAACTTCGACAACATCTCTGCGGTGGCTGTGGCTGCCAACAACGAGAAGTTGTACGTCAATCGCGACGAGGGATTTGTCTGCACGGGCGAAGGCCTGAAACGCGAGAAAAACAAGGAGGCTTACGAATATGTGTGCGACTGCTCCGACATGGACGACATCATCGTTTTCCACGAGGATGGCAAGTATGCGGTGGTCAAGTTGCAGCCAAAACTCTTTGTGGGACAAAAGGTTATCCATGTCGATGTGTTCCACAAGAACGACGACCGCACCACCTATAATGTGGTCTATCGTGATGGCAAGAACGGTGCGCCGCATTATGTGAAGCGTTTCGCTGTGAAGGGTGTCACCCGCGACAAGGAATACGATCTCACGCAGGGTAAACCTGGCTCAAAAGTGCGCTATTTCTCATCGAATCCGAATGGCGAGGCCGAGGTTATCAAAGTAACCTTAGTGCTGTTCAACAAAAAGCAGAAAACCGTCGACTACAAGTTTGCCGACCTTGGCGTAAAAGGTCGCGACGCGCGAGGCAACCTGCTCACGAAGTACGAGGTCAAGGAAATCAAGAAGGGTGGGGAAGGCGTTTCCACACTTGATGCCCGCGAGATTTGGTTTGACGACACCGTGCGCCGCCTCAATGCCGACAAGCGCGGACAATACCTCGGTGCATTCGAGGGAGAGGACCGTATCTTACAGATTTTCAGCAATGGCGAGTTCAAGATTTCGGGCTTCGACCTCAACACTCACTTTGATGACGACATGATTGAAATCCGCAAGTTCGACCCCGACGAAATCTTTTCCGTCGTCTACATCGAAGGCGAGACGCAAAAGATGTACTTGAAGCGTTTCACCATCGAGGCTGATACCAAACTGAACAGCCGCGCTTCCTTCATCGGCGAGCATCCCGAGGCGAAATATTTGGGCATGAGTACCGATGACTTGCCGCGCCTACTGTTGAGTTACAAGGTCAGCGATGCGGGCAATAGTTTCCCCGACGATGAGGTGAATGTGGAGGAGTTTATCGGCATCAAGAGTTACAAGGCAAAAGGTAAGCGTTTGTCAACCAGAGAGATTGAATCTTGGCAATTCTTGGAACCATACGAGCCTGAGCCGACTGAGGATGAGCCAGAAGAACCTGACACACCCGAGGAAACTGAAAATCCGGAAGTGTCTGAAAATGAAGAGAAAATAGAAGTCAACCCTGCCGATGTGCCGTTGGAAATCGTGGAAACGAAGGAAAAACCCAAAGGCGACGGTATACAAATGGATTTGTTTGATAATGTTTAACTCTATTTATCACAAAACTTGCAAAACCTACAAAACAATGAATAAACTCGAGAAACGTGTGGCAACTGCACAACCGTGCGTTGCCGGAAAACTGCCGGTTGGCAAGTTTTCCCACACATCAAAAAAACTAAGTTTTGGGTGTTTTGTTTGTTTTGTTCTGATTTTATTCCTTTCCGGCTGCCAAACCGACTTGAAATTGGCCAAGAAATTTGTGGCCGAGCGGACTGATATTCAGGCTGCTGTCTACTTTCCAGAGCAAGCCGAGGTGAAGGTGGAATACAACACCAAATTAGGCAAGAAGACCGAAGTCTTGAACGGCTTTAGCCAAGACTTGTTTTTGGATGTGATGTACGGTGCCTACGCCGATGCGATGAAAGCCTACAACGTAAACGTCTATGTTCCAGAAGATATTGACAATGTGCAAGTTGATTCCCTGCATTGGTTGGTGATACTTTCGAGGATGGAGATTTCGGGCCGCATCACTGAATACGAGGACTATCTTTTCAGCGACACGGACGAATTCAGCTACAAGCACCAGTTGAACACGATTAATGTGGCCTCGTGGTTCGAGATCAATGATAGCGTGTGGTTGCCAGTGCTTTATTGCGAGCATAACCTCATGGACGGCTTCGACTCCAAAACGGACTATTCATTTTGGACAGGCCAGTTGAACTATAGCTATACTATTGACACTCTGAAACTTGATGATGTCTACAACTATGCCGTTTATTTAGGCAAGTTGTACGCGGGCTACACGTATGATTACATGATGAATGGCTATGTGGACGCGGGGCTGAAGAAGCAGCATTTGGATTACTATGGTCGCGACATGCTACGTTACGACCCTTACAAGAAGCAGTTGCGCTTCGCTGAGGAGGGAGATTGTTTTATTGAGTTGCAGTAGTTTGGCCTAAACTTTCAACTCTTTTTCAATAATATCTTTTAGCTCTGAGGGATTAATAGTGCGGATTTCCCCGCCCGTCACCATACTGATATTTCCAGTTTCCTCCGAAACCACCAATGCGATACAATCATTGACCTCGGTCACTCCAATGGCGGCACGATGTCGCAGGCCGTAGTGACCAGGGATGTTGGTTTTGTTCGACACGGGCAGGATGCAACGCGCCGCCGTGATGCGGTTGTGGCGGATGACCATAGCACCGTCATGTAAAGGGCTGTTTTTGAAGAAGATGTTCTCAATCAGCGAGTGGCTTATGTCCGCATTGACCACCACACCCGTCGAAACGATGTCGTCCATGTTGTTTTTTCTTGTGAGCAGGATGAGTGCACCTTGCTTGATGTCCGACATGTTGATGCAGGCTTTTGCGACAGAATCGATGTCCAAATCCACATTGCTCCTGACTCTCAGGAACTTGAACTTTTGTGCCAGCTTGCCTTCACGGGCTTGGTCGCCGATGGTGAACAGGAACCGCCGAATCTCTGGCTGGAAAATGATGATTAGCGCAATGAAACCCACGCTGACAAAAGCACCAAGGATGGCGGTCAGCATTTCCATCTGTAACGCCTTGACCAACTGCCAGATAAGGAAGATGGCCACGATGCCGATGAAGATGCTCATGGCGGAGGTGCCTTTCAGCAGGCGATAAAGACCGTAAAACAGGCCGGCCACAAGCAGTATGTCAATGATGTCGAAGACAGTAACTTGAATGAAAAGGTCAATCATAGGATGAAATTTGATGCAAAGTTACGAGGTTTTTCCGATACTTTGACAAAAAGTGTCGACCAATCTCATGGTTTCTTTGGCATTTTTCACATCGTGGACGCGCAAGATGTCGGCTCCGTTGAGCAGGGCAATGGTGTTCAAGACCGTCGTTCCGTTCTCGGCAACCTGTGGTGTAGTGCCCAATACCTTAAAGATTAACGACTTCCTTGAAATGCCGATAAGGATGGGCCGACCATTGTAACGATAACGCTTCAAGTGGCTGAGCAACTGATAGTTGGCCTCAAGACTTTTGCCGAAACCAATGCCTGGATCGAGGATGATTTGTTGCTCGCCGTAGGCTTCCAAAGCCTTGCATTGTTGCACGAAAAAGTCCATCACGGTTTGGTGGATGTCGCCGCCAAGGGCATATTGGTGCATGGTTTCAGGCGTACCGACGCAGTGCATCATCACATACGGGATGTGGCTCTCGCCGATGTAAGGCAGCATCTTTTTGTCGAAAAGCCCGCCCGAAATGTCGTTGATGAGGTCTGCACCCTCATTGATGCAGGCTTCCGCCACATTTTTCCTGAACGTGTCGATGGAAATCAGCACTTTTGGGAATGCCGTTCTAATGGCTTCCAAGATAGGGACGACGCGTTCCATCTCCTCTTGTTCGGTGGCGATGGCATTGTTGGGACGCGTGGAGCAACCACCGATGTCGATGATGTCGGCACCATCAGAAACCAAGACTTCACAATGACGTAAAGCGTTGTCCATTTGATTGTAACGGCCACCGTCGGAGAAGGAGTCGGGGGTCACATTAAGGATGCCCATGAGGGCTGGACGGTCGAAAATGTGGGTTCGGCTGTGGGATTTGATGGCAAACATGGTTTCCTGTTTTATCGCGTCATCAATGCATCAATCGCGGGCAGAATCTCACCCGACTTGCCTTCGAGATAGATGTCCGTGATGTAGTTCGTATAAGTCGAAGGCTCCATGTTGATTTCGATAATCTTCGCGCCGTTGCGCTTGGCGATGCCGGGGATCATATTGGCCGGACTGACCTGTCCAGAAGTGCCGATGATGACAAAGGCGTCGCAGTTCTCGGCAGCCCTCACCGAGCCATAATAAGCGTCTTCAGGGATGCCCTCGCCGAAGAAAATAAAGTCGGGTTTCATCAGTCCGCCGCATTGGGCGCAACGGGGCGGTTCCTCGGTGAGTGTCAGGCTCTTGGCATCGACCTTATGACCGCATTTGGTGCATACGAAGCGCGACATGTTACCGTGGAACTCATACACCACAGTGTTGCCGGCCACGGTGTGCAGGTCGTCGATGTTTTGGGTGATGACGCTGCTCAAACGGCCTTCCTTCTCCCATTTGGCCAGGACGAGATGCCCGGGATTGGGTTTGATGTCCTTGTTACTGAAAAAGTTATAGAACACCTCGCGGATGATCTTCCACGATTCCTTGGTGTGACGATAGTAGAAGTCGATGTCGAGTGAGTTAGGGTCGTACTGGTTCCAGATGCCGCCTTCGCCACGGAAAGGTGGGATGCCGCTCTCGGCGGAAGTGCCAGCGCCAGTGAAGCCCACGATGTTTTTCGCCTTGGAGAGGATTTCGGCGGCTTGCTTGATTTTTTCTTCGTTGTTCATAACGTGTTGTTTTTTAATCACAAAACTTGCAAAACCCGTCAAAACCTATTTTCTTGGTCGAGGAAAGCCTGCCAACCGGCGGCTTTCTGGCGGCGAAGCGGTTGCGCAGCCGCCCACGCCAAATGATGGTTTTGTATGTTTTGTCGGTTTTGTGACATGATTTGACATGTTTACTATTTAGGCGCAAAGTTAGTGAAAAAAGATTGATTTGATGAAAGATGGATGAAAATGTGTATTTTTGCAAGGTCAAGATAAAAACGGAGTCAGTATGAGAAAAGAATTCAATGTCACAGGAAGTTGCAATCCGCAAAGACATTATATGGTTGATACGGAGAAACGATTCAAAGCCGTTGAAAACCTGATAGATAGAGGGAGTTATTTCACCATCAACCGAGCACGGCAGTATGGGAAGACGACCATGCTGAACAAGATTTGGTTTAGATTATCGGACAAATATTTGGTCATCCCACTGAGTTTTGAAGGTTTGGGAGACGAGGCCTTTGCTAGTCCTGCGACTTTTGTCACCACATTCAAAAGGCAAATGGCGAGGCATCTTGTTTCACTCCGTCAAAACGAGGCATTGATTGGGATTTGGCAAAACGGCGATGCTTCATCAATAGATGATTTGTCAGAGATTGTCACGGATTTTTGCAGAGCTTGTCCAAAACCTGTTGTGGTCACCATCGACGAAGTGGACAAGAGTAGCGACAATCAGTTGTTCATGAATTTTTTGGGCATGTTGCGCAACAAATACTTGGAACGTGATAAAGAGGGCATGAACTATACTTTCCACAGCGTCATTCTTGCCGGCGTTTACGACATCAAGAACCTCAAACTGAAACTTCGTCCTGACGCGGAAAAAAAGTACAACTCACCGTGGAACATCGCCGCTGATTTCAACGTGGATATGACCTTCCATCCTGAAGAAATCGCCCAGATGCTCAATGATTACGAGAACGATGTGCATACGGGTATGGACATCAAGGCCATCAGCGAGGAGATCTACAAATACACGACGGGCTATCCTTATTTGGTGAGTGCGATTTGTAAGATTATCGATGAACGCTTGGAGGCGGAATGGACGCTTGACAACGTGCAGCAAGCCGTGAAAATCATCGCGATAGGCGAAAATGTCACCCTTATTGACGACCTCTCAAAGAACATTGAGAACAACATTGAACTGAGAGATTTCCTTTTCTCCATCGTGGTCAACGGAGCGGAATACTCTTTTACAATGGTGGATCCCATTGTCAAACTGGCCAATATGTTCTCCTATATCCGCAAGAACCAACGTGGCAAGACAATAATCCACAACCTGATTTTCGAAGAGGCCTTGTTTATGTATTTCGGCAATAAGACCATGCGCGAACAGGGGACAAAAATCTCTCCGTATGTGCTGAATTATGTGCAAAATGGCAAACTCAATATGGAGCATGTGGTCACTCGTTTCCGCGACCTGATGCGAGAGGAGTACCGCGAAAGCACCGAGCCTTTCCTCGAAAAGGAAGGCCGTCTGCTGTTTCTCACCTTCCTC
>ONKQ01000062.1 GCA_900318465.1 uncultured Bacteroidales bacterium
CTTCAAATACGGACTCGATACCATATCCTCAGTATTGCTAAACACTGACAGACAACCAATTATTAAAATATTCGAAATTTTGTCATGTACTTAGCAATTTCATACAAGAAATTAGCAAGACCATTTTCGTCTAACAAATTCCTCTCCTTAAGCCATAAAATGTAATTGTATGTCAATAGCGCATCATCTGCGGATTTTTCGAAATTGCTTTCATGAAAACCTGTTTTATACCATGATTTACCATAATCAATTGCTTTCATAAAATGCATAATGCCAGGGTCTGTTCTTGTCTTTTCAAGCATGTTTTCCGCTTTTTCTGAAAGGCTTTTCTTTTCATTCTTTCTATTTTGGTGACATTGAATAATAAGAGTTAATACTGCCACTAAAGCAGCCAAAGAAGCTGCAATTGCCGAGATGATGGTTGTTGTTTCCATATTTCTATTGCTTTAAATCTGAATTTTGTTTGTTTTTAACTTATCATGCTGCAAAAATACAACAATTTCCCATGCAACCAAATATTTTTTTGATAATCAATAATTTAATTATCAAAATCAGATACAGAAAATGTATCCAAAATGGATAATTTGGGATGGAAATGGATGAAATGGATGGGGAAATGGCTGAAAAATCTACGGGAAGCTATAACAACGGCGTCATATACAGCGGCAGGTAGGTGATACGGCCTTCCTCCTTGTAATCGGCTGAATGTAAGACGTATGGCGTTGAGAGATAAGGACCGTACTTGTTGATGCACTTCGTCAGCGAGGAAAGGCTGTAACCCGCTCCCGACTTCACTTCGATGGGAGAGATGTTGTGCCGTGAGGTGATTTGCGGCTTCCTGACCAAGAAATCAATTTCCATTCTTTCCTCGGCATCATCACGAGAAGCGTTGCTGTAGAAATATAGTTTGTGTCCCGCCGCTGCCAACATCTGCGCCACGATGTTTTCCACCAGCATACCTTTATTAATCTCTAATTTGTCCAACAAGAGTTTTTGGTATAAGTTATTGTCCATCAACTCGTTTTCGTCAAAAGCATGTGAAACCAACAGCCCAGTGTCGGCAAAATAACACTTTACCCGCATATTGTCTAATTTCAGGCCCAAACCCACATTTGGCTCGGTGGCGGCAAAGCAAAGGTTTACCACACGAGCCTCGTCGAGCCAAACGAAACTTGACTCGTAGCTGCGAAACTTGGCGTTCTTTTCCAAATCCGCCAAGCGGAACTTCTTTTCATGGCGCTGAAGTTCAGCAGGGATGGTGTCGAAAATGCTTTTCACTTTCTTTTCAAGGCGGTCAGCATGTTTTTCAATGTCCTGACGATATAGGTCGAGGATCATGCGTTTTTCCCTGTCGACCTTGAGGAAATCGCGATGTTCGACAAAGTTCTTCACCACTTGAGGCATTCCGCCAATCAGCAAGTATTTGCGGAAATAATCCATTGCCTTGGCATGGACGGGGCCAAGTGGCCGTTTCTTCTCAAAGCAGTTTTTGATGAAAGGCATCATCATCTCGTCACCCAAAGCCCAAAGAAATTCCTCGAAATCCATAGGATACATCTTGATGCGCCGCTCTTCCGATGGAATCAGTATGTCCTTGACATTCTTGTTGATGGAAACCAACGAGCCAGTCTCGATGTAATCATAACGCCCGTCGGCCACCAAATGCTTGATGGCCGCCCGCGCCTGCGGATACTCCTGAACCTCGTCGAACACAATCAAGGAGTTGCGCTCATGCAAGGTCACATGAAAGTGCAATTGGAGTTGAAGAAACAACTCGTCGCGGTCATGCAGATAGTTGTCGAAGATGTGGCGCAATGGCTGCGACATGTCGCTGAAATCCACAAAAATGGCTGATTTATACTCTTTGGCAAACTCACGAGCGATATAACTTTTTCCAACACGCCGTGCACCGTCAAGCAGAATGGCCACACGGCCTTGGTCTTCCGCCTTCCATTTCAATAACTTATCGTAAACTTTTCGTCTCATAACGGCTGCAAAGATATGACTTTTGCACCTTTTCAAGCAACTTTTTCTATACTTTTTGCACCTTTTCAAGAAGTTTTCCTGTCGCATTTTGCACCTTTTCAAGATGCTTTATTGCGTTTTATTGCTTCCTCAGATAGGATAAAAGCCCCTTGCACCCCTCCAAAACATACACCCAGGTCGCCTCAAAATCACCCGTATTACCAAGGGTCGGCCACATCGCCTGGACGGTTGGTATAATCCATCAACAGACTGATTTTGTGGTCGGTATCTTAGCCGAACATACGCTTCAAGTTGCGCAGGTTGTTTCTATCCATCGCAATAATGTAGTCGTAATGGCTATAGTCCACGCGTGTCATCTGGCGGGCGGTCTTGCATGCGCAACCGATGCCGTGCTCGGCCAGCTTGCGCCGCGCCGGCGGATAGACTGGATTGCCAGTTTCTTCCGTCGAAGTGGCGGCAGAAGCAATCTCGAATTGGTCATTCAAGCCCACTTCTTCGACGTGGTGTTTCATCACAAACTCGGCCATGGGACTGCGGCAGATGTTGCCGAGGCAGATGAAGAGAATTTTATGGAGAGGTTTGCTCATGGTCAGAACTGGAAATAGATAAACGCCTGCAAGTCAGCGGTGATGAACTGGTAGATGACGAACACGATGAGGACACAGGCCAGCACCATCAGCAACAACGGCATCTTGGCGAACCAGATACGATAGCGACGCTTGAAGTTCTCAGGCAGCCAGTGAATAATCATTCCCAACACAATGAGAATGAACACACTGCGGTAGTGATACACAATGTCGGGTATCTGTTCCAAACGCCAGTGGCCACCAATCTGGTTGACCATGTTTTTGGCCGTGTTCCATGCCGTTTCGTTGGCCTCGGCAGGGTCGAGGTTGGAACCGCTGCGGAAGAAAAGTCGGGTGAAAGAAATGAAAGTGAAGGTGTTGAGCACCGCCCACACGTCTTGCAGCCATCGCCAGGCTTTCTGGCCTCCGAAAAGGTTATAGAGCAACCGTATCATGTTGCCCGATAGGACGATGAAACACCAAACGAAAAGCATGTTAAACACAGGCTGCGGCCAATAGACGCAAAGCACCCGCAAGGCAAAAGTGACGGCGAGTATGAACAAGGTGCGCCCGTAAACAGTCCAGTCGGCCCAGAAACGGTGAAACGCCATGCCGATGCCGTTCAAGCCGCCCCAAATCATGAAATTCCACGAGGCGCCATGCCACAAGCCACCAAGCAACATCGTGTCCATACGGTTGATTTCGGTGGTGATGACCTTGCGTTTCTCAGGCTTGAAGACGACCACGAGAACCAAAATCAAGGCGACAACACCCACACCAACGGCCACCCACCAACTGCCCGACAAGAAGACGGCAATGGCCGCAATCACAATGATGATGCAGAACGATCCGAAAGTGGCGTTGCGATTGCCTCCCAAAGGAATGTAGAGATAATCTTGCAGCCACCGCGACAGCGAAATGTGCCAGCGTTTCCAGAACTCAGCAGGACTCTTGGCCTTGTATGGCGAGTTGAAGTTTTTCGGCAGGTAAAATCCCATCAGCATGGCCACGCCTATAGCGATGTCGGTGTAGCCTGAGAAGTCGGCGTAAACCTGCAAAGAGTAGCCAAACAAGGCGGAAAGGTTCTCGAAGCCTGTGTAAAGCAAGGGATTAGCAAACACGCGGTCGATGAAGTTGACAGCAATATAGTCGCTCAGCACGATTTTCTTCGCCAAGCCGTTCATAATCCAAAACACGGCAATGCCGAACTGCTTGCGCCCGAGGAAATACTTCCTATGAAGTTGCGGAATGAACTCGTTGGCCCTGACGATGGGACCCGCCACCAACTGGGGGAAGAAGCTCACATAGAAGCCGAAGTCGAAGATGTTGCTGACTGGCTCGATGCGTTTGCGATACACATCCATGATGTAGCTGATGGCCTGGAAGGTATAAAACGAGATGCCCACCGGCAGCAGGATATCATCGACGCTGAAAGTGTTCGACTTCGTGATTTCGTTGCCAATCCAAGAGAAGACATCAAACACCCGAAAATCGAGGCCGAAAAGGCTGTTGACCACATCGGTGAGGAAGTAGGCATACTTGAAATAGCACAACAACGACAAATTGACGATTACGCTCAAAGCCAACACACCGTTTCGACTCCAGTCCTTCTTTCGCGAATGCATCCACTTGGCCGCCAAGAAATTATATAAAGTAATGAAAACCAGGATTAAAACAAAAAGTCCGCTGGTCTTGTAATAGAAAAACAAGCTGACGAAAAACAAGTAGGTATTGCGCAGCAGCATCTTGTTCTTGAAGATGCAAAAGACAGCGAACACAAGGGCGAAAAAGGCCCAGAAATAAAACTGCGTGAACAGCAGCGGGTGCGCCTTATCGAAGGAGAAAAGGTTGCGCAGAAAGTCCAATGCTATTTCAGGCAAATTCGTCATCTCAATTCTCCTTGTTTGCATTAATATGTTCCAAATAACGCTCCATCAAGGCGTTATAGAGCAAGTCGCCCATCAGGGTATAGCCTTCTCTGGTGAAATGCACCTTGTCGCGCCGAGCCAACCCTTCCTTCTCCCATTTGCGCATCGACCGCAATCCACCCATGATGTCAAACTGATCCCAAACGGCCGCATGGTATTCCGCTCCCAGTTCCATGAAAGTCTTTTCAACCAATTTCCCGTTGGTATTGACTTCATAGATGGTTTTTCTCTTGACGCGCCGACGCTTATAGCTGTCGTTATTGGTAATGAAAAGCAGCGCACAGTCAGGGTTGACCGCCTGCACGATGCCAATCAAATCGCGATAGTTCTGTTTGAAGGTCTCTGCATCAAAGTCTTTGTCAGCCGCGTCGTTGATGCCGATGCCAAAAATGACGAGGTCGGGACGGATGTGTTGAAGGTCACGCTCAAAATCCTCGCAACGCAGATACGAAGGCACCTTGGCCCCATTGACACCCACGCCATGCACACTGATGCCAGGCCGATGGCTCTCCAACAACACGCCCGTCAAGGTAAACTCGCCAGGAACCGAATCAAACAGGATGCAAATGGAGTCGGTATAGTTGGGCAACACGAAGGTGTAGGTCGACAACTCTTCGTCGAAGTTGCCATGCAAGGTGTCGCCCTGGTAACTGAGAGCAGGAACAACGTTAGTGGTTTCCGAAAAACCGATCAAAGTCACCTTGTTGAAATTGTACTCAGGCGGCATCTCCGAAGGATACCTCTCGTGGGTGATGATTTGGATGGTGGCCGTAGAGTCGGTGGTGGTAAGCGCGGCACCTGCCAGCCCCATGCGTTTGTCCGTCTCGCGTTCCACGGCATTGCGGCAATATTGCCATTCGCCCGTAGCGTGAACAGTATAATGCGAGGGGTTGTTGGTGCCTCCAGCCGTGAAAGGGAAAACGAAATAAGGGCCGCCCATCAAGTGGTTGCCGATGTTGAGAAGGTTGTCGCGAAACTGTTGCGTAAACGCGCCAAACTGCACGTGCGAACCTCCAATATGCAGGATGCTGACATTGCCTTTACCTTGGTTGACAACAACGTCCAACTTCGAGAAAAAACGCTCCATTGCCATGCTGTCGCCCGAAGGAAAAACGAGACGGTTGCGCTCGAAATTCGTGAAATTGTAGTCAGGCAAGGGTCGCAACGCAATATTCGCCTGACCACAAAGCTGAACTCCAACAATCACCAAGCCCAAAAACAACACCAACCGTTTCATTCGATGAAATTCTTATAGGGTTGGTATTTGGGCATAAGCATCCAATATGGGGTATATTTCACATCTTCTTCGGCACTGCGATTCACAAAATTGATGACCTCTTGGCTGGGCACACGCTGGCGCAGTTTATAGAAGTCATAGTATGTCGTGAACGACTTGGCAAGGTCGGTGCCGATGGCTTGTGCGCCGGTGAAAGTAAAATGAATATAGTCGGGGCCAGCAAGGGCGGGCTTGTGTCTCACCCATTGCACCATCGAACCTTCGCCGCCCATCACATTGAACATGTCCCAATAGGCCACATTGTTACGCAAAGCCATACAACGCAACGAGTCGTTCAGCTCGGGGAGGCCTTTCCATGTTCCCAACTTGCCGTTGTAACTTCTACTCATGTCGGCGGGACCGATAAAGAGCAAAGTGGCTTTCGGTGCAACACGCTTCACATAGTCGATTTGGCTCTCCAAAGCTCGAAGGTAAGTCGAGATGCTACTTGAAGAAGTGATGCTGGGCATTCTGTTGCCACCGAATTGCAGGATGATGAGGCGTGTGTCGAGAAGGTCAAACGACTTCCGCATGACATTTTCGTTAATTCGGGTGAAAATGGTTCCCGTACATCCGCGCAAGGCCACATTGTCAATCGCAACTCCAGGCTCGCCATCAAGCAAAACCGCATAAATCTCGGCATTGCCCTTGAAGTTGAGGACACCTTGTCTCACATTGACGGGCAAGTCCCATGTGATGAGCGAAACGTCGTTGTTGGCGTCGAGCACCTTGGGTTCCAAGGAAAGCCCGTCACAACGCAGCGTGGCTTTGAAACCTTTGCTGTTATGCCCTAAAAGCACCGACACGGTCGAGATGGCCTTGGCATTATCAAAAGCCTGCGAATGAGAGGTTTGCGAAAACGAAACACTGCCCTCCCCCACGACTTGGCAGAACTGTGACATCACGCCATAGCGGTTGTGCTTGGCGCGGCGCGTGGTGGAATCGCCATAGAGCGTATAACGTTGCAGGTTGTCGCTGCGTTGTCTCACCGAAATGGTCGGCACGGCTTGGATGGCAGGAATCATGTTGGGTCCTGAGCCGCCAAACAGCTCCTGCAACCTCTGCCTCAACACCGATGAGATACGGTCCATCTCGATTTGCGAGTCGCCGTAGTGCATGATGCGGTAGGTGTGTCCCTTCCCTTTTGCTTGCTCAAAGAGACCGAAAAGTGTGTCGAAATACGTGTAGTCGTCCTCTGGCAGATAGATGCGGTTGGGGTTTTCCTTCAAATAGTCGCGGAAAAAGCTGAGGCTGTCGTACATCGTCTCGGAGCAAGTCATTTCAAAGCTTTGGCTCACCCTATCGAGCACTGCATCAACGTCAACTTCATCTTCCTCACCCATTTGGCTCTCCGCGTAGGACGGGAAACGCAAATCGTGATTGCCGAGCTTTATCCCTTCGGCTGGGAAACAATACCACGTCACGCCCATGAGAAGCATGACGGAAATAACAAAAACAAGGGTTTTTATCGACTTCATTTTCAATTCATTACAAATGTATTGCACCCTTTTTTGAGTAGGTGTGCAATTAGGGCGCAAAAATAAGCAAAAAGTATGTATCTTCGCAGCGGTTTTGGAATCAAATTTTCAATTTTTCATCTTTAAATCTCGAAATCCTATGGCTGACGGATATTTGGAAAAACGATACGAGGAAGTTTTTGGCAAAGGAGCCAAGAAAACCGTGGTGCGCCACGCCTCGATTGACACACTGATGGAAAAAAACCGCAGCTTTCGCGGCTATCAAAAAGACTTTGTCGTGAAGCGCGACATGCTGGAGCGCATCGTGGCGGTGAACTCCAAAATCGCTTCGGCAAAAAACCAGCAAGTACTTCGTTTCAAGTTAGTTACAAAGGAAACGGGTGCCGACATCATCGTGCAGAACATGAAACTCGGCGGCCTGCTGCCCGAACTGCACCTTCCCTTTGCGGGAACGGAGCCTGAGGCTTTCATCATCATTTGCAGCACCGTGCCCGAAACCAAGTTTGTCGACATCGACCTTGGCATTGCGGCGCAAAGCATGTTGCTGAAAGCCACCGAAATGGGCTTGAACGGCATCATGATTGGAGCCTTCAACAAGGCGAAAATCACCGAGGCGTTCCAACTGCCTTACGAGCCGCTGCTGATTTTGGCCATCGGCAAGGGCAATGAAAAAATCAAGCTCCAGCCCGTGGACGAAGACGAAAAATTAGCCTATTACCGCGATGAAAACGGGGTGCAGTTTGTGCCCAAAATCCGCTGGGAACAGTTGATTTTAGAATGATTATTTAACCTGGAACCTCACGCCCAAATAAGCGCGGATGCCCGACAGCGGCCCCCACACCATTGAGGCGTCAAAGTCTTCGCTTGATGGGTCGTAAGCGGAGATTATCGGGTTGCTTTGTTTGAAGTTGGTTAGGTTTTCGCCGCCGACATAGATTTCCCAACACTTTCCTAAACTCTTGGTTATCTGGGCGTTCATGATGACATAGAACGGCGAGCGTTCAATGTTTTGTCCGTTGGCCACTGCGGTGGCGTTGCCGCTAAGGTCGGGGACGCGGCTATCGCCGTTGAACTGCGTCGTGAAGTCGAACTGCCAAGTGCCGGGCGCGTATGACATCGTGACCAAACCCTTGTAACGGTTCACGAAAGGCTTCTCGCGCAAGGTGCTGTCGATGGTCATTTTCACATCGTTGTAGCGGAAGGCCAAAGTCAGGTCGAAGTCCTTGAGAATCTCGCAGTTGGCCTCGATTTGCGCACTGTTGGAATAGGATTTCCCGTTGAGGTTGTAAATGCGGATTTGGTGTGCGTCGGCATCACGGTCGAGGACGATTTGGTTCACGAAATCAGTACGGTAATAGTCAGCTTGAATACTGATTTGGCGCCAGCCGAAGTTGAAGACTTTGGTCAGGTTGAGGCCGTAGTTCCATGCCTCTTCCATTTTGGGTGCGTCCAAGAATTGGATTAGCCTTGCCGAGGCCAGCATCGTGGAATTCTCCGCCAACACATTGGGCGAGCGGTAGCCCTTGCCTGCCGAAGCCCTGAAAGTCACATCGTTTTCGGTCATGAAACGCATGTGGAGGCGGGGCGTGTAAAGCATTTTCTGGTAATAACTGTTGTAGTCGGCGCGGAAACCCGCAATCACACTCCAATGATGGTCGTCGTTGAAGGTATATTCCGCGAAGGCTCCTGGCACATGTTCCACACGACGTTTCGGATTGGCGTCAAGGGTGGTGAACAGGAAGTTCTGATACTCATCGTAGCAGTCGTAGGAATAACTCGCGCCCACGGAATAGGTGTGGTGCTTGTTGACAATGTAAGAATCGAACAGGATGTTGGCGTAATAGGAAAGTTGGGTGGCGTTGTAATCCTTCAGGCCGAAATAGGAGTTCATTTTGTGATAGGTCACCTGATGCTGTGTGCCAAGGCTGGTGTTTTCGCGGTGGAAATGATAGCCACCCTTGGCGAAAGCCTCATATCGTTCAGTGTTGATGCCGATGCCGTAAAGATTATAGCCTGCGTCAAGACGATGTTTCGGGTCGAAGTCCATTTGGCCGCCCAAACGTGTTTCCTTCAAGGCTTTGATGCCCAACTTGCAGCCGAAATGCCCGATATGGGGATGGTTATAGCGCAGAAAGACATTGTATTGTGTGGTCATGGGGTCGTCCAAAAACGTGTCGCCGTTGCCGTCCATTTTCATGTGGTTGTGGTTCACATGGCCGAAAAACATGATGCCGTCGTTCTTCCCCACATTGACGCGACCGTTGAAATTGAAGTCCGTCATCAACATGGAGTTACCATATAAATTGAAAAACACCTTCTCGCTCTTGTCCTTCAAAGGTTCCTTGTAGTCCACGTTGATTTGTCCCGTGATGGACTCGTAACCATTTCTTACAGAGGATGTTCCCTTTGATATCTGAATGCCGTTCATCCAAGTGCCTGGCACATAGTTGAGGCCGAAAGTGGAGGCCAAGCCGCGGAAATTGGGAATCATTTCGGTCATCATTTGGGTGTAGATGCCGCTCAATCCGAGCAGTTGGATTTGTTGGGCACCCGTGACAGCATCGCTGTAGGAAACATCCACCGAAGCGTTGTTCTCAAAACTGCCAGCAAGGGTGCAGCAGGCCGCTCGGCGCAAACTCTCAGAAGTAATGCTTTGCACAGCAATAGCCTTAATGGGATTGATGTAAGAAGCCTTCTCCCGCGCCTTGATTTCCACTTCGTTAAGCATGTGCGCAGTGTTGAAAACATGGTCATAATGCGCAGGCTCCACCATGTGGTGAACGGTGTCGTTCTCGTAGCTGATGCAGCTGAACACGAGGCAGCCGATGCGCTCGTGCAGCGGGATTTTGTAATGTCCGTGGGCATCGGTCACAACGCCCTCGTTGACGATTTTCCAATACACGTTCACGCCCGGCAGCGGGGTTTTCTCGCCGTTTTCGTTCTGCTCATAAACCGTGCCCTCAATGAAGCCTTGGGCAAGTGCAGAAGTGGTGAAGGCCATTAATAATAAAGTTATTAGGGTTATTTTGTTGGTTTTCATAAGATTCAAAATTTAAGATTTATAATTTAAAAATTGGTTGAAGGGCTGTCACATTATGGCAGCCGTGTCATGATTGTCCGTTTGTCGCTTCGCGCGTCAAAGGGATTCAGAAAACCAACGGATTCAACCGTAAAGCTGAGAAAAACACCAGCCTGTCTCTTGCGGAGAGGAAAAATGGTATTTTTCGTGCATTAATAATTTGAAAAGCCTGTTTTGCCTTCGGCGTCAGGTTTTGGAGTCCAAGATGGGCGAAAACAAAGGGCTGAAAATGGATATGAACTTGTTTTTCGGGTGAAAAAACGTAGTTGTCGGTAAACTGGATTTTGCTCTCGAAATCCTCGCAACAGCACTTTGCATCGAACTGGATTTCATGCGGTTGCGCAAAATGGACCTCATGTTCGTGCTCATGTTCGAGGCAATGCAGGCACGATTCCGCCACTTCGCCGAAGCTCCCAGAAAGGTGATGCTCCGCCGTGCAATAGTGGAACTTCACGTCCCAACCCACGGAAACGAACAGCACCACGAGGGCCAACAAGAACGAACCGATTCGTAACAAGCATTTTTTCATGGGCGCAAAAGTACAAAATTAATCAAGATTTGGGCAGAAAGAATGACACTTTTATCCAACTTGACCAAGTATCGTTTCAGGCGAAGTTCCCATCAAGGTGATGGCGGAAAGTTTGCGTCCCATGTCTTTGAGCGAGTGGCCACAATGGTACAAGGAATCGTCAATAATCAACCAGCGGTCGTGCGAGGGCTTTGACCACAAGTGCGTTGCTATCGCTTCGACTTTCGAAGAGTCATTATGTACACCTCTGATGGCAGACAAATCCCTGCCTGAATAGATGTTGGCAGAAACGCCCTTGTTGCGTACATCGAGCATCTCGAAAGTCGCGGCATCAACGTATGCGTCAATGACCACAACCCTATGTTGTGCGCTTTTAATGAGTCTTTCGAGCAATACGCGAGCCTCGAAAAACTCCCCATCAAAAAACACCTGCTCCACTGGCGGAACATTGGTGCGGACAAAAAAGTCGATTTTTTCTTGATGCTTTTGCAATTCGTTTTCAATCAGAATCATTCTGTTGTCTTGAAGTTCAAACCGAGAATCTATCTGCCTTTGGATGGCCAAAAGTTGTTGATTGACCACATGACCTTCCAAAAGATACTTTTTCAGAATCGAATTTGCCCACTGTCGAAAACGGGTGGCATAGATGCTGTTCACTCTGTAACCCACAGAAAGAATCATATCCAAATTGTAGGTTTTTGTGGTGTACAATTGTTTCCCGTCGTTACCCATATATTCCAAAATGGAATATGTGCTACTTTCTTCCAACTCGCCTGATTTATAGATATTTGCAATATGTTTTGAGATAGCAGGTTGCTTGACTCCAAACAATTCGGCAATCTGTTGTTGCGTAAGCCAAACCGTCTCTTTGTCCAATCTAACTTCAAGTCTGATGTCGTCATTTGGCTGATAAAGCACTATCTCCCCTTTGTTCGTAGGAGCGGGCAAAAGAACGGAACTATCACTTTGATTCATAAGTATTGTCGATTATGGCGCAAAAGTAATCAAATATTCCGTATCTTCGCCGCTGAAACAGGAACAAAACCAACGACTATGGCAGACGGATACTTGGAAAAACGCTACGAGGAAGTCTTCGGCAAAGGCGCCAAAAAGACCGTGGTGAAACACACCTCTCTCGAAACCTTAATGGAAAAAAACCGCAGCTATCGCGGTTATAATCAGGAATTTGTGGTGAAGCGTGATATGCTGGAACGCATCGTGGCAGTGAACGCCAAAATCGCCTCGGCGAAAAACCAGCAAGTGCTTCGCTTCAAGTTGGTGACCAAAGAAACGGGCGCGGAAATCATCACGCAAAACATGAAACTGGGCGGCTTGTTGCCCGAATTGCACCTGCCTTTCCACGGCACGGAACCCGAAGCTTTCATCATCATTTGCAGCACCGTTCCCGAAAACAAGTTCGTGGACATCGACCTTGGCATTGCGTCCCAAAGCATGTTGTTGAAAGCCACCGAAATGGGCTTGAACGGCATCATGATTGGAGCTTTCAACAAGGCGAAAATCACCGAAGCTTTCAATTTGCCCTACGAACCGCTCCTAATTTTAGCCATTGGCAAGGGCAAAGAAACCATCAAATTGCAGCCCGTGGATGCAAGCGAAAAATTGGCCTATTACCGCGATGAGGATGGCGTGCAGTTTGTGCCGAAAATCAGGTGGGAGCAGTTGGTTATTGAATAATATCTCACGCAGAATCCTCAGAATTATGGGGATTTTTAAGTTTCCCATAGTTCTAAAATTTCTGCGTGAGAAAAATTTTGCACTCACATAGTGCATTTTTCTTGAAAAATTTGCACTCACATAGTGCATTTTTGTTATTTTTGCAGCATCGAAATACTGAAAACGATGGAAAAACTATATGAATACATGGAGAAACAACTCGACTCCATTCCAAGTCAATTTGTACGCTATGCCTACGATACCATTCATTGGGAGAACCGCATGTTGGGATTGGTCGGGCCACGAGGCGTCGGCAAAACAACCTTGTTTCTCCAACACATCAAAAAACATCATTCGCTCCGCGACACGCTTTATGTCACGGCTGACCACTTCCATTTTGCAACGCACACGCTATTCGAAACCGCCGAAACCTTCAACAAGAACGGGGGCAAGTTTTTCTTCATCGATGAGGTACACAAGTATGCCCGTTGGTCCCAAGAATTGAAACTGATGTACGATGCCTTCCCCGACTTGCATGTTTATTTCACGGGGTCGTCCATCCTCGACATCGAGAAAGGCGAGGCCGATTTGAGCCGACGCGCCCCAAAATACCTGATGCAAGGCCTTTCGTTCAGGGAGTTTTTAGCCATACGGCACCAAATAGAAGTGCCCGTTTTCAGTTTGGGACAAATCCTGAACCACGAAGCCCGGATTCCCAATGTGAGCCATCCGCTGATGTATTTCAAGGAATATCTGAAGGAGGGCTATTATCCTTTCGGTCACGACCTTGACTTCGAGACCGAATTGAACCAAGTCATCACCCGCACCATTGAGATGGACATTCCGCAGTTTGCCAACATGAACATCGGCACGGCACGGAAACTGAAAAAACTGATGGTCATCTTGGCCGGATTGGTGCCCTACAAGCCCAATATGGCCAGCCTCGGAAGCCAAATCCAAGCCAGCCGCAATAATGTGGAAGACTACCTGACCTATATGGAAAAAGCGGGGCTTCTCGCGCTACTGAAGGACGGAACTGGCGGCTTGGGCGAACTCGGCAAGGTGGAGAAAGTCTATTTGGACAACACCAACCTGATGTACAATTTAGGTGATGGAAACGAAGATGCAGGTACGATTCGCGAAACCTTTTTCTTCAACCAAATGCGTGTCAATCATAAGGTTACAGCATCTCCAATTTCCGATTTTGAGATTCAAGGCAAGACCTTTGAAGTAGGCGGAAAGAGCAAGGGCAAGAAACAAATCACAGATGCCAAGGAAGGATATGTGGTGAAAGATGAAATCGAATACGGCTACGGCAATGTGATTCCCATTTGGGCCTTTGGGTTGAATTATTGATTTTTCTCACGCAGAAATCGCAGAATTATGGGAATTTGTCACCGCTTTGCGCCGACACGCTTTGCGTCATCGCAAGGAGAAACGACGAAGCAATCCAGGGATTTTGCTGCTTCCTGGATTGCTTCGCTACGTTACTCTTCGCTCGCAATGACGCAAATGCGATGTGATTATAAATAATTAATGTTTGTAGAGCTGACGTACCAAGGCAGCCCTACAAAACCAACTGAATCATCTCTTTACAAACGTAACTTTGTCAAATCCAAAATCTGATTTCATATCATAGAAATTGACAACAATGGTTTTACCATCCTCACTTAAAACGAAACCACAAGGAGGAAGGTTTTCGCCCAAGTAGGTACCGTCACCATTTTTCGGAGTGATGGCTCCGGTTTTCTTGCCATCGAAGGCATACTCGAAATCCATCGCAACGTCGTCAAACACTACTTCAGGTTGTTCGTTCTTTTTCTGAGAAGTGAGCTTTTCGACAAAAAACCCTTCGTTTTCACTTGTGAACTGCATGACGAAATGCCACGTGTAAGTCACGCCATCCTTGGTGCCTTTGCCAGTGCCTTCCCAAATGGTTCCAGCAAGGCCGTTGGTCTTACTCTCTCCACCATCTAATTTAAACACGAATGGTATGATGTAACTTACCCTAACGGGTTTTCCTTTTTGTTTGCCAGGCGTCCATTTAGGCATGGCTTTCACTACACGTACAGCCTCCTCGTCGCAACCGCCACCAATACCACGAATGGCTTCAACATGGGAGACACTACCGTCTTTTTCCACCACGAAATTCACAAACACACGGCCAGAGATGTTTTTGTCTTTTGCCTCCTGCGGATACTTGACATTTTCGCTGATGAACTTGAACATGGCATGCTCGCCGCCAGCGAATCGTGGCATTTCCTCAACGATTTGATAGACACCGTTTTTGTCGGGCTGCATCTTCTCTTTTGCTGGATTGTCTGGAATTGTTGCCGTTGAAGCCTTCCAGGAATGTTCGTCATCACCTGCAATAACCGTTTTCACTGTGGTTTTGTATTCATCATTCGTCTGCCCGAGCTTAAACATGATGGGAATCTGGTAACTCACCCGAACAAATTCGCCTTTCTGCTTACCGGGCTTCCATTTCGGCATGGAGCTGATAACACGGGCGGCTTCTTCATCGCAACCGCCGCCAATTCCGCGCAACACTTTCACATTGGAAACGCTTCCGTCTTTCTCAATGACGAAACTGATGAACACGCGACCTGATATTTCCTCGTCTTTTGCCTTTTCCGGATACTTGACATTTTCAGCGATGAACTTGAACATGGCTTCGTCGCCGCCTGGGAATTTAGGCATCTCTTCAACGATTTGATAGACAGTGTCTTCTTTGGAAGTGGCCACGTCCAATAGCGTTTCGAAAAGGCTTCCAGAGATACTAAAAGGCTCAATGCTGTATGTTGACGTATCGCCTCTTCTTTCCGTTTCAGTGATGTAGAAATTGTTGCAAGGCGTGCCTTCAGCATTGTAGGAGGTGACGGTCAATTTTTTGCATGGCTCACCGGTCTCAGGTTGGAAACCATCCGAAGTCTCGAACTTGACGTATGAACCGTCATCGGAATAAATGACGGTGTCTTTCAATTGCATGGGAGCACCATCATCATCAAAGATTTCGAACTGGCCCATTTCAACCTTTATGGGTTTGTCAACGGCTCGGTTGTTGAGCTTTTTCGAAGCATCTTGAGCCGATACTTTCGTGTTGGCAATCATCAGGATAGCCAGCACCGGCAATGTTGCCAAGAGCCTCCACCAGAGGCCCTTGGCCTTTTCATTCTTTGTAATCATCTTGATTCGTTTTTTGGTAAGGATTAAACTGAAATTATTGCTCATTTTGCTGAAATCGACAGCCGTGCACTGCTGCAAAATCAGCATCATGTAGTTCTTTTTGTCAACGCCAGTGGCCACCACATCTCGGTCGACCTGATATTCGTGAAGGCTCTGCAACTCCTTCTTGTACAGATAGATAAATGGATTGAACCATTGCAGAATCATCATCACCTCGGCGAAAAGGATGTCCCATGAATGGTGGTGACTGATGTGGCTCATCTCGTGCCGCATGATGTCGGGGTCCACGTTTTCGTTGGGGAAGAAGGCATAGCGGAAGAAGGAGAACGAGCCTTGGTCGCGGCCCGTGAAGACTGCCGTGCAGCCGCTCATCTTACGTTTCGGCGAGCAGATGATGAGCGCGACGAGTTTCCCCAACTTGAAGAGAAACAGCAGCGTCATTACGCCGACACCTATTAAATAAATACCTCCTACGACTTGCCAAAGGCTGAAACGCGAAGGCGTGGCATTGGTGGTAACCGTCACTTCGGGCAACACGGGCTGGCCCGTAACGACCACTTCGCTCAGCATTATGCCGCTGAACATGTTTTGTTTCAATGTAGCCATCTGGGGCATTTCAGCACCTGAAAGCAAGCCAAGCAAGGGCATAGCAAAAGCCAGCAACATGCTCGTCAAGAGGAAGAAACGGTTGAAAAGCAAGCGGTTGCTGTTGCGAAACAGCAGGCGATACACCAACCAAAGCACCGCAACCGAAGCTGCAATGGGTACCAAATGACCGATGATTAATTCTTGAGCGTTCATGGCTTATTTCCTTTCTGAAGCGATGGCCTCGTCGATGGTTTTTCTCATTTCCTCCAATTCTTCGATGCTGAAGTTCTCCTTTTTGGCGAAGGCCGAAACGAGGTCGAGGTAAGAGTTGTTGAAATAACGTTCCACCACGCTGCCGAGATAGCGGTGCGAGTAGTCCTCGCGGCTGATGGCTGGGCTGTAGCGATGGGCACGGCAGAAGGTTTCGTGCTTCACAAAACCCTTTTTTTCCAAGATTTTGATGATGGAAAGCACCGTATTGTAAGCCGGCTTGGGTTCAGGATAGGCTGCCATAATCTCATTGGCAAAGCCCTGCCCAATGTTCCAAATGGCCTGCATCACTTGTTCTTCGGCTTTAGTTAATTCTCTCATTTTGACGATGTTGTCATTCGTATTTTCTTTCTTTCGTGCCATTTTTTCCTCCGTTTTTGATGGTTTAACGCTGCAAATATACAGATTATTTTGAATGTAGAACTAATTTTTTAGTTTTTTTATTATGTTTCTTGGTAAAAAAAACTCAAATACTTGTTTTTTAGATAGTTATTAATAGACGAGATTAATGATTTTGCTCGCCTTGTTAAGTTTGACTTTTTCCTCGTCGGTAAAGATGAAATCGTTGTCGCGCACCACAATCAGCTCCATGTCGGGTTTTTCCACGATTTCCCAAGGGAAGCGTTCCAGAAGGTTGTGTTCGCAGTCGAACTCCTTCAACGACTTCATCTTTGACAAGTCAGGCAAATCCAGTAAATGGTTGTAACCCACGCCGAGACGCTCTATGGAATCCATTTCAGCAATCCATTCAGGCAGGAAATGCAGCTCGTTGTGATGAATATAAAAATACTTCAGTCGTTTCAAATTGCGCAAAGTGTCGGGAATCACACCGATTTTGTTGAACGAGAGGAACAGTTGCTGCAAGTTCTCCATATCACCCACAAAATCAGGTATTTCATCGATGTTATTCTTATAGAAATCCAGATGCTTCAGATTCTTGAAACCAGCCAGCACTTCAGGGATTTCATCGAAATCATTCTCGTAGAAAATCAGGCTTTTCATGCTGTTCAGACGGGCAAACGATTCAGGTAAAGAGTGCAACTTGTTCATGCCAAGATTCAGGCTTTCGCAATGCAGGCGACCGATATTGCGAGGAAGTTTTTCCAAACCATTACCCCCAATAAGAATCTGCTGAACCTTGGAAAGATGCCGAATGTCCGACTTGGAAAGACTCAATTGATTGAAATTCAGGTTGATTTCCACAAGGCTGTCGAGCGAACTGATCCATTTTGGAATATGCTTGATTTGGTTTCTTTCCAAATGCAACCTTTTCAGATGCTTGCAACGCTTGATGCTTGAAGGGATACGGTCAAGGCCACAGTTAGTCAGCGAGAGCACCTCGATATTATTGTCTTTGGGAATGTCAAGATATTGTATTTCAGCCCCGATTACTTCAAAAACAGTCACCGTATCAGGAACATAAGTCACATATTTGGCGGGCTGGGTCACGCATGATGTGAACAATCCAATCACCATTAATAATAATATGATTCGTTTGATAGCCATTTTGATTCGTCTTGACGCCACAAATATAGATAACTTTTTTGAACCTACAACTAAAAAAACAGTTATTTTATTGTATTTCTAATCGAAATAATTGTAAATTGTTGATTATCAAAAACAAAAAGAGCAGCAGAAAACTCTGTTGCTCTTTTGTCGGAGTGGCCCGACTCGAACGGGCGACCGCTTGCACCCCATGCAAGAATGCTAGCCAACTGCACCACACCCCGATTGCATTTATGCGTTGCAATCTTTCGATTTGCGGCTGCAAAATTAGGAATGTTTTTTGAATTGACAATCACTTTGGGCGAAAAATTTTATCTTTGCAAGCAAATAACACTAAACCTAAACTCTAAACTCTAAACTAAACACAATGGAACACATTGAATGTCTGATAATTGGCTCTGGCCCTGCTGGCTATACCGCAGCCATCTACACTTGCCGCGCCGACGTGAAAACTGTCGTTTACGAAGGTATGCAACCCGGCGGACAGCTCACCCAAACCACCGAAATCGAGAATTTCCCTGGCTATCCTAACGGCGTGAAAGGCCCTGACATGATGGACGAAATCCGTCAGCAAGCCGAGCGTTTCGGCGCGGAAATCCGCGAAGGCGAAGTCACCAGCATTGACGTCAGCCAGCGCCCCTTCAAGGTGACGACGGAATACGACGGCGAACTTTTGGCCGACAGCATCATCGTCTCCACTGGCGCCGCAGCGCGTTACCTCGGTCTGCCCTCCGAGGAAGAATTCAAGGGCGGCGGTGTATCGGCTTGCGCCACTTGCGACGGTTTCTTTTATAAAGGTAAGGACGTCGCGGTGGTTGGCGGCGGCGACACGGCTTGCGAAGATGCCACCTATTTGGCCAAACTCTGCAACAAGGTTTATCTCATCGTCCGCCGTGACGTGTTGCGTGCCTCCAAGGCCATGCAGCACCGTGTGCTCAACACACCCAACATCGAGGTTTTGTGGAAGCACCAAACCAAGGAACTTTTCGGCGAGCAACAAGGCTTCATGAAGAAACTGAAGGGGGCCGTGCTTTATCACAGTGACACCAAAGAAGAGCGCACCATCTATGTGGACGGCTTTTTCGAGGCCATCGGCCACACGCCAAACACTGCGCCGTTCAAGGGCATCCTTGACATGGACGAGGATGGCTACATCATCACCAAGCCCAAGTCGACAGCCACCAACGTGGAGGGCATTTTCGCTTGCGGCGACTGCCAGGACCGCACTTATCGTCAGGCTATCGTGGCCGCTGGAACGGGCGCTATGGCGGGGATTGAGGTGGAGCGGTTTTTGATGGCGAGTAAATAGTAGGATAGTATGGCTTCCCTCACCCCCCAACCCCCTCTCCAGGGCGGAGAGGGGGAGGAGTCTGCCCGGTATAGTATACGGGATCAGAAGATAAACCCTAAAAAACTTGAGCTTGCCAGACATTTCCGAAAGAACCCTACTGAAAGTGAGGACGCGGTGTGGCAAATGTTGCGCAACAGGCAAATCAAAAACCTGAAATGGCGGAGGCAACAAGTAATTAATGGTTTTATTGCTGATTTCTATTGTGCCGAATTGAATGTGGTGTTAGAGATTGACGGCTCGATTCATGATAGCATTGAGGTGAAAGAATACGATGAGATGCGAACTTCAGTATTTGCATCGAGAGGCATTAAGACATTCCGTTTAAAAAACGAAGATTGCGACAAACAACATCTTACGGAACTAATCGAAAACATAATAACCAGCCTGCGATAACCCACACCCCTCTCCAGAGGGAGAGGGGCACGGGGGTGAGGGGACTATACGAGCACCATGATATTCCATACAGAAATAAAACTATACCCCATAAAGCAAACCATCCATTACTGCGACGGCCTGCTCTTCTTAGGTTCCTGCTTCGCCGACGAGGTGGGCGCGATTTGTAAAGGACTTGGGTTCAATGCGATGGTGAACCCGTTTGGTGTGCTTTACAACCCTGCCAGCATCGCACAGGCTGTAGAACGACTACACAGTGGAAAGCCGTTTTCACATGAAGAAGTGATTGCTGTAGGTGAAGGGCAATACTGCACTTTTAGCCACAACACGGCATTTTGGAATGATTCGGAAAACGCTTTGCTTGAACAAGTTAACGAAAACCTCAACAAGTCGCAAAAGCATTTTTTGAAATCCCAATGGGTGGTGTTGAGCCTCGGCACCTCGTGGGTGTTTCTTAGCAAAGAGACCCGACAAGTAGTCGCGAACTGCCACAAATTGCCCGCCAACCAATTCGAGCGCGAGTTCCTGACCGTGGAGCAGTCTACAGCATTGCTTTCAGCGTTGGTCAAGCAGCATCCTGACAAGCAGTTTATCTTCACCGTGTCGCCTTTGCGCCATCTGAAGGACGGCCTGCATGAGAATCAAGTGAGCAAAGCGGCATTGCTTTTGGCCGTGGACGAAGTATGCAAGAAATATGATAACGCGCATTATTTCCCCGCCTACGAAATCCTGTTGGACGAGTTGCGCGATTACCGTTTCTATAAAGAAGACATGGTGCATCCCACTGAACAAGCAGTGCATTACATCTGGAATCGTTTCGCCGATTTCGCCATCGACCCGAAGGAAAAACCTGCCATGCAAGCCGCACAAGAACTACGGCAGATGTTGCATCACAGGCCAATGTTTCCTCAAAGTGAGTCGTATCGCAAATTCGAACTTCAGCGGGAGCAACGCATTGCCGAAATAAAACGTAACTATCCGAATATCAACCTCGAAAACTTATATCCGCACCAATCCGCACCATCGTTTTTTTGACGGCAGTTGAGGCTGTTTGAGTTTTGCCTATCGAAACACAACAAACAGTATTAACCTTTAAAATTTCAAGAAAATGAAAAAAAAGAAAATGAAAAAAATGATGTTTTTGGCCGTCCTTACAATGCAGGTGGCTTCTGTTTGCGCTCAACAAAACGACTTTTACTATGTTGCCGTAAAGAGCGATACGCTTGCGGCGAAATCAATGTTGAAAACCAAGAGCAAAAGGCAGTTGTATGGAAAAACGATGAAGTGTTGTATGAGTATGATTATGCGAATTTTATTGAACTTTATACGATTTTAAAAGACGGAAATGACTTGTATTTCGGTGGAGCAGGGTTTTATTTTGGCAAACATCCTGATGGCCGACAGTCATCGTATGGCGTGTTGTTCAAAAACGGTGAGGCCATCGAAATAGACCCTGAATGTACGAGCGTATTTGCACTTGCAGTGTCATCGGAAACCAACGTGCTGCATGAAACAGAAAAATCGCCTTTGATGGTTTTCCCAATCCCGCCAAGGATAGAGTGACCATCGAAGACATCGAACCCACTGAAATACAACTTTACAACCTTCAAGGTCAGGCGGTTAGAACCTTTTCCGACACTAACGAAATCGATGTAAGCGGTTTGCCCGAAGGCATTTATCTGTTGCGGATTACCGATAGGAAAGGCTTGATTCATTCTACAAGGTTGGTGGTGGAATGAATGATAAAAGCCTCGCCCCGGATGAAGTTGTGGCGAGGCTTTTTTATGTCTTATGGCTTGGACTACTGTTTAAAAAGTGAGTTATTTTTGAAAAATAGCGCAGTTTAGTGAGTTATTTTTGAGTTTTTTAGTATTTTTGCAAGGTCAAAACAACACGAAAATGAAAGACTTGCAACTGATAGAAGAAGCCCTGACGGAACAAAAACAGGAAATACAACGCTACTTGCAGTGTACCACTTGCAGCCGTTCGGAAGAAGCCTTGGTCCATTTGGACAGCGAGATGGCTCAAGTGATTATTGGGGTGCGACGCAGCGGCAAATCCACATTATGCCGAAACGTGTTGCGCGACAGCAAAAAAGCCTTTGCTTATGTGAATTTCGATGACGAGCGTTTGGCCTTGCTAACGGGTGATGATTTGAACGAAGTCTTACGCTTGCTTTACAACATCTACGGCAACTTCGAGTGCCTTTTCATTGACGAAATACAGAATATTCCCGAATGGTATCTGTTTGTCAACCGTTTACTGCGGCAAGGGATGCATATCTTAATTACGGGTAGTAATGCCAAATTATTGAGCGGCGAATTGGCCACCCATCTCACGGGGCGACATTCACAAATCGAGTTGCTTCCTTTCTCGTTCCGTGAATATTGCACTTACAATCAAGTAGATACTGAAACACGAACCACGCAGGCCGATGCATTCCGCCATGCTGCCTTTGATGATTATTTGAAGTCGGGAGGATTCCCTGAAATCGTCAAACGTTCAGCTTCAATGTCGTATATCGACGACCTGATGCAGGGCATCATCTATCGCGACATCCGTACCCGCTATAATCTTAAGTATATGGCAACTTTCAGCCGGTTGGCGGCACATTTGCTGAATGTGTGTCCTGTCAAAGTGAATGTCAAGGAATTGCAGGAATTGTTCCACATCGGCTCATATCAGACGATGGAAAACTATATCGACTACTTGAAGCAGGCCTATTTATTAATAGGAGTGCATAAGTATTCGGCAAAAAGCCGTTTGCGCATCCGTGACGAAAAACTGTATGCCGTTGACCCCGCTTTGATGAGCAACCGTTTGGATGCTTTTAGTGGCGAAAACCTTGGTTGGCGGTTGGAAACCATAGTGCTGTTGGAGTTGCTTCGTCGGCATCGTCCATACAGACGCGATGTCTATTATTATGACGAAACCGCTGGCGAGGCTGATTTTTTGGTTTGCAAAGACAACCAAACGTTGGAAGTCATACAGGTTTCGTATGACATCAGCAATCCGAAGACAAGGAAACGAGAGTTAAAAGGTCTTGATTTGGCGGCAAAGGCCACGGGATGCAAGAACTTGACGCTGATTACCAACTACCACCAAGAAGCCTCAATGACAGAGAATGGCCTGCCTGTAAGGTCTGTTTCGGTGGTGGACTGGTTGTTGGGGTGATTACTTCCCCAACTGCCTCCCCACTTCCTCCATCAGAGCCTTGCCTTCAAGGTTGCGGGCTACAATCACGCCGTCCTTGATTAGAGCGTTTTGCGGGATGAAGGCGATGGCGTACAAGGCTCCGGCGGCGTTGCCCCAGCCTTGCAGGTCGCTGACGTGGGTCCAAATGAGGCCGTCTTTCTCGATGGCGGCGAGCCAGGCTTCCTTGTTGGTGTCAAACGAAACGCCGAGAATGTCAAGGCCTTGGTCGTGGTACTTTTGGTAGGCGGCCACCACGCCCGGATTAGCCTTGCGGCAGTCGGGGCACCACGAAGCCCAGAAATCCACCAAAAGCAACTTGCCTTGGGCAAGTTCGCTGAGCGTCACGGGGTTGCCGTTGGCGTCGTTTTGGGTGAAGTCAATCATTGGCTGACCGGCCTGCACGCGCTCTTGTTTCTCAACATATTCTTCGGCCATTGCCAAGTTCTTGGTGGTCAAAGTGCTGTCGGCATGGTGGATGTTGTCGATCATCGTGCGCAGTTCGCAGGGACCGAAAGCCCACTTGTAGCGGTACATCACATAATGCGCCACTGGGTCAGTTGGGTTCTCCCAAACGTAGTCAAAACAGCGCATCTTCAGGATTTCGTCCTTGTCGGCTTGGGCCATTGTGCTATCGGCCTCCAACTTGGCTTCAAGCTCGTTATAACTCTCGGTGAAGGCAATCAGGCGGTCTTGCGTCTCAGAGCCTTTCACGATGATAAGATTCGGGTTTTGTGCGTCGCCTTCGATGGTCACGTCAGTGTTGTCGGTGAAGAATTGGAAAGGTCTGCGCCAGCCTTTCAGCATAATGCCGTACATTTCGTTGTCATTGCACACGGGGGTTGCAAACACAGCGTCCCAGTTGACAATCGTCGCAGAGTCAAGCGTTTGTCCGTCCTTTTGCAGGTAGACGGTCTGCCCGTCGGCGTTGGCCAAATTCACATTGATGTTGAAGGTCTGGATTTCAGGCTTTGAAGTGCAAGCAAACAAGCCCAGCACAAGTGAGGCTAAAAGTATGAGTTTTGTTTTCATAGTGTTGTTTTTAATTCTGAATGTGGAATTCGGAATGCGAAATGGCGCAAAGCGACGCTGGCATCGCCCCTATTCCGCATTCTTAATTCCGCATTCAACATTACTTCAAAAGTTCAGTTAATTTTGCCGCCAAGTCCTCGCCGCGCAAGCCTTTGGCCACCATTGTGCCGTTTTGGTCGAAAAGGAAATTGGACGGAATGTAATAAATCATATAGCTTTCACTGGCTTTGTTCTCCATGTCGCGCACCTGAGTCCAAGGCAGTTGATCTTCCTCGACAGCTTGCAGCCAAGCAGCCTCATCTTGGTCGACGCTAACGCCAATGACATCAAATCCGAGTGCATGATATTGCTCGTAAGCAGCCTTCACCACGGGGTTTTCCTTGCGGCACGGACCGCACCACGAAGCCCAAAAATCGACCAAAGTGAGCTTGTTTTGGGCAATTCTCTCTGAAAGCGTAACATTCTCACCGTCTTTAGTTTGCAAGGTAAAATCGATGAAAGGCTGACCCACTTCGAGACGTTCCTGCTTGGCGATGTAATCGTTGAGGTCGGTCTTGTAAATGGATTCGGTGGTGAAAGCGCCAACCATCTCTTTCAGTTCATCGAGAGGATAGTCTTGTTTCACCTGGTCGAGAATGTAATGGCTGACGAAACTCTCCGGATGCGACTTGATATAGTCGTCGCGATAGTTCTCTTGTTCCCGCATCAGAGCAGTGCCAACCGTATTGAGGGAGTCCATCTTTACGGAATCGTTGTTGGCAAATGCCTCATTCATAATGGCATAGAGCTTGTGGATTTCCGTCTCAAACTGGTTCAGTTGCTCATTGTAGGCATCCAACTCGGCTTGCGTCTCCGAAGCCATGATTTCAACGTTGCGCGGGTTGTTGATGTCGCCCACGATGGTGACGTCCTTGTTGTCGGCAAAGAACGACATAGAGCCGCGTTTGCCCTTCACTTTCAGGGCATAGAGGATTTGTGGGTCGTCAATCTTGGCTTTGAGGACGGCCATTTCATCGGCGATAACAGCCGAGTCGATGGCGACAGGAATATTATCGACAAACTTTTGCAGGTACACTGTCTGGTCATTGCCGTTTTTCAGGTTGACGTTAACCTTGAAATAATTGCCTTTTTCATTGCAAGCCGTCAGTGCGAGGGCCGTTGCAAACAAGAAAATGAGATGTTTTTTCATTGTAAATGTGTATTTTATGATTTCTGTTTTTGAGGATGCAAAGGTAGGAATATCTATTGAATTGCAGAAAAAAAGTTTACTTTCCGACAAAATATCTACTTTTGTATTCGATGAAGAAACGTTTTCTATTGATATTTTCGGTTGCTTTGGCCTTTTCTGCTTGTCGCGAAACCCCGCAAGCCGACGTGTGGAACCTGACCTATACAACCCCCGCCCAAATCTGGGAGGAATGTTTCCCTTTGGGCAACGGACACCTCGGTATGATGCCTGACGGCGGCATTGAAAAGGAAACCATTGTGCTGAACGATATCACTTTATGGAGCGGCGCACCGAGCGATGACAGCAATCCATTGGCCTTGGAATCGTTGCCCGAAATCCAAAGGCTGTTGAAAGAAGGCAAGAACGACGAAGCCCAAAACCTGATGTACGAGACTTTTGTCTGCGGCGGCGCGGGTTCTGGCCACGGACAAGGCGCAAAGGTGCCGTTTGGCTGCTATCAGACTTTGGGCAATATGACGATTGAGTACCTATATCCCAATTCGGATTCCGTAACAAATTATAAACGAACACTTTGCCTTAACGATGCCATCCACAAAGTTTCTTTTGAAAAAGGTGGGCAACATTATGAGCGCGAGGCTTTTCTTTCGCGTCGGGATGATGTTGCGGTTATCCGATTGTTAGGTGTTGCTTCGTTTTCAATTGATTTATCCCGTCCCGAAAAAGCCGAAGTATTCACCGATGCAGACGGTATCGTAATGCACGGTCAATTGGAGAGCCATGTTGAAGGCGTGGCAGGAATGAAGTATTACGCTAAAGCACAGTCGGTTACAGATAATAATGAAACGATTATCTATTTTTGTGCTGCCACCGATTTCTTGTGCGACAACCCCGAAACATACGTCAACGAACACCTGCAAAAGGCCATAGCAAAAGGCTTTGATGCCGTTAAAAAAGACCATCTGAAAGCTCACCACGAACTGTTTGACCGCGTGGAGTTGCAGATTGGCGACCCAAAAGAGAATCAAGACCTTACTTTGGAAGACCATTGGAAAGACTTCCTCGTAAACGACGATCCTTGGCTGCCCGTGTGTTATTTCCATTTCGGGCGTTATTTGCTCATCAGTTCCACGCGCGAGGACTTGTTGCCTCCCAACCTGCAAGGGCTTTGGGCCAACACGATTCAAACCCCTTGGAACGGCGACTACCACCTTAATATTAATGTGGAGATGAACCACTGGCCGTGCGAGGTCTGCAACCTTTCGGAACTGCATTTGCCCTTAATCCGTTTTGCCGAAGGGCTGATGCCGTCGGGGAGCAAAACCGCCCGCGACTTTTACGGAGCGCGAGGTTGGACGGCGCATGTGGTGTGCAATCCGTGGGGCTTCACCGCGCCAGGCGAGCATCCCTCGTGGGGCGCGACCAACACGGGTGGGGCTTGGTTGGCCTTGCACGCTTGGCAGCATTACGAGTTTACTCAAGATGTTGATTTTCTGCGAGAAGTATATCCAGTAATGAAAGAAGCCGCTCTCTTCTTCCTTGATGCGATGATAGAGGAACCCGAACACGGCTGGCTTGTCACCGCCCCGACCACTTCGCCCGAAAATGCCTTTTGGCTCAACGACAGCACCGCCGTCAGTGTGTGTATGGGAAGCACGATGGATGTGCAGATTGTCAGTGAGTTGTATGATGCAGTTTGTCAGTCGGCGGAGATTTTGGATGTGGATGCGTCTTTTGCTGACATCCTGCAAAATACGAAATCGAAGTTCCCGCCGATGCAGGTCAGCGAGCAAGGCTATTTGCAGGAATGGCTGAAGGATTACAAGGAAGTGGAGTCGCAGCACAGGCATGTGTCGCATCTGTTTGGGTTGTATCCCGGCACGATGCTTACCCAATCGAAAACGCCGGAATTAATGGATGCCTGCCGTGAGACCTTGCGCCGCCGTGGCGACGAAGGCACAGGCTGGTCGCGGGCGTGGAAAATCTGCTTTTGGGCACGCCTCGGTGACGGCGACCATGCTTATCAACTCTTGAGAAATCTATTGGAACCCGCCCTCCGACCTGACGGCAAGCATCGTGCAGGCACTTATCCCAACCTTTTCTGTGCCCATCCGCCGTTCCAAATTGATGGCAACTTCGGTGGCACGGCTGGTATCGCCGAGATGCTTTTGCAAAGCCATGACGGAGAAATCAATTTGCTCCCCGCCTTGCCTTCAGTGTGGAAGGACGGCCATTTTAAAGGGCTTTGCGCCCGTGGCGGCAAGGTGGTGGAATGTACTTGGAAAGATGGGAAAGTCAGGCGATATAGAGTGACTTCGCGGTGAGTCATAAACGTCAAACCACTTTGAACAAACTATATTTTTCGTACTTTTGCTCCTCCTTTCATTTGTACCATGTTTAGAATAGAAGATTTCATAATTGATGAGATTTATGGTGAACGACTGTTAATCAATAAACAAGCCGACCAATCGGAACTTGAGGAAAACATTCGAGTGGCACGAGTGCTGCTTGGTTGCTTTGACGACATGAACATTCGTATTAATGAGCATTTGCTGATTTTTGGCCACAAAAACCCTGAATATACCATTAATGAAAAACTGGGCGACCGGAAAGGCGTGGAAAGCGAGAATGGAATAAAATCGGCCTTTCGCAAAGCAAAGGAGCAAGGTTGCCAGACAGTGGTACTTGATTTCGATATGCACATGGCTGACAGTATTCTCAAAACCAGGAAGATAACTTCAGGTATTTATGGTAGGCATGAAGACTTTAAGAGTGGCAACATAAATGAGTGTTATGTGGTTCACAACAGCAAAGCCGTTGTTGTTAAATCCAATGTATTTTCGGTTTCTGACAAGGATACCACCAAGCAATTGATTGAGGATGAGATAGAAAAACTGAGGACATAACCTTGGTGGCTATGTCCTCGTATGTGGGTCAGAAAGGTCCAACTTGAATATTGCTGCGAAAGCAATTTGTTCGCGTCCTCTGACGACAATCTGACACCGCAAAATTACAAACATTTTCCCATCCAGCAAGCGTTTTGGCGAAAAAAAAGAATTTTCCCCGAAGAAACACTTCATTTGCGCATCAGACGGATGAACCAATCTTCATCGGGGCTGAACCCCCAGAAGGTTTTGCCGTCGCCGCCTAAATCCCACGGGTCTGTAACTTCAATTGGTTTGTTCGGCAGTCGGTCATATTGGCCTTTGCCTATCATCATCCGTTCGCGGCGGCGAAATTTGCGGTTGCAGAATTGTTTTCCGCGCTTTTGTGACTTGCAGCAGCAACAGGTGCTGGCAGGTGTCTTTTTCTTGCTTCTACTCATAATGTCTCGAATGTTGCGGGTGGCTACTATGCCTTTTCGTGCCACCCAGTTAAACATTACGAGACTGTAGTTTTTAGTGTTTGTGCCATATTTCCCTTTCTTTTTCTCGCCGCAAAAATACCAATATTCTCCAAACGGAAACGGCATTTCTGGCAGATTTGTGAAAGATTTGTTTCTTTTTCCTCTACCCAAAAGAAATTTTGTCTATTTTTGCCCCTGCCATTCCGGGAAAAATCGGAGTGGCCAGAGAAAGCGCATTCTTCGCTTTGTTCCTAATGTAGTGAATCTGCACAATTCGCGTAAGAGGGAGGTTAAGAGAAGAGGTTGCTTTCGCTGTTATGTTGCGTCTAATCAAACACAACATAAACAGCGGAGCAATTCCTTGATTCTTATTTTCCTTCTTATGGGAGTGCAGACCCAACTACTTGAAATAAGGATAAGTTTGGGAGGCTCCGCTCTGTAATCGTTTCTAAAATTGCCCGATTGAGCCAAAGGGCAAAAACGGTTTCAAATCATGCGAAACATCAAGACAAAAAAGAAACTGAAAATGTTGGCAATGGTGATGGCATTGTCTATTCCAATTGTTGCAACAGCCCAAGGCGGATTGTTCCAACGCGGCGATGAACCTGCGGGACCACGAAGCAGCGGCGCGGCAGCCTTGACCAACCAAGGCTTTGGCAATCCCTTGGACGGAAGCATTGTC
>ONKQ01000090.1 GCA_900318465.1 uncultured Bacteroidales bacterium
ATTTGGTTTCCCTAATTCATAAAGAACCAATACGGAAGTTTTTTCAAAAAGCATACGATTAGCTTCCATTGATCCTTTTACCTTCCCCAAACGAATAGTATACATTTGATGAGACTCAATCCAGTCAAGGTGTTTCTTACCTTTATAGCAACCAACAAGAATGGTTTTATCACCACCAAAAAAGTCACAAATTCTTTGGTCTATACTCTTCCATTTGTAACATTCAAATGATTCAGCGGCCATCCAAGTGTCTGGATCCTCGTGGCCGAAATAGTAGTTTTCGATTGCTTTCGTTTCAGCCAAACTTCCCCAATAATCAGTTTCTTTATTATAAGACTTTCGTTCCTTATCAATTTCTCGTATTAGATTAGCGACACATTGCTTTTTGACAGCGCTTATGTAGTTTTCCATAAATTCATAGTCACATACAAAACTGTCATTATCCAATTTGCAAGGAACCCAAATCAAATCCTTTTCCATTTTCTCTTTAGTCCACTTGAAAGAATAAGCATATCTTTTCCCCTTTTTCCTTATAGGAGCAAGATAGAATAAAGCGAGACTCTCATTAAGTGGATGCCGTGAATATAACACATTCACATCATCTGAGGCCCAAAATTGTTCTGTTTGATAGAAAGCTTCACCTACGGAGCCGTTATACGTTACTGTTATAGTATTGGAGGGATGGATATGATTATTATTGGCTATTTTATTCGTAATACCATTGTTCTCTGCGGTCGCACCGATAAATCTAATATTCCCAGGCATCATATCTGCCTTTGTAAGTCGTTTTCCTTTGATAATTTTAAAAAGATCTCCAATAGGGATTTCTTTCATTATAACACCATTTATATTATTTAGCGCTTTTTTTTCTTCTTCTGTCAAAGTGCAATCCTTATAGCCTGCCTCGAGCAAATATGTATCAAGTTCACTTAAACGTTCCTTTTCGAGCTCTTGCATGCATTTTTCAATATAATCATAATCAATAGTACTATTTTGTTTTACGGGAAGGTAAATTTCAACATTGTTCAAGATATTAACATTAAAAGAAGAACTCCCCCAAGAAAAGAGACTAAAAGCTTTACGCATTACTGTAATCAAGTACATGGAAAGTGCTTCATTAAGATTACTGTTTCTATAAGTAAGAATTTTTATTTTGTCACCTGTAAAATATGGTTGGTTTTGATAGAAAATAGTTGCCGTATCCTGACCGAACGAAATTGTATTCCCATTATTTAAGAACTCTTCATCTTCCGTAATATGTCCTCTTATCCCATTGTTATCACTCGTTCTGACAACATACGGATGTTTTCCTCCAAAAGTTATTTTATTAGCATCAAATTTTCTTTTTGGTGTTGTAATATCAAATAAATCACCTACTTTGAATTTTCTATATCCGCCCTCGGGTTCGTTCCATTTTTTCCGAGGGCAATTTATTTTCCCAGGCCAACACCTCCTTCTTGTTTTATCACCTCAGATATTCGCCAAGCAAGATACTCTTTTACCACTTTGCGGAAATCCTCTTCAGTCGGTATTGTTTCTATCTTTTTATGTTGTCCAAAAGTCCAATCATTTCCATTAAGTGTTATGTGATCCTCAATATATGTTCCTTGAAAATAATGCAGATTTTCATCGTTTATGCCCTTACCATATCGTACTAGTTTTACCACTTCTGCATAACGTTCGCGGGCATTGTTAGTGTCACGCAAATTAACGCTTTGGCTTGAATGTTTGCGATTCATGCGCGAATAACCGTCATCGGAAAAATCAATGAACTTAACAACAGACTCTATGGCGTGTGGTTTACCAACTTCGAACACATAAATGGCTGTTTGCACAGAAGACTTGCCAATGAACAAGTCTATGGGCATCTTTATGGATGCAATAAGAGTGTTTTTCACAAGAATGTTTTTCGTGAAAGGCAACCCATTACCGCTGCCTGCATTCTCTTGTATCAAAACAGCAGCCATGCCTTTTTTGCTCATCATCTTGAAAGCCCTTTCCACGAAAACAAACCCTTTCCCTTCTGCAGAATAAGGAGGATTGAGCAAAAACACATCTGCTGGAAAAGGTTTGCCTTTCAACTTGCCCTGCTCATAGTTTCCATTAAACTCTGTTAGTGAGTTGCTATGAATAATGTTGGCCGAGCCGTCCTTCATCAGAATCATATTGAGCACAGCCAACAAGTATATTTCTGCAAGTTTCTCAACCCCAAGCAATTGTTCTATTTTGATATGGTTGATTTTTGCCCTCAATTCTTCTGGACTGGTTATTTTTGCTTGTGCGTCAGCAATCATTTGGTGCATTGCAGAAATAAGAAAACCTGCAGAACCTGTGGCAAAATCCCACACATAAGAATCTTTGTTTACTTGGCACAAATTTGCCATCAACTCTGTTACAGAACGTGGAGTGAGCACAACATCATTTTTATCTCCATCAGGCACATCCACCCAAGCATTAAGAACATTGAACAAACGGCCTGTAAAGTCAAGATTATGCAATTCACCAGTCAAAAAAGGTATGATATTGTTTTTAATATCATGGTAAAGTGTATGCAGTTTACTTTCTCCGTTAATAGGCACCTCTAAATGAGAGTTTTTAAACACAACATTCAAAATGCCTTCTATCATATCTATCTTTTCAGTGGGAAGATTTTTGTCTTTTAGGTAAGACTTTATTTTATGCATTATGACGGCACCATCATTGTTTTCAGCATCCATGTCACCTCGCAACTCATCTTCTCGCAAAGGATGCACTTTAATTGTACCATCTTCATTCTTCACACCAAGTCCAGCCATGATTAAACCAGTTACAAGCTGCACGCGTTGGTTGACTACTATCTGCAACTCATCTTGCATCTTTTGGTTTAAATCCTTCAATTTGCGTTCAATATCATCTTCGAGAGATGATTTTAATTTTTCAATTTCTTCCTCTGTAAGATCAATGTTTGCAATAAGTTCTAATAATGTATGTTGATGAGTTGGTTGTAGGAAAGAAATGTCCGAGTATTGAGCTACCTTTTTGGGATAGAATAGATTTTTGCGAGAAAGATACCAAACACTTACTTCATAAATGATATTTTCCAACGAGTCTTTATACCCATTAACCCCTATTGCTAGGACCTCCTTATAAGTGGTGTGTCGCATGATGGCATTGGCATAATGCACGGCACCATTGACTGCATATTTAGCTATATTGGTGAAATTGGGCTCACCTTTTTTTGTTAGATTGTCGGGTACATTACTCTCCGTATTGAGTTTGACAAGTGCGTCTTTTGTTCCTTTAACTTCAATCATCACGGGAATGTCACCGTCAGTTGAGGAGAGGAAACATTTTATGTCGGGATAATTCGCACCCTTACCGCCCGTCTTTGAAGGTTCCGTTTTAAGTGCTTTTTCAATTTGAGGATTAATAAAATCTGTCTTGGGATAGAGTTTAATACCTTTCAATTGTTCCTTTACCCATAATTCGACCATTTCCTCTATGCTACTTTTTCTTCTTTTAGTCATTTTTCGGAAGATTGATATATTTCAGATTAACATGAATAAAAAGAAGCGCACCCTTAACCTTGTTCGCTTCAGCATAGGGACAATCTTCCGGAAAACCCCGTCACGATACGAAAAGGAAAGGGTACGCCTAAGAAGGCGTATCCCCACTCCTCGAAGTTCGTGACTAATTTGGAAGATTGTTTATGCTGAACTTCTCAGAATTAGATACTGCTATCTATTTCATCCAATATGTCAGCCTTGCGCTTTTTAGGGCGAAAGGCAGTTGCAAAGATAGGGAAAATCTGAATAAGAAAGGAAAAGGATGGAAAAATACCACGCTTGGCGAGAGTAAGGGATGAATTTGTGATGAACTCAAAAGCTGGAAGTTTTCTGTTTTGGCAAAATAAAGCATTTTATGTATATTGTCTTTCAAAATATTTTCTGTAATTTTGCACCGTTTTCAATTACAATGAAAATGATACAAAAATGAATAAAACAATCTCTATTGCAGGTAAGGACTATGTCCTTGACAGCATTGATGGACAGACACTTCGACAGGTTTGGGTGGAGGCCAAAGCTGCTTTCCGTTTTTATTCCTGCAACTTCAAGGGTACTGAACTCCTTGTGCTTGAACCGAAATCTTCACAAAAACACACCCCACGAAAGCTGCGATTGACTTCGGAAAGGCTCCATTCCATTATGGATAAAGATGTCGTCTTCCTGTTTGAGCAACTGCCCTACGTTGAGCGCAACCGCCTCATTGATCAGGATGTGTTTTTTGTGGTGTCGGGGAAATATGCCTTCCTGCCAAGTCTGCTGATAGCGGCTCGTGAAACGGAACCTGTAAGAGGAGAAAAACTCACTGCTGCTGCCCAATGGCTGTTATTGGCCTATCTTCAAGGTGTGGACATAAACCATAAAACCGCAATAGAAACAGAACTGGCCTCACCCTATAAGTATGTGACGCTCACCCGAGCTTTCCGCCTGCTGGAAGGATTGGAACTTTGCACGATTGAAACGGGTGACGACAAGTATAAACGTATCAGTTTTGATTCGGATAAAAAAGCATTGTTCGAGAAGTCGATGAAATATCTCGTTCATCCCGTGAAGCAACGTTGGTATTGTGATGAGATTAAAAACATCGAACAATACAAGCTGGCAGGCATTTCTGCACTGTCGCACTATTCTGCGCTCAATCCCGATGGAACTACAACCATCGCACTGACGGCCGAACAATGGAAACATCGTAATGTAGATGATTTCTTGAATGTGAATCCGATTGAAGGAGATTGCTGCATAGAGATATGGCAATATCCACCAATACCCACCGACAAACGATACGTGGACAAATTGTCGTTGGCCTTGTCGCTACAAAACGACCATGATCCACGAGTGGAAAAAGAAGTTGAACTAATGATTGAAGAATTATGGTAAAAGGTTTGGAAATATTCAGGACTGCGATGATGCCCTACAAAGACAATTTTGTCATCATTGGTGGCACAGCCTGTGACCTCCAACTCAGGGGCACCACCATGATGCCGCGTGCCACTGAAGACATCGATATCATCGTGGTGGTTGAACATCTGACCCGAGAATTTGTCGGGGCGTTTTGGCGGTTTATCCGCGAGGGCAACTACCGTGTGGAAAAACGCATCAATCAAGCAGGTGCTTCGGTATATGCACTATATCGGTTCACCCTAAAAGATGAAAACTTGGCCTATCCACAGAAAATAGAATTGCTTTCGCGCCATTCCGATTTGTTGGGCGAACCCTCAGGATTCCACATTGAGCCCATCCCCACCGACGAGTTGCACCTAAGTCTGTCGGCAATCATTATGGACGATAACATTTACAATTTCACTGTTCGTCAGGCTGAAGAGATTGACGGCTTATTAGTGGCAAATGACCTCGCTTTGATTGTGCTGAAGATGAACGCCTATCTGAATCTAAGGAAAGAACGCGAGGATGGCAGGAGTGTGAACAGCAAAGACATCAAGAAGCATCGGTCGGACGTGTTGAAGCTCGTTGCCGCAGGTATCTATCCCGAGCCGGTGGAAATCGAACAGAAGCTATTCGGCGCAATTCAGGAGTTTGCCACGGAAAGCGAAACACATGTCCAATCGTTGGCAGATGCGCTGGGTGTCGACGAGGATGCCATTCACACTTATATTGGGGTGCTACGAGATGAAATCTTTAAACAAGCGTAGTCTATGAAAATTCAGTTCGCATCGGATTTGCATTTGGAGTTGTCGGACAACAGCCGTTACTTGAAGGAGCATCCGCTTGAAGTGGCTGGCGATGTGCTGTTGCTTGCTGGCGACACCATCTATCTCGGGCAAGAGTCTTTGATGAAACATCCCTTTTGGCAATGGGCATCCGACCATTATGAACAAGTGCTTGCAGTGCCTGGCAATCATGAATACTATGCCTATTATGACATTGCAGCGCAGCCTGAATCTTTCCATATAAAGCTATTCCCCAATGTCAAAATTTGTTCCAATACTGTGGAGCATATTGGTGACATTGATATTGTCGCATCCACTTTATGGGCGCATATTGATATTCAAAACGCATATTACACAGAGCGTTGTGTGTCTGATTTTCACCGTATCATATATGGAGACCATTTGTTGACGGCAGCCGATTTCAACCTTGAGCACGAGCGATGTTTGCAATTCATCAAGCAAGCAGTTGAGGAAAGCAAAGCCAAAACGAAAATTGTGCTTACTCACCATGTGCCAACTGGACTTTGCACGGCAGCAGAGTTTAATGGCAGCACCATCAATGGTGCCTTTACAGTGGAATTAGGCAACTATATCGCAGACAGCGGCATTGATTACTGGATTTACGGCCACTCGCACCGCAACATTGATGCGCAAATAGGTGATACTCGAATCATGTCCAATCAGTTGGGCTATGTATCTCATAGGGAGCATCTTACCAATGGATTCCATTCAAGCAGGTTTATTGAAATCCTTTAGTTTTTTTCTTAAGCAGATGAGCAAAATACATTTTTTCCATAGAAAAGTAATTGCGGAATCTGCCAGAAAAGGGACAAAATTCCCTACCTTTGCCGAAAATTGGAATTTATGTACAGCCTGAATTACAAAGTGACCACCAGCACCTGCGACAGCGAGGGCAAACTCAAGCTGTTCTCAGCCCTCCAGATGATGCAGGACTGCTCGGAGATGTGGATCGACAGCGAACCGCAGGTGAAGGAATACTTCGCCCGCGAGAACATGGCGCAACTGCTGGCCTCAAGGCAGGTGGAGATCGTCAGAGTGCCCGATTTCAAGGAAGAACTAACGGTGACGACCTCGGTGTATGGCATGAAGCCCATGTTCGGCTTCCGCAACACCTTCATCTATGATGCCGAAGGCAAGCCCTGCTACCGCACTTGGAGCATGGGCGCCTTTGTGGACAAGGCCAACGGCAAGCTGAAGCGCGTGGACGATGCCGTGGCCAACTCCCTGCTCATCGAGCCGCAATTGGAGATGAACTACAAAGACCGCCGCATCATTTTGCCGAAAGAAGGAGGCACAACCTTCGCGCCCATCCGTGTGATGCGCGCCGACATCGACTACAACCGCCACGTCAACAACGCCAACTACATCCGCATGGCGATGGAACTGCTGCCCGAGGACTTCGTCGTGAGGGGGCTTCGCGTGGAATACCGTGTGGCCGCCAAATTAGGCGACTGCCTCACCCCTACCCTTTTCGAGATGGAAAATGGTTTCGTCATTGAGCTTGCCATTGGCAGCGAGGCGAGCGCTATTGTGGAGTTTACGTCTTAACGTAAAAATTTCATTCGGCATCAATCATTTGTTACGCTGGTCGATAACTAATGTGAAACGCGAGGCTATGTTTCGCGTCCTATGTTTTTATTGGTTTTCAGATTATCACCTCCCACCGTCCGCCTTTGGCTGGGCCAACGTGCCGGATGATTCCGTTATCCTTCAGCCATTTGATGTTTTTGTCCATCGCGGTCGTGCTCATGCCTAACAATTCCGCCAATCTGTGCGTCGAAATGGAAGGATTTTGGGCGAGACAGCGTAAAATGGTCACTCGGTTTTCACCCAACTTTTCACCCAACCATTCATCGGATTTTTCACCCAACTTTTCACCCAACCTGCTGTCTGAAATTTCAATGGCGGATTCGTTGATTTCCCAATGGCCGCCTTTGTCTGGACCAACACGAGAAAGGATGCCTAACTCCTTTAGTTTCTTGATATTCCAATTTAAACCGTCTCTTGTCAAACCACATTCTTTACACAAAAAATCTATCGAAACAAAAGGATTGACTTTCATAATTGCCACTATTTTCTGTGTAGTTTTCTGTGTAGTTTTCTGTGTAGTTTTTTGTGACGTTTCTCCGTAGTTTTCACCCAACCAGTTTTCGCCCTGCTCTTGCGTTTCTTCAAACAAAGCACTCTTCAACGCGGTGAAATATACACGCAAACCTGTTCCCAACAACTCATATCTTGGTTTTGCGGCACCAAGATCCGTGCAGGCGTTGCAGATTTTCTGTATGCCGCGCCCCCAAGTCTCGATGTAGCCGGCGTAATAGAAAGCATTGGCAATGTTTTCGTTGTAAGGAATCGATTCGTGCGGTTCCATCAAGGTTTCCACCGTCCAGTTTTCGGGCAAGATGCAACGGTTGCTGATGATGATGGCCTCGTCCTCGATTCGGATTTGTATGGGTGTGCCAAAC
>ONKQ01000110.1 GCA_900318465.1 uncultured Bacteroidales bacterium
ACTCACCAAGGCCAACTTGCGCTTTGTAGTCTCCGTAGCAAAACAGTATCAGAACCAAGGCCTCAGTCTTCCCGACTTAATCAACGAAGGCAACTTGGGACTGATAAAAGCCGCACAACGTTTCGACGAAACCAGAGGTTTCAAGTTCATTTCCTACGCCGTGTGGTGGATTCGCCAATCCATCCTACAAGCTTTGGCCGAACAATCGCGCATTGTCCGTCTTCCCCTGAACAAAATCGGTTCCATCAACAAAATCAACAAGACTTACGCCAAGTTAGAGCAAGAGTTTGAGCGCGAACCCAATGCAGAGGAGATTGCCGAAGTTTTAGAAATCACGGAACAAGAGGTGAAGGAGTCGATGAAGAACGCCGGACGCCACATCTCGATGGACGCGCCACTCGTGCAGGATGAGGACAACACCATGTACGACGTGCTGAAAAGCGAGGAAGCCCCGACGCCCGAGACTGAACTTCTGTATGAGTCGTTGCGCAAAGAAATCGACCGAGCCATCTCCACCCTGACGCAACGGGAGCAGGATGTCGTCCGCATGTACTTCGGACTGAGCGGCAGCCACCCGATGACGTTGGAAGAAATTGGAGAGAAATTCGACCTGACGCGCGAGCGCGTGCGCCAGATCAAGGAAAAGGCAATACGCCGGTTGAAACACACCAGCCGCAGCAAGATCCTGAAGAGTTATCTCGGTTAAGTAATTGGAAAAGCCTCTCAAAAATTTGGGGGGCTTTTTCGTTTTACAAAAAGGGCGTAAAATACACAGGCATACAGATTGTTGAGTCATCCATTTGGTAGTCTTTCGTATAAAGCAAAATACGTTCCCCAATACGCGAAGGAAATTTCTCACAGAAAGAATCCAGCGACTTGTGGGTCTTATATCCCGATGATTTCACTTCTATCGGAACCAATTTCTGGCCCTTTGAGAGCAAAAAATCGACCTCATAGTTCTTGTTTCCCTTGCCCGTAGGGAATGTGTAATAATACAACTCTTTGCCAGCGGCAGATAGCATTTGCGCCACAAGGTTCTCATAAACATATCCCAAATTGGCATTCAGCTTGTCTGCCCATATTTTTTGGTAGATGATGTTATCGGTAAATGATTTGTCCCAAAACGCCAAGGTGACAAAAAGTCCCGTGTCGGCAAGGTACATTTTGTAGGCATAAAGACTTTTGTGCAGTCCCATCCCAACATTGGGGTCGGTAGTATGATGCGCCACGCTTATGACCATACTCTCTTTCATTTCCGAAACAATGGTTTCCAAATATTCGGAACGTTTCTCATCGAGGGCAGTCTCCATCATATAACGCGATGCATTGCCCAACAACTGTGCGGGAATGTTCTTGAAGATACGCGAAGCACGGCCTGATGGATCCAATTTCATGAAATCGTTGTCGTACAACTGAATGATTTTTCGTTTCACGGAATCCACCTCTTGCAGGTTGTTACGGGTCAAGTAGGCATCCACTGCCTGCGGCATTCCACCCACAAGCATATAGAGTCGCAAGTCGCGAATGGTCTTGCGATGCGCACTCCCTAAAGGCAAGCGCTTCTCAAAAAAAGTGCGCAGCAATGTTGTACCTATCTCAACGCCCGAAGCCCAAAGAAATTCTTCAAAGTCAAGCGGATGAAGGGTCATTTCCATCTCTTCGCTGGGAATCAGTATGTCTTGCACGTTCTTTCTGATGGAAATTAGCGACCCCGTTTCCAAATAATCGTAACGGCCGTCTTTGACAAGGTGCTTGATGGCCTGACGTGCAGGGGGGAAGTCTTGCACTTCATCAAAAACGACTACACTGTCGCGTCGGTGCAACACAACGCCTGTTTCTTGCTGTAGTCTCAAGAAAAAGAAATCAAGGTCTGACATATCGTCAAACAACGACGTGATTCTCTTTTGCTTTCGCGAAAAGTCGATAAGGATGAATGATTTGTACTCTCGTTTGGCAAATTCCTCAACCAAGGTGGACTTGCCTACGCGACGTGCGCCTTTTATCAGCAGGGCATATTGCCCACCCCATTGCTGTTTCCACTCCAGCATTTTGTCGTAAAGTTTTCTCTTAAAAATCATTTCGCCTATTTTGTTGATTTCAAGGCTGCAAAATTATGGTTTTTCTACAAATCCACAAATTTTTTCAAAGAAAAAACAGACAAATCCACAAATTTTTTCAATCAAAAAACTGATAAATCCACAAATTTTCAAATCCTTGCAAAAGATTCTGGTTTTTTTGATACCTCAAATTTCAGTAAGTCAAGCCCAAATGCCAAAGCGGAATGACATCAAATACCAAGTCTTTCTTTCAACTGAGCTGGCGTCACTGCAAACGGACAATCAGGGAAATGCTTCATATTGCCAGTCACCAAACAAATGCCCATATCTTCATATATAGTTGCCGCTTCATAAAAACAAACATCCTTTTGGTCGGGCAATTCCTTCCCAGTCTTTTCAGGATTGACCCAAACACCTTGTGCTTTTATCTCCACTAAAATTGTTTTCACCAGTTCCTTATTGAAGCCAAATTTGGCTCTATTCAACACAGAAACATACTCCGCCATGATATCCTTGGAAAGCACAGGGGTAATCTTTCCCAAAAAGACCGCTTCGAGTATGGCAAAAGGCACAGAACGCCGACGGTCTTGGGCCAACAATGCCGAGACAATGACATTGGTGTCAATTACTACATAACGCATGGCACTCAATTGTTATTAGTGTGAACTGCTGCGATTTCTGCTTCAATTTCTTCTTCCGTCATTCCCGCATTGCCATTCCCTACAGCCTCATCGTTGAGTGAATATAGAGCCTTCAGCCCACTTGCGGAAACACGAGGTTTCTCCTTGATCTCAAAAGGAACGCCATTCTCCGAAACCGACTTCTTCAGAAAGATTCGGATAGCAGTTGGAAGGTCAAGCCCAAGACGATCAAACAAGGCCGTCGCTTGCTCTTTAAGGTTGTTTTCGACACGAATTTGTAATGTTGCTGTAGACATTTTATATAGATTTATATATGATTTTGACTGCAAAAATACACAATTTCTGGAACACAGCCACTTTTTCCCGAAAATACCGCATCAGCCAATTTTGCCCTTGAAGGATTGTAAATCCTAATACTCGACTACGGCTAAACTGCAAACCCAGCCGAATAAAGGGATTTCAAGAATACAGTTCACTTTTTCTGATAAATCTTCAGCGGCTTACGCTGCGACGAGCGTATGCTAAGCACCGTTAGTCTGCGAGAGTTAAAGCGAAAAATGATAGTGAATCCCATCAGATAGAAGAATCGCACATCAGGACGTGTTGAAGGGCTACTGGCCAAAGGCATCTTAGCCATAAGCTGCAAGTCGTCCATCAAGCATTGCATCAGTCGACGGCTATAATCGTCGCTGCCGTTGCGCTCGTCGTAGAAAGCCAATATCTTTTTAAGCTGCTTCGTAGAGCGGACGCTGAATTCGATTAGTCGAGCCATTTGGAGAACATTGTTTTGAATTCATCCATCTGCACCGTTTCGCCGCGTTCTGCGGCGGCAATCTCTTCCTCAATGTCTGGAGTCACCTGAAGGATGCCTTCCACAATGCTGGCATAGTCAATGTCGTCAGGCACAGAAAGCGTTTCCTGCTCTGCCAAAGCCGCTGCTGGTTCGCTGGCAATAAAATTGCTGCTGGTCTCATTTTCTGAGGGGTAAGGTTGTGGGACTTTATTCATCTGTAGACTATTTTAAGTTGCAAAAATACACAAATTCTGAAACACAGCCACCTTTTCCCCGAAAATACCGCATCAGCCAAATTTACCTTTGAAGGATTACAAATATTAATACTAGGCTACGGCTGAATTGAAAATACCTCTGAACGAGGAGAAGAATCATAAAGACAAAAATGAAGCTGTCTTTGCCGCACTATTTTTTCAATTATTCTTATTATTTCAACTGGTAATTAATTGGTTGCCTACCATTCCAAACAAATAAACATTGGCATAGTTTGTCCATAAACACATTCAATTCATCCATATCCTCTTCAAGGCATTCATTTCCTTTCGATTGAAAATTGGATTTGGCATGTACAATTCTATTTCTTGTGAACATTGCTGTCCCGTAAAAACGGGTCAAGAGTTCTTTGAAATAATTGAAAATTAGTCTTTTATAGGTTGTTTTTCGAGTCAACGGACTTGATTGTATTTT
>ONKQ01000004.1 GCA_900318465.1 uncultured Bacteroidales bacterium
GATTTCAACCACAAAATTACTGAAAATCAATAATATGTGCAACTTTTTATCCATTTATTTCGCTCTCTTTTCCCTCTTTTCTAATTCCGCCAACGGGTTAACTTGTATGCCATCTTGCCTGAGATGGAGAACTTGAACGGCAAATGGCTCACTCTTTATGCAAAAGCATTGAATGGAAGTAGTTCCTTTACTGTGGGTATGATGACCGATCCCGATGACATCGACTCTTTCATACCACTTCCAAACGGTGTCATATCCCCATCATCATCCGACTATGAAGAATTCATCTTTGTTCTTAGAGAAGGTAACTATGTCGCCATCATGATGCCTCCAGGTGAAATATCCCAGAACCTTCGTGGCATTTACATTGACGACATCACCATCGACAATCCGCCGAGCTGCATCAAACCTACTAATCTGAATGTGACTAGTTTTGGTCCAACTGCCACTGTTACTTGGGAAAGCGATGCCACACAATGGCAGGTGGCTCACGCCACCTCGGACTCAGCCGACCCAAATGAAAACGGTGTGGCTATAGTAAATACCCAATCATACTCCATGCCAAACCTACCCTTTGGCGACCATTACTTCTGGGTACGCACAATATGCGCCCCCGACGACCAAAGCACTTGGAAAGGCCCCGTCAACGTGCATATCGGCTATTGCGAACCTGCCCCAGTAAGTGTTGATGGTAACGGCATCACCAATGTTAATTTCGGCATTGATGACCATATCGTCAACAACAACACACATCCAACGACTCAACCTGTCTATGCCGACTACACCGACCAAATTGGTAAAGTGCAGGCGGGTGTTGCATCAACAATTTCCATTACCTATGCTACAGGATACCCTTACTATACTAACGTTTGGGTTGACCTTGACAACAGCTATACTTTTGATGACAATGAACTTGTTGCTTCCGGCCGAAGCGGAAATGCTAATCCTACCACTCTGACACTCAATTTCACCATCCCTGTCACACAAACCTCGGGTGACTTCCGTATACGTATTGGTGGTACAATCAGTTATTTGGGCAACTACCCAGCTAACGTCGGCTCTTGCTTCACTGACGGTTACGGTATCTTCGAAGACTACACCCTGCGTGTAATCGGGACTCCTCCGTGCGAAGTGCCCTACAACTTTGCATTGACTGCCGATGAAACTACTATCACAGCCTCTTGGGAAGGTGCCGCCTCTGCTTATAATATCGATATCAACGGCACTGTAACCAACAATGTCACCAACCCCTACACCTTCTCCGTTGTACCAGGCACATACACAGTGAAGGTGCAAGCCGACTGCGAAAACGGCAATCTCAGCGATTGGACAGATGCCATCAGCATTACCATTGCTGAACCACCTGCGTGCAACACTCCTACGGACTTCACTATAACATACGACGGCGATACAGAAGCCAACTTCAGCTGGACCAGCGATGCCACGGCATGGAATATCTATGTAAATGGTGTTGTGACCGCCATCACAGAGAATTCCTATACGCTCACCAACCTTGAACCATACGACATTTACGAAGTAAAGGTGCAAGCCGCTTGCAGTGGAGGCAGACTCAGCGACTGGTCCGAACCCATCAGATTCATCACTGGCCTCTGCCCGTATGAAGAACAATGCGTAATCAGTTATGAACTCGCCGACAGCTACGGCGACGGCTGGAACGACAACACGCTCACTTTAGTGGATGCCTTTACCCAACAAAATCTTATCACCTTGACTTTGGAGAACGGCTACTCCACCGCAGGTGTCATCCCTTTGTGCAATGGTCGTGACATCGATTTCGTTTGGGCTGGCGACAACTGGCCTGCCGAAAACTCCTTTACATTCTATACTGACAATGGAGAGATTATCTATCAACATCAAGAAGGAGAAGCCCCTTCGCAAGGCGTTTTGACCACCTATACTATGGCTTGTGACTTTAACTGCGATTCTCCCATAGGCCTTGAAGCATCTGGTATCCTTTCTCGTAGTGCAGTGTTGGGTTGGACCAGCGATGCCACGGCTTGGAACATTGATGTGAATGGCACTGTGACCGCCATCACAGAGAACCCTTATACTCTCACTGGTCTTATACCATCCACTGCCTACACAGTGAAGGTGCAAGCCGACTGCGGCAACAACAACCTCAGTGAATGGACCGATGCCGTCAACTTCACAACTCTTGGGTGTATCATGCCTGTAGATGTCGTTGTGAACTACAACGGCGACACCGAAGCCATCGTCAGCTGGATCAGCGATGCCGCATCATGGAACGTCAACGTGAACGGCACTGTAACCAATATTACCGAAACTTCTTATACCATCACTGACATTGAACCCAACACCCTCTACACAGTGAAGGTACAAGCCTCCTGCATTGACGGCAGCCTCAGTGACTGGACTGATGCCGTCAACTTCATCGCCGAAGAATGCCCCGATGACGCGGTTTGTATTGGTTGGTGTATTAACACAAATCGATATTTGCCTACCTACTCTTGGCATAATTATTCGCTGACGCAGCAGATTTACACCGCCGATGAAATTGGCACTGCCGGTACAATCTTAAGTGTTGATTTCCACATGGTCTGCGATGCCAACAAATCCCGTTATATGGACATTTACATGGTGAGCACCGACAAAGAAACATTCGAAAATGGAAGCGACTGGATTAGCGTTACCTCCAATGACCTTGTTTACAGTGGAATGGTGACGTTTAATAATGATGCTTGGACCACTATTGAATTTGACACTCCATTCGTCTATGACGGCACAAGCAACGTGGTTATTATCATTAACGACAAAAATGGCACTTGGGGAACTTCCATGAATTTCTATGCCTTCAATGCCACAAGCCAAGCCATCTATGTTTACACCGACTATATGTCCTATAATCCTACTAATCCGACCTACAATGGTTTTGTTGCCAACGTGAAAAACCGTGTGCGCTTCAGCATTGAAAGACCTTCTGAATGTGAAAAGCCAAGGAACCTCACTGCTACATACGATGGCGGCACCCACGCTACCATTAGTTGGACCAGTGATGCCACGGCTTGGAAAATCGACGTGAACGGCATTGTGAGTGCCGTCATTGACAATCCCTATATACTCACTGGCCTTGAGCCGAACACCTATTACGAAGTGAAAGTGCAAGCCAACTGCGGCGGAGGTAACCTCAGTGAATGGACAGATGTCGTCTGTTTCTCCACTGCAGCGGAATGCCCAAAACCGACTAACTTGTCCGCCGATTTCATAGACTACAATGCCAACACCCTCAAATGGACTGGTGAAAGCAACACATACAACTTACGCTACAGAACAGCTGAGAGTGCCGAAGGACGTTTCTCAGAGGACTTTGAACATGGCATGACCAACTGGACTGTAATCGATGCCGATGGTGACGGATATGGTTGGGTGCTAAGTTCAGAAACCAACCGTATCTATACTGTTAACGGCAATTTGGCTGGTTATGGTCATAACGCTTCGGAAGAGTTTGTGGTTTCAGGCTCTTACGCTCAACCCATGGAAAGCCCTCTCTCTCCCGACAACTATTTGGTTTCCCCCAAGGTGCCATTGGGCAGATTCTTATACTTTTGGGCTTGTGCACAAGACCCCATGTTCCCCAGCGATCACTTCGGTGTAGCTGTGTCCACCACTTCGAATTGCGATCCTGAAGCCTTCACCACCATCGCCGAATGGACAATGACCGCCAAAGCTGCTGATGCAAAGATGGATCCTGGCATAACCCGTAGTGGCAACCGATCTCAGGGCACGTGGTATAGATACTCCGTTGACCTTAGTGCATTCATTGGCGAAGAAGGTTACATCGCCATCCGCCACTTCAACTGCAATGACATGTTCTTGCTCAACATTGATGATATCTATTACACTGGTGCCATCACCTTCCCTGCTGGCGAATGGCATACAATCAATGGCCTTACCAACACCCAATATGTGCTTGATGGCCTCGAAGAGAAAACTAATTATGAGTTTCAGGTCCAAGGTGTTTGCGAGGGCAACCTAAGCGATTGGAGTACCGCCATCTTCTCCACTTACGCCGACGAACCCATTGCCATTCTCGATGGCGGTTATTGGAATGTGCCTGAAACATGGGTCAATAATGGCGAACAAGTTCCTGAACCTGAACAGAATGTTACCATTGCTGGAAACGTCTTGATAGGAGAAGACCTTGTGGTCACTGGTGAAATCACTATCGCTGAAGGTGCTTCATTGACCATTGAAGCAGGTGTCACGCTTAATGCCGGCACCATCATTGTCAGCAGCCCCGACCAACTCATCATCCAACCTGGTGCCAAATTGACGCATACCAACATCGTTTTTGCTACAATCATTCTTGATTATTCTTCCTCCGATGAAGATGAAGACAAAAACCGCGACGACATCTATGGCGACTACCGCCTGATTGCTTCTCCTGTTACTCCAAGTGTTACTGTCAACTCAACTGGATTGGTTCCCTTTGACAATGATGACCACTATCCATTTGTTGACCTCTACTACTTCAACCAAACCGTTGGTGAAAAGGTATGGATCAATTTTAAGGATATTGACAATCATTTCTTCACCTTTGACATCACCAAGGGATACCTCTATTCCAATACCCAAGATGTCCCTGCCACATTTGCAGGCAAGACCTTGCCAACAAACGAAGATGTGACCGTGAATTTGGATTATGTGGACGGCGTGAGATGGGCTGGTTGGAATCTTGTAGGCAACCCATTCACTTGCTTGGCTTACATTAACCGCCCATACTATAAGATAGATGCCACTGGCAACGCAATTGCACAAGCCGAAGGCAATAGCCTCGAAGTCTTTGAAGGTGTCTTCGTTGTGGCCGACGCAGAAGAAGGTAATCCAACCGTGACCTTCACTACCACAGAACCTACACCCAGAGCGAATCTCGCCCTTAACCTCAGCAACGACGAAGTTCTCATCGACCGCGCCATCGTCCGCTTCGACGAAGGCCGCCAGTTGCTCAAGTTACAAATGGGCAGCAGCGCCAAGGTCTACATCCCGAAGGACGGCAGCGACTACGCCATCGTGAGCAGTGACGACATGGGCGAGATGCCTGTCAGTTTCAAGGCCGAGAACGACGGCACCTACACGATGAACTTCAGCAGCGAGAACGTCAACTTCAGCTACCTGCACCTCATCGACAACAAGACCGGTGACGACATCGACCTGCTTGAGACCCCGAGCTACAGCTTCGAGGCCCGCACGACCGACTATGCCTCGCGCTTCAAGCTGGTGTTCTGCACGGGCAATACTATGGAAGACAACTTCGCCTTCTACAGCAACGGCAGCTTCGTCATCAACAACGAGGGTGAAGCCACCTTGCAGGTGATCGACGTCACTGGCCGCATTGTGAAGAGCGAGAGCATCAACGGCAGCACCAGCGTCAACGTGAACGCCGCTGCTGGTGTCTACATGCTCCGCCTCATCAACGGCAACGATGTCAAAGTCCAAAAGATTGTGGTGAGATAATTGAATCCCCCCTGCCCTCCTTAAAAGGGGGACGCGCAAAGCGGCGCAAGACAAGCGTCCGGCAGGCGTCCCCCTCTTGAGGGGGTGCCCGAAAGGGCGGGGAAGTCATAAGACCCAAAACGAAACACGAACTAAACGAACAAACAATTAAACAAACACCATACATACAATGAAGAAATTAGCACTGACAATCGCAATCGTCCTCGGCGTGGGCATGGCCTCTTTCGCCGAACCCACCAACGGAGGCTTGTTCCAACGTGGTGAAGCAATTGAAAACAACGGCGGTACCATCTATGGCTCGAATCGCGACGGCAACCCCATGCTGCCTGGCCACGGCCATGACAGCAACCAGCCTGCTGCTCCCCTCGGCAGTGGCATCGCCCTGCTGACAACCCTCGGCGCAGCCTATCTCATAGGCAAACGCAAACAAGAGGATTAATACTGAATGTTTCCTTTTCACAACTTTTTCAAGAAGACTGGCGGCGCAAAGCTGCCAGTCTTTTTTGTCAAAAAAGCCTAAGGAAGACGGAACGGCCTCTTATCCTTTCATTTCCTCATAATCCGGTATATGATCCATGGCCTCCAAGGTGCCGCCGACTGACCTGAAACAGCGGCAATCCTTTCCATTGAAGAGCAGGAGGAATTGGGGCTGCAAAGCTGAATAGTAACGAATGGCCTGGTCAAGCGTCTTCTCCGTGATTTTTACAGTTGAAGCCTTGCACTCCACAATCATTAGCGGACGAGCGTCGGTGCCAAAAACCACAGCGTCGGCTCGTTTGTCCAAGCCGTTCACCTTTACGGCATACTCCACCGCCAAGAGGCCTGCAGGCACATTGAGATGCTCCACCAAAAGATACAACACCTTTTGGCGCACCTCCTCCTCGGGCGTCAACGCCACAAAACGACGACGCAACGGGTCGAAGACCATCATACGGCCTTCGCGCTCTTCCGTCTTGAACCATTGCAACTGTGGTGTTTCCATGAAATCGTGTGTCTTTGCGCCGACAAAAGTAAAAAATCTTACCTTTGCCACAAAATCAGTGCCATGAAAAAGTCATTCCTAACGCTACTCAGCTTCGCAATTCTGACGGCAGCCTGCACCCACAAGCCCGAAACCCTCATTGGCGACTGGACCGTCGAGAAGGTCAATGTGCAGTTTGACGAAAACCGCACGACACCCGAATTGGTGAAACAGATTGGCGAGATGGAAAAACAGAACCGCATCAGCATCAGCAGCGATTCAACGTTAGTTTTCAAGACTTTGGACAACGAAACCCAAGGCCGCATGACCGTCGACAAACAAGGTGTCGTCTATTGTGACGGACAGAAGTTTGGTCTTTGGAAAGACGGGACGATTGTCACTGCGGTTCCATCGCCTTTAGGAGAAATTACCGTTACTTATCAGCAGGAATAACTCATCTGCCGCTTTGCGTCATTGCAAGCGAAGCGCAGCCATCCAAAGATGGGGCTTCAAGACAAGCGACTTTATGTCTGGATTGCTTCGTCGCTTCGCTCCTCGCAATGACGCTTGAAGCGTCGATATTATTCTGCGTCCACAAATTTCAAGCTGTAGGCAATCGCCTCAAGCTGGAGCAAGGCATTGCGTTTCTTCTGGTTAGGCTCATAATAGTAGCCCTCCACCGTGACGAGGTTGCCCGTGCGGTTGTCGGCAAAGGTGTAAGACACGAAAGGTCCGCCCATGAAGTCGTTCTCCACCTTCCACATGCCGCGCATCTCCATCGTGTAGCCGGCTGGATAGTCGGCCACATAACTCACCAAAGGTGGCACAAACTCCGTCTCCGTCGACATGTAAGAGCCTTCCAAAGGGCCAGGGATGTGCTTGCCAACTATCATGTTGCGCATGGCAATGAGGCTCTCGCGACTAAATTGTACCGTGTCCTTATAAGGAATCTGGTAGATGACAATGCAAGCACTCGAGCGTTCCAGTTCCTTGCGAATCCACATGAAATCGGGTTCGTTTTTGCCGATGAAGAAACCCTGCGGTACGGTGAGCGTGAAACCAAATTTCTTGGCGATGGCCTCGCTAATGTTATTGTCGGTGGTCGGGCGCAACACATTCAGGATGCGGTCGCGTTCCACCTTATTGAACCACTTGCGATAGACCTCTTTCTGCGCATCGAACAACTCCACCCATGCGGCAGTGGTAGGCGCAGTGATTTTCACATAACGCTGCGGCGCAGCCCAAGCATCGACGGCAGTCTCAGCCACGGCCTTTTCAGCCTTGGGGTCAATCACGACCTCAAGGATGCACTTGTGCTTGTGGAACAATTCAGAGAAAGCCGCTGTCTTGATGTGCAGCAAGTCGTTTTGTGCCTCAGGCTGCGGCAAGCCGTACTGATAGTCGAGGAAAAAATGCTTGATGGAATCGCCAATGACGCCATTCCATTGGGCATCGTTCTGGGTGACGACGAGGATTTCGGAAATGTTGCCCGTCGAGCGGTCTTTCAACGAAGACTTTGTTTTCGGTTCGCAAGCCATCATCACGACGGAAAGCATGACGACGGCCATAAGGATGTTGCGTGTTTTCATGAAATTTATTTTTTTAGGTTATTGACTGTCACTTCTTTATCTTAAGTTTTTGGTTTACCACCACCGTGTTGCCCTTCAGGTTGTTCCATTGTTTCAGTTGGGCCACGGTGCAGCCATATTTGTTCGCAATGGAGCTAAGTGTCTCGCCTTTCTTCACCGTGTGAGTCCTGGTGGTCGTTGTCGATTTGCTTTGGCTTGAGCTGCTACTCTTGGAAACGCTTGAAGAGGACGACGAGCCACCCGAGCGATAGATGACAAGCCGCTGTCCGGGATGTACCACATCGCCTTTTAACTTGTTCCATTTCTTTATACTTGACACCAAGACGTGGTATTTCTTGGCAATGCTGCCCAAACTCTCGCCTCTCTTCACCGTGTGTGTAATGCTGCCGCTGGTTTCCTTCTTGATTTGCTGCTCAATCACCTTGTGGCGCAGGTCGGCTTGTTTGGCGAGGTTATAAATGCTATCTTCGAGCTGCACAAAGCGCAGGGCATATTTCATGGGCAAACGCAATGTGTGTTGCTTTTCGGGAGTGCCCGGAATGATTTTCTTGGTGTATTGCGGATTGAAAAACTCCAAATCCCTCATCGGCACACCAATGCATTGGCTCACAAGGTTATAGCTTATGTATTCACGCACCTTCACCGTATCAGTGCCGTGCATCAACAAGCCGGGATTAAGTGGGTACAAGTTGTGGGCCGAGGCAAAATTCATCACGTATGTAACCGCAATGAAGGCAGGCACATAGCCACGTGTTTCCCTTGGCAGGTAAGGCCAAATAGCCCAATAGTTCCTAACGCCGCCCGCCCTCACAATGGCTTTGTTCACAGTGCCAGGCCCCGAATTGTAGGCCGCAAGCACCAAGAACCAGTCGCCATAGCGGGCATAAAGACTTTGCAGGAACTGGCAGGCCGCCTCCGTTTCCTTCACTGGGTCATAACGGTCGTCATACAAGGTGGTCTGGCGCAAACCGTAGTTCTTTCCCGTTTCATACATGAACTGCCACAAGCCCTTCGCTCCAGCCCTTGAACCGGCCACGGGGTTCAGCGCCGACTCCACCATAGCCAAATACTTCAACTCAAGCGGCAAATTATACTTGGAGAGATATTCCTCGAACATCGGAAAATAGACGTATGACAAGCCCAACATCCTGCTGCACTGCTCACGTCTGCGGCAAGCATACAAATCAATGTAGGATTTCACTTTGCTGTTGAAAGTCAGAGGGATGGTCGTTTCACGAGCCAAAGCGCGGATGCGTTGCTCGTAAATGCTGTCAGGATAGGTTGGCACATCGTAAGAAGCCCAACCGTAAGGATTCCACAGCGACGAGTCAATATCCAAATACACGTCGCGGAAATAGGTGATGTTGCTGATCATGTCGAGCATCTCCATCATCGCCGACTGCTCCTCGCTGCCTACCACATCCGTATCGTAGTTGTCCAACGTGTCAGCAACATAATTCAAGCTGTCGGGGTTGGAAAATTCGGGGTCGTAGTTTTGGGCAAACAGGCCGCTCATGGGAAGCAGCATAAGAACGATGAGACGCAGGTATTTCATGATTTCGTTTAAGCTATGATTTGGAATAAGGCGCAAAAATAACAATTATGCACTATGTGAACGAAGCATGATGGTGAAAAATTGCCATACATTTAAAAAAATGGCTACTTTTGTGGCATGGAAAATGAGAAAAACACCGAAAAGTTGGCCGGCTACCTGATTAAATTGGGAGTCTTGGCCGCCATATTAGCCTTGTGCTGGTACTTCAAGAACGTACTGATTTACATCATTATAGCCTTTGTCGTCTCCTTGATAGGCTACCCCATCATGACGCGTTTGCGGAAAATCAAAATCAAGGGCAAGTCGGCCCCCACTTGGCTTCTTACCATTCTGACCATCGTGCTCATCATTGTGTTGTTGGCCTTGCTCATCACGCAGATTATCCCACTGGTTTCCAACATCATACACGATGTATCGGCCATGAGCAGTAGCACCTATTTCGAATCCAATCCCATCGAAAAGCTAAACGACTGGCTGATAGCCACTTTTCCCTCACTTGACCGCGACTTCGACGTGGCCGCCCTTTTAATGACCAAACTCAAGGAATTGGTGAGTTTCAGCAAGGTAAGCGACATTGTCGGCTCTGTGGCCTCGGTGGTTTCGAGTGCCTTTGTGGGCATGTTCTCGGTGGTGTTCATCTCGTTTTTCTTCATCAAGGACGACACCATGTTTGAGAAAATCGTCTGCGCCCTCGTCCCCGACCGTCACGAGCAAGAGGTAAGCAAGACCTTGAACGACATCAAACATCTGTTGTCGCGCTATTTCGTCGGCCTGCTCATCGAGATGCTCGGTGTTGCCCTCATCGATTTCCTCGGCTTGTGGCTCATCGCACGGTTGCCCGTCAGCTATGCGCTTGGCATCGCCTTCATTGCGGGCGTACTCAACGTGATTCCTTATGTCGGTCCGCTTATGAGCGAGGTCATCGGCGTGATTATCGGTGTGGTGCTGAAGTTTAGCATTGGCGTCGGCTTGGGTGTCAACATCTGGATTTTTGCCGGCATTGTCTTGGCTATCATGTTGGTGACGCAATTCATTGACAACATCATCTACCAGCCCATCATCTACTCCGCCAGCATCAAGGCGCATCCTTTGGAAATCTTCATCGTTTTGCTCATTGCAGGCCACATTGGAGGCACCGTCGGGATGCTCGTCGCCATGCCCGCCTACACGGTGGTGCGCGTCATCGCCATCCGATTTTTCTACCACCTCAAGCCCATACAACGACTCATCCCCGACTTGAGCGAGGAGGACAAAATTATCGAAAATGACGATTAACTGGCTTATCGCTCTACGGCGATGCGACGCAAAACCCTACATCATTTTGTCGTATAAACCTTTTGTTAAGTTCCTGATGGCATTCCAATCAGGGACACCCGATTTGTCACAAGGAAGTAATATTATTGTTTCATTCATTTTATCGAGGGTCCACTTGTCAAGAAATTGATATCTAATGCCCTCTTTCCTAAAAAGCGAAACAAAAAACAGGGCAATATAGAGATCCATCTCAAACTTTGGATAGAATACATTCACATCATCAGATGCCCAAAAAGGCTCTTCCTGATAAAATGCAGAGCCAATGGAACCATTATAGCAAACGGTAATTGTATTTGCTTGGTGCAAGTGTTCCGTGTTACCGATATGTGCGGTAACGCCGTTATTGAACGCCGAAGCACCTATGTATCTGATTCCGCCTTCTTTCATGTCCGCTTTGGTCAATCGCTCCCCTTTTTCAATGCGGAAAAGTGACTGATATTGGAAAGGTTTCCACGAAGAAGTATCAATTTTTGCTGTGTTTTTCCTAATTGTAACAAGTTTCCTGTATTCTTCGGGAATCTCTTCATTATATAGCACCATATTTAGAACTTGTTCCTTAAAATCCTTTTCATCAATACCTTTTCTGTGAAGGATATGGTGCAACACACTTCTAACAAAATCAGCCTCCGTAATCTCCAAAGGTTCAAGCACTTCGCGATACCTAATGGATTGGCTTGGATCAATCCATTGGATAGTGTCGCTACCGCTTTGCTTTCGAATCACATCCATCCAATAATCCTCTATGTCCTGCCAACGATTCTTGGTATCTTGCCTTCCTTGGTTCTTGACTGTTTCCAAACCATCCTCTTCAATATAGCAAGCAAAGATACTTTTACCATTTTGTGGCACACCAGCAGTGAACACAAATACTGAAGTTGTCATGCTTACACTTTGAAAAGTATCCTTAGGCAACTTGATAATCTTTTCCAAACGATTATGTTTCAGTATTTTCTTGGTCGCTGAAGGATTCTTTTCCAATTTATTGTCAGGCAAAATGAAAGCACATTGTGTACCAATATCGACACTACGCAACACATTCATTACAATATCCAAACAACCATATTTGTTTTCAAATGGAGGATTCATCAACACTTTTGTAATGGGTTTTGATTGAATCCACTTGGCAGCCTCTTCCGTTCGGCTATCAAGTAAAGCCAAGTTGGTCTTACCATCTTTATGAATTAACATATTAGCACAAGCCAATGCGAAAATCTCCTTGTCAAACTCAATACCATAAAGTTGGTTGTCCTTAATAGCCGAAGCTTGTTTCGTCCTAACACCTCCCGACTCCTTAATCATATTGCACATCGCCTTTACCAAGAACGCACCCGAGCCACATGCCGCATCAAGCACAACTGAATTTTTGTCAACATCAATGAGTCTATACATCAATGATGTAATATGGTCGGGAGTAAATACCTGTCCCTGTTCCGACTTACCTTTGTATCTGGTAAACTCATTAAAGAAAATGGCCATCACGTCCTCGCCATTCCAAAAATCAGAATTAAGATTGTCAGATATTTTTGATACATTATCAATGAAATCATTAATTGACTGCTGCCGTGGAGTTGTGTTGACCTGTATGCTGGAATAAGTGTCAATTAAAATCTGTAGTTTGGCGTTCTTTTCCAAGTCCTTCAGAAGTGAGCTTCCCAAGGTGGTTTTGATGGAAGCCTGAAAAAGTTCCCATTTCATATCATGCACCAACATAGCACCGAAACGTTTCGCAACTAACGTACAGGAAGTGAAAATCATTCTATGGTAAAGATTCTTTATTCCAAACTCAAAATGAAGGGCATCATTGATTTTTTTTGTGAGTTGGTATATGCTTTTCTTGTCAATGCTGTTTTGTTGGAACAAGCCAAGATAGGCTTCTTTGTTTAATAATAATCCACCAATTTCAACCTTCATGCCATCCTGAAAGACCTCAACATCATCACCGTTGTACAGGATACCAACTACATGAGCGTATCTTTTGTGGCAAATATCGCAATTCGTCTTTAATTCCTGACGATCTTTGTCAATAATGGCATGGTTTTCAGCTTTCGTTTCCAAAATCAAAGCAGGAAAAGCGGTTTCATTCGGAAGATACCAGCCATCGGGTTTATTGGATATTCCTTTGAACCCCAACTGATTGAATGTTGTTATTTGACCCACTCCTGACAAAGCAGTTTCTGTATTCTCCAATCCTAATATTTCCTTGGCTTTGTCCCGAACTTGGTCTTCGGTAAGATAATGCTTTTCCATCTTCAGATTAAGTTTCGTTCAATTTGCAAAGTTAATAAGAAAAACGAAATCAAGTCATTTTTCTAGAACAATCCGTTGCAAAACTTCCCCTTCAGCAGTCCTCACACGCAACAGATAGAGTCCTGAAACAGCATCCTGCAAGTCGATGACTACTTGTTCGCCATCAACGGTCTGTTCCAAAACACACTGACCCAAAACGTTGTACACCGAAACGTGGCTCATGTTTTCAGCCTCAATGGTGAGCAAGCCCTTTGTCGGATTGGGGTAAACCTTTACCGATGCTTCGTTTTCGTCCACACCTGTTGGCGAATAGTAGACATGTAGCTCGAAGACGTTGGGATAGTAATGGCGGTTGGCTGGCGACGAAGTGCAGTCCAGGTCGCCGTAATAGGCATAAAGTCGGTAATAGTAATCGCCAGTCTGATTCACCGAATTGTCCGTATAGGAAGTAGCCACCGCGCCTATTAACTTGACACGCTCAAACTCGCCATCCGCGCCCATTTTGCGATAGAGGAAATAACCCGAAAGCCCATCATGTGGCTCAGGTGTCTGCCATAACAGCTTGGGTTTATGGTTGTTGGCATATTCAAAATCGAGGTCGCGAGGCGGATAGCAAGGCCCGACGGAAGCGCATGACTCGTTGGAGTACTCGCCACTTTCGCCGCCATCGCACAACACACTGACGCAATAACAATGGCCGCCCAAGCCCAAATTGCCATCATAATACGAAGTTGCAGTACCGGCAGGAATGAGGCGATAAAGCAGTCCGTCGCGATAGAGGTTGTAGCCATAGCCCTCGTTTTCAACGGCATCCCAGCTGAGCATGATGCCCTCGTCGGTGGCCGTCGCCACAAGGTTGTCGGGGGTGCCGCAGGAAAGCTCGCCACCGCAGGTGTTGTTGGTGGCGAAGAAAATGCCCTCGTTCAGGTCGTCGGACGAACCGGAGAAAGAGTAAACCGTTTGACCCTGCGAGTCTTTGATGACGAAACCCATTTGGTTGACAAATTCCTCAGGTGCCGTCCAGCCGAAGCTGACCTGTCCCAAAGGCAAGGCGGGTTCCACCATCACGCCAGCTGACGAGGTCATGGTGAACTGCGACAACTCGTGGCCGCTATTGTTATACACGGAGATGTGGCCGCCACGCCAGCCTTGGAATGAAGTGGTAGTCATTAGGATTTGCCAATTGCAAGACGGCCCAACTTGCACCTGCATGACGTTGGCGTGCTTGCCGACGCGACCGTTGGCCAAGGCATACACGGCATAATGGTACACGTCGTAACGCGGCACGTCGGAATCTTCGATTTCCATAGTTGCGCCAGGAGTGACATCGGTCAAAGTCTGGATGATTTCGTTGTCGCGCAACACCATGATTTGCTCGATAGCACCAAGGGCGGTTCCATCCAAGGTTGTCGTAGGATTAGTCCACGTGAGGCGCGTCTTGAGTTCGGTGTCGGAAACGGGCATCACCATGAAATTCTCAGGAGCCGCTGGGGTGCTGTTATACACCGGAGCCGGCACAAAGTTGAACATGGCATCGGCGGGATGCGTATAAGGCGCGTCGTCGATGAGATACCAGCCATCGCTGCTGCCACCCCAACCCAAGTTGAAGTGGAACATGTCGTAGTCGTCGTAACCATCGCACACAAAAGCGTGGCAGCCGTCATTCTCACAGCCACCATAGTACATCGGCCAGCCCATGTCGAACTGCTCGCGCACCATCGTCTTCCAGACCTCGGTCTCAAAGTCATCGCGACGAAGTTGCACGTTAGCTTCGGAATAATTGAAATAGGTATTCATAGCCCCAGGAATGGGTCCTGATGCACCGCCGCTGCCATCGGGGCCATAGCCCATATCAATGGTGACACCGCAATGGAAGCACAAGGTGCCTGTGGCTAATTTTTCCGCTTCTGAAGAATTGGCGTTCAGCACATTGGGCATGTTGTCCCAGTCGTAAGTCGTGTTGCCGAAATCGGCGCAAATCTGGCCATAGTCCTCGTGATTATAACAATGGCTGCCGATGCCTTGTGCAGGATAGGCCCAGAAACGCATCAGCTGCGACATGGCCGTAGCTAAGCAGCCCACGTATGTATGTCCTCCCGAGCCGGCAGGGTCTTCGGGGCAGCAATAATTATACGGATAGTCTTGGTTCCACTTGGTCGTGCAGAAATAGCCCGTTCCCCGACCACCATTGCGCGAGATGAGCTGTCCACGGGTAAGCACCGAGTTCCATTCCGCCGCCACCAAAGGCGTGGCCGTGGCGTTGCCTTTTGTGCGCAAACGACCGACGCTCTCACTGATGCCATTGAGATAGTCTTGCAAGGCAGGTGGAATATTCGTTGCATCAAACGCCGACTCGTCGGAATAGCCGATGACCGGTCGATAAGCGTCGTCGCCAGCAATGATGACGAAGCTGTTGGCATTGAGGTTGAAGACATAGAACGTCTCATTTTGACCCGTGTATACCAGTTCAGGCATTGCTCTTTCAATGGCAAGTTGCTTTGTGGCGAATTGTTGCGCCGCAGTCAGGGCCAAACTTCTATCTACGGGCTTGGCTTGAAGGGCCATTGTGCCAAAAATCAGCACAAGTGAAAATAGTATAGTCTTTTTCATATTCTTTTGTGGTTTAATTTGTTGTCATTTGTCAGGAAGAATTACGACCCTCATACCGACGAAGGCATATTTCGCTTTCAATTGGTCTAAGTCGTTGTTACGGAGGCGGATACAACCCTCGCTACCACGTCCTGGAACGGAGTCTTCGTTGTTGGTGCTGCCGTGGATACCGATGCCCGTAAAGCCAGGCGTGGCGAGGCGCATGAACCAGTTGCCGTATGACAGAATCTCGCCGCGACCGTCGCCGAAGTCGTGTGTCCACTTGGAGGCATCGGTAATCTGCGTGATGGTGAAAGGCTTCTCGAAAGTGCTCTCAGGAGTGCGCATGTCGCCTTTTTTCTGCTTATGGCCTTTGTTCTTGCCCACGCAAACGGGATAATAGGCGCGACAAACTGTGTCATCTTCAATAGCCTCGCACACATAAAGGCGGTATTCAGGTTTCGCGATGACGATGAAACAATTCTCTTTGGCCACCACTTCAGGGTCAAGGTTCAAGGTGTCGTAAAGCGATGTGCTTATTGTTGTGTCGATCATTACCTCGACAGAAGTTTCTGTGGCCTTTATGCTGTTGTTATGGCAGGCGGGCATGGCCCAAAGTGCCGAAAGGAGAAGTAGAAGGAACATCATTTTTTTCATCAGTTAATAGGTGTTTTCGATGCACAAAAATAGGAAAAAGTATACAAACGGAGAAATTATGGCCTAACAATTTCCCAATGGCCGCCTTTGTCGGGACCTACACGACGAATTTGGTTGTCAGCCCGTAGATTACGAATGATTTTCTTTACACCACTTTCTGATAATCCCGTCAACTCTTGAAGATCCTTGATTGTAATCACAGAATTTTTTGATATAGCTTCCAGTATTTTCTGGTCACTTTTCTGGTTACTTTCTGTTTTCTGGTCACTTTTCTGGTCACTTTTCTGGTTACTTTCAGTTTCCGGTCCACTATTCAGTCCACTTTCTGTATGGTTTTCCGTTTCCAGTCCACTTTTCTGGTTACTTTCAGTTTTCAGTCCACTTTTCTGTATGGTTTCCCTTTCTTGTTGTTTCACCAAATCTTCAATCAAGAGCGTGGCTTCCACCCGTGCTGGCATTTGATGCTCAATACTACCGTGAAAAATGCCATAATGAAGTACAAAAATAGAAAAAAATTAGGCAATCGGAGAGAATTTGAAAGAAAAAAGCCTTTTGTTTATAGAGCCAAAAACTTTTCCTTTATAATATCGGTTCGCTTAGTGGTCGGACAAAACATTTGTTATCGGCGAATGTTACGAATTTCGCGAATTTTTTGGTGGCAGCCACGATGTGACAGCCCTACAACGCCGCGTCTGAAAGACGCAACTTCGCGTAACCGTAGGTCGCGACCTACGGCAGCCACGACTCCACAACCCGGCAGGCCGCATCTGCCATGTATGCCTTAGCAACATACACAAAAAAACAGAGACGCGCCTTGGCACGTCTCTACAACTATCGGATGGGAATTGCAAATTCCCTTCTCACGGCTTCCGAATGGCATATTCGGAAGAACGGGTGAACGGGAAAATGGGTAGCTTTGACACCACCCTTTTCCCCATATCATTAGTTTTTCAGTTTTATTGGACGAATTCTCAATGATCCAAAAGTTGAATTACTTACCACTCCGTTTGCGAAATCAACACTATAATAGAAATCAACATTACCATATCCCCCTATATACGACGAGTGATGGTACGTAGAACTCCAATATTTAACTTCATCAAAACCTTTAATAGTATTTTTATTTGCATACATTTGAACCAATTCACCACATGTTGGCATTCTCCATCCTGTCAAATCTTGAAAAGTTAAATTATTACAATATGATTTTGCCGCTTCCCATTGTAAATCAATTCCTGGATCAGGAGCTACGTAAAAGGTGTGCCCCTCATATTGAAATGTCGGCAAAATCGGTGCTGTTGTAATTGATTTCATTTCGCTATAAACAACCGTATCAACTGTTTGAGCGTAAGCTCTTACATAATACTTAGTCATTTCCGTCAATCCACTTATTATGCCCGTATATTCTCCTATTCCCGAACCATATTCAGCAGCATGATTGGAAATCGTCGGATTCTGATTAGAAGACGACCAGCAGAACCCTCTCTTTGTGACATTTACATCCGTTCCTGCGATAATTTCTGCCTTGCAACCAGCGGAATACGCTGTAAATGAGGTTATCTCAAAAGAGACCACAGACAATCCATCAGTTTCAATAGAATTGTACAGAATGATATCGGTGTAGTCATACATTTCCATACCCATTCCACGCAACTCGCTCTTCTTGGTTTTTATCGCAGTTCCACCATCCATCAAAAGATAATAGTCCTTGCCAAGCTTGTCGAAATTCACCTGCAACTCAAAATTGCCATCCTCTTTTGTTGTATAAGAGGCATAGGTGCGCGAGCCGTTGGTTATTGACACTTTCACATCTGCAACAGGCCTTTGGGTAGATTCCTCTATTACACGGCCTATCAAAGTGGTGGTTTCGCTGAAGTTTTCTTTTGAAAGGTCTTTCACGCAGCCGCTAAATCCAATGGCCAAGGCTGCCAAGACTAATATCAACCCTTTTTTCATAGTTTTCAAAATTTATAGGTTAAACAAATGCCCATTGCCATACTGTTGTCAGCAGGCATGATTACTGGATTAAACGCAAAACTGTCACTGTATTTCGGTCTGGCAGCGTATGCACGGTAAAGGTTAAAAGCATACAATGCGGCAGCTGCACTATAGCAGGCGATATTGACAGTCTTTAACGTACTATGTTTATCACGGGCAGTCATATAGTCTGTATAGTTCGTGTTGACATTCCTCATAATGTCCAACTGATTTTGAGCCATCATATAGGAACCAACACCACCACCTAACAAAACCACTTCACCGAGAAGAGTAATGACACCTTCGGTAATATGTCGTTTGCCTATCTGCCCCAAGCCAGGAAGCAATGCAGATTTCAACAATGCAGTCGTATTATTATACTGCCTCACATCGTAGCAACCATTGAATTCGTAATCGAAATCCACCACGATATTACCTGCTCTGGCGGCTTGGCAAAGGATGTAAACACGACAACCCTCTGCATTCTTTTCAGTGTATTCGCAAACCTTATTGATAGGGATATTGTACTGTGCAGAAATCACATTGAAATCCTTACCGCTTTGTACGGCACGGTTGATTTCATCAGAATTGATGGGTTGGCCCAAGCGCATGGCTGTGGATTGGAACAAACGGGCAAAGGCTTGGTTTCGGGCTTCAAGTTCAGACGTTCCCGTAGCCGATTCCACCACATAAAGGTAACTACTGTTCGTAGGCGTGGGCTTGTTGTAAATCCAGCCCGGCTTCTCCTGCGCAAAAGACGATAGTCCGATCAGCACAAATACAATTGTAATAATGTTTTGTTTTTTCATATTGGTATAATTCTTTTAAAAACTAAAAGTCAAATATATGCCATTACCCGTCAGGCCATAATCTATCTCCACGCTTTGCGAATACATCCTACCATTATTGTAAAGATTAACAGCTTTGCGGATTTTAGCTCTACCAGATGAAAGCACAGCTTTTTCCATTAAATTCTCTGCTACGATCAACACAGCACCTCCTCCAATCAACCATATCCCCGTTATTGCAAACTCTTTATATTTATTTGCCTTTTCTAAATATTCCTCATTAGTACTATAATGAATATAAGACCACGTAGATTTTTTCTTCGCATCTGCATGCAAAGGCCAAAAAACTCCTTGAAATATACTCCCAACAACTATAGAAGTTACACCTAAACCTATTGACCATCCATGAATAGCCTCAAAATCTGTATTCCAAATCCTTATTCCTTCATCATATAAACTATATGAATTGGAATTTGCAAACAAAGTCCTAATTTCATGGTCGCTCAACTTTTTCCCATTCTGCGAAATGGAAAAACCGTCCGCATACAACGCCTCGTCAGCAAAATACTTGTTGGCACCTTCAAAGCAAGCATTGAAATCATCGAACTCCACGCGAATGTTTCCAGTTTTGGCTACTTGGCAAAGCACATAAACACGGCAAGGCGAAGTCTTGTTATCAGTGTATTCGCACACTTTGTTTATGGGGACGTTGTATTGCGATGAAATCACATAATACTCCGTTCCTTTCTGCAAAGCCCTATTGATTTCCTCCGAATCAATAGGCTGCCCAATGCGCATGGCCGTGGTGCGGAACACCTCTCCTATGGCTCGGTTTCGTGCTTGCATTTCTGTTTGTCCAGTGGCGGATTCCACCACATAAAGATAGGTGCTGTTGGTTGGGGTTGGTTTGTTGATAATCCAATCCGGTAGTTTTTGCGCTGAGGATACTATTCCTATCATTAAAAGAACAATGGTTAAGACGATTTCCTTTTTCATATCATTCAGATTTAAAGATTTAATATTCAATAATTTAAAGATTACAATTTATAGACTACAGGAGTTGCATTTTTATATTGAGGCATACAAAAACCAACAAATGCATCCATATAGGTTGGGTCGCTAACGTAATAGGTCTTGCCCTCAAACTCAAAGCAGTCGCCGCCTAATTTTTCGGTATAGTGAACTGCCGTGGCCAAATGGTCAGGGTAATGCAACAGAACCACATCAAGGCCAAGCAAGTCACGTATGAGAATGGAAAACAAGATAGCACGGTCTTCGCAGTCGCTGTAAGGATAGAAGAAAGTCTCGTCACCAAAAAGCGGACGCTCGCAGCCAAATTGGTTTTGGTCGGTCTTGTATTCAAAAGCCGTTTGCACGAAGTTGATGATGCGGTTGGCGGCCCCAATTTGGCTCTCCCCCTCTATGCTTTTGCGCAACATGGGATATAGTTTCTCTTTCACCTCATCGCTCAATCCTGCCCAAGCGTAATAGGTCCAGTCGCAATAGGGATATCCGTTGTAGAAATCCGTCAAGTTTTGGTTGGTGGAGAAGGTAACGGTCATGTCAGGATAGCGTCTGGAGGTATATGTCCTACTCTTGTTAGGAATGAAAGCAAACTTGGGTGGGCTGGTCATTCTGAGCGACATCACGCGCTCGTTATCCGAAAACTTCCTGTTGAACAAATATATTTTGCCACTATCGTTGTTCCCAATGATACAAAACCGTTCACCCTCAATCCTGACACCGCTCTGCTCATACACCGTCCCGTCGAAAGCCAAAAGCGTGACAATGTGGCCGTTCTTATGGCCTATCCTCACCTTATAACCCGACTGGACCAATAGATAAACCTGCATCAGCGTGGCTTCATCGGTGCCTTTGCCTAAAAACGCATCCGTAAGGTCGCGCAACAAGCAATAATAACCCCAGTCGCCCAAAACCATTTCTTCACGCAAGTCGAGGCAATCGGCAAGAAGCAGGTCAATGTATTCCGTGGACAATTCCAGCCAAGCATCGGCCACAGAGTTCTCCGAAATGTCTTTCAGCTTGAACCTCAAACTGTTGTCCAACTGCACTTCGCATGGCGTTCCAAAACAGGTGAAAGTAAACTTGTTCATGTTTGGGACTTGCGAAGGTTGAGGCACGTCAGGCCGCTTGATGGGTTGAATCGGGTCTGGTGCAGGTGTGGGGATGGGTTTGTAAGGTATCGGATTGGGTAATTCCGGTATCGGTTTGTCACCATCAAATTTGAAGGGTTGAGGCGGTTCTGGCAATTCTGGCTTTGGATCACCTTTCACCGCTTGAAACGACTCCCAGCGCTCGCGCATGAACTGGGCATATTGTTCATTGGCTTGGCGACGAAACTCGTCGTAACTCTGTTTCAGCGAATCAGCGTATTGCCGCTTTTCCTTGTTCTTGTTCTTGATATACTCCTCTTTGGCATTTTGGGCTTGCAAGGAAAAAGCAACGAAAACTATCGCTAAAGTTATGATAATCTGTTTCATGCTACATTATGTTTTTACTTGTCACATTTATTAAAGTTCTCAAACAATGGGTCTTCCAAAGCATTGTTGGCCACCTGCCATAACACATAAAGCTTTACGCCCATTGCACTTGTCTTGCTTTCCTCAAATTCACACACCTTATTGATGGGCAACCTCATTTGGCCCGAAATGGTGGATATGGATTCGGCGATGCTCTTTTCAATCTCGTCCTCCGAGCTGTTGATGCTCACCGCAATGCCTTCCAAACGCGAATAGCTTTCATAGACCGCCATGGCAAAGGCTTTCGTGTAGGCACTCTCATAGTCCTTGCCCTCCGCTATGGTTACCCGATAATAGAAGTTCCCCTTCTTTGGCTTTGGTGGATTCTTAATCCACGAGGGACGATGTGAGGTTTGGGCACTGAGAGCCAGTGCCCAACCAAACACCAATAGTAATAATAACGGAAGCCTTTTCATTATCAATTATTGCCTTGATTCTGGGCTTTCTTCATTTCTTCCATGCGCTCCTTGGCGAACTTGCGGAACTGGTCGCGGTTGAACTCGATTTCCAATTCCTCGTTCTCCGTAAGGGTATTCAGCATATCGTCCATCATTTTCTTCTTGGGAATCTGGATGGCAATATACGATTGGTACTCACCCGTTTTCAGTTGGCTGAACTTCTCGCAGGTTTTTGAGGCATCGTTCACCATCTTTTCAACGATTTTGTCCATTTCGCCCTCCATCAAGCGTTGAACTTTGTCGGCGGGTGCCTGACCTGCAACCGTGCGGCTATAATCGGTCGCAAGGCCTTGGATGAAACCGCCAAGGCGTTTTTGCAGCATACTTTGGGCTGCATCCATTGCCGCAGTACGGGCACTTTGGAGATTGACGTGTGTGCCAACGCCCAAGCCCTTGAAATACTCGTCATCATCCAACGAAGCATCCACACACGGCAAATCATAGAAAGTACCAAATGGAGTGTTTTCAGGATTTTGATTTGAAGTCGCTTGTTTGTTGCTCCCGCATCCAGCAAGGGCAAGCATGGCCAGCATCGCCATTCCGAATTTGATTGATGTTTTCATTTTGTTGATATTTAATTGTTTATGAGTTTATATAGTGCTCTTTTTCCATAAGTAAACACAACAAAAAAAAGCGTGAAACTCGACTGTTTCCCGCTGTTCAAGGTATTTGGCGTAACCCGTAAATCCGTGAAAAAGTCCAGCTCACGCTATGCGTGAGCATTTCGACCAAACCACAAGATTTACTATCCGTTAAAATCGCCAAATTTTAGAACAGATGAAATTCGTCTCTATGCTTGCTTATTTATGATGTCTACTTGTTTCTTTTGTTTTAATTCTTGTTCGTTTTGTCCTACAATTCCGTTAATTCAATTTGCAAATATAGTCTTTTTTTCAACTAACCAAACAATTTCATTAAAAAATGGTGTTGCAAAATGACAAAAGACATTCCGTTATGCCTTCAAGCACCCAATGGGCACCACAAACACGGCATCATCCCTTTGGTAAGGAAAATCACCTATTCCGGTCAGCACCATCATAAACGCGGGTGATTTCATGCGCGTAGTGTCAATATCAGCAGCCAACTCCGTGAGCGATTTCGCACCTGCCTCAATCAAGTCATCGCCTCCAAGCTTGATTTCAACAAGCCCGTAAGAGCCATTCCTTAAATGAATGACGGCATCACACTCCAAGCCTTTCTTGTCGCGGTAGTGATACACCTGACCATCCAAGGTGTCGGCATACACCCTGAGATCACGCACAGCAAGCGTTTCAAACATCAGCCCCATGGTTTCCAAGTCGTTCAACAGGTCATTCGGACTCGCTCCCAACGCAGCGATGGCAATGCTGGGGTCGATGAAATAGTGGTTGTCGCTGGTGCGTATGGCCGTCTTGCTCCTGAGGTTGGGATTCCAAGCAGGCATATCCTCAATGACAAAAATTTTCTTCAATGCTTTAATGTAATCATAAACCGTATTGTCAGACAGGCTGCTGGCTTCATTGGCTTTCAAATCGGCAAGTATGGTGCCAACGGTGGCCATAGTGCCTTGATGACGGGCATAGGAACGCATAAGTAACTTGACCCTTTGCGGGTCGCGCTGTACGTCGTCAATACGCGAAATGTCGCTGTTACAAACCACATCATAATAGTCGTATGCCTGAGCAAGGGCATCGCTCTCTTCCATGTCCAATGCGCCCGGCCATCCGCCTCGGCAAATCAAATGCGCCAAACGGTTGATGTCTATAAGGCTATTGCCTTCAATGGGTCTTTTTTCGGCAGCGAACAAGTTAGCTAAACTGACCGTACCCGTTGATTCTCCAGATTCATAAAGTGACATCGTACGCATCTTCAGCTTGGCGAAACGACCAGTGCCAGAATGAAATATCTCATCGGCTTTGGGTGGCACACTGCTTCCTGTAAGAATGAAATGCCCATAGCCTTTACGGTGATCCACCTCAAACCTTACGCTATCCCACAACGAAGGCGCAATCTGCCATTCGTCAATAAGTCGTGGTGTGTCGCCCGAAAGGAGTTGTCCAACATTGATTTTGGCAGCTTGAAGGTTTTGTTGCTTGCGAATAGGATCGGCCATATACAAGATGCTTGCGGCTTGTTGCTCGGCAGTGGTAGTCTTTCCACACCATTTGGGGCCTTCTATCAACACGGCTCCTTTTCTCCTTAATCTGGCTGCCAACATTTGGTCAGCAATTCGTGGCTTGTAAGCGTCCATAACATCTACGTTTGAATTACGCCGCAAAAATACTATATATGAACCAATTAAACAAGTTTTTTTGCACTTATTTGGGAACTTGGCCTAATTTCACTTGGGAACTTGGCTTGATTTTGCTTGGGAACTTGGCCTAATCTTGATGAGGCATCGCTGCCCGGCTCTGGTTAACAATCCAAACGCCGGTGAAAACCAAGACCATGGCGAGGCATTTTTTCCAATTCAGATGGTCAAGGCCGATGACGATGCTGATGATGGTGGCGATGATGGGCTGGATGTAGTTATACATGCTGACCAAGGTGGGGCGCAGCCTTTTCTGCCCGACGGGAATCAGGAAATAGGCGATGAAGGTGGCAAAAACCACCACGTAGGCCACCTGCCACAGCACCTTGCTTTCCATCTCGGCAAAGGGCAAGGTGAAGAAATGCCTCGCATTGAAGGGCAAGGCCACCAACATCGAAAACAGGAACATCCACTTCATGAAGGTGACCACGTTGTATTTCGAGATTAAGGGGCGGAAGATGCCAAGATACATGGCAAAGGTGAGGCCGTTGGCCACGGCAAGCACAATGCCCATCGGCTTGGTTTCGGAAGCTCCGCCACCCAAACCCACCGAATTGAATATCAAGAACAAAACGCCCGCAAGACTCACCAAAACACCACCAATTTTCTTGAATGTGATAGGCTCCTTCAGGACAATGGCGGCCACAAACATAGTCATGATGGGCGTACAAGTGTTGGCAATGCTAAGGTCGATGGAGGTCGTCATGGTGATGGCCTTCAGGAAACTCATCTGGGTCAGGAAGAGGCCGAGCATGGATGCCACGAAGATTTGCATCAAGTCATTCAGCGGCACTTTTTCCTTGGGCATGAAAAGCGACAGCAGCCAAAACAAGAGGGTGGCTCCCGTCGCCCGCAGGCAAAACAAGTCCATGGGCGTCAACACGTTGGCGTTGGAAATGTTCTTGCAACAAACGATGTTAAGCCCAAAGATGCAGTAGGCACCAAAACACGCGAGGTGTCCGACGAGGATGGAAGACTTATTCAATCCAATAGACATAGTTCTCCTTGCGCGGCCTGGCTTCGGGATATTCGCCGTTCACGTAGCCGAGGATGCAGTTGCCAATGCCGACGTATTTGTCCGCATCGATGCCCAATTCTTTGAGGATGGCCTTGCCTTCCTCGGTCTCGAAGACCTCCTTGGCGCGGTGAATCCAGCACGAGCCGAGGCCTTTGGCGTGGGCGGCATTGAGCAAGTTGCCCATGACGAGCGATCCGTCTTCCTTCCAGGTCATGGCAGCGGTGGTGTCGGCCAAGACCACCAGCACGACGGGCGCGCCATAGAACGGGTCGTTGTCGTTGTCGGGACCGAAGACGGCGGCGTTGAGCTTGCTCAATCTGTCGCGCACCTCGCGGTTGGTGACGGCAACGATGATGGGGGCTTGTCGGTTCATGCCCGTGGGGGCGTAAGTGCCTGCCTTGCAGATTTCTTCGATGACCTCCTTAGGCGGAATCTGGTCGGTGTAGCTGCGGATGCTGCGGCGTGTCAGCAGGTCTTGCATAGTTGTGTTCATAGTTGTTTCTTGTTTTGTGTTCTCGTTTGAACAGTTTTCCTTGTTGCAACAGCCACAAATGATTATGGCCAAAGCTGCGATGATGAGTGCGTACTTCTTCATGTTTAATACGTTTAGAGCGGCAAAGTTACGCATTATTTTCGCATCTTTGCAGCCCCAAATTGGATTTGTATGCAAAAAATCTATGTCATTGCGAACAAAATACGGCAATATGTTCTACCTATCGCCATCGTGCTTGGCCTGTTGTTGCACGAGTACTGTGCCGCCTTCAATGTCGTAGTGCCTTATATCATCTTCACCATCCTTCTGCTGACGTTCACTGCCGTCGACATCACAAAGCTGCGCTTCAAGCCTTTGTTCGTGTGGATTATTCTCTTTCAAGTTGTGGTAAGCCTTGGAAGTTATGCCTTGTTGAAGGCGTTGGGTGCCAATGAGATAATAGCCGAAGGCATCTTGGTAGGCATATTGTGTCCCGTGGCGGCATCGGTGGCGGTGGTGAGTACCATGCTGGGTGCCGACCGCGAGACGGTGACCTCCTACGCCATCATCGGCAACCTGATGGTTTCCATCGTGGCTCCCGTCTATTTTTCTTTCATCGGTGTCAACCAGGAGATGCCTTTTCTCGATTCTTTCTTGCAGATTTTGAGGCGCATCGGCACGGTCATCGGTCTGCCGTTCTTTTTGGCGTTGGGGTTACAGTTGCTTTGGCCCAAGGCCAACCGCGTCATCAGTCGCTACAAGGGCCTTGCGTTCTACCTATGGGCCGTGGCCTTGTTCCTCACTTTGGGCCAAACCATCCACTTCATTTTCCTTAACGGCAAGGGCAACTGGAGCAGCATCGGTTGGCTCGGTATTTCGGCATTGCTGTTCTGCATCGTCCAATTTGGGTTGGGCAAATGGATCGGGCACAAATACGGCGACACCATCGCAGGCGGCCAGCTGATGGGACAGAAAAACTCGGCTATGGGCATTTGGATGGCCAATCATTATCTGCATCCCTTGGCCTCGGTTTATTTGGCTTTCTATTCCGTGCTCCAAAACCTCTTCAACAGCTGGCAGCTTTGGAGAAAAGACCACAAAAAAGGCCGCCCGTAAATGAATTTTTCATGGGATGGGTTTTCAGGTTGATGGGGGCAAAGATCAGTAGATGAGCAAACAGTAGACTGCAAGGCATTGGCTTGTGACTATGACTTTGCAGAGCTGTTAGCTATTGGCAATTAGCTTTTAGCTGAGTGGCTACCAAGCTAATAGCTAACGGCTAAAAGCCAATCAAAGCGCTCATGGTCATTGGTCATGGTAAAAAGTTCCCGAAGTCCCTTGTCCCGAAGTCCCGAAGTCAAAAAGTATTGCAGTGCAATTTTGAACACTTCCTAACACATATTTAATGGAATGTGAAGAAAGTTTGGGATGAAACGGATAATTGTTGTAATTTTGCGCAATCATTAATGAACATCTGTCTTAAACAAGATTTGAGTTATGAGTATTGAAGCATGGGTAACAACTATTGTCGGCGCATTCATCGCTCTGTTGGTTTATTTTCTTCAGAAAAGGGATAATAAGAAAGAAAAAGAAGAGAAGAAGGAAGAGAAGCCTAAGGGAACGGAGGCGATAGATATTAATTCTCCAATTACAGTATCTGAAAAAGTAGATGAAAATCCAGAAAAGGAATTGCCTGTAGATAATAAGATGTCAGAAGATGATGTAACTCCACAAAAGGAGATGGCGACTGAAGAAGGGATTACTGTTGAAGAGAAAGAAAAAGACCAGCAGGTAAAAGGAAGCCAAGGACAACACTCTAATTTTATTACTATCCTGAGAGTTATTGGTAATAACACTTATGTTGTTGAGGTTAGGTATGATGGAGAGCGTCATATCAATGTCGATATAGTTATGGAGGAGCAAGATATATGTTCTCTTCGTAATGACAAGACTCGGTATTCTTTATATAAAGGAAGTAGTTTTCTTGTCACACTTGAGAAAAAGATTTACAGCGAATTTGTAATATCCTGGTTTACTATAAATTGGAATGATTTTGGTGACCATTCTGAAATTGTAATAATAAATACTAATAGTAATAGCATAATACAAAAGGACAAGAATGAAAAACTAGTCCATAGAGAAGGATCTGTTTTTAATACCTTTTTGAGAATTTCTAACAATAACACTTATGTCGTCGAGGTTGTGTACGTTGGAGAGCGTCATATCAATGTCGATATAGTTATGGAGGAGCAAGATATATGTTCTCTTCGTAATGACAAGACTCGGTATTCTTTGTATAAAGGAAGTAGTTTTCTTGTCACACTTGATAAAAAGATTTACAGCGAATTTGTAATATCATGGTTTACTATTAATTGGAGTGATTTTGGTGATCATTCTGAAATTGTAAAAATAGATACTATCAGAAATGTTTTAACTCTTTAAAACCGCCTGCCTATTTGTTATTGTCGCCTTGCATCAACCGTTTCATTTCCTCCTCGGGCGGCAGCAGTTCGCGCAAGCGATTTTGCATCTGTTGATAGGTGGCCACTCCCATAGGTTTTATGTAGTCCTGCAACACATACTCCACATACGCCTTGTCTGCTTTCATGCAAAGGATGATACCCACAGAAGGATTCTCCCCAGGAAGCTTCTCGTCGTCGTCCAAAATGCGAAGATATGCGGCAAGTTGCCCCAAGTAGGATGTTTTGAATTCTCCTTTTTTCAATTCCACGACCACCAAAGCCTGTAGTTCGCGGTTGAAGAAAAGCAGGTCTATCCAATGGTCATGCCCAAGTTTGTCATAATGTACCTGATGCCCTTTGTAGGTGAACGAGCGTCCGAAGGTCATAATGAAATTTTTGATATTCATTACAATGCTCTGCTCTATCACTCTCTCGTCCACATCTATGGGGTCGGATGCATCTATATCCTCCACATTGATGTAGTCCAAAAGGTATGAATCCTTGAACATTTGCAGTGTGCGCAATGCTAAGGTTCGGTCGGGAATGGCTTTGAAAAAATTGTTCGGCAGCGCATTACGATGTTCATAAACATTTGCTTTGATAATGTCCTCCAAATCGTCTGCCTTCATTCGTTGCTGATAGGCCAGTTGGATATAGTATTTCCGTTCGTCATAGTCTTTCGCATAGCGGAAAATGGCAACATGATGCGTAAATGATAAGTTCAGGAAAGCCGTCAGCGGAAAATCTTCGTCATGGGTCAGACGCAAACCTCGTATTGTAAGTGGTTTTGTTACAGGTTTTTGCAATTCGGTAGTTTCAACTACCGAATTTGTCGGCAAGGCTCGAAGGCCAGAATTCTCCATTTCGGTAGTTTCGACTACCGGATTCACTTCAAGGTCTTTCCATGCTTCATAGAAACGACGCATCAGTTTGATGTTTTCGGCAGAGAAACCTCGCAAGCCTGGCAGTTCGGCTTTCAGCAGTCCATACGCATTGACATCGACAATGTCAAAAGTTGGATTTTGGAAGTTTTGAAATCATTCCACCACCAATTTCCGCGTCACCAAGCTGCCGCCAAGCATCTGCAAGGTGTAAACCCCAGCAGGCAGACGGCTCACGTCGATGGTGCGCTGGCCTTCCACGGTGAAGAACATCACCATTTGCCCCTGCATATTGAGCATCATCACACTGACGGCCCCCTTGTCGTAGTCGGTGCGGAGGGTGAATTGTCCCTTGGCGGGATTGGGGAAGATGTCGGCGGTGAAGGCTGGCTCGGCGTGTGTTTCGTGGAGGCCCACCAAAAGGCCCTCGTCATTGCTGAAGGTGACCACCTTGCCCGCCACGCGCAACACCGGGTTGTCGGGGGCGGCACACTCGGTGCAGGTCACGCCGTCGATGCAGTCGGGGTGGTTGGGGTGGCAGAGGTCGAGATAGGTCGGGTCGAACTGGTAGAACAACTCGGCTTGTCCGGCGGCGAGGTATTCCGAAAGGTCGAAGTCCCACACGAGGCCGATGCTGCCTGGGCACCATCCGCTACGGTCGTAAATCCAAGTGCCGTTTTGCGGTTGGCAGCCTGCCGGATTGGGGTTGCAGGTGCGCCACAGGTGCTGGTCGTACTTGTTCTGCCCGTTCACGAGAATGTGGTGCGTGGCCTCGTAGAACTCGGCGGCGTTGCCCGTGTTGTAGCAGTTGTTGGTGCCGCTGCTCCAGTTGTGGCCGGTCGTCGTGATTTTCAGTTTGGCGGATTGCGCCTTGTCGCTAAACTCATAGTTCACCACGGGCACGGGCTGCTGGTTGGCGTAGTCGCCGAAAGCATAGATGTCGAACCAAATCTCATCCACATCGGCGTAGAGGTAGTTGGGCGTGCCTTTGGTGAAACTGAAAATCAGCGTGGGGTTGTAGCCGCTGCCGCCCCAACTTTCCATGTAGTATTCAAACTCGACCAAGCCCTGTAATAAAGAGGTGTAATCGGTCATATCCAAATCGTCGTCGCACTGCACGCCGAAGGGGGTGGTGTAGCGGAACAGTTCCACCCACTCACCGCGATAGTTGCGCACCTTCACACCGCCAACGCGGTCGTAGGGGTCGCAATTGTTGTTCACGCAAGTGTGGTCGTAGTGGGCCAAAATCTCGCTGAACGCGCCCACATGCGTAGGCATCACATATTCGCCTTTCGCGCTATGCACCGTCGGGGTGCAAACGAGGTCGCCGTTCATCGTTACGATGTCCAAATGGTTGTCAATCTGGTTGGTCACTTCAAAATTAGTGTGGTAGGTCGTCGTTTTCCCGCCGCTTTGGGTCACACTGACGCTCAAGCCATAGTTGGTGAAGCCCAAGGGGGTGAAGAAACCATAATAATAGCCGTTTTCAGGGTTGTCGGGATAGTCGGTCTTCAAAGGGATGTCCACTCCATCGACGCTCGCCGTGATTTCGGTGAATTTGATGACTTCGGGATGCTCAATGTAGGCCGAAACGACAATCATAACTGGTTGGATTTCATTCAAATAAACCTTCGTTCCCTCATACGGACGACGGATCTTCACTTCAGGCTCGTAGGCATCGGGGTCGACCACTTCAAACGATTTCACCACATCAGGGGCGGGCAGCCAGTTGGCGTTGCCGGCTTGGGTGGCCTTTAGCTTCACGATGCCCGTTTCGCCCGTCAAGGTCAAGATGTTGCCATTAATCGTGGCGGGGCCTTCCATTAATTCAAAGGAAACGGGCAGTCCCGAAGAGGCCGTTGCCTGCAAGGTAATCGGATCGTTGAAAACCAATTGGTTCGGGATGTCGGCCATTTCGATGAGTTGGGCGTTGCCGTCGGGCTGCTGGCGTACAAGGAGGTTGTCGAAGCCGCCCGTGCCGCCTTGCGAGTGGAAGAAAATGCCGTCCCACACTTGGTAGTCGTTCTTGTCGCCGCTGCCGGGCGTGAGGTTCATGCAGACGTTGGTGCAGCCCGCCATCTGTAGCCATTCGCCTTCGCAACCGGGTTTCACGAACACCGTCACCGCGCCTGCGCCGTCGTAAGCTGTGAAGTCAAACGACATCTTGTAGCGCGTCCACCCACCTTCCTCGTAGTCGAAGGGAATGGAAGTGCCGTCGGGCAGGTGTACGCGAGCGTGGCCGCTGTCGCCTTGGCTCTTGATGAAGAGGTAAACACCGCCGTCGGGGTCGGTCATGCCGGGAAGGATGTGGCCGTCGCCGTCGGCATCGAAGCCCACGCCGAAGAAACTGCCCCACCATGTGCGGTTCATGTCGATTTCAAGGTCCATGATGCCGCCGTTCTGGAAGTTGAAGTTGAAATTGTCGGAAGCCTTGCGTGTGGCGGTGCGACCTACGCCCGAGCCGCCGTAAGGATACCAGATAGCCATAGTCTCGTCAGGGGCCATGTCGGAGCCGCAAACATACGAAACATCAAAGTCTTGCGATGAAGTCGCGGTCTGGTAATGTGTCTTCCAGCCGTCCTGACCGTTGAGGTTTTGCGAGCCTTCAGCGAGGCTGTTGAAGTCGTAAACGTATTCCACTTGGGCCGTTGCAGCGAAGGCCATGAGCATTAATGCTGCGAGTAAAGTGATTCTTTTCATAGTGTTGTTCTTTATAAGTGATTGTTCAAGATTATCTTTTTGACTTCGGGACGAGGGACGAGGGACTTCGGGACAAGGGACGAGGGACTTGGGACTTGGGACGAGGGACTTGGGGTATTTGTTTGACTCGTAGTCTCGCAGTCCCGCAGACTCGTGTCCAATTTGTTTGACTCGTAGTCCCGCAGTCCCGCAGACTTGTGTCCATAATATGTAATTAAACATGCCCATCCGCGTAATTGAAAGGACAAAAATAGAAATAATTGCAAAATTATTTGCACGATAAGAAAAAAAATCCGACTTTTGCCCTGTCATTAAAAATTGCTCAACATGAAAAACGCATATTTTATACCTGTTTTATTGCTTTTCATTGCAATATTTTCCTCATGCAGCACCAAAGTGGATCTGTATGCCGACTATAAGGATGTAGCCATCGTTTATGCCATGCTCGACACCAAGGCCGACACCAATTTCGTCAAAATCATACGCGCCTACTGCGGCACCAACGACAACCCGATTGATGCCACCGAAGTGGCCTTGATTGCCGACTCGAACAACTATCCCGGCAAATTGGATGCCCGCATCATTGAGCTGAAAAACTCGCACGGCGGTCCCTACGAACCCACCGGCCGCGTGATTCCGCTCGACACCATCACGATTCACGACAAACAAGAAGGCACTTTTTATGCGCCCGACCAAAAGCTTTACTATACCACCGAACCACTCCTTTCGGGTTCGGCTGAAAGCAATTACAAATACCGCCTCGTTGCAGTAAAACCAAACGGTGACTCGCTCACCGCCCTGACCAACACAGTCGGCAATGAGGAATTCGCCATCACCTCCAGTAGTATCGGCTTTCAACAGAAACCAAGCCAAGATATGTTGAGTATCTACTTTAGGGCCGACGGCATGGCATCGTTCTACGAAATCCAGATGCAGTTCAACTACCGTGAAAAGATAGCCGGACAAGCAATGAAACACAAACACGTCAGCCGCAATTTCGGCACAAAGATGCTGAGTGAATACAAATTTCTTGAAGAGAGCGAAAACACTTATTATCAAGAATATGGCGTGAATTGGCTGTTTAATGCCCTAAAGACGGCCATCGGAAGCGACACGGTGGTCAACCCGAATCATCCCAATGTGGTGCGCTACATCGACGACTTCGTCATCACCATCAGCGCGGCTGGCGACGAATTGGCCTTGTACTACACTGCACACCAAGCGCAATTGAACAGCGTGGCACCCGTAGTCATACCCTATACCAACATTGTTGGCGGTTTCGGCCTTTTCTCATCGCGAACCACCATAGACAGAGTGGTCAAATTGTCAAGAGGCACCAAAATAGACCTTTTCGGCCAGACCTCTTGGGGCTTCAAGGAAGAATAATTTGACCAAATCTCTTCCGCTTCAGAAATAATTTCTATTTTTGCGGGTTCAAAATTAGAAGTCATAACCATGAAAAAGATTCAGATCATCCTCTCCTTGACCTTGCTGTTAGGCATTTTCGCCTCGTGCAGCTCCAAGGTCGACCTTTACGCCGACTATAAAGACATCCCCGTGATTTACGGCCTGTTGGATGCCACATTAGACACCAACTATGTCAAGATTGTGCGCGCCTTCTCGGGCAGCGACGAAGCGACGGTTGATGCAACGCAGGTAGCCCTCATCGCCGACTCGTGCAACTATCCGGGCAAGCTCGATGCCAAGATTTACCGCTACAAGAGCCGTTACGGCGGTGAATACCAACTTGATGGCATGATCGAGCTTGACACCATGACCATCAACGACAAGGAAGAAGGAACGTTCTATTTCCCCAATCAAAAGGTGTATTTCACCAAGGAAGGCATCCTGCCCAACACCGCGTCCGAAACCTACAGCTATCGCCTCGAAATCATCAAAGGCAACGACACCGTTACCTCCGAGACGGGCATTGTGGGCGGCGAAACCTTCAAGATTACCAACAGCAGCGTCAGCTTCGTCTCCGAGGAGACCGACAAGACCGAGAGAATAAAATTCATGCCCGCCGACAACGCCGCTGTCTACGACTTGGAGATACATTTCCTCTACAAGGAAACCTTGCAAGGCGTAAGCACCTTCAAGACCGTGCACTATTCGTTTGGCATGAGAAACGTCGAAAGCCTGAACGAAGAAAACGGAGTCTTTTCCATCTCCTACAGCCAAAACCTGTTGTTCAACCTGCTCAGGACGGCCATGGCCAACAACCCCGAACAAACCCACTACACCTACGACCCCAGCCAATCCTTCACCGTCACCTTGGCCGCTGGCGGCGATGAGCTTTACAACTACATCCAAATCAACCAAAACGCCGGAGGCCTGTCGCAAAGCATCCCCGACTACACCAACATCGTTGGCGGCTACGGTGTGTTCTCCTCAAGAATCAATATCGAGAAGACACTCCGACTCTCGGCCCGCACCCAAAGCGACATGACCTCGTTTGGTTTCACTCCTGAAGACTTTTAACCAATTGCCTTATCTATGATTCGTTCCATGACCGGCTATGGCATAGCCGAACAAACCTATCTTTCAAAAAAAATCACGGTCGAAATCAAGACCTTGAACAGCAAGCAACTCGACCTGCAAATTAAGTTGCCCAACGAACTGCGGGCTGCCGAACTCGACTTCCGCAACCAAATAGGCGCGAAGATGCTGCGCGGCAAAATCGACGTGGTCATCACCATCGCCGACACCGATTTGACCCAGACCTACCACATCGACCAAGACGTCGTGAAGGCCTACAAGGAACAGATTGAAGCCGTTTCGATACAGTTGGGCATCGCCCCCGCCGACGACATGGCCTCCATCCTTTTCCGTATGCCCGGCATTTTCAACGTCCCGGTGGAGAACTACGACGAGGCTTTCGTCAACAAAGTCAGCGAAACCCTCGACCAAGCCCTCAACATCGTCGACGGCTTCCGCATCCAGGAAGGACAGACCCTGAAAAAGGACTTGCTGCACCGCGTGGAATTGATTCTCAGCCTCTTGGAACAGGTGGAGCCTTACGAGAAAAACCGCCACGAAGTCATCAAGCAACGCCTCACGAAGAACCTCGCCGAACTGACCACAGCAGGCCAATACGACGAGAACCGCTTCGAGCAGGAATTGATTTATTACCTTGAGAAATTGGACATTACCGAGGAGAAAGTGCGCCTGCGCCAACATTGCAACTACTTCAACGAGAGCTGCGACGAAGACCAAGCCGGCAAGAAGTTGGGCTTCATCACGCAAGAAATGGGCCGCGAAATCAACACTTTAGGCTCAAAGGCCAACGAGGTGAACATCCAGAAATTGGTCGTCATGATGAAGGACGAATTGGAGAAGATTAAGGAACAGGGGTGTAATATTCTATAGTTGAAAGTTGAAAGTTGAGAGTTGAGAGTTGAAAGTTGAAAGTTAAGAGTTGAAAGTTGGAGGAAATGGAAAATTTTGGAGATTTCTTGAGGCAAAAGTGCATGGATTTCGCTGTGGATATTGTAAATCTGTACAAATATCTTTGCGAAACCAAAAAGGAATATGTTTTGTCAAAACAAATGCTTAGAAGCGGAACTAGTATCGGGGCAAATTTGGTTGAAGCTCAAAACGGCATCAGTCGAAAGGATTTTGTGTCAAAAGTGTTTATCTCCTTGAAAGAATGTTCCGAAACAGACTTTTGGCTTGAACTGCTTTTTAGGACCAACTATTTGACTCAACAAGAATACGATGGAATTAATTACAAATGTAAGGAAATCACAAAAATCCTTACAAGTATAGCCAAAAACTCCCGCCAATAACTCCCAACTCTCAACTATCAACTATCAACTGTCAACTGTCAACTATGAAAAAGGGTAAACTTCTAATCTTCAGTGCCCCTTCAGGCTCAGGCAAGACCACCTTGCTCAATTATGTGATGAGCCAAATCCCTGAGATGGCCTTTTCGGTTTCGGCCACCACGCGCCCGCCACGCGGCGAGGAGGTGAACGGCAAGGAATACTATTTCCTGACGATGGACGACTTCAAACAGCGCGTCGCTAACGGCGAGTTCCTCGAATGGGAAGAGGTCTATCCGGGCCGCTGCTACGGCACCCTGCTCTCAGTGGTGGAGCAGATGCAACTCGACGGCAAGCATGTGGCCTTCGATGTGGATGTGTGCGGTGCCGTGAACATCAAGAAACACTACGGCGACCAAGCCCTTTCCATCTTCATCCAAGCGCCTTCAATTGAGGTGTTGCGCGAAAGATTAATCAACCGGCAGACCGATTCGATGGAGGAAATCGAGAAGCGCATTGCCAAGGCCGCATGGGAAACCGAGTTCGCCCAAGGCAAGTTCGACCGCACCATCATCAACGACGACCTTGAGACTGCCAAGCGCGAAATCCTCGAAGTGGTTAAAGCGTTTGTGGAGCTTTAAGCTGTAAGCAATAAGCATTCAACATTCTGCATTCAATATTCCGCATTCAACTGTCAACTCTCAACTGTCAACTTTCAACTCTCAACTGTCAACTCTCAACTCATGAAAAAACTCGGCATATACTCAGGCTCCTTCAATCCCATCCATCACGGCCATGTGATGTTGGCCAACTATTTGGTTGAGTTTTCCGACTTGGATGAGTTGTGGTTTGTGGTCACACCGCAAAACCCGCTGAAGCAGAAAGCCGAGCTGCTTGACGATGCCGAGCGCCTGAAGATGGTGCAGTTGGCCGTGGCCGACGACCCGCGTTTCCGCGTCAGCGACATTGAGATGCACCTGCCCCGACCTTCCTACACCATTAATACATTGACTGCCCTTTCGGAACAACACCCTGACTGCCAGTTTGTTTTCATCTGCGGCATGGATAGCCTGCAAAACTTCAAGAACTGGCGCGAATACCAGAAAATCTTGGACAACTACAAGCTCCTCGTGTTTCCACGCGAGGGCTACGACGGCGGCGACTTGGCGCAACATCCTTCCGTGACCCTCCTGAAAACGCCTATCATAGAAATTTCGTCCACCTTCATCCGCCAAAGCATCAAGGAGGGGCGCGACGTGCGGCATTTTGTGCCAGAGAAAGTGTTTCGTTACATGACCGAGAAGCGGTTTTTCGTCTAATGACGGCGCGAAGCGACGCGGAAAGTGGGTCCAACGTCCTGAAGGGACGACATCCTATTAACCGTAGGTCGTGACCTACGGGGGACGGCGCAAGGCGGCGCGGGGGAGTCAAAAGACCCTCAGTCCCATGTCCCGCAGTCCCACGTCCCACGACCCGAAGTCCGAATCTCAGAAATCCAAACTAAACGAGAGATAGAACCGTGGCTTGTTGCTGATTCTACCTTCCTCGATGCCCCATGCCACGTCGCCACGCACGAAATAGCCCAAGAGCGTGGTACGCAAGCCCACCCCTATGCCGCCCACCAACGGCTCCTTCATCTCGGTGACGAGAATGTCCAAATTGCCATCGGTGATGTGGGAGTTGTAGAGCGAATTGCTCGGTGCGTAAGGGTTCCAGCCCGTCCATGCGGTGCCAAGGTCGCCAAAAGCCACGATTTGGAAGTCGCGGATGAACTTGTAGTTGATGGGCTGGTTGATGAAATAGCTGAACAAGGGGAAACGCAACTCGCTGTTAATGACGATGAAATTGTTGCCGTTTCGGATGTTTTGATGGAAGCCGCGCATGTTGGTGGCCAAAGTCTGATAGGCATAATTCTGCGTGTAGTCAACCGGGGTGCCCGTGTCGAAAGAGGCCCAAATCCAATTGTCGACACCGCCCATGTAATACATCAACTTTTGCTGCCCGAATGAGGAGCTGCCCGCGATGCGGTTGGCCCAGATGAAATTGCGGCTGATGCGGGTGTAGTGGCGGTAGTCGAAACCAACCACGACCATGTTGGCCGTATTTTTCGCGATGCGTTGGAAATATTCCGCAAAGATTTTGCCCCTCGCCCCCACCAAAAGGTTGGTACCAATCTTTTTGGAATTGTCGTAAACCAGCTCGGCGCGCAGTCCGCCCCAATGTTCAAACACGTCGCGGTCGGCAAGGCTGTAGTCGTCGATGGCCAGATTCACCCTTTGGTCGTTGCGGTAGATGGCCGTGCCGCGCAAACTCAGTATCTCGCTGAAGGGATAGCTCAACATGTAGAAACCCTCGTTGGTGTAGGTGCGGTAATAATAACCTATGTAGTTCTCGGTCACGTAACGGTGCAAGGTGATCGACTTGTCCAACCGTTTGCTGAAGTCGCTGAACCGCAAAAGATACTCATTGTTGACGAGGGTCGTGTTGAGTTTCACGCCAATCTCAATCTTATAGTCTTCCATCAAGTCTTTCATCTTGGTACCGAGGAAGATGTTGATGCCCGAATTAAGGTAAATGGGAGAAACGCCGCCCGTGAAAGGTTGGTAGCTGTAGTTCATGCTTGAGAAATCGATTTGGCTCATCAGCTGGTCGGCGAAGAGTTCCACATAGTAGTTGTTGGGCCTTTCAATGGTGTCTTTTTGAGGCGGTTGGGGAGGTGGTGCATCTTGGGCAACGAATTGTGTAGTGTCGTCCAAGGCTCCGCCAACAGGTTTCTTCCGTCTGGCATACCGATAGCTGGCCTTGAAACGGTGGTTCGAGATAGGCTCTATTATGGTATCTTTCTCTTTCTGTATCAGCTCGTTATAGATGCGTTTTTGGGCGTAGGGATTCAGTTGGCTGATGTTTGTTTCGTGTCCGCGCAGGATGGGCGACATATAGAATTTTTCGCCGTTTTGGTCAGACATAAGCATGGCCACTTTGTGGTCGCGGGGCTGGTAGCTGTAGTCGATGATGTTGGTGGAATAGTCCGTAAGTTGCTCTTGCTTACTGAAATAGCGGTAATGCACAGTGGTATCGATATGGCTGATGGCACTGTCGAAACGGATTTGGAAAAGGTTGTAGTAGCCACTTGTATCGTTCAGGTAGAGCAGGCTGCCGTCTTTCAGGGGCTCGGGCAGAATGTTATTACTAATACGCTGATTGGTAAGGTTTTGCAACACTATACATTCTGCATTCCGCATTCTGTATTCCGCATTATAATTATAGGCATACAGATTGAATTGTTTGCCTTGGAAGCTGATTTCGGCGTCAGGCTTTAATGTGTCGTTGTTTCGGTTCGAGCTGAAAACGATTTGGCGGTCATCGAAGGTGAACACTGGGTTCAGGTCGGTGTGCCAGTCGTTGGTGATTTGCTCCAAAGTGTTGGAAAACAGGTTGTAAACATAAACATCGGGCTTGCCCATGCGCGTGGCAGCCAACACAATTTTGCGGCTCTTGTGGGCGTATGAGAACGAACTTACTTTCTGGAAATCAAAAAGATAAACGTTGGCTTTTTGGCCTGAATTAATGTCCAAATTGTAAAGTTGGATTTTGCCCTCTTCCTCAAGGATGAACGACAAGATCTCGCCATTGGGATGCCAAGCCAGAAGAGGAAACGAAGTGTCGATGTTTTCGTCGGAGTGATAGCCCGCGCTGAACAGCTGCTGACGCTTGCCAGTTTGCAAGTCCTCAAGCCAAAGGCGGATTTTGCCCTCGTCGTTGCTGACATAGGCGATATGCTTTCCATTGGGACTGATGCTCGGCTGGGTGAAAGTGCGGTACTTCCTGTATTTCAGCTTCATCGGGTCAGTGGGGCGGTTGGTCACTAAGGTCTCGTAGCGAGCCTTGTAGAAAGCATACCATTCATCCACCAATTCCTTGTATTCCTTGCCCGTTACATAAAGCAGGGCCTTGCGGACGTTTTTGGAGCTTTCGGCCAAAGTCAGAATGTCGGTGAACGATTTGCTGCTATAACGCTCATCGATGAAGTTCCAAAACGAATAACCCGCAATCAAGGCATCATCATCGCGCAGATGGTTGATTTTCTTGTAGTTGCCCGACAAGATACCTTGTTGCAACTGGCTTTCCTTTTGACTGACCCAATTGCCTGCGATGTAGGCCACCAAACCATCTTGAAACCACAGCGGGATGTCGTAGCGGAAAGAACTGCGGATTTGGGAGCCAACCGAAACGCCGTTCATCACTTGGCTGAAGAGCAACTTTGTGATGCCCTCGCGAATCTGACCCTCAAAGTGGGTATAGTCGCCATCGAAGTAAAGGATGACTTTCGAACCGATGATTTTGGTGATGCCGCCCGTGTTGCCGTTTTCCTCCTCCTCAAGCCCGATGTTGCTCTGCTTGAAATCCCCTTTGCTGTTGAAGACGATGAACTGTATTTTCTTGCGGAAACGGCTGTTGAGGCGGGTTTCAAGGCGCGGAATCTGGTCTTTGGCGTAGGCTTGGGCATATTTGGCGAGGTCGTTGCCGCCTTGGTAGAAATACACGTCGAAATTGTCGTTCATGTAATACGACCAATGAAAATCCGTCCATTGCACACGGTTCTTCCCGAAAGGCATGTTCATGCCGTTGTAGAACTGGGCATGGGCTATTGGAATCACTGCCATGAACAGTACTAAAAGAAAAACTTTTATTATCCGAAATGGATTTAACTTCATTTCTACTTATAAAATGGTGTTGATTTTAGTTTTTTATGACACCAATCTTCGTGAGTTTTTTACGAATACGTCGAATCTGAACCTCGCGTTTGGTAGGTTCTCGTTTTCGAAGTTCTAACACTTGTGCCGAATGGAATACGGTTCCTTTAGGAACGATAGAATCTGTCCCAGCATAATACAACTCATAAACAGGTGCTTTATTGTATAGCATTTTTGATTGCGGCGCATCAATAGTTTTTTCTATTGGATAATAAAACCTGCGGATTTCTCCATTGGACATTTTATAAGTAACAAGCACTCGTTCTTCCTCAGTTGATGAATAGTACCAATCAAAAAAATCAATTCTTTCTCGCAAAAAATCTGTTGCTATAGAAGTGGCAGTTTTGTAGTCTTTGCTTTTACGTATATTGTATATACTATTATCTTTATCTGCTTCATGAAAAAGCAAAGTAACGAGGCTGTCGATAGTGTTTTCTGAAAGATAATTATGGCAAACAGAGCTTATTTCATTCAAATAGCAATTTCTAACTTCTTGCCTAAAATCCTCATGTTTGCATAAATGATAAAGCAAACCTCCCGAATGAGATACTCCTGGTTGTCCTTTTTTCTTATTTACATATAACTCGTTAAACATAATGATTTCGTTCCCTTGAAAATTAGGGTTATATAACGTCCTATCAAAGTCCCAAGCCGGACCAGCATATATCTTAGAGTCTTTGGTATCAGTATCTTTATACATCATAAAACTCGACCATCCCCCATCCCAATTTAACAACAACTCGTTTAATAAATAATAACGTGCAAACGATTTAACATCAATATAATGCGTATAATGCAAACCTGTTTCATGATTGATTCCGTCAGCAGCAAGAACGGCACTTTCCATTTCGTTGTAGCGTTTGGCAATATATTCTACCTCTTGAGGTGATGCGTATTTAGGTGACCGAATTCGTATATTGTCATTAGCATTCGAAGCAAAACCACTTATTTCCCTAGTGTAAGCTGGAATTGGTCCTGTATTATCAAGTAAATAACCACCTGTAATATCATCAGGATTTCGGTCAAGCAAAACACCTTTGCGTTGAATTACCTGCTTTTTTCTTCCATATCCAAACCACTCAAACTCCTCACACGGCTTCGAATTGGCTAACTCGTTTAGCTTTTCAAGATTGGTAATACGCAAATAACCTCCAACATCTACTTTATTGGTCAACTGATACAGTCCTTTATAAGAATCGTTAATATATAGTGAAAAATAAGCATATCGAGAAGCCGGTATCCCAAAAGCACGGGCAAGATCCAAACCTATGGCATTGCGGATGTAACTCTCGTCACAGGCATTGGCTAACAAAATATAAGTCTTACTTCTTTCAAGTCCAAACAAATATTGTTTTTGAGGGAATTTTATCGCAAAGGGTTTTTTTGGCTCCTTAAAAGAAGTGTTGCCTCTAGTTTTTATATAAATTAGATTACCCTCATACAATGTATCACCATTGGAATCAATAATCAAAGCAAAAGCTGCCACCTTGTTGTCGCGATCTGCAAGAATAGAATCCAATTCTTTTGAAGTCATAGTAATATGCAACGAAGGCAACTTAGGATAATCTTGTTGCTGCTCTGTTTCACGACAACCAATGAATGCGAAAGCAAACAAGACCATTGCCATTAATAGTATTCGTTTTGACATTGTGTTTTGTTTTAGCGGACAAAGATAGGCAAATTCTTGATAATGCTTTCAAAAAATCCTTACCTTTGCCCCGAAATAGTGGGTAGGGCGTCCCGCGTCTCGCAGTCCCGCGTCAAAAAGAAAACTATGCTCAAAATAGAATCCTTCGTCTTCAATCCTTTTTCGGAAAACACCTACGTCCTTTACGACGACACCAAGGAATGCGTCATCATCGACCCTGGCTGCTCAACAACGGGTGAGGAAAACCAACTCTTCGGCTTCATCGACAGCCACAACCTCAAGCCATTAATGGCCATCAACACGCATGGCCACGTGGATCATATCATCGGCAACGAGGCCGTGAAAAAACGCTATGGCATCCCATTGGCGGCACACCCCGACACAAATCCTGACTTCATTCAAGCCAAACACCACGGCGCGTGGCTCGGCCTTTCTCCTGATGGCGAGTTTCCGTTGCCCGACATTGACCTGAAAGACAACGAAATCATCAAAGTGGGAGAGAGCACTTTGGAGGTGATTTGCACGCCGGGCCATGCCCGAGGCAGCGTCAGTCTTTATGCCGAAATCGAGGGCTGGGTCTTCACTGGCGACGCGCTTTTCAATCGCAGCATCGGGCGCACCGACCTCGCGGGCGGCGACTTCAAGCAACTTATCGAGAGCATAAAAGTGCGGCTTTTCCGCTTGCCCGACGACACGGAGGTCTTCTCAGGCCACGGCGAAAGCACCACCATTTTCGACGAGCAACGCTACAACATGTTTCTTTGATGAAACGGCTGTTGATCATATTGGTTTTCTTTGGGTTGAGTGTCCCCGCTTTTGCTCAGGAGGAGACACGTATCATCGACAGCTTGCAAGATGTTCTGGCCACACAGGAGGGACGCGACAAAGTGCTTACCATGATTGAGCTGACATGGGATTTCCATGACTTTTCATACGACGACTGCCTCGACTGGGGTGAACGAGCCATAAAGGAAGCGCAGACCTTGGGCTATGCCGACTTGGAAGCAAAGGCGAACTATGTGCTTGGCATCCAATATGCTTATCACGGCGACTTGGACTTGGCAAAGGAGTATTTGCAAACGTCGTATGACCAGTTCATAGAACTTGACGATTTGGGCAATGCCTTCGAAGCTTTGTGGAACATCGCCACATACGAACTCACCTTGGGAAGTATCGATACCGCCTATCAAGTGTATGAAAAGGCTGAGGTTGTGGCAGAGCAGTTGAACGACACTTCCGCTTGGGCTTTTGTCATCTCCAACAAGGCCATGATTTTGTATTATAAAGGTGAATTGGAGGAGGCATACGATGATTTCATTGAAGCTGAGCGTTTGTTTAGGTCTATCGGCGACGATTTGAGAACGGCACGTATGGAATCGAGTTTGGCCACCTTACTTGTGGATAAGGGTCAGGTTGTCAAAGCAAAAAACCTGTTTCAGAAGGTTATCCCAGTATTTGAGGAGTTTGGCGACAATTATCATTTATTGGGTGTGTATAAGAATTTGGGTCATATCTTTGAATACGAGTTGGTTAATTACGATTCGGCATTGTATTTTTTGCAACAGGCCTTGGATTACTCCAGCATGACCGCGCTCAACAAAAGCAGTGAAGTGTTGGCCAACAACGAAAAGTCGAATGTGATTACCGAAATGGCCAACATCATGGTTTGCCAAGGTGATTTCAAAGGAGCCATTGAACGGTATGAGGAAGCCTTGAGCTTGGCCGAATCGAATGCCTATCTTCATGGTCAGCAAACGGCTTGCCAAGCCTTGGGAAAGGTCTATTCCCAACTGGGTCAGGCCGCGAAGTCGCTTCAATATTTTCAGCGTTACCTGCAATTGGAGGAGGCTTCCGGCATCACCAATATGAGGTCGTTGATTCGTGTGCCGCTTATGATGGACTATGCCCGTCTGGGTAGGTTCGACGAAATGCGGAAAGAACTTGAAACCTTTGAGGAAGAGTATGCTGCCCTTATGCGCGAAAATGCGGATATTTACGAACAAAACAGGAATTTGAAGTACGATGCTGAACAGCTTCTCCGCCAACATGAACTGCAAAACCGACAAATCACCGACCTCCAAACCCTGTGCAAACATTACCGTCTTGCCTTCTTCGGCATGTTAGCCATCATGTTCTTTGCGCTGGTTTTTTTCGTGTCCTACAAAATTGTTCGGAAAAATAAGGCCAAAAAGTGAAATCTTGAAAATAAAACCCTACCTTTGCAACCCGAATTTTGATTTTAAATCTTTAAATCTTAAATCCTTAAATAACTAATCATGATCGAAAAAATCACATCATCGCAACAAGCTATGGACCTCGAAGCCAAGTACGGGGCCCACAATTATCACCCGCTGCCGGTCGTCCTCGCCAAAGGTAAGGGCGCCAAAGTGTGGGACGTCGAAGGAAAAGAATATTTCGACTTCCTGTCGGCCTATTCCGCTGTCAACCAAGGCCATTGCCACCCGAAAATCCTGAAGGCCTTGACCGACCAAGCCGAGCGCCTCACCCTCAGCAGCCGCGCTTTCTATAACGACGCACTCGGCGTGTGGGAAAAATATGTGACCGAATACTTCGGCTACGACAAGGTGCTGCCCATGAACTCGGGCGCCGAAGCCGACGAAACGGGCCTGAAGCTCGCCCGCCGTTGGGGTGTCGTCAAGAAGGGTATTCCGAACGACAAGGTGAAAATCGTGTGCTGCGAAGGCAACTTCCACGGCCGCACCATCACCATCATCACCATGAGCAACGACCCCGAGAGCTATGCCAACTACGGCCCCATGACTCCCGGCTTCATCCGTATCCCTTACAACGACCCCGATGCTCTTGAGAAAGTGCTTGAGAAAGAAGGCAACGAAATCGCCGGTTTCCTGCTTGAACCCATCCAAGGCGAGGCTGGCGTTTACGTTCCCGATGAAGGCTACCTGAAGAAGTGCTACGACATCTGCAAGAAGCACAACGTGCTGTTTATGGCCGACGAGGTGCAGTGCGGTATCGCCCGTACGGGTAAGATGTTGGCTTGCGACCACGAAGGCGTGCGCCCCGACATCCTCATCTTGGGCAAGGCCCTCGGTGGCGGTGTGGTGCCGGTTTCCTGCGTCTTGGCCGACGACGACATCATGCTGAACATCAAGCCCGGTGAGCACGGCTCCACCTTCGGCGGCAACCCGATTGCAGCCCGCGTTTCCATCGCCGCCCTTGAGGTCATCAAGGAAGAGCATCTGATGGAGAACGCCGAGCGTCTTGGTAAGATTTTCCGCGAGGAAATCGGCAAGATCAAGAGCCCAATGATTGAGAAAGTGCGTGGTAAAGGTTTGCTCAATGCCGTGATCATCAAACCTAAAGACGGCAAGGAAGCTTGGGATGTGTGCCTCAAGATGCGTGACCTCGGCCTGTTGGCCAAGCCCACCCACCAGCACATCATCCGCTTCGCTCCGCCCTTGGTCATCACCGAGGCCGAGCTCCGCGAAGCCATCGAAATCATCAAGAAGGCTATTGCCTCATTTGAATGATTTTGTCGGATGAATGAAAAAAAGCCTCTCGCAAGGGAGGCTTTTTTAGTGCATAAGAAAGGGCAACCCTGATGGATTGCCCTAAAAACATGGTTCTGCGTCAATGTCGGGTGGTAAAAATGACATGTAACCTTGCCTTCGTGATGCGTATCGGCGTAACGATGCATAAAAGTGCCTGCCTCGGCACGAACTCTACAATAAGTTGTGTGTGGCTTACTCCTCAGCCACAGAGCTGATCATTCGCCCGCAGAACACATGCCTTATAATTCTGTCAACCAGTTGGTTTCCTGAATGGTGTTATCCACTTTGCGCAACTCTTTACTCAAGCGGTCGGCCTCCTTTTGCAAAACGGGCACGTCCACGGCACTTAAAATCTTGATTTCGGTGCGAACGGCACGTTGCGCCAAACGGCTGGCGTTGTTGATTAGCTCGTGGTAGGCTTCGATTCGCAAGCTTAGACTATCGCGCTTGGCAAGCAATTCAGTGAGTGTTAGTCCATTGACGACAGTTCGACTATTTACTAAGTTGATTTGCGCAATCAATTGCTCCTGCTGGTCGATGCAGAGGTTCAGTTCGGTCAGCAAGGCCGTTGGTTCCTCAGCGGTTTTTTCGCCTTCCTGCACTGTGGCGTTCATCGAAAGGCGTGAGCGTAGCTGTGCAATGCGTTGGCTTAGGTCGGAGCGTTCTTGTAATGCTTCTGCTAATTTCATGATTTATTGGATTAATTTGTTGTTCATAAAAACATATTCTACTGCATCTTCGTATTCCTTCAAAGCATTAATCTTCTTAATTTTCCGCCAAACCACCTGCGGCTCCTCAAAACTGTTCATCAGATACGACCACAATTCCTTCATTCGTCCCAAGACCTTTGGACTGCCTCCGGCATGGCGTAGCCTATCCTCATAAAGGTCAACGATGTATGCGTATAGCCGTGCGATCCGTTCCGGCGCATTCCATGCGCCCCCTCGAATCTCCTCCGCCAAAAACGGATTGGCCAAAATCCCTCGTCCCAGCATGAATTGGTTCACCGACTGAACCTGCTCCCTAATGTGCCCAAAACTTTCCCTCGAAAAAATATCTCCATTATAAACTAACGGCGCATTAATATAAGGTATTAATGCTTTGAACCGCTCCACATCGGCCTCTCCTTTGTATAATTGCTTCCCAATGCGGGGATGGATGATTAATTCGCTCAACGGAAATCGGTTGAAAATTGGGATGATGGCCTCAATTTCTTCAGGGCTGAAATAACCCAAACGGCATTTCACGCTGAATTTTATGTCAATTTCCTCGAAAACTCTTTCAAACATCGCTTCCACCATGTCAGGGTAAGGCAGGAGGCCACAGCCGCGTTTCTTGTTGGCCACTCTTGGGAACGGGCAACCCATGTTGAGGTTGATTTCCTTGTAGCCCAACTGTTTGCATTGCTTGGTGAAACGCAAAATTTCCTCTGCATCAGTGCTGAGAATTTGGGGCGTGAGGGTCTCCACATCATTGAATTTCGGGTCTATTTCCTCGCCTTGCAGGTTCTTGGCATGGTCTTCTTTGTGAATGCCCGTAAAAAAAGGCGTGTAAAACTTGTCGATGCCGCCGAAGTGCCGCTTGAACACGTTGCGGAATGGTGCGTCGGTGATGCCTTGGAAAGGACCCAAAGAAAGCAGAATGTCGCTCATTTCTTCTTTTTCTTGTTGGCCTTCTTGACCGGTTTTTCTCCAGCTTGGTTCCATCGGATGATGCTCATGGCCATCCAAGAAATGAGCAACACTAAAGTGAGATAGACTGCAATGCGGCTCAAATAGTCACCATGTTTAGCATAAAAGGTGACTTTAGTGTTGGCCTTCAGGGTCTCACGGATGGCATCAGGCACCCAATAATGGGTTTGTTGCAGCACATCACCGCGTTGATTAATAAAGCCTGAACGTCCCGTATTGGCCGATCGAGCCACACAACGACGGTTTTCGATGGCTCTTAATTTGGAGAACTCGAAGTGCTGGCGGTATCCTGGCGTGTCTCCCCACCAACCATCATTGGTGATGACAAAAAGCAGGTCGGCACCTTTCTTGCAGAAATTGCTGACATATTCGCCGAAAGCCGACTCATAACAGATAGGCACACCGACGAGATGCTTACCAAATCTCATCGTATAAGCTTCTGGGTCAGTCTTCAAAGTGCCACGCGCAATGCCCATGGTGATGCTATAGTTCTTCAAAAAGCCCATCCATTCCGGGATGGCTTCCACCGCTGGCGTGAGTTGCGACTTGTTGCGGTGCTGCATATTAATGGTGTCGATGAGCAGGGCGGAGTTATGGCAATAATAGTAGCGGTCGCTGTTGCCGACTTGCCTTGCTGGAAAGTCGTCTTCCATACCTTTTGGCACCCATTCGTATGTAGTGCCGCCTATAACAAAAGCCATCTGAGGATGTTTCTGGATGTAATCATGCAAAGTCCGCAAAGCCCGAACTTTATCGGTTTCATGCAGCCAAATCCCTTCCTGAATGGCCGACTCTGAACTGACCACAAAGCGCGTTTTCTCAGTGACCAAAGGCAACGAGAGTGCCAAATTGTTTTGGATGACTTGGTCATAGAAATGCGCATCAAACTGTTCATTCCACGGGTCGCAATTCTGCTGCACTACAATGACTTCCGTGTCGGTGCCTTGGTCTTCATAATGCCGGTAGATGCTCTTGCCAATTAAAATCGGGAAGATAAGCACCATCGTCGAGGCCCCTATATTAATAAAGGTGTATTTTGCCGCTTTTGCCTTGGCAAACAGGATAACATTGGTTATCAGTATGTTGACCAAAAGCACCCAAAGCGTACCGCCTGCCACGCCTGTCACCTCGTACCATTGTATCCAGCTATGGCAAGTCGAAAACACATTGCCCAAGTTGAGCCAAGGCCATTTGACCGACCAATGGTAGGTAAGCAGCTCAAAGGCCATCCAATAAGGGATAAGGAAGAAGTTGCCCCAAGGTTTGTTGCACACTTTTTTCTTGGTTTGATGAAACACATTGAAAACAATGGTCATGAAAAGCGCATTCAGAATCCAAGCCAATGTTGCAGCAGGCGTGGCGTTCCATACCCACCACGTCGTTACCACGTTCCAAACGAAAAAAGATAGGAACGAAAGCCAAAACAACCTGCCCTTTTCGCCTTGCGCAATGCGATCCTCCAGCAAAAGCAAGGGAACAAAACCCAAGAATACTAATGGCGCCAAGCCCCAAGTGGGCCAAGCCGCCGACAGCAGTCCCCCGCTCAATAAAGCCAATAGTATTCGGAAGCCTTTTCCGTCCCGCGTCGCACGTTTATGATTCTTTGCCATACCTTTCGAATTTTCTGTGCAAAAGTACTGTTTTTTGGCATTTCAGCAGGAAAAGGAAACCCTTTTTAACCAAAACAAACAGTCCTATCAATAAAAAACGTATTTTTGCGCAAAATTTTTGTCAGATGAAAAAGACTTACAAAGTAGCTGGACATAAGTTCAATGTTATAATGCCCGATAGACATTTGGCATGGCATGAGTTGCAGAATTACGAACCCTTTTTGGTCGAAGAGTCAGATGAATGCATTTTTACGGCCAGAATGCTGGATTTCCTGCCTGATACAACAACTAAGCAATTGGTGACGGTAAGTTGCCCAGGAGACGATTTCTCGAGAATTGAACTGTATAAATGGAACGACAAGTGGATGATGAGTGTAGCCCCTGTAAAAGAGGCCCCTGCTGCTGTACATTTATTTGTCAACAAGAATTTTACGGATGTAGGCTTTTTTATCTCCGACAGTTTGAAATTCTCTCTTAACACAGTTTTGATGCTGATGTTTGCCCTTTCCACAGCGTGTAAGAATACACTACTAATGCATGCTTCTGTGACAATGCATAATGGCAAAGGCTATGTCTTCCTTGGCAAGAGCGGCACAGGCAAAAGCACGCACAGCCAACTATGGATTAATAATATAGAGAATTGCGAACTGCTCAACGACGACAACCCAATATTGCGAGTTGAAGACAACGGCGAGGTTCGTGTCTATGGTTCGCCTTGGAGTGGCAAGACTCCTTGCTACCGCAACCTTGACGTCCCGGTAGGTGCCATTGTCGACTTACATCAGGCCAAAAAGAACGTGATTAAGCGACAGTCATTACCCAACGCATACGCTTCGATTTATGTTTCGTTCTCAGGTTATCGATTCATCAAAGAGCAAGCCGACGGATTCCACGACACCAACGTAAAGATTGTCAGTACAGTACCTTGCTATTCTCTCGACTGCTTGCCCAATGCCGATGCTGCCTTCCTTTGTCATCAAACCGTAACGCAACAATGAAAAAGGCAATACTTGACGAACAAACCCCTGCTGAATTGAAAAAATGGATTGAAGAGGGTTGCACCGTTATCATCAATCCAAAAGGCATCAGTATGCTACCGTTCATCCACGAGGGGAAAGACAAAGTCCTCTTAAGTATACCTAACACCCTTAAAACGGGCGACATTGTTTTGATAAGCCTCAACGGACGGTATCTCATGCACCGCATTTATGCCATTGATGGTGACAATCTCACTCTGATGGGCGACGGCAACCTTAAAGGCAACGAGTACTGCAAAAAGTCGGATGTGGTTGGTCTTGTATCTGAAATCATCGACGAGAAAGGCAACCACCGAAAACCTGGAAAAGCATGGCTGTGGCGACACACCGTAGGCCTTCGCAAATACCAATTGAAAGCCTATAGAAAGTGCAAAAAACTATTGAAATCATAATATCCTAAATACTTACACTCATGAAAACAAAAAAAGGCTTTACGCTTCGTTCCTTGGGCAATGAACATCTTCTTGTGGCTGAAAGTGTGGAAATGACTAACTTCAACCGCATGATTTCGATGAACGAAAGTGCTGCCATGCTCTGGAAGGAGATTGATGGCAAAGACTTCGATGCCGAAACTTTGACCAATCTCCTTATGGAAAACTACGACATTAATCGCGATGTGGCTGAGCACGATGTGACAGCTTTGCTAAAGTCATGGAAAGAAGCGGGTATCATTGAGGATTAAACCATGACCACCACCGAACAGCAATATTTTGCCCTCATGCGTGCCGCTCTATGGCAGCAACCCGTTGAATTTAATGGGGCTCCCGACTGGAAAGGCATCATGGGCATCGCACGTCATCATACCACTGAGGTATTAGTGGCCGATGTGGCCTCACGTCTTTCTGGAGATAACGCACCCTCTGATGCTTTGCTTCGTGAGATGAAAGCCTCCATGCGCGCGAATCTTATTAATCAATTGGAGCTGAAACAAATTCTCACCACAGCTATCACAGCCTTGAAAAACAAAGGCATCGAGCCGGTATTGCTTAAAGGTTTCGGTTTGGCTTTACTTTATCCCAATCCCAACTTGCGGCAGTTTGGCGACATCGACCTTTTTGTGGGTTTGCAACAGTTCCACGAAGCCTGCAAAGTGTTGCGCACACTTCCTGGAGGCTACAATTGGGGCGACGAGGTAGATTCAGGACGGCACTACAATATTGAGTTCGGGCATCATCCTATGGAAGTGCATCGCGTAAGTGCCGACTTCGTTAATTCAAAAGACTTGGCCGTCTATGCTAATATCGAACAAGACGGTTTGGTCAACAATAGGCAAACCTTCGATTTCGAGGGATTCCCTCTACCTGTGCCTTCCAATGAGTTCACGGTATTCTTCACTTTCCTTCATGCATGGGAACATTTTACGTCCTCAGGCGTAGGTTGGCGACAAATCTCTGATGTGGCAATGGCTTTGCATACCTATTTGGGTACATCTGCGGATTCGCAAACAGCATCTTTCGACCTCAACAAACTACACACATGGATCACAGCCATGCATCTTATGAAACCCTGGCAAACCTTTGGGTGGCTGATGGTTGCCTATCTTGGTCTGCCCGAAGCGGAAATGCCATTCTACAATTCCTCATGCCGCCGAAAGGCGCAGAAGCTCTATGCCAGAGTGATGGCTGAGGGGAATTTCCGCCGTCCAAACCGCTACAAACACAACAAACCCAAAGGGCGCATTGCCAAGAAAGCCCATTCTTTTATTGGCATTTTCGTTGACTTTTTCCAATTGGCTAAAGTATTTCCAGCACAAGCATTCCGACAACTGAGTACCGCATTAAAAACAAGTTTTTCGAAAAATTTTCAAAAAAAATGATTTTTTTTCGCAGCGTATGAATTAATTGTCTATTTTTGCAGCGAAAAAGACGTGAATAGGAAACACGACAACACAACTAACTAAATAACAAACTTAAAGTCTAACAATTAAAACTTAAACAAAATGAAGACAATGAACAACAACTACGAAGCCCCTATGGCTGAAATGATTGAGCTGACTGCACAAGCTGTCTTAACCGCATCCAATGACTGGGGTATTACTCCCGTTATTAGCGAGTAAAAAAAGCTAACAACCAGTAACAGAAAACAAAACTGAACAAAAAAAAAAGCGAAATGAAAGTAATTAGATTAGCATGTATGGTATGTGCGTTAGGAGCAATGTTCCTGACGGTTTCCTCTTGCAAAAAGCAAAATGACCAAACCACATTCAATCTCGGTATCAGCGAATGGCAAAGCGAAGACGATGAAAGAATGTACATCGATTTCCAAACCCATAAACCAAAATGGAATGGTTTGGATGAAGTAATGGTCTACAACCTCGATTTTGAGGATGGAGAAAATTCGGTGTTTGATGTGTACAGAACTAATGCGGCTGCCGAAGGCCAAGATAGAGCTTCCTTCGTCGGATCAGTTGGTCCGGTGAAAGACGGTTATTTCACTTTCTATCCTGCCCAGATTACTGGCAGCTACGATGGTGATGCTATGAATGTAGACAACAGAGAATCATTCCACGTCGATCCTGTTCAACATCTCACAATCTTCAAAAAGGGTAATAATTGGCTGAACACCATCGATCCTCTTGGATTTGCTGTTGCCCACAATCCTACAAACTTGACAAGCTTCGATTTCAGGCATATCTTTGGTATGCTTAGATTAGCTTTCCGTGGAGAGGATAATTTGATAATTGATCATGTCGAACTTATTGACAATCGCCACAATTTGTCAGGTGATGTCTCTCTCAAGTTGCCCAGAGTGGACACCGAAAAGCTTACCAATTTAATCAATTATCTTAAGAATAGCCAGCTGGAAGATTTTGCCAATCTTTATCAAAGCTACGCCATCGAAGATCTTGGATTCGAAGTTACTCAAAATCAGTACTTGGGCAGAATGCTTACGCTCGACTGCTCATCTCATCCTGAACAATGCACGTTCCAAGATGGTTTCGCCAGAGATATGTATCTTGGCATTCGTCCTGGTGCATTGACTGATGGTTTCAAATTGAAAGTTTATTTCCAGGGTGACAGAGCTGTATACGTTAAGCAATTCCTTGCGCCAAATTATGCCAAATGCTCCAAGCCTGGTGTGATTAGAACTATTAGTCCTACTTTCTTCTCCGAAGAGTTGTATGATGGTTCAGAAAATGCTCCTGGTGTATTTGGAAGTTGGGCTGAAGTTGAAGCTATGTAATCAACTAAGTTTCCAAAACAAAAAGCGCTTTCCTTTCGGGAGGCGCTTTTTTTATTTGAATTTTGTGACGTAGATTTGAAATCATGTCGTATTGCGTCAATGCGAGGCATGAAGCAGTCCAAGCGATGACTATCTAAAGAAAAGGTCTTGGATTGCTTCGTCGTACCTTACGCAAAGACTCAAAGCGGCTCAATAATTGCACGACCGATTATGTCAATTGGTTTTGAATGATTACTTGATACAAAAGGATAGTCAAAGTCAAAGAGTAATAAAAAGATGAGCATATTTTGTTTACATAAAAGACGCGAGACTACGAGACTGCGAGACTATTAGACATTGGCTTGTCTCGAAGTCCCGAAGTCCCGTGTCCCAAAGTCAAATAATGTAGTATTTTGATTTTGAACTGTTACTTAGAATACTTTAAAGTATATTCAACCGGTTGGCGTCTTGCTTGACGAAGATGGCCAACATGACTGTAAAGGCCAACATACTTGAACCACCATAGCTCAGGAAAGGCAACGGAATGCCGATGACGGGCATCAGGCCAATGGTCATGCCGATATTAATGGCCACATGAACAAAGAAGATGCCTGCAATGCCGTAGCCATACACACGGCTGAAAGTTGAACGCTGCCGCTCGGCAAGCATGATGATACGCAAAAGCAAAGCCACATAAAGAATCATCACAGCCGCAGTGCCAAGAAAACCGCCCTCCTCTCCTATCGTACAGAAAATGAAGTCGGTATGCTGCTCAGGCACAAAGTCGTATTTGGTTTGCGTGCCTTGCAGAAAACCTTTTCCTGAAAAACCTCCCGAACCGATGGCTATCTTCGACTGATAGACATTGTAGCCCACACCTTTAGGGTCGTCGAGCTGACCAAGCAGCACCAAGACACGGTTCTGCTGATGTTCCTGCAACACATGATTGAAAGCATAATCCACCGAGAACACCATGCCAAAACCCATCCCAAACACGAGAATGACAGGAACGATGGCATCGCGTTTTTTGTTGAGGAATAAGTAAAGCAAAGTGAGCAGCAACAGCGAGCCAAGGATGAAATACATCACCTTCTGCGACCACACGAGGGTGAAGATGAACAGCAAAGCCGCCACCACGCCGATAACCATCAGCCAGCCCGCACCCGGCATTCCCTCGCGGTATAGCACAAAGATGAACGATACGAATACGATGGCCGACCCTGTATCGTTTTGCAACAATACAAGTGCCATGGGAACCAGAATAAGTGCGAAACTCACAATCTGCTCCTTGCGTTTCCGCAGATCCACATCGAGGCGACCAAGGTAACCTGCGAGGGCCAAGGCCGTACCCATTTTGGCAAACTCAGAAGGCTGAAACTTGACGGGACCAAACTCAATCCACGACATGGCACCTTTGGTAGCCTTGCCGTACACCAATACCGCCACCAACGAAGCCAGGAAAAAGAAATAAATCCAGAGCGAAAAAGCATTGAAAAACTTCGCATCGATGAGCAAAATAATAAAACCGGCAAGCAAGGCAATGCCAATCCAAATAAGCTGTTTGCCGTATTCCATAGAAAAGTCGAAGATGCTGGGGTGCAACTCGTTGTACTTGGCAGAAAATATGCTAAACCAACCTATGAGCACCAGAGTAAAATAAATCAGCAACGTCACCCAGTCGAGACGGCCTATGATTCGGTTTCTATTGTCGTTGTCGTCGATCATCTTTCGTTCTTATAAGTGATGCGGCCTTCCATCATGCGCTCCTCAAGTTCCTCGCGCACAGTGTAGCCACGTATGTATTTCTCTATCATCAAACTGGCAATGGGAGCTGCCCATGTGGCGCCGTAGCCACCATTCTCAATGATGACAGCCAAGGCAATCTTGGGGTCGTCAGCAGGAGCAAAGGCAATAAAGTTGGAGTGGTGGTTGCCATGAGGATTCTGAGCCGTGCCAGTCTTGCCGCATTGGGGAATGTCCTTCATCTCATATCGCCGAGCAGTGCCTGCCGGACCGCTGAACACGGTACGCAAACCTTGTTTCATCACACGCACATACCTACGGTCGATGCCCGACTCTACTCGAGTAGTCATCACCTCGGGGATAGCGGTGGTGTCGCCAAAGCATTTGATAAGATGAGGAGGATAATAATAGCCCTCGTTGGCAATGAGAGCCGCAATGTTGGCCAACTGCAAAGGCGTCACCAACACCTCACCCTGACCGATGCCCAACGAGCGGATAGTCACTGAGTTCCATTGGCCTTTGTACATCTTGTCGTAATACTCTCGCGAAGGGATGTTGCCTGAACGCTCGTATGGAATGTCGGTGCCAAAAGTATGGCCGAGACCCATTTTGGAGGTCATCCCTTTCCAATACTCGTAACCTTTCTTGATGTTTCCGAACTTGGGATTATTAATCGTAGCCTTAAATGCCTCATAGAAGTAAGGATTGCACGAATTCATGATGGCGTTGGCGAAGTCGGGGCTGGGACCATGAGAGTGAGTACATTTGATAGGCAACGATGCGGCACCACTGCAATGAAACACAGTGGCCGGCGTGATGGTGCCGCTCTGCATGGCAATCATGCCCACCACGGTCTTGAAGGTAGATCCAGGAGGATAAGTGCCGCTGATGGCACGATTAATCAAAGGCTTCATCGGGTCTTTTTGTAATTCCTGATAGTTTTTGCCACGTTCACGGCCCACAAGTAAGTTAGGGTCGTAGGAAGGACTGGAAACGAAAGCGAGAATTTGCCCCGTCTTCGGCTCGATGGCAACAATAGAGCCAATTTTGCCCACCATCAGCCGCTCTCCATAAGCTTGAAGGTCGGCATCCATGCCAAGATAGATGTCCTTGCCCGCCACAGGGTCGCGGTCGAGGGCTCCATCATCAAAACTACCCATCTCGCGATTATGCACGTCAACCATCATCACCCGTAGACCCTTCACGCCACGCAACTCTTTCTCATAAGACCGCTCAATGCCTGACTTGCCAATATAGTCGCCCTGACGATAATAGCCTTCCTGGTCTTTCTCCAACTCATTAGGACTGATTTCACCGATGTCGCCAAGCGTGTGGGCCGCGATGGCATTGGGATAGTGACGCACGGTACGCGTCTGGAAATAGAAGCCTGGGTAACGATACAACACCTCCGCAATATGGGCATAATTCTCCTTTGAAACAGCCGACAAGAAAGTCGAAGGCTTCAGATATGACTCTTTTTTGGCCTTGTTCATTCGCTCTATAAACGAAGCTTTGTCGATGTCCAAAAGGCGGCAGAAGTTGAGCGTGTCGAAAGGGCGCAACGTGTCGCGCTTCATGGCTTGCTTGGGAATGACCATAAGGTCGTAAACGGCCTCGTTGAAAACCAAAAGTTTGCCGTTACGGTCGTAAATCTTACCACGAGCAGGATATTGGGTAACAAAGCGCAAGGCATTGTTGTCGGCCAACTGCTTGTAATCCTTGTCAATAACTTGAAGCAAGAAAAGCCTGATAAGATACACGACTCCCACGGCGACGAACACAGTCATCACCAATAACTTCCTGTTTGACAAATTGTTGTATCTTCTGCTCATTTTAGAATTGTGGATTACAAAGGTACATGATTTTCTCCGTATGCCCGCAAGGGTTTGGCCGAAATATTTTCAAAAAAATATCTTTTCTATGAAATTGGGGCTAATATGGAAGAATTTAAAGGTTTTTTCATACCTTTGCACGGTTTTATGGACTCATCAGAAATGAAAAGACCTATCATTATCGCATTTGCATTGTGCCTCCTCTGCATTGGCTGCCAAAACCAAAAGGACAACGGAGACATACTGCACCGTAAGTTTTACCAGACTGTTTGGGAGCGTTTCGACTTTGTCAGCAACAACATTGAAATCGAAGAACCTACCACTTTCAATCTTGGAATGCGCATCAGTTTCACAGATGAATATTCCTATGAGTACATCTCTTTGGTTTTCACCGTGTTCACTTCAGATAACACGCCTTACCGCAGCAAAGGCTACAAGTTTCGTCTAAAAGACAAACAAGGCAACTGGAACTCTGAACTCGTCAACGGATGCTATACTTTTGAGTTACCAATCAACAAGGCCCTGCAACTTACCGAATCAGGCATTTATCGTTTCCAAATTGAGCAAACCATGCCCGTCACTCCAATAGTGGGCGTTAAGGAATTGACATTATTCGATAACAAATAATAAATCTATGAAGAACAATTTCAATAAAATCGCCATTCTCATCATCATTTTCTCTGTCGGTTTAGCCTCGTGCGTACCGCAGAAAAAGATGCTTTATCTGAAAGAAGCCCAGATGGCAGCCGAGAACATCTCGAAGGAATACGTCAACGACCGCAGCGTCACCTACCGTCTTCAACCTGGAGACAATCTTTACATTCGTGCCATCAATACTATTGACGAGCGTGGTGCTGCTGCCATTAATGGTGAAACCTCAATGCGCACCACACAGTTAAGCAGTGATGGTGGAATCTACCTCCAGTCACATACTGTAGCTGAAGATGGTTGCATTGAATTACCTCTTGTGGGTCGTGTGGAAGTGCGTAATCTCACCGTCGAGGAAGCTAAAGAAAGACTACAGACAGAGCTCAACAAGTATGTCAACCAAACCATGCTCATCGTCAAGCTGTCGAACTTCAACTTGACTGTACTTGGCGAAGTGACCCGTCCTGGTATGTATAAAGTCTATCAATCACAAATCAATCTTTTTGAGGCCATCTCTATGGCAGGCAACATGACCAGTTTTGCCAAAAACGACGAGGTTAGAATCATCCGCCAAACTGACAATGGCTCCGAAATCGTAACTGTCAATATGGGTCAGGCCGATATCCTCGCATCGCCGTATTACTACCTGAAACCCAACGACATCATTTATGTGGAGCCGCTTAAAATCAAACAATGGGGCTTCACTACATTCCCGTATTCCACTGTATTGTCGGTCGTCACTCTCGCCCTTACTATGCTTAGCCTTTACTTAAACAACAGAAACAAGTAAACACAACTCACCATGGCAAACGAAAAAACACGCATCCCACAACAAACCAACGAAGAGCAAAGTGTTGATATTAAACAATTGGTCTTCATAGCTTTGGATCATTGGTATTTATTCGTCATTTTTGTAATGGCAGCTTTAGCCTGTGGTTTCATTATCAACCGTTATTCGACCAAGGTCTACCAAACAACGGGTACTGTCCTCATCAATGAAGGAGGTAAAAATTCATACGATCCAACGGCCATTATGACCTCTATGAACTTCGGTAGTTTCCAGAACATCGACAATGAGATAGCCATTCTCCAATCGTATACCCTCCGCGAGCGTGTCATCAAAAAGATGGGCATTGAAGTGACTTACCTTGAAAAAGGCCGCATTGCTTCCACTGAATTATACAAATGCGCACCTTTCCATGTAGAGTTTGAGCGCAGTGTGCCTCAGGCCGTAGGATTATCGTATGAGATAAGCTTCCTCGATAATGGCAACATCCAACTCCATGCCATAGGCGAAGGCCTCTACAAATATGACTACATCCTCTGTCAATCAGCAGGGAGTGACCCCTTCGCTAAAATCGACACTATCGGAGAATACAAACAAGGTGAATGGATTGACAATGGTTACAATCGCATCCGTATTACACAAATCGAGAATTTCAATCCTGAAATGATCAGGGGAAAAAGATTGGTGTTTTGGCTTAACAGCTATCCGTCACTTGTCTCGCAGTTAAGTAATTTCTCCGTAAGTCCTATCTCCAAACAGGCTTCGGTGGCCTCTGTAATGGTGAAAGGCAACGACAAACGTAAAATTGTCGAGTTTGCCAATCTGCTTATGAACGAATATGTGAATCGTGGTTTGGAGAAAAAGAATCTTGTGTCGGAAAACACTATCGAGTTTATCGACAACGAGTTAACTGGCATCCAAGAATCATTAGGCCAGGCTGAGACCGAACTGAAAGAATTCCGTCAGCAAAACGACTTGATGAACCTTGACTTACAAGCTAACCAAGTTTACACCAACCTGCAAGCTTTGGAAAAGGAGAGAGCCGAGAAGTCTGTCAACCTGAAGATTTACCAGCGAATGCAGGATTATATCCAAGTACAAATTAACGACCCTGAAAATCTGGCATCTCCCAGCACAATGGGTATTAATGACCCGTTGCTTAACCAGTTAGCTCGCGACCTTGTCACTCTGTCACAAACCAAGGCCACTCAACTGCTTACCCAAACCGAGCAACACCCTCAAATTCAAAAGCTTAACGAACAAATCATCACTACGAAAAAGGCCTTATTGGAAACCATCAACAATCTCGTCGACAACGCTCAAATGAGCCTTAATGAGATTTATGGCCGCATCGCCCGACTTGAAAATGAGTCGAAAAAACTGCCAGGCAAACAACAACAACTTATCAATTACCAACGTAATTACCAATTCACTGATGATACATACAAGTATTTGATGCAGCGTCGTGCCGAGGCCCAGATTTTGCGCGCCTCCAACACACCCGACAACGAAATTCTCGATGAAGCACGACTTGAGCGCACCTATCTTATCTCTCCTCGCACTTCGATGAATTATCTCATCGCCATTATTATCGGTCTGCTCATCCCGTCCGTGTTTCTCTTCTTGAAGAACTTCTTCAACAACACTATTACCGACCGCAAGGACGTGGAAAAGCTGACCCGTTTCCCCATTGTTGGAATGGTGGCACAAAACAATTCGAAAAATCCTCTCCTTGTCATCAACAACCCCAAATCACCAGTATCGGAGGCTTTCCGCTCCATACGTACCAATGTCGAATACCTCTCCCAAAGCAAGACACCTTGCACCGTCCTTGTCACAGGCGATACCCAAAGCATTGGCAAGACCTTCAACAGTATCAACATTGCTTCGATTTATGCTCTTTACGGCAAGAAGACAATTTTGCTCGGTTTCGACATGAGAAAACCCAAGCTCTTCCAAGAATTTGACCTTAACAATAATATTGGCCTGAGCAGTTACCTCTCCAATAAGGAATCTCTTGACAGCATCATACAAACCTCAAACAAGATACCCACTCTCGATATTATCACCTCCGGTCCCATCCCGCCCAACCCAGCTGAGCTGATTGCTTCTGACAAGTGCAACGAATTGTTCACCGAGTTGAAGAAACGTTATGACTATATTGTCATCGACACGCCGCCCATCGCCCTTGTCACCGACGCTTTGTTGCTCATGCGCTATTCCGATGCCAATCTGTTCGTTGTGCGTCAAGGCGTGACTAACAAAAACGCTTTCGGCAGCATTATCAAAGACCTTGAGGAACGCGATATGCAGTTTGCCATTGTCCTCAACGGCCTTAAAGTCGAAAAGGGTTATGGCTATCGCTACGGTGGCGAGAAGTATGGCTATGGTTACGGCTACGGCTATGGTTATGGCTACGGAAGTGACTACTACGGCGAGATTGAAGATGACGACAAGAAAAAGAAACATCGCAAAAACCATAAAAGCAACAAGTAACAAACCTTTTTGATGAACCAAAACAACGAGAATAAGAGCATTGATGAAAAATATTGGCATGCGCTTTATGTCAGGTCAAGGGCTGAAAAGAAAGTATTCGACCAGCTCCAAGATAAAGGCATTGAGTCGTATCTGCCCATGTTGACTCGTATCAAGCAGTGGAGCGACCGCAAGAAAAAGGTGGAAGAGCCATTGTTTCGCTCGTATGTGTTTGTCCGCAACAATGAAAGACAGCATTACGTTGTCCTCGGTGTTTATGGTGTGGTGCGTTTCGTCACTTTTGAGCATAAGCCAGTCATCGTGCCCGACAAGCAAATCATTGCCATCAAGAAATACCTCGATAATCCCGTTGAGGATGAAGACGATCTGAAAAACATTGATCTGAAGGAAGGCCAATTGGTTAGGATTACCAACGGCTCGATGCAAGGACTTACTGGACGATTGGTTTCGGTGAAAAGCAAACGGCGCCTCTTGGTCAATATAGATGTGGTGGGGCAGTCAATTCCCGTCAGCATCCCCCGCACCAAGGTGGAGCCGATCCAAGAAAAACAAGAAGTTTCCATCACATACGACAATAATTAATGTTTCTCTGCAACATCAAAAATCACATACTATGGATTTAGAAGAAAGAATGAAAAAGAAAGCCATCCGCAATAAGAACTTGCTATTTGCAGCCTTGGCTGCCCTATTGTTGGCTTTGGTGTTTGTCATCATTTTGGCGGTCAAGAATTCGGCTATCAAGGATGACCTGCAAACACTTGAGGCTGAGAAAGAAATGCAACGCCGCGACTTCCAAGCCGAGGTCGACAGCCTGATGAAAGTTCACAACGAACTGAAAGAAAGTTACGGTGAACTGAGCCAAGAATTGGCCGAGAAAGACAGCATCATCCAAGCCGATGCCGTTGAAATCAAGCGGCTTCTCGATTCACAATGGGACTACTACCGTATCAAGAAGAAATTAGCTTCGTTGCAAGAGATTTCGCAGAAATACGTGCGTCAAATGGACTCGCTCTATACCGTCAACCGCGAATTGGTGGCTGAAAACGAGCGCATCCGTGAGGAATACCAAGCCGAAAAACGCGTGAACACCAATCTCACCCGCCGCAACGACGAACTGACCGGTAAGGTGAACCTCGCCGCTACGATGAAAATCCACAACCTGACTGCCAACGCCGTACGCTTCAAGGGTAACTCGAAAGAGGCCACCACCGACCGCGCCAATCGCGCCGAACGCATCATGGTCGACTTCACCGTGGCACAAAACGACCTCGTCGAAGCTGGCACAAAAGTCTTCTACCTCCGCATCGCCGACCCCACCAAGGTCGTCATCAGCAAAGGAAGTGGCGACGAGTATTCGTTCAAATCCAATGGCGAGTCGCTGCAATATACCGAGCAGGTGCGCTTCAATTATGATGGCAAGGATGCCGCAGTGCGCGCCTACTACATCAAGCCTTCTGGCATTGAGTTCATGCCTGGCCGCTACTACATCGATGTGTATGAGCAAGGGGGAAAACTCATCGGACAGACTTCGCTTGAATTGCGATAATACTAAGACTTACCGCTCCTTGCAGTAACGCGAAGCGACTTACAAATTACTCCAATACAGACCGTAATACTTCATGCGACTTGAAGCCCTTCATCACGGGGGCATGAAGTCGCATGAAAGTTATTATGCCGTCAAGCATCTCGCGGCGACGACGGGCATTGAGTGAAATGCGACAAGCCTCGTCAATACTGTTGTCAAGCAAACGTGAAAGCAAGGCCGCATTTTCAGCATCAAAATAATAAGGATGCACTGGATAATCGTGGGCGAAATGCCCTTCCATCATGTCAAAACAAAAGCCTTGCGTGTAGTTGGTTTTGGGATAAAACCCGAGATGTCGTGTCAGCTCAAGGGTGAAATACAAAGGGAAATTGGCATAGTCAGCTTCCACCAGATCAAGCCAAAGAATGCTTTGCTCGATGAAGTCGTACAATGATGGGTTAGCTTCGGGTTCCGTCAAGGTTTTTGAAAGCAACTCGCTGACATACATCATAATGGCACTTTTATTCATCACATAAGGCAGGCTGTGGTAGACGGTTTTCAATTGCACGTCCTTCATATAACCCAAAGAAGACTGACGCATGTTGCCGACCTCCACATAATTAATAAGGTGTAGATTTTGGAACAAGGCCACTCGGTTTTTGGCGTTGCGGTTGAACGCGCCTTTCACCATATAAGATTTTAGACCTGATTCGCGTGTGTATACCTTGACAATCAGGCTTGTGTCGCCGTAGCGCAACGATTGTAGGACGATGCCTTGGGTTTTGTCATCCATCGCCTTTATTGAACCAAAATCTTGGTAGCGAAGCGGTTCTTGCCGAATTTGTCGCTGGTGAAAATGAAATAGACACCAGGCGTGACGCGCTGACCATCAATGTTATTGAGATCCCAAACTGCCTGACCGCCTTCCGACATCAGTTGGGTGACAAAACTGCCATCGACGGTGGTGATGCGCACCAATGAATTGGCTACCAAGCCCTTGATGCCCACATAGCCTGTATAACCTTGCCTTACGGGATTGGGATAAGCCACCACATCGCTGACTTGCGGATCAGGCTCCGACGACTCGCCTTTGTAAGAAATTACACCGTTAGCCGTGCCAAAAAACACCTCACCGTCGGCGGAGATGGCCATAGTGGTGACAGAGTTTTCGAACAAGGGACTATTGTCGGTAGTGAAATAATGGATTTCCTGCAGCTTATTGGCAAACGACATGAGGCATACCCCTGACTCAAGGCCAAACCAAATCTGATTGGCACCGTCGACGGCCATTGAAAGCACACTGGAACCTTTAAAGAGCGCGTCCCATTGGTCGGTGCCGTCATTGCGAGGCACCTGTTTCACACTTGCGGTGTAGTTGCTTTCCGTGAAAATCTTGCGCGAGTCGGCGAAATAGCAAGGACCGTCGGTAGTACCTACCCATACCACGCCATCCTTATCGACAACAAGGCAGTTGGCCGTACCTAACAATCCGCCCGAGGTGCTACCTGTATTCAGGAAAGCCACTTGGTCGTCAGAGGTATCGTCGAGGGTACCGCCGTCGTTGAAGACCATCAACTCGCCATTGCGTTTCAAAATCCATTTATAGTCATTGTCGTCGACAATCATCACGCCAATGTCGTTACCGCTGGTGTTTCCGCCGAGGCTGAACGAGTGCCAAGTGCCGTCAGGCTCCATCGCCGACAGCAAATGATTGGCACCCGAGTTGGCCACCCAAAGGTTGTGATGGCTATCGAAACCGAGACCGCTGATATTAATCAAGTTGGGGTCAGAAATCCAATAATCCAAGGTGCTATTTTCGGCGTTATAAATCTCCACGAGTTCGTCTCCCTTTATCTTCAACACGCCATTTCCCCAAGTGCCGACATAAGTAACGGTGGGGTCTCTCGGGTCGGTAAGGGTGCAGACATAATCTGAAAAACCGCTCAATTCGTTCATGGTCTCATTGCTGAAGATGGTCCAAAAACCGTCGAAGCGAGCCACGCCTTCCTTCATGTAACGCTTGCCCCAGTTGGCCGCATGACCACCGGTGGCAATCCACACTTGGTCGCCGCAGGCCTGCAACTCAAAGACGTTCTTCGAAGCCGTTCCATTGGGCATCACATCCATAAAATTCCAGCCATTGTCGGTCTTGATAAGACCTCGCTTAGCGTCGCCAATCCAATAATCGCGGTTGCTGTCGATGGCCGCCGAGCGTGGCTCGATGCTACCGCCAGGCGAGTAAATGTTCAAGATTTCAGTGAGGCTGACATCGTACACCTTTACACTATAATAATTGGTAATGAGCAACTTATTATCATCAGCACGTAGTTCATGTTTTTGGGACGCATTGTCTTTCTCGAAATAGCTCCAATGATTGCCATCGTTCATAAAGAGCGTATCGGCATTGAAGCCACCGTCGTAATTCAGGAAAAGCCTGTCGGCAAAAACTTCCATCTCGCTATACGCCAAATGAGGATGAATCAATGATGTATCGAAATTCCAAGCGGCATAATTGGCAAGGTTTTGGCCGTTTTGCAAAGCATAATACACGCCATCGTCGGTGGAGGCATAAATCCTGCCATTGAAGATGGCTACATCGGTCACATTCATCATATCACCTTGATTACCAATATAATAAGTATCCTTAACCTCCTCACGAGCCAAGTCGAAAACAACTATGCCAAATCCGCAGGCAACGTAGGCAAGGTCTCCGTCGAAAAAGACATTGTTGATGCTTTTGTTGCCCACGATATTTTTTTTCTTGATGTCGCTCATGTTACTGATGTTGCCCTCGCGGTCGATGAGGTCGACATTGGCGTTGGTATAGGCCACAAAGAGCTTGCGCTGACTCTCGCAATAACCCATCGTGCTAATGCCAACATCCGACAATCCATTGATTTTATTGAGAATACGAACCGAATTGTCATCCTTGTCGTAATAAAACAGCTCGTATTCCGTGGCCGCATAAATCAGGTTTCCAACGGGTTCCACGGCAATGACTTTATGATAGGGCAAATGGGTGCGCCAATTGCCGATGGAGACTTCGTTTTGAGCGAAAGCACACGCCGCGAGGAAACATGATAATAATAAGGTATAAATCTTCTTGTTCATAACGATATGATTTAGGCGGTAAAAGTACGAAATTTTGAGATAAACGAGATTTTGGGGTGAATTATTATTAAATCTACGCTTTTCCAAGAAAAAACACCCAAAAATCATACGCTTTTCCAAGGTTTTCTGGGTGAAAAAACTACGCTTTTCCAAATTGTAACCAATCCGTTTACATTTTCGACAACCCAACATTCTCTGTTTCCGAATCATATCCCTATCGAGATGGAGCGGTTTGTCGAGGAGAAGTGTTTTGAGTTATTTGTCGCCATAGTGACCGTAGGCAGACACCACCTCCACAATGACCACATCATGGTAAATCTTGTAAACAAGTCTGTGTTTCTGCGTTATTCGCCTTGACCAAACACCACGTTTGTCGTACTTTAGGTATTCGGGCTTGCCCGTTCCTGTTGTTGGATGTTCCTTCAACTCATCCACCATTTTCATTAATTTGGTAAACGATTTTGGCTCTTCATGCCTGAGTTTCAGGGCATCTCTTGAAGCAGTATCCAGGAACTTAACCTTGTAGCTCATGCTCGATTCTGGTTAAGAATTCGTCCAACGATTCATTTGGGAGCATCTCGTGGGAAGTAGCCTCGCCGCTTTCTGCTTCTTTCAGCCTCTTTTCTATCATGTCGATATTCCTTTGGTCGGCGAAGAATGGGTCGCCACTTGGACTGATTTCGTAGGGGTCGCGACGGAATTCTGGCGGAATGCTCAGTATGGCATCCTCTCTCTTCACCGGCTTGATGCTGACCTTGAACGATCCGTGGTCGCGGGTCTTGACGATGAAATCGTCGCCGTTTGATTCCGTGAAATAGCTCATCATATTCGTCCTGAAATCTCTGCTGCTGACTACTATCATATTATTCCTTTATTTAATAATTGTGCCGCAAAGATACACACTTTTTCGATTTCTTACCATTTTGGTACCAAAATGATACCATTTTTGTTACTTTCAATTATGTGTCACCCATCCGTTTACATTTCCGACAACCAAAAAGGACAATTATTTGCGCCAACTGGTTGACGCTGGGAATGAACGTTATATAACGCTTGTTTCTACCTTTGCTCGGTAAAACACTAACTTTAAAACCGATGCGCCCGATGGGATAGAACTGGGCAACCCAGAAAATGAAGAAAAAGATTTGGATAAGATTGAGTTTTGTGTTGATAGTTTCTCTATTATTGATTGAGGCTTGTAATAAAGAGCATAATTCCGATTTATTTAGTGGTAGCCAATCTGTACCACCGGCCCCAACAGGTGTTTCAGCCACAATAGATGGATTGAATATTTATGTTTCTTGGAATAGAGTTTCAAATGCTAATTATTATGAATTGTATTATTCAGAAAGTAGTTCTGGACCATACGAATATCTTGAAGGAGATATTTATGATACAAATATTGGTCTCTATCTCGAAGGAGCATGGGAAGAAGATGCAGACTTATATTTCAAGGTCAAAGCTTTAAATGAATCGGGAAGTAGCCCTATGAGTAGTTATGCGCATTGCCATTATTCTTCTAATAGTGGTGGCGGAGGTGGTGGAAGCTCTATTTCTGCTCCAACAGGTGTATCCGCTGAAGTTTCTGGAACAAGAGTTTGTATCACTTGGAATAGCGTTTCCAATGCTTCTTATTATCGAGTGTATCGTGCCTCAAGTAGCAACGGTTCGTATTCAATAATTGCATCCTCTACTAGTAATACGTATTATTATGACGCATCACCTAACACATATAACTATTATAAGGTGACCGCTTTAAATTCCAGTGGCATTGAAAGTGAAAAGAGTGATTATGCTTATTGCTATTATTCTAGTGGCGGCGGAGGTGGCACCACCACTGTTCCTGATGCTCCAACTGGAGTGACAGCTGAAAATACTGGCCCAGTCCAATATCCTTACATCATCATTTCATGGAATTCGGTTTCCAATGCCACTAGTTACAAAGTGTACAGAAGCAGTTCGGCAAATGGCAACTATTCCCAAATTGGATCTGAAACATCCTATACTTCACTTTATGATGATAATCCGAGACAAGGTAAAAACTATTATAAAGTTAAAGCTTTTAACAGCGCAGGAGGTAGTTCGTATAGTTCATATGCAATGTACGATCATGATCCAAGCAGTCAATTAAGTCCTTGCCCAGTTCATTATACGAGTCATACGGCAACAAGTACCAAAATAACTCTAAGATGGACTAATCCGACCTCATCCGGTTGTGGTACACCAACAACAGCATATTTGAAAGTGAAAGATCCTGACACCGATGAATATGTTGTTATAGAAACCATGCCTGGTACTGATACATGGGCTTCTTTTAGTTATCTCCCGTGGATTGATGTATTCCAAGGACAAAGATGGGTTTATTGTGGAATAATCACAGAAAACTCTGCTGGCATTTCGGGAGGTCTTGCCTTAGCATATAATGTCGATACAAATACTTGGTATGGTGGCAATGGACTCGAATTGACAGAGGAATTGAAAAAGGAATTGGAAAAGATAGAAAATTGATTGTTAAGTAAAACCATAATACTATACTATGAGAAAAGTACTAATCCTTGCAGCAGTATTATTTAGCCTAATGCTCTTTACTCAATGCAACAAAAGTTCTTCTTGCAAGTGCGAAGAATATGACGCAACCGATAATTACTATTACGGTAGTACAACTATGGATCCTGAATCATGGGGAGCAAAAAACTGCAATGATTTGGAAATCAAATTGCGAATGCAAGCATTGCAGTCGGGCTATGACGAATACTTCAAATGTTATAAGCAGTAAGGTTATAACATTTGAGTCTAAGTTGGAAGGAAGTGCCGCAAAGACACTTCCTTTCTTTTTGAAGCAAAATATAAATCGAAAAAATGAAAACCAATCCAAATTATCCCTACCTTTGTCCCCAAACTAATACAAAAAGAACTATAGACAGGAATTAGAACACAGACATAACCACTCCGGGCTTTACGCTCTTATTCTTTGTAATCGAAAATCTGGTACATTTTGGAGTAAGAATAAGGTTGCGAAAAGTTCATGTCCGTTGGGCGTGAACTGTTTCGTGCTTATTTACTCCAACGGTTTACCAGAGCCGCGATTATAGGATAAGCAATCAAAACGGTTTCCGCCCGTTTTGTATGCCCACCGCGCAAGGCTCCCGCAAAGGCAAACCGATGAACGAAGAACCGCACATAGGGAAACTCATCAAGGCAGAACTGGCACGACAGGGGCGCAGCATCACATGGCTTGCCACGCAATTGGGCTACTCGCGGCAATATGTCTACAAACTCTTCCGCCGCAAATGGATCTACACGGATTTACTGCTCAAAATCAGCGATTTATTGGATTATGATTTTTTCAAATGCTTTTCGGAATGGCGGGAACAGAGGGATAAAACAACTACCAAATCATAATCTTGGAAGAAATAATCTTATGCACAAAGACATATCTTTCAGTTTTGTGGAAAATAATACTCCATTTTCGATTGTTGGTCAACATTCTTTGTGCAAGAGGATGGTATAATGCCAAAGTTTTGGATGGAAGCACTGCCATCGCATCGGCCAGATAAGACAATTGATTGATTTCAGTAATGAGGTCGTCGGCATAACGCAACGCATTCTCCTCCGAAGTATTAAAGGTGACAAACTCGATAATTTCCGTGAGGTCATCCTTGACTTGAGGCAGAATGATTACTTCTCTGATTTTCATAATGTTTTCTAATTCCGTTTTTCAGTAAAGCACCAAATTGCGAAACCGTCATACTGCCTTCAGGGATGGTTTCGTCAACGGTCGCCAAACCCGAATTAATCAGATTCCCGATGGTGTCAATTACAGCTTGATTGCTCTCATCGTATCTCAAAGTTATCGTGGTCATCCTTTTTTTGTTAGTTGTTTCTGCTGCAAAAGTAACAAATTTCCTTAAATCACATGAAGTTTCCCAAATTATTCCTACCTTTGCCGCCCAATTTCCAACTATCAATACTTAAACTAAATGACTGACAACGAAAGATCTGGCAAGCGTCCGCGCACCAGAAGAGAGGAACCGGAAGAGTTCCAACAGAGAAGGTCCTTCAAGTTTTATCACCGCGACGGTGACGAAGAGGGACAAGAAAGAGAGTTTGGCGACGAGCCGAGAGGTGAACGCCGCCGCTTCAGCGACCGTGGCGACCGCAAGTTTGGCGACCGCCGCTTCCATGACGACGACAGACCGCGTCGCCGTTTTAATGACGATGATGAACGTCCAAGACGCAGATTTGATGATGACGAGCGTCCAAGACGTAGATTTGATGATGACGAGCGTCCGAGACGTAGATTCAATGACGACGACAGACCGAGAGGCGAGCGTCGTTTCCATGACGACGACAGACCGAGACGCAGATTTGACGACGATGAGCGTCCACGCCGCAGATTCAACGATGACGACAAACCGAGAGAACGTCGTTTCCATGACGACGACCGCCCACGCCGCAGATTTGACGACGATGAGCGTCCACGCCGCAGATTCAACGATGACGACAAACCAAGAGAGCGTCGTTTCCGTGACGACGACCGCCCACGCCGCAGATTTGACGATGATGAGCGTCCACGCCGCAGATTCAACGATGACGACAAACCGAGAGAGCGTCGTTTCCGTGACGACGACCGTCCGCGCCGCAGGTTTGACGACGATGAGCGTCCACGCCGCCGTTTCGACGACGAAAGACCACGTGGCGACCGCAAGTTTGGCGACCGTCCGCGCCGCAATTTCGATGATGACCAAGAGCAACGCCATGGTCGCAAGGGCTATGTCCGCGAAAAGAATCCAGAGTACGACCGCCCGAAAGCAACTGGCGAAATCCGCCTGAACAAATATTTGGCCGACTGTGGTATCTGCTCGCGCCGCGAGGCAGACGACCTCATCAAAGCCGGCTGTGTGTCTGTCAACGGCGAGGTCATCACTACAATGGGATACAAAGTGAAGACGGATGACAAAGTGGTTTATGGCGGACAGACCCTCAACCGCGAGAAGCTCCGTTACATCCTGCTCAACAAGCCCAAAGGCTACATCACCACGTCGGACGACCCGTATGAGCGCGACACTGTGATGGAATTGGTGAAAGACGCCTGCCCCGAGCGCATCTTCCCTGTCGGTCGCTTAGACAAAGGCACCACAGGCCTGCTGCTCTTCACCAACGACGGCGACCTGACCAAGAAACTCACCCACCCAAGCAGCGAGGTGCCGAAGCTTTACCACGTCACCTTAAACAAGCCTTTGACCAAGAACGATATGCTACGCATCGCCGAAGGCATTGAGCTTGACGACGGCCCTATTGCCGCCGACAGCATTGCCTACGACCAAGACGACGACAGCAAGACAAGCATCGGCATCGAACTCCATTCAGGCCGCAACCGCATTGTGCGCCGCATATTCGAACACCTTGGTTATGAAGTTGTTAAGCTTGACCGCGTAATGTTCGCCGGTTTGGATAAATATCGCCTGCCCCGTGGCGAGTGGCGTTTCCTCACCGATCTTGAGGTGATGAACCTGAAGCAACTTTGACCTTGAACGAAATCACACGACAATTCATCAGGGACAACCTGAACACCGACGTGCCGACGCTCGCCTTACGCAAGGCGCCCGTCGGCACCGACGTTTCATTGGCACTGCGACAAATCGAGGCACGACAACTCTTGCAAAAGAAAGTGCCTGAATGGAGCACTAACGAAGACTTGCTCTTCCCCGCTCATCTTTCCATCGAGCAATGCTCGTCGGAAGCCACTGCCCGATACAAATCCAACCTATTGAAAAGCAACACCTTCGCCGACCTCACTGGAGGATTGGGCATCGATACTTATTACCTTTCACAGCGATTCCAAGAGACCGATTATGTGGAACGTCAACCTGAACTTTGCGCATTGGCGAGACATAATTTCGACATCTTACAAACTAACATCAAGGTTTATAACGAATCGGCTGAGGAATATCTAAAACATTGCGAACCAAAAGATTGCATCTATATTGACCCTGCCCGCCGCGACAGCCTCGGACGCAAAACCGTCAGCATCGCTGATTGCACACCCGATGTCGTGACATTGCAAGATCTGCTTCTGCAAAAAGCCGAGACCGTCATGGTCAAACTTTCGCCTATGCTTGATATCAGCAAGGCTTTGGAAGAACTGAAATGCGTGAAAGAGATTCATGTTTTGGCTGTCGGCAATGAATGTAAAGAGTTGGTTTTCATAATGAAAGTTGGTTTTTCAGGCCAACCGATACTGTATGCCGCCAACCTGATGACCCAACAACCTATTGTCAGTTTTACGCTTGAAGAAGAACACGACTGTCCCTTGCGCCTTGCCGAAAGCATGGGACGCTATCTTTACGAACCAAACGCCGCTTTGATGAAAGCAGGTTGCTACAAACTGCTCGCCCACCGTTTTGATGTACTTAAACTACACAAAAACAGCCATTTATATACGTCTGATACTTTGTTTCCCGACTTCGCTGGGCGTGTTTTTGAAATTGAAGGTTATGCACCTTATCACAAAAAGGTGAAGCAAACCCTTTTGGCCGATGTCGACAAAGCCAACCTCGCCGTGCGCAATTTTCCCCTTGGCGTTGACGAGCTTCGCAAAACCCTGAAAATCAAGGAAGGCGGAGAAATCTATCTTTTTGCCACCACCTTGCGCGATGGGGAAAAAGTCATCATCAGAACGAAAAAATCCGCCTCTGAATGAAGCGGATTTACTTGTTAATCAATCTTTTGAGTTCATCTCTTGTCGGGAATACCGAATTTGATCCACCATGTTTGGTCGTATTTCAACTTCACGGCACGTTTCACCTCTTTGGTATCCTGTTTCAGCTCGTCAAGCACGCCATGGGCTTTGTCGCTTTTTTTGCGGTATTCTTCCTGCATACGGTCCAATTCAGCCGACATGGCCTCCAACCGTTTGCAGTCGTCTTCCATTTTTTGCAGCATGGCATCGTCGACACCGGCATCGCGACCCATGCGTTGATTGCGTTTGATTCCCGAAATAATGAGCTTTGATTTCTCAAGCTGGTCTTTAAAAATTTGATACATAATGACTTATTCTTTCTTTGTGTTGGTTCTTTAGATTATGCTTTTGCGGCTGCAAAATTAGCAAATTTTATTTCCTTTCAAAAACATTCTGCTTCTTTTCCTTTTCAGGCTCCTCAACCGTCAATGCTTCAATCTGATGATTGCTGACATCGTCCATCACGATGGCGGTGCGATAGTCTTTTTTCAAAGCAGTCAGTTTGATGTTTTTCATGGTCAGACCGTCGACATGGCGAATGAAGAAACCCCATGCGGGCAGTTCCTCGTGTTGCGAGAACTCGGGATAGGCTTTCGGCATTTCGGGCACTTTGTCCAATTCGTCGAGGCCCACATAGGCATAATGCGGGTCGCCACCACCCGGGAAAACAATGTCGATATTCTCTAAAGTAACGTTCTTTATCTTACTGTCTTTCAATCCGATGATACCACAAGGTGAAATATTGCGCGGCAAGTCTTCGATGGGGCCTTCGTACTCGTAGCCCGCATCGGGCTTGGTGGTGGCCACTTCGCAAGTCAGGTTGCGGATGGTGATGCCGTCCATGAAGCTTTGTTTGTCGCGACGTGCGCCGATGTTCAGGTAGATGGCGTTGCCGACATTGGTGCCATAAAGCGAGTCAACTAGGATGTTCTCACAAATGCCGCCGTCCACACTTTGGATGGTAATGGCACTGCGATAAGTATCGTAAACGGTGTTGTTGATGATTTTCACGTTCTTGAAACCGCCCGCCCCCATCGTACCGAACTTGATGCCACTCGCGCTACTGCGGGCGGTGCAATTGCGCACTTCCACGTTTTGGCACAACTTCTTGGCACTGTGCGACTTGAGGCAGATGGCATCGTCGCTTGCATTGATGTAACTGTTGGTGAGGAGGAAGCCATTGCAATCCACAATGTCGATGCCGTCGTTGTTCCAAAAGGCCGTGCTTTGGATGCGCACGTTGTTCACCTTGACGTTCTCGCATTGGTCGTACATCGTCACCCAATTGGCGGCATTGCGGAAAGTCACATTGTCGACCTCAACATTTTTGCACTCCCTGAAAATCAGCAACCTGGGACGAAAGCCCTCGCCTACACGGTCGTTGCTTAGTTTGTCTTTCATGAGACCTTTGTGCACCAAATCCGTGCAGTTGTTGCCCAACTCGCGTCCTTGTCCCTCGATGACGCCACCACTGTTGTAATAACCGATGAGGCGGATGTTTTCCACACCTTCTGCTAAGATGAGGGCATGGTCGTTAGTGGCGTTAAGTCGGTCATAATCAAAAGGATTTGTGCTACCGACCAGCACGGCACCTTCAACGAGTTCTATGGTGACGTTGGATTTGAGATGGATGCTTCCCGTCAGGTAGCGACCCACCCAAAAGCGGAGCGTACCACCGCCTTGTTCCGCAATCCAGTCGATGGCGTACTGGATGCTGCGGGTGTTCATGGTGACGCCATCGCTGCGGATGCCGAATTTCGAGGCGTTGTAAATAGGTTTTTGCTCCTGCGCGAGGGCTTGAGTGCCCATCAGCAGGAAGAGACAGAGGGTTAGGAGATGCTTTTTCATTTTGTTGAGTTGTTTGGCCCGACGCTGCGCTGCGCTTGCATCGGGTTAATGTGGTTGCGCCCTTTCAGGGCTGTGGTTTGATATAGGTTGACTGGTCCGAGCAAGCCCATCGACTGCAAGGGTTGATCGCGTTTGGGATGGTTGACATAAATCCACGTGGTCGGATTTTCTTCGCGGCTGTAGGTTTTCAAGTAATTGCCCATCGTGGTCGTGATGCGGATTTCTATGTCGTTTTCACCGTCTTGGAGGTAATCGTTGATGTCGTAAATGCGTCTTCCAAAATATTGGACTCCAGCAGATTGTCCGTTGACAAACACTTCAGAAACGCCTTCCACAAGACCTAAATCCAGAATTGTAGAGACGGTGTGCACACCGTCTGTATCAAAATGGATGATTTTTCGGTAAACAATGGTGCCACAGAAATGTTGGTACGCCTCGTTGTCCTTCAGGTCAAACAAAGTATCGAAATGGGTACTTATGGTATCGTGCAAAAGGCTGTGGCACAAGCTTATATCCCAATCTTTTGAATGGTCTGTGGCTGGCATTTCTTTAATTTTTGAATGAAGAGGTTGCCAAATTGGGAGATTTTGAGGTTTTGATTTCTCAAACACAATGAGCACCGATTCCACTGGACTGAAGTCAAAGGTATAACTGCCGTTTTCATCCAAAGGCAAGGCGAAACGCTCTCCCGTCTGCAAGTCCCAGATTTGGGCTTGTCGTTTGTGAGTCAAGGCTTTGCTGAAGGTGATTTTGGTTTGGTGGGCATTGTAACGGTGACTATTGCAGAGCAGAATCATCTCACTACCGTCATCGGTGGTGTAGCGGTTTTGCATCACGAATGGGTTGGGACTCTCAATGTCAAGGTAATGCGGCAGGTTTTCAGCATACATGAGGCTGTCGTACCATCCGAGAAAGCCCTCTTGCGGCGGCTCGACAAAAACGAAACGGTCATGATGCTGCATCGCTTTTTCCATGGTGGCTTTCACTATAGAATCGCGCTCGGCATAGTTTTTCCGCAAACCCAAGGACTGGTAAGGTATCGTATCAATGCAAACGATTTTTCCGCCCGTTTCCACAAATTTCAACAATTGTTCGGCGGTTTCAGGGTGCAGACTTTCCACATCAATCAGCATCAAAGTGTTGTATTTCCGCTTGTTGAAACAAATGTTGCCTTTCTTGATTTCTGACCGGTTGATGATGTTTTCGCTTACATAATCCATGCCACCCCCGCACCTGTTGATGGACTCCCAAATCAAGGTCTTGTATTTGGCGCGGGTGGTGTTCGGGAAAGGCTCGTTCTGCATCCCGATGGTGCTCCACATGTCGTTTTCGGGGTTGAGAATGGCGATTTCAGCATAATAGGTGCCGTGTTGCAAAGCGTAGGAAAGCCGCGCCTTGTAGTCGTTATAATGCTTGAAATAAGGCCACCAATTGTTGCGCTCGCTGTAGAAGGCACCGTAACGCACCCATCCTGGAAACTTCGCCTCAAAGTTGGGCGAGTAGTTGAACCCGTGGAAAACGCTGTGCGTCACGCCCGACATGGCCGATTGGTCGCCGCCGAGTTTCAGTTGCTCAAGGCTCATGTTGAACACGGTGTAGGTGTTGGTCATTTCCTCACAGCTGATGGTGCGATTATCGGCCAAATGCGCCGCCGATGACACGAACTTGTTGACCATCGTGTAGGCGCGACCACGGCGGTAGTCGGTTTCCGACATTTCCTCTCCGGGCTTGTGCCTCAGCCAGTTGGTCGTCCACGACTCGCCTTCGGGGATGTCGTAGCCCATAGCATTCTCCAAAGGATAGAATCCACGACCGTAAGCTTGTGCACGGGCTTTCACGCCGAGTTGGTGGCACCAATTAATATAGGTGTTGGTGAAGCGTTCCGTCATCAGTTGGGCTTTGAAGTCCTCAAAATCGTAGCGGGCGCGTTGGATTTCCTTTTGGAAGTCGTCGGTCACGGGGACGATAGGATCATAATTGAGTGCGCTACCCATCGAGCCGATTTTGAAAAGTATAAAGGGCAGATAATCAGTAATATCATAGTCGTAGCGCTTTTGGAACTCTTCAGCCATGTCGGAAGTCCAGTTGGCGCCTTCAAGTTCCATGCTGTCGGTGAACAAGGCGCGGACGTTGCCCTTCAGCGGCCCGATTTGTGCCTCAATCTTGTCGGACATGTTGTAAAGGTACTTGTTGACGGCCTCCGTATTGAAGTGGTTAAGCACAGGTCCCGCAGCTCCTGGAGCACCATTAATGACTTCGAGAAAACCATTGATTTTCACCAAAGCTGCCAAGGTGTATTCCCCTTTTGGGACTTCGACGGTGAAAACGCTGTCAGTCTGCCAAACATCGATGCCGTCATTGACTGATGAAGCGGGATTGGGATATAACTTCAACAGCATCAATTCCTTAGTATTGCCCTTGCATGGCGAGCTCACCTTGGGCATGGCCTTTGCGCAAAGGCTGTCGCGGATGATAGTCAAAGTGGTTGGACCAGTCACCGTTTCCGCATAGTTGACCACGATTTGCGCCCGCTCGTTTTCATTCAAAAACTCGGCACCAAAAGGCCATCCCGAGCCTACGAGTAGGTCGCAGGTCATGTCAAGAGAATCGGCCTCGTCGAAGCAAACTTTCAGCATATTAATCCATTCAGGACTAAGCCATTGCAACGAAATTTTCCCGATGCTGTCGCAATATGTCGGAAAGGCTATGGGATTGATTTCCACACCACCGATACCGGCTTCCTTGAGGAGGTGCATCTCACGGACGAGTTCAGCCGAATCCACTTTGTCGCCGTTCCACCACCAGCGCACGAAGGGACGGTATTGTGAGGCAGGCTGCTGAAATTCTTGGTATAATTGCTCAGAGGTCAGGCCATTAGGTTTCGGCTGACACGTGCAAAGGGCAATCGCAATGCCCAATAACAACAGGAATGTTTTCAGCGGTTTCATGGAGGTTAATTAAACAAGTCATCCAATGTCACTTGGCTCTGAATCATCTCGGAATACATCCCCTTGGCCAAGCCCTCGGTGGTAATCATCGTGAGCCAAGAGGCATGGCGAAGGCCTGTTTCTTTAATGAAAGTGCTCCTTCTTCGGTTGATTTTCTCGTATTCTTCTTTGTCGAGTTCGTACTTGACCTGACTGTATTTGACCTCGCAAACATTGACGATTTTGTCGGCTCGTTCAATGATGATGTCGATTTGGACTGCTGGTTTTGAGGTCTTGCTTCGCCATGAGTAGTTGAGTGTTGAAATGCCGTCGATTCGGAGTGCCCGCTTGATTTGCGGGATGTGGGCCATGCATATCCGCTCGTAGACCAGTCCCATCCAAGTGTTCACTTCGGGCGTGTTGATGTGGTGCGACCAATATTCCGTCTCAATCTCAGCCCTGTCAACGAAAGTCAGATAAAACAGACTGAAGAAATCGCAAAGTTGATAAATGGCATCCTTGCCCTTGATTTCTTTTTCGCGGACGATGTTTTTTCGAATTAGGTCGCATTGGACGAGATCCTCCAGTTTGTTGCCAAGATGCCCGTTGTTGGCGCATTTCAGTTCCTTGGCCAATTGCTCCCGTGTCATACCTTGGCGGCTTTTACTCAGTGACTTGACAATCTCAATGTATCTTTCGGGGTGTTTGTAGAGCGTATTGAACAACCGTCTGAATTCCCGTCGCATTTTTGTGTCCCTACTGAAGAAAAGTCGGTCGATATTTTGTATCAGGCTTTCCCTGTTGTCCAATAAACTGAGATAGTAAGGAATGCCTCCGAAAATCATGTAGGATTGGAGCATCATTTGCCTGTTCCAAACGAATTGATGCTCGTTGAGGTATGCTTCCACTTCGTGCAAAGTAAAAGGATGGATGGGCATCTCTTCCGTGAGGCGGTCGTGCAGGCCGCCTTTGCTGTCGATGACATGGGTAATCATCCAACTTGTCGCGCTGCCGCAGATGATGAGGACGACTTGGTCCTGAAGCGAAGCCCAACTGTTCCAAAAATAACCTATTGCTCCGGCCACATTCGAGTTTTCGGCATCCATAGCAGGCAACTCATCGATGAAGATGATGCAGCGTTCCGATTTCTTCATTTTTTCCTTTAATGCGTTTTTCAGCATGACAAAGGCCGACATCCAGTCTTGGGGTGTTTCGGAGAGGCCATAGCCAAATTCCTCCATGGCATCGGAAAAGGCGGTGAACTGGTCCTTCAACGAGCCTTCTATGACCCCTGTCATCTTGAAGGCAAATTGGTCTTTGAAGACTTGGTTGACGAGAAAGGTCTTGCCTACACGCCGCCGCCCGAACAATGCAAGAAATTCCGAACGGTTACTTGTCGCGATGGCTTTTAACTTGCTGATTTCAGCATCTCTTCCGATAATTCTTTCCATGGTGGTACTTAATGAGATGCTGCAAAATTACGGTATTTGTATATATCTACCAAACTTTTTGGGCGAAATCTACCCAAATTTTAATAGATTTCGCCCAAAAAGTAGATATTTCGGGCGAAATCTCACTAAAAATACATAGATTTCGCCCGAAATTCCATGATGCATCGGTATGGATTTTTTTCTGGCAAAAAGTGTCTGTAGTGCAACGTACCGACATTTTTCCTATTTTTGCAACCCTAAACTTTTTCGCGCATGTACGCACTATATAAGAAAGAAATCAGCAACTTCCTTAGCTCACTCATCGGCATTATGGTGATTGTGGTGTTTTTGCTCATCACGGGCCTGTTTCTTTGGGTGTTCCAAAGCGACTTCAACGTGCTGAACAACGAGTACGCCAACCTCGACAGCCTCTTCATCATCGCGCCATGGGTGTTCCTTTTCCTCGTGCCCGCCGTGACAATGCGCAGCTTTGCCGAGGAAAACCGCACCGGCACCATCGAGATGCTGCTCACCAAGCCCTTGTCAGACTGGCAAATCATTTGGGCGAAGTTCCTCGCTGGCGTGACCCTCGTCGTGCTGGCCCTGATACCCACTTTCATCTACTATTTCTCGGTCTACAGCCTCGGCCTGCCCAAAGGCAACCTCGACAGCGGCGGCATCTGGGGTTCCTACATCGGATTGTTCCTGTTGAGTTCGAGCTTCGTCAGCATTGGCGTGTTTTGCAGCTCATTGACCAACAACCAGATACTGGCTTTCATCATCTCGGTTTTCCTCTGTGGATTCCTGTTGATGGGCTTCGAGTTCATCTACTCGCTCTCGCTTTTCGGCAAAGTCGACCTGTTCATCCAACAGCTTGGCATGAGTGCGCACTACAGCTCCTTGAGCCGTGGCGTCGTCGATACGCGCGATGTGCTGTATTTCCTGAGTGTCATCGCCCTGTTTTTAAGTGCAACGAAACTGGTTCTCGCGAGCCGCAAATGGTAAGGAGGGATAGAGATGGAAAACAAACGCAAGAATCTGAAAAAGAACCAAATAGTGGCTTTCATCGTGACGGTGGCCATCGTGGTTTTGGTCAACGTGATTGGCTCGTATGTGTTCACCCGCTTCGACCTGACGAGCGAAAAACGCTACACCCTCTCCCCTACCACCAAGGAAATCCTCAACAACTTGGACGACTATGTGTATTTCAAGGTGTATCTCGAAGGCGACTTCCCGGCAGGTTTCAAGAAACTGCGCCGCGAGACCAAGGAAATGCTTGACGAATTCCGAGCCTACTCGAAATACATTGATTATGATTTTATTAACCCATCGGAAAGCGAAGATGCCGACGAGCGGCAAGAGAACTACAAACTCCTCTACCAATCGGGTCTCAATCCGACCAACACCATCATTCGAAACGCCGACGGCTCGTCGCAACAGATGATTATTTGGCCAGGAGCCTTGGTGAGCTACCGCAACGACACCGAGATTGCTATCGACCTGTTGGAGAACCAAATCGGGCAGTCGTCGGAAGAGGCCTTGAACGCCTCCATGCAGAACCTTGAATTCCGCCTCATCGACGCGGTGAAAAAGGTGACCCGCCTCAAGAAGCCCAACATCGCCTTCATTGAAGGACATGGCGAATTAGGACCGATGGACGTGTACGACATCACCCAAAGCCTTTCGCAACATTACAACGTGGGCCGGATTGAGATTGACGGCCGGATTGATGCGCTGATGCACCGCACACAAGACACCACTCGCGACGTCAGTGTTTTCACCTCCTTCAACGCCATCATCATCGCCAAGCCGACGCAACCCTTCAGCGAGAAAGATAAGTTCCTCATCGACCAATACATTATGCATGGCGGCAAGGTGTTGTGGCTCGTCGAACCCGTCTACGCCACCATGGACAGCCTGCAAAGCCAAGAGTCGACCATCGGCATCGAGCAAGACCTCAATTTGGACGACATGCTGTTCAAATACGGTGTGCGCCTCAACCGCGACCTGCTCCTCGACCTCACCTGCGCCGCATTGCCCGTGCGCACGGGACAAGTGGCCGGACAAGCCCAATTGGAGTTTTTCCGTTGGTTCTACTTCCCCTTGCTGCAAGCCGCCAGCGACCATCCCATGGTGCGCAATATGAACGCCATCCGCGCCGACTTCGTCAGTTCGATGGATGCCACCACCTCGGCCAACGGCATCAACCAAATCCCGCTGCTCAAGACCTCCGACTATACTAAGGTTTCGGGCACGCCGGTCTTCATCAGCCTCGCCATGTTGCGCCAAACCCCCGACCGCCGCATGTTCAACTCGAAAGGTAAAAACGTGGCCTATCTATTGAAGGGTAGCTTCCCCTCACTTTATGCCAATCGCATCCCGCAGGAACTTGTTGACAGCCAAGAGCTTCAATATATGGACCAAAGCGAACCGACCGCCATGATTGTCGTTGCCGACGGCGATATTATCCGCAACCAAATCGACATCAAGCGCAAGATGCCGCTCGCCTTGGGCTTCGACCAATACACAGGCAACACCTACGCCAACAAGGAATTCATCGAAAACTGCATCAGCTACCTTGTCGATGGCGAAGGCTTGATTGACATTCGTTCAAGAGAACTGAAAATCAGACTGTTGGATACTACAAAGATTGCCAAGGAAAGAATGAAGTGGCAACTCATCAATACTGTGATACCCATTGCCTTAATCATTGCCTTGGGTTTCGTGATGGCTGTAGTCAGAAAGAGAAAATATAGCAAAAAATAATTCGTAAGATGAAGAAAAACAATAAATTAACGATTATCATAGCGGCTGTACTCGTCGTTATCGCCGCCGTTTTGATTTGGAATAACCGCTATCTGACCACCATCCGCGGCGAGGCCGCCGATTTTCAGGTGTGGGACACCAGCACTGTCACCAAACTCTATTTAGCCGACCGTTTTGAACACGAGTCGCTTTTGGAACGCCAGCCCGACAACACTTGGACGCTCAATGGCGAATACAAGGCCCACTCCAAGCAGATTCAGTTCCTGCTGACCACCTTGTACAAGATACGTATCAAGATGCCCGTTTCGCGCGCCAGCCACGACAACATCGTCAAACAGTTGGCCGTGAACAGCACTAAAGTGGAAGTGTATCAGATAGTTCCGCGCATCAATTTGTTCAACCGTATCAAACTCTTCCCGCACGAGAAACGCACCAAAGTGTTCTATGTGGGCGATGCCACCAAGGACAGCAGCGGCACGTTCATGCTGCGCGAGGGTGCCAACCAAGCCTATATCGTCTACATCCCTGGTTTCAGAGGATTCATCACCACGCGTTTCACGGCACTGCCTGACGACTGGCGCGACCATGGTATTTTCAATGCGAGTTTGGCTGACATTCAGTCGGTTAGTGTAGAGTTCAACCGCGAGCCGATGTCAAGCTTCAAGGTGGAAAACACAGGCCGTCACCAATACGCCATGACGCGCCTTGCCGACAACAGCCCTATCGCCTTCGACACGATGAAGGTCATTAACCTGATGTCATCCTTTGGCGACCTACGTTTTGAGGCTTTGCTTAACAACCTCATCCCAAAGGAGCGCATCGATTCCGTCACGCAATCACCTTATTTGCATAGAGTTACGTTGACCACCAAAGATGGTAAAACCACGCAGATGACCACCTTCGAGAAGTTCGTGACCAACACGACCATTCTTGAGATTGAAGGCCTTGTCGATGAGGAAGGCAAGCCCCTCGACCCCATCGACCACGACCGTGTGTATGGCTGGATCAACGATGGAAAAGACCTCGTTTTGGTGCAGTACTACGTCTTCGACAAGGTACTGAAACCTGCTGAATACTACGAAGCCGGCCATCCCATCTACTCTGATGGGCCGTTGTTTTACGAGGTGAAAGAATAAGACTCAATCCCGATTTATAAGGAATTCCAACAAGCCTTTACACCCTTCTGAGACATCTTGCCATGTTGCCTCAAAATCACCTGTATACCACGGGTCGGCCACATCGCTCGGGCGGTGGGTGTAGTCCATCAAAAGGCTGATTTTGTGGTCGGTATCCTCTCCGAACATCCGTTTCAGGTTGCGGAGGTTGTTGCGGTCCATGGCAACGATATAATCATAATAGGAGTAGTCTTGCCGTGTCATTTGGCGGGCGGTCTTGCCCTCGCAGCCGATGCCGTGTTCGGCCAATTTGCGCCGCGCCGGAGGATAGACCGGATTGCCGATTTCTTCGGTCGAGGTGGCTGCCGAGGCGATTTCAAACTGCTCGCTTAAACCTGCGTCGGCGACAAGTTTTTTCATTACAAACTCCGCCATGGGGCTGCGGCAGATGTTGCCGTGGCAGATGAAGAGGACTTTTATCATGTTGAATTATTGATTGTTGAAATGTTGAATTGTTATTTTCCAAGCAAGTCATTAATCACCACCGAAGCACAAAAGATACCGAAGGCGGCGGGAAGGTAGGAAATCGTGCCGACATTGGAAACCTTGTTTTGCTCATCAACGCCCTCTGTGATGATGGCTGACGCATCGACTGGCTCAGGCGAAAAGACGACCTTGATGCCGTCGAAGATGCCCAAACGATGCAGTCTTTTTCGGATATAAAACGCTAATCTGCAATGGTTTGACTTCGAAATGTCGCAAATCTCAACCTTTTCGGGATGGAACTTTCCACCTGCGCCCATGCTGCTCACGATGCGCTGGTTGTTTTGCTTGGCATAATAGAGCAGAAACACCTTGGGTGCCACAGTGTCAATGGCATCCACCACATAATCAAAGGGTTGCGCCATAAGGTCGATGATGGCTTGGTCTTTCAGGTATTGGTTGAGGACGGTCAATTCGATTTCGGGGTTGATGTCGCGGAGGCGGTCGGCCATCACCTCAGCTTTGGGGCGGCCAAGGGTGCTTCCCAAAGCCAAAAGTTGGCGGTTGCGGTTGGTATCGTTCACCACATCGCCGTCCACGAGGGTCATTCGTCCGATGCCCGTGCGGGCCAATTGCTCGGCGGCATACGCCCCCACTCCACCCAAGCCGACCACAAGCACATGCTTGGATTTCAATATGTTGATACCTTCGTCGCCGATTAATAGGCGGGTTCTGTCTTGCCAGTGTTCCATACTATTCTATTTTGTCACAAAACTTGCAAAACCCACAAAACCTTTTTTCATTGGAAAGTCGCCAACCGGCTCCTTTCCAGCGACGACACGGTTGTGGAGTCGCTATTCGATTAATTGTCGGGTTTTGCATTGTTTTGAAGGTTTTGTGATGAATAAAAAACTCGCGCAAAGTTAGTAAAGATTTGTTTTTGTAAAGTAACAATGTCGGTTTCCAGAAGTTTTGACGCAGCCTCATACACCTTTTCAATGCCGATTTCAGCCATGTCGGTTTCAAAGAAGACATAATCTATATCGATGGTTTTTAGCGAGTTGTAAATTTTCCTGTCGGGATAAAGCAGGCTCTCGCCGACGGAGAGAAAAATCCCCTGTCGGGTGAGTTGGGCGGCATCTTGCGCCGTGCCGTTGAAGCCATGCACAATCCAAGGCTGCTTCGCGCGGTGTTTTTTTCGCAAAGCGATGATTTCGTTGTGACTTTTCACGTCGTGCAGAATCATCGGCTTTTTCAGGTTCTCCGACAAAACAATCTGTCGCTCGAAAAGCCTGATTTGCTGCTCAATGTCAGCATGGAACTTGTCCAAACCTGCCTCGCCAAGGGCAATGACTTGAGGTTGTTGCAAGTTCTCTTTCAGTTTGTTCAAGGCTTCATCAACTTGAAAATCAGCATTATCCAATGCCCACGGATGAATGCCGTAACTGAAATAGCCTTGCTTAGGACAAGGCTGGTTCAAGTTCAGATTGACAATTTGGATAAGGTTACTATCAGTATGGACAGTATGCGTGTGAATGTCGATGAAAGAGGATACCAACATTGGAATAGTCGTTTTTTATCTGTTTCTTGCTGGGCCTTTCACATCCGGAAGTTGTTCTACATACTTGTCAAATTCATTGATTATAGAAAACAACATGCTCTTAAACTCCTCAAACTTTGGATTGAAAACCAATTCATAATATCCATCTTCCAAAGGTGTATTTGAGAGTAATACTTGTTTCCCATTTTTATAACAACTAATAGTGAAAGTTGGAATATCGTATTCAACATGTTCGTCACTGTCATACTTTGTTTTTTTATCTATAATTGAAACTGTCTTTTTCAAATAGAAATCATCAATAGAAGCAAGAAACAAATTAATATGTTCTATGGAGTCGATATAATACACTGGATGATTCTTCAAGTATTCTACAAAGACAGCCATTTTTTTCGACACAAATGAATATGAAATGTTATAGGAATCATAATCAGAATCCACGGCATTCCAGTAATTAACAATTATACTGTCAATGTTATTCTCTATTTGATAGAAAGGAGCGTTTTCAGGTTGAATTTGGTCTTCATTCTGTACTTCATTACCATTCTCTATTTGATTGGATTGAATAGTATAAGATTCGGCTTTTGCCGTATCGTTATGGGACGATGAATTATCTGACCAGCAATTGTTTAACGAGAATAACATAACGAAAACAAAACCAACCATCTTGAGAAGCCCCATCCCATCTAATTTGCAATTGTTCTGTGTTTTCATAGTAATAGGTGTTTTTGTTTCAACGGCGATAATAGATATATATTATGAATTGAGTTAAGGAATCGTCATCCTTAGCGTTGTGGGTGTGTATATTGATGAAAGGCGTTTCCATGAAAGTTTTACTTTACCCAGGGATTACCAAATATCCCCATCAAGATAAACATGGAAAAGAGTATCACTATGGTAAATATTATGCACCACAATGACCTTTTGAATCTCCTGTCATAATCCTCTTGACCAAACAATTCCTTTATCTTCAAATAGCGTTTTTTGGAAAAGAACAGAAAAGCATTAAAGCCAACATCAACAATGGCAAATAGTATGAAAAATGTGCTAGTAGGAAGTGGTATAGGTGTGATAAATCGGGCTATTAGGTAAAGCAAAATAAAAAAGTCGCTATAGCACAAAAGGCTCATTGGTAATAGTGCTACTACTGTAGCAAATCTATCGGTTTCCTCTCCTCCTTGATTGTCTCTTTTTTCTATTCTAAAAAAGAAATAGAACAACCGATAATAAGCGTTTTTTAGGTAACATAATAACTTCATGACTTAACTTGTTTGCATTGGTTTCGTCGGCAAAGTTAGCTATTTCTCATGAATTGCAAACGGGAAGCGGAAAGATTTATTACTTCATATATTCAACGTGTTTTGGCTCTATGGCAGACCGTTTTTCAAAACCTGTATCCAATACCAGCCATTATCAGATATCCAAATTCATTGACTAACCAAGGAAACTTTTGAAAAGGATCCGGCATTAGTTTGTCATCTTTTCCTATGATTTGGGTGGCGTTAAAACCTATCTTCTCGAAAAGATAGAACGATTTCCAAATTTCGACCTTGAAGCCTACTCCTATGGTGTTTTGTAACCAAAGAAAAGGCCCAAAAGATTCAGTATATTCTTCAATAGAATAACTCCCGTCATTGAGGTTATAGGTAGGTGCAAAACCATGGTTTCTTGTGGTCGAATAAGCGGCCTGAAGCTCATAAAACACAAAGGGTTGCAAATGCTCAAGCTGGGGAAGGAAATACCAATTATAGCCCAATTGTAGCCCAAAGTGTTGTGCAAAACTTGAGGCGTACATTCGCCTATAATATATGCTCTCTTGGTCATCGGGCATGACGAGACTGTTGATATGGAATCGCAAACCAACTTCAATTTCATGGTTTTGATGGAATGTCCTTGAATAGCCAACGATTATACTCTCCCTAAGTGTTGAGGTGTTGAAGTTGATTTTGGCCGCATTTTGGGCAAACGAACAACAAGCCGTCAACAAGAATACGAACAATGCAATTGCTTTTTTTGACATGGTATTAAAGATTCGTTCAAGTACTTTTCTTTGGATTAATAAACGCGAAGCGGAAAGATTTATTACTTTTGTGGCATGGAACAGAACCTCCTGCAAACGAATATCGCTTATCTGAAGGGCGTCGGGCCGAAGAAGGCCGAAGTCCTGAAGAAGGAGTTGGGCGTGTTCACTTATCAGGATATGCTCAACCAGTTTCCGTTCCGCTACATCGACCGGAGCCAAATCCAAAAGGCGGCCTATATCAACGATGAAAGCGTTTATTATCAGTTGGTTGGAACGATTTCCAACATCAAGATGATTGGTGCACCGAGAGCCACACGCGCCACAGGCGTTTTCACCGACGAAACAGGAAGCATCGAATTAGTGTGGTTCCGCGGACTGAAATGGCTCAAAAACCGCTTCAAGCCTGGCGTGAAATACGTGCTTTTTGGCAAGGCCAGCGAGTTCAACCACAACTTCAACTTCGTCCACCCCGAAATCGAGGAGTACGACCCCAAGGACCCGCTCATCGGCGAGGGCTTGCAAGGCGTTTACAACACTACGGAGCGCTTGAAAGACAACGGCTTGGGCACACGCACCATTGCCAAATTGCAGAAACTGATTTTACAACAGGTGTTTGAATACATTCCTGAAACGCTTCCGAGAGAACTTATTGAAAAAGAGCAGCTTATTCCGCGCCGTTACGCCTATTACCAAATCCACCTGCCCGCAAGCAACATCGAAATCCAGCAGGCCACGCGCCGACTGAAATACGAGGAGCATTTCTTCTTCCAACTCAAATTGTTGCGCAATAAAATGCACCGCGAACAAGCGGTCAAAGGTCACGTTTTCAGCGTGGTAGGTGACTATTTCAACGACTTTTACAACAACCACCTGCCTTTTCCGCTGACCAATGCCCAAAAGCGCGTCATCAAGGAAATTCGCAAGGATTTGGGTTCGGGCCATCAGATGAACCGCCTGCTGCAAGGCGATGTTGGTAGCGGCAAGACCATCGTCGCGCTGATGGTGATGCTCCTCGCCTTGGACAACGGCTTCCAAGCCTGCCTGATGGCACCCACGGAAATCCTTGCCACACAGCATTTTGCCACGCTTCAGGAGCAACTGAAGGACATGGACATTAATTTCGCCTTGCTGACGGGTTCCACCAAAATCGGGGAGCGAAGGAAGATTTACGCGGGCTTGGCCGACGGCACCATGCAAATCGTTGTGGGCACCCACGCGCTGATTGAAAGCAAGGTGGTTTTCAAGAACTTAGGCTTGGCCATTATCGACGAGCAACACCGCTTTGGCGTGGAGCAAAGGGCGAAGTTTTATGAAAAGACCGAGATTCCGCCCCACACCCTCGTGATGACCGCCACGCCCATCCCGCGCACCCTTGCCATGACGCAATACGGCGACCTCGACGTCTCCAAAATAGACGAGTTGCCGCCCGGAAGAAAGCCCGTGCAGACCCATCATGTTTACAGCGACGACCGCTACCGCATTATGATGTTTATGAAACAACAAATCGCGCTTGGGCGGCAGATTTATGTGGTTTATCCCTGCATCAAGGAGTCGGAAAACACGGATATGATTGCATTGCAAGAGGGTTATGAGGCCCTGCTGCACGACTTCCCTGAGCCGCAGTACAAACTTTGCGTCTGCCACGGTCGGCTGAGTGCCGAGGACAAGGACTTTGAGATGCAGCGCTTTATTAATAGGAATGCGCAAATCATGGTGGCCACGACGGTTATTGAAGTGGGCGTCAACATCCCCAACGCCACGGTGATGATTATTGAGAACGCCAACCGTTTTGGGTTGTCGCAATTGCACCAATTGAGAGGTCGCGTGGGTCGCGGCGCAGACCAATCCTATTGCATCCTCGTCACCGACCACAAGCTGACCAATGACGGCAAGACCCGCATGAAAACCATGTGCAGCACCAACGACGGCTTCGAAATCGCCGAAGTCGATTTGGAACTGCGCGGTCCCGGAGAAACGGGCGGCACGCGCCAATCCGGACAAATCGAAATGCTCATCGGAGACCTGCAGAAAGACGGTGCATTAATCCCGCAAGTCCGCGAGGCCGCCATCCGCCTTTTGGCCGACGACCCAAAACTCATCAAACCCGAAAACCGTATGCTGCGCGAGCATTACAAGGAGTTGCTTGCACAGACGTTTGATTGGAGCCAGATTGGGTAAATTGTTTCTGATGAAATAATTGATTTTCAAAAGAATTGATAAATCATCAACATAGCAAGGTTGTCAATTCACGTCGGTCGTCGACAAATAAAAAAATCCCCCAAACACGAAGGTTAAGGGGATGGTTTTTCCTTGTTATCGAAATCACTTGTTCTTTTTGCCTAATTGTATATTATAGGCGAAGTGTAACGCCAAAATCCATTCACCGTATCCACCGTATCCATAATCCCAATATTTTATTGAAGCACCCTTAGTACATGACAATTTTTATAAGCAACAGAAAAAGTTCAAATTTGGCCGAATAATTTGGTGGAAAAACTTGTATAATGTCTTGAAAATCAGTAACT
>ONKQ01000034.1 GCA_900318465.1 uncultured Bacteroidales bacterium
GGTATGGAGCAAATGTTATGGCGGCACGCTTAATGATGCCGCGTGTAAAGTCTTTCAGAATGAAGACGGTGGTTTTACAGTCACTGGATTGTCGGAATCGAGAGATGGCGATGTGCAAAGTGCCTTGCAATTGTACGAGCCTCCACAAGGGTCTTGGGGGGCTCGAAAGCCTTGGATATTTAGGACGGATGCCAAAGGTTATCTGTTGTGGGAGCGGGTGATGGGCGCAGACGTGGCTTCGGCTCAACTTTATAGTGATGCCGTGCAAGTCAGCGACAAGGAGTTTGTCTTTCTCTGCCGGGATGCCTTGTATCCGCCGCCTTATCCCTACGGCGACATCAACTGCCCAAATGTGGTGGTGGGTTCGCAGGACAACTACTGGGTTTTCCATCTTACCGACATTTTTGACTATGACGGTGTTGAGGAAGCTCCAACCAGTGGGCAGGTCGTTTTCTATCCCAATCCAGGAAATGATGTGCTGAACATCTGCACAGCTTTGCAAAACGCGCGTATCAAGATCTATGATTTGACTGGAAAAGTTGTTTACAATCAAGAGATTACAGACAATATCACTTCGATAACCACCACCTCTTGGCCTTCAGGCACCTACATCTGGAAAGTTATCGCCAACGACAAGGAAGCCGAAAGCGGAAAATGGATAAAACAATGATACTATGAAAGCAAAAAGATTTTACACCCTGCTTGCGCTCCTGCTGATGGGAGTGGTGCGAATGCAAGCCCAGGTCTTGCAGGAGTACTTTTCCCTTGGCTCAGACATGTTTTTCGGCGACGCGGTCTTTGCCAACCAAAATACCATGATGGTTCGGCTTGGGATACGACATCATGAGAATGGAAACTGGTGGGCCGACCAACATCTGTTGCTATTGGACGGAAACGGTGACATAGTGGATTCCACCTATCTTTTTACGAACAATCCAAGCATTGGGCGAAGGACAAAGCCTTGTAGTATTCAACAATTTGCTGACGGCTCTTTTGGGATGCTCGTAATGAAATTCTCCGACGACACACTGCGGCTTCAGAAAATTGGCATTTCCGATGGTTTGTCGCTGTCATATCTTGACTATGATTGGCAATGCACGGATTATTACACAAGTGACAACCTTTTTGAGGAACGGTTTGTGGCCAACAAAGACGGCAGCATATTCTACGCCTATCCATCTCAAAGTCTGACGCAATGCCAAACCACTCCTTGGACAACTGGATTCAGGCTGATGAAATTCGGTGCTGATGGCCAACTGCTTCAAGAAAGGACATTTGAAGACATTCCTTTTGGCGGCCTTATGTTCCGTGCGTTTGAGCTGTTTCCCACTTCTGATTCGCTCGGTTGCAGGATGGTTATGCGAAACTTGACAGAGAACCCCGCAATGTACGATTGCTACACTTTGGATGCCAACCTCAACATAGTAGAGCATTTGGAGAACATAGATCAACTTTCATTTCCCCGTTTATGTGGCAAGGAAGCCTTCTTCAAACTGAACCCTTACAATGGAAAAACCTATTCCATCGATTGCGAGACTTATATGGCACCTGGTGGCATACTTGAGCACGATGAAGATATATTGATGAGCGTGTTCGATGCCGAGCATTTCGAGCAGCTTGCCTACACATGGGGCATCACTTCAAGTGTTCCAACTGCGGCTGGATACAAAAACTCCATTGCTTTTGATTCAGAAGGTGGCATTTACATGGCTGGAGGCATGGACAAGTTCTACACCATACCCACAAGCATTTATGTGGCCTATTTGGACGAGAACCTTAACAAACTCAATGAAATCTATTATACAGATGATTTCTACTGGCTGTACCCTGACAAAGGAATCTGTTTAAGTCCAAATGGAGACCTTTTTCTGCTTTGCACAAGAATGGATGAGGTAGAGGACGTTGGTGCCATTTACAAAATTCCCAAAGAAACTTTTGACGGCATCGAGGAAGCCCATGATGCTGGCTTCGCTGTGGCGGTGGCCTATCCTAATCCGGGGAAGGATGTGCTGAACATCAGGACGGGATTGAAGGATGCGCGGGTGGAAATTTATGATTTGACTGGAAAACTGATTTGCAATCAAGAGATTACGGAAAGTATCACTTCGATAAATGCTGAAAGTTGGCCTTCGGGGACTTATGTTTGGAAGGTGGTTGCCAGTGGTATGGAAGCGGAGAGTGGAAAATGGATAAAACAATGACAAACTAATGCGTCGCTTCGCGTCATTGACTACGTCGAATCTTCGATTTGCGAGGAGGTACGACGAAGCAATCCAGGCTTCAAGTAACAAACCAAAAGTGTTGGTCTGGACTGCTTCGTTCCTCGCAGTGACGCAAAGCGGCAGATGGGCACAAAACGAAAAAGAATAACAAATTAAAAATCAACAGAATATGAAAAAGACTACGATTATGTTTGCCGCATTTCTTTTTTCGGCGGCATTGTGTCACGCGCAAGGCGCAGACGGAATGGAAAAAGAAAGGGATTACATAAATTACCCTTATTGGATTGATGAGGTTACAGAGCAGCCCACTGGTTATGTTATTGATGTCAATGGCAATGTAGAAATCTCGACGGTAGAAGGCTTGGCTTGGCTTCCAAGTGTGGTGAATGGCTTGAACGGTTGCATTCCAGATGACTTCAACGGCCGCACTGTGCGACTAACTAACGATATAGACTTTGAAGCCGTGGCAAAATTGCGCTTTACGCCTATTGGCAGCCGGGAGCATCCTTTCAAGGGCACTTTCGATGGAGGTGGTCATACACTTGATGGTTTGTACATTGGACTGAATCAAGGTGGGATAAGCGACGAAGAGACCAATCTTGATTTTGGATTCTTCGGATATATATGTCATGGCATCGTGAAAGATATTACTATCAATTCAGGTGGTCTTGCCAATCGTCACCTTGTTTTTGGGCCGGATTATGAACAATATTACGATGGGGGCATGGTCGGCTTTGCAGATTCATTGTCATTGGTGGATGGCTGCATTGTCAAGATTTTTGTGAGTTCCAGTGGTATGGATGTGAATAATCTTGGAGGGGTGGTCGGACTGAACCGCAATTCCACAATCAGGAATTGTGCTTATGTCTATGGCAATCATGCTATGGGAGCAGGAGACCGCGCAGGAGGCATCGTTTTCAAGAACCTTTCAGAAGGAGGCTATGCTGATGCTGAAATATGCAATTGCTTTTACTACGGATATTTTTTGGAATGTCTTGGAGGAGCGTACGCATTGGGTGGAGTGGCTTGCTTTAACGAGACGGATCCAAAGTCACAAACAGGTGGATATAAGGCTGTTGTGAGGAACTGTTTCGCCGAGAGTATTTCGGTATTGAGAGCCACTTATGACGGCTCAATTGTTGGCAAAAACATGGAAGGTTGCCTTGTGGAAAACTGTTATGGCCATATTTGGAACAACTATGAAAATGCTGGCTTGTTTGGCTTTACTCTGGGCAATATAGCCGAGTGCGCCGAGTTTCTCCCCACAGGTCCCTGCCAACTGGAAACGAGTGTGTTGGCAGGCGGCACTTCAACCGACATCATGGTGGATGCCCTCAACGCTTGGGTGGATGCGCAGGAAAACCCTTCAATTTATAAACATTGGGTGCCAGTATATGAACCTTACAACATCCCGATGTTTGAGGACGGCATTCTTTCCGTTGGGGAAAACGGCACGAAAGCCAGCACAACAGATGTTTATCCCAACCCCGGAAAGGATGTGCTGAATATCAGGACTGCTTTACAAAACGCCCACGTGGAAATCTATGATTTAAGTGGAAAACTGATTTTCAATCACGAGATTACGGGAAGTATCACTTCAATAAATACTGAAAACTGGCCTGCTGGAGTTTATATTTGGAAAGTTTACACGAATCAAGCCGGCCCTTCGACCCTTCGATGGGCCTCAGGGACCGCAGGCTCATGGACCTTGGTGGAAACGGGGAAGTGGGTGAAGGAAAAATAATTGCGTTAAGGAAAGAGTGGAAGCATATAGGTCAGTCACGAAGGTGGCTGGCCTTTTTTGTTGGCATCGCCAAAAAAATGCTACCTTTGCAGCCATGAAACGCATGTTTTTTGTATGGCTTTTGCTTTTTGTCGTGTTGGTGGCTGCTTGCTCCAAGCGCGAAACGCCTCCACCGCCCGAGGAGGACATGCTCTATCGCGTGGAATGTTTCTACCAAACCAACCTCGACAGCGCACGTCGGATTCTCGACACGTTGAATGTTTCCGCCCTTTCTGAAAAGGAACGGGCGCATTATTGCCTGCTTCGGCTTGATGCCTTATTCGATACGATGTTCTATAACGCCGAAATCGATTCGCTTCTGCAAGTGGCCGAAAATTGCTATGTCGGCGGCGGTGACAAGTATTTTGAGGCAAAGTCGTATTACGCCAAAGGCTACGCCTACCGCTCGTCGCCACAGCACCGTTGGCTTTGCATCGACAATTACCAAAAAGCCAAACAAAGCATTGACCAATGCCAGCAGGTGGACGAGCGTTTTGTGCGTTTTTCACCCACACCCACCACCGAGCAAGACGTGATCGACCACTTGAAATACAAAGTCTATAGCGGTCTTGGTTCGGCTTACGGCGATTTCGGTTACCACAATGAAAGTCTGGAGGTGCTGAAAAAGGCTGAACGTTTTTTATGCCATCGGCAATGGCTCGACCAACACTGCCTCACGGCACTTATGATAGGTGAATTGTACCTTCGTTTCAGGGAGTACGACAGTAGCGCGTTGTATCTGGAAAAAGGCTTTCGCTCTGCCCAAACGCTTGGCGACACTTGGAAAATGGCTGCCTGCCACAGTTCGGCTGCCTTGCATTTGCTTTTTCGTTACGAGAAGCAAAAAAAAGTTAAAAGTGAGGAGGAAATGCAGAAATTGTTGAGAGAAGCCATTGCAGAAGAGAAAAAGGCTTTGAAGCTGTTGGGCGGGCAAACGGCCAAGTTCAGGGCAAGCACCATCGACGGACTGACCCATGCCTATTTCGAGTTAAGGCAATACGATTCCTGCATCTTTTTTGCCAAGCAAGCAGCGAATCAATACGGATTGGAGGTGTGGAGGATGAATGCCAACATGTATCTTTACAAATCGTTTGAGGCATTGGGCTGTATGGATAGTGCCTTGTTGTATGCAGAAAAATATATGGATGGGAGGCATAAATACGATTACAGCGGTAAAGCCGTGGCGCAAGTGAAAGAAGAATACGACAAGCAGTTGGAAATCCAGCGTTTGGAAAGCGAGCAGCAGTTGAAGCGTTACCGCCTCTATTTGTGGATAGCCCTGTTGGTCATCGTACTGATGGCGGTGCTTTGGGCGGCGTTGCGCTACCGCAAGAACAAGGAGTTGGAGACGCTGAAACTCCGCGAGGCGCAACGCCAACTGCAAACGGAGTTGGAGCAACTCACCGCCCAGCAGAAGGAGATGCTCAACCAACAAGTTTTGGCGATATACCAATCGGGGCAGAAAGACCGCCTGCAACGCATCATGGAGGCTTTCGAGGCGGCCTATCCCCAAGGCATTGGGAAAATGAAATCGGCCTATCCCGACCTCAACAAGACGGAGACGCATCTCGTCATTTTGTCGTTCCTGGGCTTCCGCATCAAGGAGGAGGCCGACCTACTCGGCCTGAGCGAAAACACGGTGGCAAAATACCGCTCCAACCTCAAAAACAAGGCCGATTTTGACCCGATTTCTGCGCTTTTGGACTGAGAAAAATCTGTACTTTTTTCTTGTAACTCGTTGATTATCAAAATGGGTTGAAAAGAAAAATCTGTATTTGGCCCAAATCTTGTTTTTTCGATGTTTTTTTGCTATAATTTTGTGTTCGCTTCGCGTCATTGCGAACGAAGTGAAGCAATCCAATTCGCGAAATCCGTTCAATTCGCCGATAACGATAAAACGGCGAATTAGGCGAATGAAGCGAATTACTTGGACTGCTTCGTTCCTCGCAGCGACGACAAGCGCAACTGAATGGCAAAACATCAAAACTAAAACACAATGAAAAACATTAGACTTTACGCTCTGCTTGCGCTCCTGCTGATGGCGGGATGGGTGACGATGAAAGCGCAAGAGTATCCTCAAGACCTCGAAGTAATATACAGGTCGGATAATGTCAGGGTTACAAGTGTATATTGTATTGACGAAAATGCTTTCCTTGCATTTGCAGCAACCGATTCAGGAAGCCGCGCACTGATGAAAATCACATACGAGGGCGAAATCCTTGATTCCATCAGTTTGCCCGATAACCGACTGGAATTGTGGCGGCATGCCAATTTCATGAATGGGAAACTCCGTTATGTCTCGTTTCGTTTGGATGACAACGACACGCTTCCTCTGCTTTGTGTTGTTGATATTGATCCTGATGGCCTTTCGCTGACTTATACTGGTTACAATTGGGACGGCTCTGACTTCAACCATCCATCAGTAACCCAGTTTTACACAAATATGATTTACCCCGTTTTTTCAAAGGACGGTAGCCTGACTTTGTCATATCCCGTTGACAGTCTTTGGATGATTGACCAAAAAGAATCCATGCACTTGGTAAAGTTTAACAATGAGGGCAATATAATAAAGGAAAGGGTGTTTCGCGACTATAAAGCCTCTTTGACCAACTTTTTCTTCTCGGCATCTGATTCTTTGGGTTTTCGCTTCATTTTGATGAATGAGAGGTATGACTTTGATTGTTACACCCTTGATGCCGACCTTAACACAATCTCTGTCGCTGATTCTGTGGGTAGGGTACACTATTCCAACCAGAATATGAGTGGATGGTTATACGCTATTTCCAACGATGTTTGCTCAATGCGATTCAATCCCTACAACGGTCGTACTTATTCGGTTGGCAGTGAAGACGCATGGGAATATCAGGATGAAAAAACGAATGTAATTATGACTGCTTACGACGAGGACTTTAACCTTGTGAATTGGACTTTTGGCATCATCAATCCCTATCGTAAGGATGAAGGCTATGGGATGAGTTTTAGTCCTAATGGTGAGGTGTTTATGCTTGGTTGGATGGATTTGCCATCATTCAAAGGAATTGGGCAAACGGGAAGCGAGGAATTTTACAATGTCTATGTAGGGCTTATGGACGAGGACTTGAACAAACGGAGTGAAATTTACTTCAAGCCCGACTTAAGTTTGGCTCCCAATACCATTTCGGCTTGTCCGGCAGGAGGTTGCATTTTGAGCTGTTTCCGTGGCAAAGATTCTGGCTCGACAGACTATTGTGTCTACAGGATCACGCCTGAGGATTTCTTGAATGTTGAGGAAGCTCATTCGCATGGCTTTGCTGTGGCTACGGCTTATCCCAACCCTGGTAAGGATGTGCTGATTATTCGCACTGCTTTGCAGAATGCCCATGTGGAAATCTATGACTTGACTGGGAAACTGGTTTGTAAGAAAGAAATTACGGAGAACGTCACTTCGATAAATGCCGAAAGTTGGCCTTCGGGGGCTTATGTTTGGAAGGTTTATACTACAGGCGTTACAATAGGCTCAACGACCCTCGCGGAAACGGGGAAGTGGGTTAAGGAATAAAGTAAACCGACAAGCCATCGAAAGCCTAACCGTTCCCAATGGCGATTGGGGACTGTTGAGGGCTTTTGGTGGTTTTTTACAAAAAAAATAGCATATAAAGTAATTTGTTTCCGAAAAATGTTTATTTTTGCACTATGTAACAATAATGATTAATATGAAGCAGGCCAAACTTGACATTATGAATGAGACAGATTTTGTCAGTCTTTACACGATTATCTTTGAGAATAGTGAAATCTCTGAATTTGAGAAGTTTATGGAGAAATTCAAGGATAATGCTGTTTTGCAGCGCGATTATCAGATTATATTGCTTGCACTTGACAAGATAGCCTCACATGGCGCATTAGAAAGAAATTTTCGCCCCGAAGGGAAAATGAATGACAATGTTGTGGCCTTACCCATTGAGAAAAGCAAATTGCGCTTATATTGTTTGAGACTGACAGACAAGATATTGATTTTGGGGAATGGTGGAGAGAAGACAACAAAAACCTACGAAGAAAGTGAAGAACTGAAAGGTTATGTGATTGATTTACAGAAATTTGATGCTTTGCTAAAATCGTACATCCGTGCTGGAGAAATCGAAATAAAAGAAACAAAACTGGTTGGTGTCGAAAACAAATATTTTGAGTTATGAGCGCAAGCAGCATGTTTCAGAAAGAATTGGCCAAGATTCCTGCCGAGATGAAGAAGCAGGTAGACATGTCGTGGGCCATTGCCGACAAGATTGATTCGCTACTGAAAGCGAGAGGTTTGTCACAAAAGGAATTTGCTCACCTCATGGGCAAAACCGAACCAGAAGTGTCGCGATGGGTGGGAGGAACGCACAATTTCACCCTTCGCACATTGGCAAAAATCTCCACGGTTTTGGGTGAAGATGTGATAAAGGTTTGAACGCTAAAACATAGTAGAAAATACAGCTCCAACCTCAAAAACAAGGCCGATTTTGACCCGATTTCTGCGCTTTTGGACTGAGAAAAAACTGTACTTTTTATCGTAACTCATTGATTATCAAAATGAGTTGAAAAGAAAAATCTGTAGTTGGCCCAAATCTTGTTTTTTCGATGGTTTTTTGTTATAGTTTTGTGGTCGCTTCGCGTCATTGCGAAAGAAGTGATGCAATCCAATTCGCAAAATCCGTTCAATTCGCCGATAACGATAAAACGGCGAATTAGGCGAATGAAGCGAATTACTTGGACTGCTTCGTTCCTCGCAGCGACGCAAAGCGGGAGAAAAGCAAAGCCTGCCCCTCTCAATTCCAAGCGTTTGGCGACACGCTGGGGTTGAGATGGGGTTGGTTTTTAGTCTTTTGTCCCTTCAATCTCCTTGATGTCGTCAAGCGGCAAGAGGTGTTTGGAGGCGAACTTGTCGAAGTCGGATTGGAAAAGGCGGTCTTGGATGAACCCAGTTTTCCATACGTTTCTTGTCGATGACATAACCTCGTATGGTGAACTGCCGAAGCACATAGGTACACCACTGCCTGAATTGCGTGGCTCTCAATGAATTGACACGATAACCCACAGAGATGATGGCGTCGAGATTGTAGAATTGGGTATTATAAGACTTGCCGTCTTCAGCAGTATGTGCAAAAATTGCACATACTGAATCTTGGTTGAGTTCGTTGAGTTCAAAGATGTTTTTCAAGTGCTTGGTGATGACGCTTCTGTCCACGTCAAACAAGGCTGCCATCGCCTTTTGCGTACACCAAATGGTTTCGTCTTTGTAAACGACCTGGATGCCGTCTTCTTTTCCCTCTGCTTGGAAAATCAGAAACTCCGCCGTACTGTTCCTTATTTCGATTTGTTTGCTCATGCCGATTTGTAATTTTATGCAAATATAGCGAATTGTCGGAAATCAGCAAAGAAATTCAGTTGGTTTTAGGATTAAAATCGGGCTATTTTGCCCCTTTTTTCCCTCCTAACTGCCAACAAAAATCTGTACTTTTTTCTTGTAACTCGTTGATTATCAAAATTAGTTGAAAAGAAAAATCTGTACTTGGCCTTTGGGGTTGAAAAACTCCCTATTTTTTTATATAATTTTGGAGGCATGAAACTAAATGTATCATTAAAACTGTTTTATGCCATGAAAAAAAGTTTGTTTTTTGCAATTTGGATGACGCTGCTGACGGCAACTTTGGCCGCGCAAAATGTCATCGAGGTTTCGGGCGAATACCAAGGCAATGTGCTTTGGGACGCCGACACCGTTAAACTTGTGGGTAATGTCGTCATTGAGCCTGATGCGGAAGGCACGGCGCGCCTCACCATTGAGCGTGGGACTTGGGTGATTGCGGAAGGCTATTACCGCATCACCGTCCACAACGGCTCGTTTTATGCCTTGGGCGCGGACAAGGTTCTCGTCACCTTCACCGCCCGCGACACCACCGATTTCCATAATCCTACAGCGGAAACGGGGTGGCGAGGCATCCACCTGATTTCCGACCAAAGCAATTCCCAAGACAGCGTGATGATGGAATTCTGTGAGGTCAAGTACGGAAAGATCATCACGGGCGCACCCGAAGGGGAAAGGTACGGCGCCGGCGTTGAGGTGAGAAACAAGAAATACTGCTACTTCGCCCATTGCCGTTTCTCGCAAAACCGCAATGATCACAATACTAGTTCGCCAAGCGGTAGCGGTGGAGGCGGAATGTATGTGCTCAACCCTGGGACAATCCTTGTAGAGCATTGCGTTTTCCACGACAATTATGCATGGTGGGGCGCAAGTGTTACGATGGGCGGCTTACGACATTTCACGGTGCGCAACTGCGAGTTTTACAACAACTCAGGACATTACGGCACTGCGCTCGATATGCACATTGGCGAATTGCCGCTGACGGCTTCGGGGCCACAGGTCTATAACAATTACATCCACGGCAACCACGGCAGCACGGCCTATCTCGGTTGGGAAGGCGTGGGGCGTTTCCACGACAATATCATTGTCAACAATGATGGCTATTCGCCTGTGCTGGGTACCACGGCACCCAATTATTCCCATTATTATAACAACACGATTGCCAACAACCATAGCGAGGGACACATACACGGTTATGGCTCAGGGATTTGGACGAATGGGCAGCAGAAAATCTACAACAACATCTTTTGGGGCAACACGGGCGTTTGGTTCGAGCGAATGGACCCGACGCATCCCGACCCGACCGTTTTCAACAATTGCAACGGCACGATTTCAGGCTCGGGAGATGTTTTTGGCGACCCCCAATTTGTCCGTCCGACCGAAGGTTTAGGCCCTGAATACGACCATTCAACCTTGGCTACTCATTGGGCATTGTTGGAAACCTCGCCTTGCGTCAATGCGGGGACAACCGACATGAACCAATATTATCCTGACACCGATTTCACGGGCAGTCCGCGTGTGGTTGACGAGCGTATTGACCTCGGAGCCATCGAGTTTCCCATCCCGAATGGAGTGGAGGAAACCGCAGCCCAAAGTTGTTTCTATCCCAATCCGGGCAAGGATGTGCTCAACATTGAGGTTCGCGATGCAGCGGATAGGGTGGAGGTGTACGACCTCACCGGACGCAAAGTTTTTGAAAATAAAATATTTGGAAATCAAATTGCTATCAATACTGAGGTTTGGCCTTCGGGAATGTATTTCTGGAAAATCTACTCAACGAGCGGCTCAACGGCTCTCACTGAGACTGGAAAATGGATAAAAGAATAAAAAATTCGCAAAATTCGTAAAATTCGCCGACTGCAATAAAACGGCGAATTAGACGAATTAAACGAATTGTAGTGACGCAAAGCGAAGAATAACAAACAGAAAACCAATTAAAAACAAGTTAAAATGAAAAACAACAGATTTTACAGTTTGCTCGCCGTTCTGCTGATGGCTTCGATGCCGCTGATTGGTGGAACGGTCGGCGTGGAACGCGCCAAGGCCTTGGGCGCGAAGTTTGTCGAGGCCAACTTCAAGAATGACACGCAGTTGGAATGGGTCTATACCGGCGTTTCCGAAAAAGGCCATCCAGCGTTTTATGCCTTCAACGGCACTTCGGGCGGTTTCGTCATCATCTCGGCCAGCGACCTCACCAGCCCCATCCTCGGCTATGCCGAAACAGGCAATTTCAACACGGAAAACATCCCTGACGGATTGTCCTATTTCCTCAATGGCTATGGCCAATCCGTTGATTTTGCGGAAGAAAATCTGAAAAAAGCCGATTTTGTGATTGCCCAAGAATGGGAAAACCTTGAACGCAGCGGCAAAACCCAAACCTTGAAATCGGTGGTCGTCCAGCCCTTGATTGCCACACATTGGGACCAAGACTGTTATTATAACGCATTTTGCCCAAAAGACGAGGCGGGACCTTGCGGCAATGCCTACGCAGGATGTGTGGCCACCTCAATGGCACAGGTGATGAAGTATTGGAACCATCCGCAGCAAGGCACAGGCTCGCACTCCTACAACAGTTACCTTTACGGCACCCAATATGCTGATTTCGGCGCGACCACTTACCACTGGGACGAAATGCCGGAGTCGCTAAATGATGACAATCAATATGTTTCGCTTCTCATGTATCATTGCGGCGTGAGCGTCGACATGAACTATGGCAGCATGGCCAGTGGCGCCTTGCACCAAAGCATCCCACCGGCGATGAGTTCCTATTTCGGCTATGGCACTTCGCACAATCTGTTTAGGGACGATTATCCCTACGATGAATGGGTGGCCATGATGCGTGATGTCTTGGATATGGGCATTCCGATTTTGTATGCAGGTACCGATGGAGGAAGCCAGGGTCATTCGTTCATCTGCGACGGCTACGACGACAACGGCCTGTTTCACATCAATTGGAGTTGGGGTGGCGAACTCGATGGCTGGTTCAGCATCGACAACCTGCAAACCTACAACCAGTCATGGAACCTTGTACAAAAGATGATTGCCGATGCTGTTCCTTCTGGCGTCTACAACGCTATGCCCAAGGCACCGACCAACTTGAGCGTACAGCCGCTTTCAGACGATTCCTATACCTGCACCGTGCATTGGAACAATCCAATAAAGTCGTTGAACAACAGTAACTTGACCCATATCGACCAAATCGTAGTCAAACGTGACGGAAGGGTTGTTTATACCGAAGACAATGTCACCCCGGGCGCGGCAATGGAAATCACGGATGAGGTGCCGTTTTATGGCTTGCACGATTATCAGGTTTATGCAGTGAACAACGGTTTGCATGGCCAGATTGCCACAGAAAGCGGGGTGCGCTTCGGGCCTTCCTGTTCGTGGACCATCGCGGCAGGCACCACCTTCTTCAACGGATGGCAGGGCGCTTCCATTCAGGTAATCAACAATGCCTCGCAAGTGGTGGAAGCAGTCACGGCACACTCAAGCAGCGAGACGATTTCCGTTGAGGTGCCTTTGGGCCATGTTGCTTTCGCTTGGGTCAAAGGAAACAGCACGGTTAGCGATGTGAGTTTTGTCATCAGAGATGCTGACAATCAGGTGGTTTATTCCTATTCAGGCACTTTGGAAGGCATCGACGAAGGCGTTTTCCTGCAAATGAACAACAGTTGCGGCAATGGCACAGATTGCGGTGCGCCCACCGATTTGTATGCTTTTGCCGAGGAAGATCGTGTGGTGTTGGCTTGGACTTCCTATGATGAGTATGCAGATTATAATGTGTATCGTGACGGGCAACTGATTCAGACGGTGAGAGACAACGAGGCTGCTTTTGCCGATGAATCAGCGACGCATGGCGGGCATTGCTACTTTGTGACCGCTTTTTGCACATCGGGCGAAAGCGACCCGACCAACGAGGCTTGTGCGACCATTGGCGACGACTGCCAGCCAGCCACCAACCTTTGGTATGAGATGACCAACAATAACAAGGTGAAACTCACTTGGGGAACGCCCCAACCCAATGACGGCCTTTCGGGGTTCTACATCTACCGCACCAAGGAAACGGATATGAACTGGCAGCAAATCAAGACATTGGGAGCCAATTACACGTCCTATACCGACAACACCTCAATGGAGGATGAAACCGCTTATCTTTACAAGGTGGTGGCCTATTACCAATCCATCGACTGCTATTCCGCCCCGGCACGCTCGAAGTACAACGAGTTTGAGTATTTCGTGCGGGTGTATTGGTCTGTCAATGGGGTGGGAGAGGCCGAATCGGTTTGCACAGAGGTGTTTCCTGTGCCAGGCACCGACCGCTTGAACATCCGCACGGCCTTGCAAAATGCCCGTGTGGAAATCTATGACTTGACCGGGAATCTGGTTTGCAAGAAAGAGATTACGGAGAATGTCACTTCCATAAATGCTGAAAGTTGGCCTTCGGGGGCTTATGTTTGGAAGGTTTATACAACGGGCGTTTCAACAGGCTCAACGACCCTTGTGGAATCGGGGAGGTGGATTAAGGAATAGAAGATAATTATCCATATTATCGGAAAAAAGCCTAACTTTGCCAGCAAAAGTAAAACATTGGAATGGAAAAAAAGAACACAAACGAGAGCCGTTCAATAACGACATTCAAGGGAGACTTCGAGGCAATTTACGGCATCATTGGATTGAATTGGCACAAATACAAACCAAGTCAATTGTGCCGTTCGAAACGGCACAAATTCCGAAAGTCCTGTTCTGTACAGGATAGGGCAACCATCAAATAGTGCTAAATCGTTGTCGCACAAATGAGGAGAGGCTGTTTTTATAATGCAGGTGGGAGGCGTGATACAGCGCAGCTTGGTGGAGTTCTGCAAATTATTGGATAACGGTGGAAAAAAGAACGAATGAAAAAACACAAATAGCCTATGAAAAACATTAGACTTTATACCCTGCTTGTGCTCTTGCTGATGGCGGGAGTAATGCAGGCACAAACGGCAGATGATTTCTGGATTGAAGTCAACACAAACGGGGACTGGTTCCATCATCCCGTCGGGCGCAGTATCGACACTGTTTATGTGGCATCAATGCACGGTGTCTATCGAAGTGTAGACACATGTCAGACTTGGCAGTGTGTGGGGTTTGAGAACCAATCTGTTGATTTTCTATATCTTTCCGAAGACGACGAGTTGTATGCTTCCATTAATAGTACATCCCCTTTATATAAATGGGATGGATATTCATGGAACCCGTTGGGATATGCTTCCTTTTCGGCACCTCGATCATTCATTAAGGCATCTGACGGTATGCTTTATGTTGGCGACTTTAGAGGTATAAGTATGTCGGTTGACGGTGGTGATACTTGGTGGCAATCGTGGGACAATCCCCATGAAAGAGTGACCGACGTTAATGGTTTTGTTGAACTTGACGATGGAACCCTTTTCGCATGTTTGACTAATTCTAGCGATTATCATATAGGTGTTATCCGTTCAATAGACCATGGGCTTTCTTGGGAGTCGGTTGGTTTGGATGAGAACTATTTGATTTCTTTCGCAAAAAGTCCTGACGGAACTGTTTATGCAGGATGTGATGGATATAATAACGATGAAGATGTCGGCGTGTTCAGGACAGAGGATAATGGGGAGACTTGGGAAATGCTGAATGGTGGTTTTCGTGTCAATTCCATTGTAATTGATGACAATGACAATGTTTACATTGCCCATATCGACTTTCAAGGATTGTATCGTTCTAATGACGGTGGCTATAATTACGAAAACATCAGTTCCGGCATGGATTATATTCAGACAGGCCTAGCATTATTGCCCGATGGCTACATGCTATCATACGAGTATAACGGCTCTGTCTTCTTTGGAAAGATGTTTGTCAGCCGTGAGTCTGTTTACACGCCTTTTGAACTTGATGTGATAGCAGAGCCAAGTGGTGGTGGCGAGGCAATCGGTTCAGGGACATACCTTTTCGGTGAAAGAGCACATCTGATGGCCACGGCAAATGAGAACTACCAGTTTGTCGGCTGGACTAACCAAGACGGCGACACCATTTCAACAAATCCTGAATATGCCCACATGGTTGCGAGAGGTGGACAGATTACGGCGCATTTCGTTAGCATTGAAGCTGTGGATGAAACGGAAGAAACCGCTTTGATACTTTGGCCTAATCCAGCATCTCAAACGGTTTACATTGAGGGGGTTGAAGCCAAAGAAGTGCAGGTTTACAATGCGCATGGGCAGGTGGTGAAGATTGTGCGCGATACGAATGAAATCAATGTTTCAGTCTTGCCGCAAGGCGTTTATATGCTGCGCATTACTGATGCAGAAGGGATAGTTTGCACGAATAAAATCACGATACAATGAAAAACATAAAATTTTACACCCTGCTTGCGCTCCTGCTGATGGCGGGAGGGGTGACGCTGCAAGCGCAAGAACAGTTGGAAGTGGAACTCATTGGAGAAGACAAAGGCTATCTTGCTATGCTTTCGCTTGGTGAAGATGAGTTTTTGGTCACCATGCGAGGCGAAGAAAACGGCACTATGGCCTTGTGCCGCATGAAAACTGACGGAACGGAATTGGAGTATGCCGCTCAAAACCACCTCAACGAAGGAGGGTTCTCTATGGCAAACCAGCAATTGTTGTTCATGAAGGAAAATGGTTTCCCAAGCATCATTTACCACAAGATGAGAGGCGATTCCATTTGGATTGCCGTTGGTGACATTGACGAGGATTTGTTGGTGGTCGAAACTGGAACTGTTTTGCTTAGTGGCACAGGTGTTTCTACCGTTCATTATATGGATCCTCAATTCATCATCGAGAGCGATAGCGTTTTTGCAGTGAGTTATTTCACCAATGAGCAATTAGGGCAGAACGCAGCTGACCGTCACCGTATCATTCGGTTTGACAGATGGGGTAATGTGCTTGCAGATAGGTACTTTACTTCCGTACTCTTCGACCCTGAAAGGCTTTTCGCTCTCAATGCAGATTCTACGGGCTATCTTTTAGGCGGATGCGATATTCAAGAGCAGCCTGTTAAAACACGTTGCTTCAATTTGGATTTCAATCTTGACACCACCTTGCTGCATGATGAAATCTATAACGATTTCCCTTTGCCAGGTTGGCGTCAAAGTATCGTTTTCCCGTACGTTGCCAAACATCCTATATCGGGTTGCTTATATGTGGTGGGCAGCTTTAGATATGTTGCCAACGGGCAGTCCGGCTATCAAAATGCCATCATTGCCAAATTTGATAAGGAAATGTCACACATCGACAAATGGGCATTGACTGTCGACAATTCTGGTGAAGACCAACGCGCTTATTGGAAGTCAATAGACTTCTTCCCAGATGGCAGCATTGCAATGTGTGCGTTGGTTCAGGATATCTATTATCAGGAAGGCTTTTATGTTGCCCGATTTGATGAGGAGTTGAACAAAATCAGCGAAATCTATAAACCATACGATGGCCAATGGCAGGGACCTATAGAGATTTGTGCCATGCCTAATGGCGACTGCCTTATCACGACCATTAACGACAATATCTACCACATTCTCGCAGACTCGTTTTGGAATGTCGACGAAGCCCACGACAATGGCCTGAAAGTGGTCATTGCCTATCCCAATCCTGGTGGCAACACGCTCAACATCCGCACGGCTTTGCAAAATGCCCGTGTGGAAGTGTACGAAATAAACGGCAGGCTTATCCACAGCCAAGCACTCACGGAGCATCTGACGACGATTGATGCAACGGATTGGACTGAAGGGGTTTATTTTTGGAAGGTTTATACAACGGGCGTTTCGACAGGCTCAACGACCCTTGTTGAAACGGGGAAGTGGATTAAAGAATGACACGCTTCGCGTCTTTGCGAGGAGGTACGACGAAGCAAATCGAAGATTCAACGAAGTTAATCCGGATTATAGCCTCAGGTCTGGACTGCTTCGTGCCTCGCAGTGACGCAAAGCGGGAGAAAAGCAAAAGCCGCCCCATCCTGATTCATTGCGTTTGGCGACGCGATGGGGTTGGGATGGGACTGGCTTTTTTAGTCAAAGAATTGGAACCATTTTGAGCAACAAAACAGAAAAATTTCTATTTTTGCCGTCGTCAAAATAGGACTATGGAAAAAGGGGAAATTATATTATACCAGCCTAATAACAGCGTTGAATTGGAGGTGAGAATTGAGGCGGAAACCGTTTGGCTCACACAAGCGCAAATTGCCAATTTATATGGTGTTGACAGAACGGTTATTGTCAGGCATATCGGTAATATTTACAAAACCGAGGAACTGGCGGAGGCTTCAACTTGTGCAAAAATTGCACAGGTTCAAATGGAAGGGAAGCGTTCCGTTCTTCGCGAAATCAATTACTATAATCTTGATATGATTATTTCGGTTGGTTACAGGGTGAACTCCATCAATGCCACCAAATTCCGACAATGGGCAAACCAAGTCTTAAAGGAATATCTATTGAGAGGCTATGCTTTCAACCAACAACTTTTGCATCTTGAGGAGCGAATTGACCATAGGCTGATGTCGCACGAAAGGCAAATCAATGAACTGACCGAAAAAGTGGATTTCTTTGTCCGTACCTCGCTGCCACCTGTGGAGGGCGTGTTTTTCAACGGTCAGATTTTCGATGCGTATGTATTTGCTACGGATTTGATTAAATCTGCAAAGAAACGCATTGTTCTCATTGACAATTATTTGGACGAGTCTGTATTGCTGATGCTGGCCAAACGCGATGTGGCAGTATCGGCAAAAATCATTACGCAGAACATCTCCAATCAGTTGCAGTTGGATTTGGAACGACACAATAACCAATACCCTATTATTAAAATGGAAGAAAAGACTGGAATCCACGACCGTTTCCTCATCATTGATGACACTGTCTATCACCTTGGAGCCTCATTGAAAGATTTGGGCAAAAAACTTTTTGCTTTTTCGAAGATGGAATTGTCGCCGGAAATCATCCTGAATGTAATCTAAAGCAATGAAAAAAATACTCATAATCATATTGTTATCGATTTTGGCTTTTCCTGTAAAAGCCGCCTATCTCCTAATCCCGATGGACAACACCCAGACGAACCACTTGAAGGCCTACGGCGTGGCCTATTGGGTGCTGCAAAGGGAGGTGGAAATCAGTTGGTTGCTGAACTATAGGGGAGGGAGCTACCTGATTCCTTACCACGAGATGTTTGAGCGCGAGTGCAAGATGCGCAATGTGTCTTACAACGTCATCGCCGACGCGCAGGCCGATGCGATTTTGGCCGAAATCGCCGACCCGGGCGTGAATATGGATGAGATGAAACTCCAAAAAGTGCCCCGCGTGGCGGTGTATGCGCCAAAAAACAACCTGCCTTGGGACGATGCCGTCACTTTGGTTTTGACTTACGCCGAAATCCCTTACGATGTGGTTTACGATGATGAAGTGCTGCAAGGCGTATTGCCCACCTACGACTGGCTCCACCTGCACCACGAGGACTTCACCGGGCAATACGGAAAATTTTGGGCCCGCTACCGCAACTACCCTTGGTATCAAGAAGATGTGCGGGCGCAGGAGGCCACGGCGCAACGCTGGGGCTTCACGAAGGTTTCGCAGCTGAAATTGGCCGTGGTGAAGAAGATTCGTGAGTTTGTGGCAGGCGGTGGTTATATGTTTTCGATGTGCTCGGCCCCCGACAGCTTCGATGTGGCTCTTGCCGCCGAGGGTCTCGACATTTGCGATTACATGTTCGACGGTGACCCCATCCGCAACGGCGACCCGCAACGATTGAATTACGACAACTGCTTTGCCTTCACTGATTTCTCCGTGTCGGTGAACCCGCAGGAATACGAAATCTCAAACATTGACGTCACCCAAGGCCGGATGCAGAAGGTGAGGGAAGAGAACGACTATTTCCTGCTTTTCGACTTCTCGGCCAAATGGGACCCCGTTCCGACCATGCTTACGCAATGCCATGAGCGTTTGGTGAAAGGATTTATGGGGCAGACCACGGCCTTCAGCAAGTCGGTGGTGAAACCGTCGGTGGTGGTGTTGGGCGACAATGCGGCTTTGGACGAAGACCGTTACATCCACGGCAATTTCGGCAACGGTTTTTGGACTTTCCTTGGCGGCCACGACCCCGAAGACTACCAGCACATCGTCGGCGACCCGCCCACGGAGCTGGACATGTACCCCAATTCGCCGGGCTATAGGCTCATTTTGAACAATATTTTGTTCCCCGCAGCAAAGAAAAAGGAACAGAAAACCTAATTTTCATTATATTTGCCCGCTTAAATCAATTAAAACGCAATAAATCAAACGCCTATGAAAAGAAATATCCTTTTTGTTGCAGCCCTATTGTTGGGCATAGCTGCATTACAAGCCAAACCCGTCGACGTTGCCAAGGCACAACGTCTGGGTCAAAATTACATTGAGCAGAAGCTCGCCAAAAACGCCATTTCTTTGGATTTGGCCTACACTGTCCGCGCTGAGAGCGGCTTGGCCACGGCCTACGTTTTCAACTTCAGCGGCGGCTTTGTCGTTGTCAGTGCCGACGACTGCTATCATCCCATTCTCGGCTATTCCGACCACGGCAATTTCAATTACGACAATGCTCCCGATGGATTGTTGTTCATGCTCGGCGAAGTGACCAAGGAAATCGCACAATGCGTGGCTGAAAACATTCCTACGACGAGTGACATTGCCTGCCAATGGAAAAACCTTGAGGCTTCAGGCATCCTGAATCCTGAAAAGAACATTCCTCTCGTCGGGCCATTGGTACAGACCAAATGGGACCAAGGTGCGCCTTACAATATGTACGTTCCCAATGGTTGGCCGACGGGCTGCGTGGCCACGGCGATGGCGCAACTGATGAAGTATTGGGAATGGCCAGTGCAGGGCACGGGCGAACACAGCTACCAATGGAACGGCCAGACTTTGACCGCCCACTTTGGCGAGACCACCTACGACTGGGCCAACATGCTCGATGTCTATACCATGGGCGTGGTCACTCCAGAAAACAAGGAGGCCGTTGCCGTTTTGATGTCGCACTGCGGAATTTCGGTCGACATGATGTATGCTTTTGATGGCTCAGGGGCTTTCTCGGTGGATGTGCCGATTGCCATCAATAACTATTTCTCTTACTCCGACCATGCCACATACATCGCCAAGGCTGGCTATTCCTACAATGAATGGATTGCTCTGCTGAAGTCGAACATCGACCAGCATATTCCTTTGTATTACTCCGGTCAAGGCGATGACGGTGGTCACGCTTTCATTTGCCACGGATATGACAACGACGGGTTGTTCTATTTCAATTGGGGCTGGGGTGGCAGCAACGACTCGTGGTTTCTCATCGATGGCGACAAGTTTGAGTTTAACAACAGCCAGGCAATTGTTTATGACTTTGTGCCTGATTATGTTTACAATGGTATGCCTCAAGTCGTTGAAAACCTTGCCGTCACCATCGACGGTGATGTTTCTCGCGTTGGCCATCTTTCCTGGACCAATCCAACTACAACGGTGACTGGCGAACTGTTGACTTCGTTGGATAAGGTGATTGTCAAGCGCAACGGTGTGATTGTTCAAGAGCTTACGGATGTCGCCCCTGGACAATCGATGACCTGCGACGATGAAGTGCCTTATTTCGACCAGTTTGAATACACCGTGCTTGTGGTTGCGGGCGACAACTACGGACGCACCACAACAACGACGGCGGTTTTCGGCCCATATTGCGAATGGACAGTGTTGATGACTTCTTCAGGATTCCAAGGTTGGGACGGCGGAGGCATCACCGTGCAGAATGCGGCCGGTTCCTACATCGACTTCCTGACCACCACCACCTCCAGTGCTCAAATGCAGCGCTTCCAGATGGCACTCGGCAACAACAACCTCTACTGGGTGGAGCCTAACTCCAACATCAACAACATCTCTTTCAAGGTAAAAGACTTTGAGAACCAAATCGTTTACCAATACGAAGGTCCTTCCTCTGGCCTTGAGGCGGGCCTGCTGCGCACACTCAACAACAGCTGCGGCAACGAAAACACCTGTGAGGCACCTTACAACTTGGTGGCGACCCTCGACCCCGACAATGCCGAAAACGTCATCCTCACTTGGGAAAGCGACCACGAGCCAGAGTTCGGTTATTGCATCTATCGCGACGGCTTCTTGTTCAACATGGCACATGAGACGCAATACGTTGACGAGCATACCAATCAAGGCGGTCATTGCTATTATGTCACAGCACTTTGCAACGGCGGTGAGACGGCCAACTCCAACGATTATTGCATCACTTCGGGCACGGGCTGCAACGAGCCTTCCGACCTCTACTACGAATACACTTCAAACAAGAAGGTGCAATTGTTCTGGTCTGCACCCGAAGGCACATGGCCAACAGGCTACATCATCTACCGCAAGACCGACGACATGGCTTCCTACAAGGAAATCAAGCGTTCAAAGCAGACCAACGTCAAGGATACTTCGGCCTCGCAAGGCATTGTCTACCAATATGCTGTGGTGTCCTATTACGACACCATCGACTGCACCTCAACCTACGCTAACGACCTTTTCGACCCGTTGAAATACTATGTCCGCGTGGAGTGGAGCAATGTGCCTCAAGACCTGACAGCGGAATTGGTGGACAATGGCGAGACCATGAGCGTGAGTTTGAAGTGGCGTCCCGCTTTCCAGGCTGCGGGATATACCGTCACGCGCAACGGCACGAACATAGGCGAGGCGACCGAAACTGCTTTCATCGATGACAATCTCGAAGCGGGGGAAACCTATTGCTATCAAGTCATTGCTTACGGCGAGGAGTTTGGAACCCATTCCAACGAGGCTTGTGTCACTACGCCTGAAGCACCCGAACCGCCTGTCTTGCCTTGCCCGGCACCTGTGAACTTGCATAGAGATGAGCCATTTGCTGATGCTCATATCGCTTGGGATGCTCCTGAAGACCGTGTGCCTGATAGCTATACCGTTGTCATTATCAATCACTTGTTTGACGATGCCATTACAGAGGTGAGTGGCATAACAGAGCTGTTTTATGAAGAGCCTATCCATGTTGATGCTACCGATAAATCATACAAGGTGAAAGCGGTTTATGAAGAATGTGAGTCGGAATTTGCCCTGACATCCCAAGGAGACGACTTTATCCGTGTCACGAGTTTGGATGTGCCTGAAAGCATGTTTTCTGCCACGCTCTATCCCAATCCCACCACAGGTCAGCTGACCGTCGAAATGGAAGGCCTGAAGGAAGTTGAGGTGTATAATCTTGTCGGCCAATGCCTGCTGCGGAAAGACATTCCCGAAGGCAATGCCATCATCGACATGAGCGGCCTGCAAAACGGTGTTTACATGGTCAAAGTGAGTGCAAATTATGGCTCTGTCATGCAAAAAGTGGTGAAAATGTGATTCGTTTTGCGAAAAAAACTATCTTTGCGCCTTTGAAATCAATTAGAAATCAACAATAAACTATCAAAAAAATGAAAAAATCTTTATTTCTTACGATGACCTTGGCCTTGTTTGTGGGCCAGCTCATCGCATCGCCGGTCGGCGTGGAGCAAGCCCGCCAACTCGGCCTGAAGTACGTGCAGAGCCATTCTGCACGCCAAGCCGTTGAACTCAATTTGGCTTACACCGAAATGACCGAAAGTGGCAATCCTGCTGTCTATGTCTTCAATTTCGAGAACGGTTTCGTCCTCGTTTCGGCTGACGATGTGGCACGTCCCATCCTCGGCTTCTCCGATGAAGAGAGTTTTGACCTCAACAATGTTCCCGATGGCTTTGCCTACTATTTGGGTCACTATGCGCGTCAGATTCAATTTGCGCAGGAAAACAATCTTGAACCTGAGATGGAGGTGGCTTCCGAATGGCGTCACGTTGCCTTCGACGGCTTCGAGAACGACAACCGCAGCACCCGTGGCGACATTGCCCCGCTGATTACCACCAACTGGAATCAAGACTCTCCTTACAACGCTTACTGCCCGACAGGTGGTGGCGGCCCAGGTGGCCATGCATACGCCGGTTGCGTGGCTACGGCCATGTCGATGGTGATGAAGAGATGGAATTGGCCCGACCACGGACAAGGCTCACATTCCTACACACCTGATGGCTATCCCGCCCAAACGGTTGATTTTGAGAACACCTACTATCAATGGTCCAACATGCCCAACTCCTGCAATTCATCCAATTACCAGGCTGTGGCCACTTTGATGTATCACTGCGGTGTTTCGGTCGATATGATGTATGGCGGCGGTGCTTCGGGTGCCTATTCACAGGACGTTCCGCCTGCCATCGCCAACTATTTCCGTTACACCGACCATGCCACGCGCTTGGACCGTGACCTCTATTCCAAGTACGATTGGGAAGAAATGCTGATTGCCAGCCTCGAAGAAGGTTTCCCGCTGTACTATTCGGGTAGCGATACTGACGGTGGTCATGCTTTTGTTTGCTGCGGCTATCGTGAATACGACCGTAAGTTCTATTTTAACTGGGGCTGGAGCGGCTCGCTCAACAACTACTATGCCATCGATGCCCTTAACACAGGCTGGAACGGCAGCTTCAACATAGGTCAGGCCGCCATCTTCGACTTTATCCCCGACTATATCTATGATGCCTTGATACCTGCTGTGGAAGACCTCACAGTCGAGGCAGAGAACGCCCACTCCAAGATGGGTGTTGTCCGTTGGACCAATCCGACTGTTTCGTTGGGCGGACAAGCTCTCGAAAACATTGAGAAAGTGGTGCTGATGCGCAATGGTGTCGAGATTTTCGCTCAAGAGAATGTTGTTCCGGGCGAAGTGATGACTTTTGAAGACAACGTCTCCGATTTCGATTGCTATTCCTATCGTCTTTACTATCTTTCCAATGGCGTAAAAGGCCGTTTCGCTGATGTCACCTACCAATACGGCCCCACCTGCACGTGGAAAGTCATTGGCCAGACCACCAACTTCCAAGGCTGGAACGGTGGCAAAATCCAAGCGTTGAACGCCTTTAATACCGTTATTGAGGAAGTCACGATGTCCTCTTCGACGCCTGTCAGTCAATTAGTGCGTATGCCTGAGGGTGCTGTTAGCTTCAAATGGGTGGCTCCTTCGACGGCTGTCACCAGCATCACCATCAACATCAAGAACTCAAACAACCAGTCGGTTTATTCCTACACGGGTAATTCCAACCAAATCCCAGCAACGCTCTTTGAGGGCGACAACGACTGCGGTGGCTGCGAACCTCCGACGGGCTTGACCGGCGAATACCAATGGACGGGCGAGGGCTTCGGCACCCTGCTCACTTGGAGCTACGATGTCGACCCGCAATCATTTAAGGTGTATCGCAGCGTCGACGGCATTGACTATGAAGAGGTTGCCACCGTCGACAAGACCCTGCGCGAGTATTTCGACGTCGCTGAACAAGGCCTCTATTATTATAAGGTGACGGCTTATCGTAGCTACTGCGAGTCGACACCTGCCTGGACTGATGGCGGCGATGACTACATCCGCATCGAAGTGACTTCGGTCGGTGAGAACAACTTGGCAAACAACGTGTTCCCGAATCCCGCCAACACCAGTCTCTGCGTGGAGGCCGAAGGTCTGCAACAGGTTGTCATCTGCAACGTGATGGGTCAAGTGGTCTATCGTCAGGCCTGCGACCAAGACGGTGTGGTCATCAACACCAGCAACTTTGCACAAGGTGTCTACACTATCACCATAAAGAGCAGCAATGGCCAGTCGACCACGCGATTCTCGGTGGTACATTAATTCATGCCAAACAAAACAGGAAAGGGAACACCACAATGTTCCCTTTCTTTATTAACATAATAAACTGATACACAATGAAAAAGCTATTACTTACCTTTGCTGTTCTGATGATGGGATGTTTCATGCTGCAAGCCCGTCCCGTCAGCGAGCAGACTGCGCGTAATTTGGCGCAAAGCTTTGTGACGGCCAACTTCGAGTATACCCGCCAAAGTACCGACCTGCAATTGGTTAAAACCGCATTTTCCGAAAGGGGAGAGGCTTGTTATTATATCTTCAACGTAGGCGAGACGGGATTCGTCATCATGGTCGGCGACGACTGTGTGCGTCCCATCATCGGCTACTCCGAGCAAGGCGTTTTCAACCCCGATGACATGGCACCGGCTTTGGTCGATTTCCTTGAGGCAAAACGTCAGTTCATCATGGACAAGGCTCAAAAAGGCACACAAACTTATGAAGTGGCCGTCGACTGGGCGATGTTGGAGAAAACAGGCCGAATGGTGTCGCGCCACGGTGGGAGAGAGGACGAATACCTCTGCACGACCACTTGGAACCAGAATTATCCTTACAACTATTTTTGCCCCGAAGGTGAAGGCGGGCCTGGCGGACACTGCTATGCAGGCTGTGTGGCAACGGCTGCCGCCCAGCTGATGAAGTACTGGAACCACCCGATTCAGGGGCGGGGTAGCCATACCTACATCCCCGAAGACCATCCAGAATACGGTCCGTTGACTGTCAACTTCGGCGAGGCGACTTACGACTGGGAAAACATGCCCAATTCCATCTCGGCCAACTCGCCCATCGAACAGATTGAGGCTGTTGCCCAGTTGATTTATCATGCGGGCGTTTCGGTCGACATGAACTATCGTCCCACCAGCAGCGGTGCGGTCACGGGCAGGTTGTGCGAGACTATGCCGGCCTATTTCTTCTACACCGACCGTATGGACAACCTCTATCGCGAGAATTACACTCATGAAGATTACATGCAGCTCATCATCAATGCCATCGATATGGATTGGCCTATGGTGCATCGTGGCGGCGGACATGCCTACGTGCTTGATGGCTATAACGACAACGACATGGTACACTTCAACTGGGGCTGGAGCGGAAGCAGCGACGGATGGTTCAACATCGACGACCACGGCTACACCGACGGCGAGAGCGTCATCTACAATTACGTGCCTGCCGAGCATTACGCAGCCACGCCAGCCGCGCCCACCGACATTCAGGTTGAGCCGATGCAGGACGGCACCCTTTCAGCCACTATCACTTGGACGAACCCAACAATCACCTTGACCAACGATGCCCTCGATTCCATGGAACAAATCATGGTGCTTCGCAATGGAGTGGTGGTTTACACCGAAGACAATGTGACACCAGGTGCTGAGATGAGCTTCACCGATGAAAGCGTTCCGTACTATGACTGCTACCAATATGCCGTGTGTGCCATCAAAGACGGTCAGCGTGGCGCGTCGGTGGTGTCCGACAAGGTTTTTGTTGGACCAGTTTGCGATTGGAAAATCATCATGCAAAGCACGGCTTTCCAAGGATGGAACGGCGGCTATTTATCGCTCTACACAGCTTCTGGCAAGGAGTTGCAGCGCATGACCATCACCAACTCTATCCCCGCCACCTTCGATTTTCCCGTGCCTGTGGGGAACGTAAGCTTCGGCTGGACGGCACCCAACAATACGGTGAGCAATATGAGCATCGTGATAAAGGACGCTTCGGGGAACTCGGTTTATACCTATTCGGGCAACTCCAACGGCATCGAGGAGGGCATCATCTTCCGAGCCAACAACGACTGCGGCTCAGGCATGACGACGGCCACTCCGTATGGCTTGGTCGCGGAGGCCAATGGCGGCAATGTGGTCCTCAATTGGAACTGCGACGAAACGCCCGTTTATGGATTCAACATCTATCGCGATGATGTCCTTTTCGGCATGGCTCGCGAAGGCACAACGTTCACGGACATCAATGTTGATGAAGGCTATTGCTACACGGTGACGGCTTTGAGTGAAGGCGGCGAGTCGGAAATGTCGAATGAGACCTGCGCCTCGGCAGGCGACTGCATGGCGGCTTCCAACTTCTGGTTTGAATACACAGGCAGCAACTACAAAATCAAGCTGACTTGGGACAAGCCCGAAACCGAAGGCCTGTCAGGATATTATCTCTACAGGAAATACGGCGAAGATGGCTCGTATGAGCGCGTCAAGTTGTTGGGAGCTTCGGCCACGTCTTATACCGACAACTCGGCCAACGTGCAGGGTGACTATTATTATCGACTTTATGCCTACTATAGTGTCTCTGACTGCACCTCATCGCCGGCATCCATCAGGTACAATCCCAATCTGTTCTATCTTCACGTCTACTATTCGCCGACCGCAGTTGACGAAAACAATCAGCTGAATGTCAGTCTGTTCCCCAATCCAGCCGACCAAAGCCTTAACATTGAGGCTGAGGGTATGGCGCAAGTCAAAGTTTGCAATATGCTTGGTCAGGTGGTGATGGAGCGTGAGATGGAGGGCAATGTGTTGTCAATCAGCACTTCCGATTGGAGCGAAGGCTTGTATGTGGTGACCATTCGTAACGGAAACGGTACGGTGGTGCGCCGTGTGTCGATAGTGCATTAAGGTATTTTTTGCCGAAATGTATTCCGAAATGGTGAGGTTTTTTAGAAAATTGCTATTTTTGCGGCTCTAAAATCGAAATCTATCAACAATAATTTAAATCAAACGTAAAATGAAAAAACATCTCTTGAGTTTGCTTGCCTTGATTCTCGGCATCGGGATGGCCCAGGCCAATCCGGTCAGCGTGAGCCAAGCCAAGCTCGTCGGACAACAGTTTGTCCAAACCAACTTCGACCTGTCGCGTCAAGCTGGTGAAATGACCCTGGTCTACACTGGCACTTCCACCCGTGGCGAGGCCTGCTTCTATGTTTTCAATGTCGGGAATGAGGGATTTGTCATGGTCTCTGCTGACGACGTTTATCGCCCTATCGTCGGTTTCTCTTACGAAGGCGCTTTCGACGCACAGAACATCAATCCCGAGCTGAATTACATGCTCAACGAACTGATTTCTTATCGCAGTGGCAAGCTGACAGGCAATCCTTCGCCTGCTGTGGCTTCCGAGTGGAAACAAGTCACTGAGCGTGGTAAAATGAGGTCGCTCAACGGCGGTCGTGCCGACACCTATCTCTGCACCACAAGATGGAATCAGGATTATCCTTATAACTATTATTGCCCCACGGCTTCAGGCGGTCCTGGTGGCCATGTCTATGCCGGTTGTGTGGCTTCAGCCATGAGTCAGGTGATGAAATATTGGAACCATCCTCTCAAGGGAAATGGCAGCCACTCCTATTCTTACTATGTGCCTGGCACAGGTAGTGGCCCTTGGACTGCCAACTTCGGCAATACCAACTACGACTGGGAGAATATGCCCAATAGCATCAACAGCAGTTCGCCACAAGAGCAAATTGATGCTATCGCCACGTTGATGTATCACTGCGCCGTTTCGGTCAACATGATGTGGGCTATTGACGGTAGTGGTGCCTACTCTGGCGATGTGCCGGGTGCTATTGCCCAATACTTCAATTACTCCAACCAGGCCGTGTTGAGAAGCAGAGACAGCTATTCCTACGACAACTGGGCCAACATGATGAAAGAGTCCTTCGACATGGGTTGGCCGTTGTATTATAGCGGTCAAAGCCCTGATGGTGGCCACGCTTTCGTTTGCGACGGCTACAACGATGCCAACCTCTTCCACTACAACTGGGGTTGGGGTGGCAGCGGCGACGGTTGGTTCGACTTCGACCTTATCGACTACAACAGCAGCGACGGTGCCATTTTCAACTTTGTCCCGGTTGAGGTCTATAACAACACAGCGCAGGCTCCCACCAACCTCACTGTTACCCCTGCGGACAACAATGTCTTGTCGGCTACCGTTTCTTGGACAAATCCTTCCAAGACCTTGAACAACAGCAACCTGACTACCATTGATCAAATCGTGGTTTGCCGTAATGGAGAAATCATCTACACAGAAGACAATGTGACCCCGGGTTCCAGCATGACTATCACCGATAACAGTGTGCCGCGTTTTGATAGCTTTATTTATTCCGTTTATGCTGTTTATTCCGGCAACCACGGCAAGGTCGTCTATTCCAACAGGGTCAGCTTTGGTCCTACCTGCGGATGGACTATCAATGTCACTCAAGCCTCGTTCACGGGCTTCCGTGGCGGCGCCATCCATATCTACAACGCATCTGGCACTGAGTGCGCCTCTGTGACCACCACCACTTCCAGCGTCCAATCCTTCCCCGTCGATGTGCCTCTGGGTCATGTCTCTTTCGGCTGGACGCCCCAAACCAGCGGCAATGCTTTCAATATGGGTTTCACCATCAAAGATTCGCAAAATACTGTGGTTTATACCTTCAGCGGTTCTTCCGATGAGATGCCAGAAGGCATTTTCTATGACACCAACAATGGCTGCGGCAACGCGACTGGAACGGGCGTCCCGACCAACCTTGTTGCTCTCCGCGACGATGACGATCCTTACACCATCCATGTGTCGTGGGACGGCATCAATGATGCTGGTTATGGCTACACGGTTTATCGCGATGGACTGCTCTATCGCCTCATCCCCGAAGGCACTTCCTTCGATGATGCGAATGCTCCTCTTGGTGGCCACTGCTACCGTGTCGGCTTCCTGAGCGATGGCGGCGAGAATCCTGGCTATTCCAATGAGTCATGCGCCACTGCGGGTGAGTGCTACGCCCCGACGGACATTGACTATGAGACCACTGGCTCCAATTTCAAGATCAAACTGAAATGGACGAAACCCGATCCGGCTGAAGGCTTGTCAGGCTACTTCCTGTTCCGCTCAACCAGCCCAGACGAGGGTTACGAGCGCATCAAGCTCCTTGGTGCCAATGCCACTTCCTACACCGACAACACCGCCAACCAGCAGGGTCACTATTACTACAAGCTTTACGCTGTGTATAACGACCTTGAATGCGAGTCGGCTCCTGCCTATTGGATTTACGATCACAACCAGTTCTATCTGCACGTCTACTATTCACCCACCAGTGTTGAAGAGCTTGAGGCCAGCGAGGTGATGGTTTATCCGAATCCCACCACGGCACGTTTCACAGTGGAGGCTTCTGAAATGACCCACGTCAGCGTGTTCAACACCCTTGGCCAGGTTGTCTATGAGGCCAACTGCGAAGGCAACGTAACCGAAATCGACCTGAGCAACGTGGAGACGGGCATCTACATGGTGCGCATCGACACCAAGACTGGTTCGGTCACCAAACGCATCACCGTAATCAAGTAAAAGTTTTTTCATATTCAGAGAGTTACTAAAAAAATGTTCTTTTGTCTATTGCATTTGAAAAAAAAAGATTCTAATTTTGTGGCGATTTAATACATTCAATCATAATCGGAATTATTCAATTAATTATCATTATCCATTAACCCTTTAAATTTAAGCCTATGAAACGTTTATTACAAATTGCATTAGTCTTTGCGATTGTCGCTGTTGCCAATCCAATAAAGGCTCAAACGTTCACTTATCCCATCAAGGGAAACCAAGGTTTTTCTCTGAACGAAAAAACCAGAGATGGGTTGCATGTTAATTACAGCTTGGGTCAATTTACATTGAACCAACTTGAGTACAGAGGCGAAAACATGTCCGAAATAAGTATTTCAGGCGTCGAATTGCCTAACGCCGCTGGTTGTCCCAATTTACCAGTGGTAAGCCGTATGATAGCCATTCCGCAGGGAGCAACACCTCGCTTGAATGTGGTTAGTCATGATGAGGAAATCCTCAATAATGTGAATATTGCTCCAGCTTTGCGCATACAGGCTGAGAGCGAAGAACCTGACTTGAACTATGAAAAAGATAGGAGTGTTTACGGTGTAGATGCCTATTATCCTGAAGAACCGTTTGTTATTGGAACCTCAAAATTGCGTGGGGTTGATGTTGTTACCATTTCAATCACACCTTTCCAATACAACCCTGTAAGACAAACACTTCGAGTTTTCTCTAATGTGGAACTTGCTTTAACTTTTGAGGGTGGTAATGGCCATTTCGGTGATGACGCACTGCGTTCCCCCTATTGGGACCCCATCCTTGCTGGTGAGTTGATGAATTTTGACCAACTGCCTGTTATCGATTATGAAGCACGTATGCAGCAATGGTTGCGTGATAATGCTGATGGCGCTGAGTATCTAATTATCACGCCAAATAATGACGACTGGGCTGAATATGCCAACCAGTTGCGCGACTATCGTCGTCGCCAAGGTATCCTCACCGAGGTTTATCGCCTTGATGAACTGCCAGCCACCACTACAGCCCAAATGAAATCATGGTTCCATAATGCCTATAACAATTGGACCATCAAGCCTGTGGCTGTGCTTCTTTTCGGAGACCATAATACAAATATGGGATTGGGTATTCCTGCGGAAACAACTTCGCATCCTTCCAATGGCAGCTGCATTACTGACAATGGCTACGCCGATGTTGACGGCGACAATTTGCCGGATATGGCATTCTCTCGACTTGTAGCCGCCAATGCCACTGAAGCTCAGATGATGGCCAGTAAACAAATTGAATATGAATATACCAATCCTAATATGGATGCGTCATCTTACGACCATCCCATCACAGCATTAGGATGGCAAACTGAACGTTGGTTCCAGCTTTGTTCTGAAGTTGTTGGTGGTTATTGGCGCAATCAAGGGAAACACCCTATTCGTATCAATGCTATATATCAAGGTACACCTGGCAGCATCTGGTCATCGAATCAAAACACCTCTATGGTAGTCAACTATTTTGGTCCTAATGGTACTGGTTATATTCCTGCCACACCTGCCGAACTTGGTGGATGGACGGGCGGTACCCCTGCCCAGGTTTTGGAAGCTGTCAACAACGGCAGTATGCTTCTTCAACATCGTGACCATGGTTTAGAGACTGGTTGGGGTGAACCTGCTGTGCGAAATTCCCATGTTGCACAGACTACCAATGTGGGTAAACTTCTCTTTGTTATGTCCATCAATTGTTTGACAGGTAAGTTTAATTATAGCAGCGATTGTTTCTGTGAGGCATGGATGCGTCGTACTTATAATGGACAAAACGCTGGCGCCGTGGGACTTATTTGTCCTACGGAAACTTCTTATTCTTTTGTTAACGATGCATACGTGTGGGGTGTTTATGACCAATACGATCCGAACTTCTTGCCTGATTATGGCCCTTACGCAAATTATGAGGGCAATTGGCAACCGGCTTTTGGTAACGTCGCTGGAAAATACTTCCTGCAACAAAGCGCATGGCCTTATAATTCAGGCTCAAAAGATATTACTCACAAAATGTTCACGGCACACTGCGATGCTTTCTTAAGGCTTTATACTCAAGTTCCGCAAACTATGGATGTGACACATTCAGATGTGGTTGTCGCTGGTTATGGAGCCTTAACGGTTGCAGCACCTGAAGGATGTATGATTAGTTTGGTTAAGGCCAATATTGACGGTGGTTGGGACATTCTCGCTGTGGCTACAGCAACAGGAGATTCACAAGTTATCGAGTTTGAGCCACAATTGCCGCCTACTGTTATTAGTATTGTCGTGACCGGTCAAAACTATCTTCGTTATGAAGACACCATTGAAGTTGTTCCTGCCGAAGGAGCTTTTGTTGTTGTGAACAGCTATACTCCACATACAACACCTGTGAATCAGCAGACCTTGTTAAGCATGGATTTCAAGAATGTGGGATTGGACGCTACAGCAGGTACGACAACGGTAAGCATAAGTTCACAAGACGACAGATTAACCATTGTGGATGGAACAGGTCAATTCGGTGCACTGGCCAGCAACCAAGTAGTTTCTTTGGAAGACGAATTCAGTTTCATCATTGCGCAAACCGTTCCTGACAACACAAGGTTTAATCTCAACGTTACCATGACTTGCGGAGAAAATACTTGGACGAGTGTGGTGACCGTTACGGCTGCTCAGGCTTTACCGGAATATGTCGGTATCACATGGGCAGAATCATTCGATCCAGGAGAAACATTGACCCTCACAGCCTCTTTCAAGAATAATGGTCACTATAAGGCTACCAATGCTATTGCTTCCATAGCATCTGAAAGCCAATATATCAGTTTTGCAAACAATACATATAGTGTGGGTACTATGGAGGCCAATTCTCAGGTTGACTGTACATTTAGTGTCACTATTGCGTCTAATTGCCCAGAATCGGAACAAATACCGATTACTTTCACTTTGAATGCAGATGGCGGACTTGTTGCTGAAGGCTCAGAGATACTGAAAAATAATATTATTTCAGTTTCAGCTAGTCCTGAATTGGGAGGAACTGTATCAGGGGCAGGCAAGTATGCTCCTGGCGCAACTTGCACGATCACAGCAGAGGCAAATGATGGTTATGTCTTTGTCAGTTGGACTTTGGATGGCGTAGTTGCATCCTATTTTTCAACATATAGTTTTACGGTAACAGAATCAGCCGAATACGTTGCAAACTTCATTGCGGTTTCGAATGGTGTTGTGGTTGGTAAAGGCACGACATCCAGTTCATATCTACCCAGCTACTCGTATTATTACTACACTTTGTCCCAGCAGATTTACACGGCGGATGAGTTAGGCATTGGAGCGGGAGAAATATCCAGTGTTTCTTTCTTCAATACTGGTACGACAAGAACACGCAGCTATACAGTTTACATGTTGAACACCAACAAGACCTCGTTTGTGAGCGGCAATGATTGGATAGCCGTGACAGAGTCAGACCTGATGTTCAGCGGTAGCGTCACCATGACACAGGGAAGTTGGACTACTATCTATTTTAGTACTCCTTTTAACTATGATGGAACCTCGAACATTGCCCTGATAGTCGACGACAATACTGGAAGTTGGGAATCGCCGTACATGTCGTGCCGTGTCTCACCGACAGAGAGCAACCAGTCGCTCTATGTTTATAGTGACGGCACGAACTACAACCCATATAATCCTTCATATAATGGCACCCGTCCATTGTCAAAGAACCAGATTATCCTCGGTTTCCCAAGTTACGACTACACGGTGACGGTCACGGCTAATCCCACAGATGGCGGTGTGGTGAGCGGCGGCGGCGATTGCTATTATGGGCAACCAGTCACCCTTGTTGCCACAGCCAACCCAGGTTATGTGTTCAACAAATGGACAAAGAACGGATCGGTAGTGTCGTACAATCCCTCTTGCACAGTGACAGTGACTGAGAGTGCGGAGTACGTTGCGGACTTCCAGCAAGTTGATGGCATATTGGTAGGTGAGGCGACGGGTACAAATAGTTATTTGCCCAGCTATTCATATTATTGTTACACGCTATCGCAGCAGATTTATACAGCTGACGAGATAGGCACAGATGCAGGGATGATTTCCAGCTTGTCGTTCTTCAACGCAGGAACAACGAGGACTCGCAGCTTCACGGTGTACATGGTCAACACTGAAAAAACGTCGTTTGAGAGTGCCACGGACTGGATAACCGTGGAGGAAACTGACCAAGTATTCTGCGGCAGCGTCACTATGACGGCGGGCAGCTGGACGACAATTTCCTTCGATACGATGTTCAATTATGACGGTACATCAAACATTGCCTTAATAGTTGATGATAATACGGGAAATTGGACGTCGCCGTACATGTCGTGCCGTGTTTATTCTACGAGCAGCAACCAGTCGCTGTACATCTATAGCGATGGCACGAACTACGACCCGTACAATCCGTCAAGCTATAGCGGTACTCGTCCATTGGTAAAAAACCAAATTATTCTTGGCACTGTTTCAATCGACCAACAACAAACCACAGAGTTTCAGGCAGGTTGGAACTGGTGGAGTACCTATATTGAGTGTGCAGAAATAGAAGGCCTGACCATGCTTGAAGAAAGCCTTGGAAATAATGGCTTGATGATTATGTCACAAACTCAAAATGTTCAGAATTTCTATCCAAATCTTGGTTACAATTATTGGTTTGGCAGCTTAAGTTCAGTTGGCCTCGAAAACGAACAGGAATACAGAATCGATGTCTCGAATGCTTGCAACATCGTGCTGACTGGCCCAGTAGCATTTCCTGGAAATCATCCGATTACCGTTCAACCCAATTGGAACTGGATTGGTTATCCAGTGATGGTATCGCAGAACATTACCACAGCTTTAGGGAACTTCCAGCCAATGAATAACGATATGATTAAGGGCCAGAGATCAAGCGTAACGTATTATGACGGATATGGCTGGTGGCCGACTTCGTTTGTGTTGGAACCAGGAAAAGGTTATATGTATTATTCTAACGCATCTGACAATAGAACTTTAACTTTCGTTAATGGAGGTAGGAACCAATCTCCCGAGTTTGTAGAAGCTCATTTTTGGAGTAATGATGTCCATGCTTATGCTAATAATTTCAGCGTGATTGCTACGGCTCTTGTTAGCGGAGTGGAGCAGACGGATGAAGACTTGGAGATAGGTGCTTTTGTCGATGGTGAATGTCGTGGTAGTGCATCCTTGAACTTCTTCGAGCCTACAGGTCGCTGGTATGCATTCTTGACGATTGCTGGACAAAATGGCGACAAAGTGGAATTCGGCATAATTGATAGAAAGAGAGGCAGATCCGACATGAATTGCGAAACGAGCCTTGCATTTGTGTCTGATGCTATTGTAGGTAGCCTTGATAACCCATGTTTGCTTAATTTCGGTACTTTGGGCATTAAAGATCATGAAGGACTGGTCTCCTTGTATCCGAATCCTGTGGTTCGCAACCAGACCTTCTCCTTGCTGATTCCTGAAGAAGAAACGGTATCGGAGATGGTCATCACCAATGCTTTAGGTGCTATTGTGCGACACGATATAGGCAGTCTGTCGGCATCAATGGTGAAAGGCTTGCCGGTTTCGGGTGTTTACACAATCAAGGTGATTTGCAAATCGGGAGTTGTTTATTATAGTAAATTGATTGTAAAGTAATTAGATCAATAATACTAACAAGATGCAAAAATGAAGGAAGTCCTATTAACAGTAATTAGCGTGATGGTTATGGGCCTAAGTATGGCCCAGCAAAACCATTATTGGACTCCAATTTCGGGAAATCAATACAATATGTCCGTGTTTGGTGTTGTTTTGATCAATGGGGTGGAACAACAATCCACAGCACTTGAAGTAGGTGCATTTTGTGGTGAGGAATGTAGAGGAAGTGATTTTGCGCAATATTTTCTGCCTTTGAATCAATACCTTGTACCGTTGAATATTAGAAGTAATGTGGCAAGCGGAGAGATAATAACATTTCGACTTTACAACCACAACACGGACCAGATTCTTGAAAGCAACCAGACATTGACTTATGACCAAGGTATGAGCGTTTCTGATTACCAGTTTGAGTTTGTTGCTCCTGATACAGGATATCACTTCGTCACAGAAGGCAATTGGAGCGAAGTCAACAACTGGAGTGGTAATGCTTTGCCTGGTACTGAAGATGAGGTTTTCATTGATGCACCTTGCAACTTCGACCAAAACGCCATTGTTGCCGCTTTGACAGTGTCTGATGGCCAGTCCATTACTTTACAAGCAGGTAAGACTCTGACCGTTTCTGGCACTTTGACAAATACGGACAATGTCGGCTTGATTATCAAGGACGGTGCCCAACTTGTCAATGCTTCCGCTAATGTCGGTGCTACGGTGGAAAAGGTCATCACGGGCTATGTAGATGAAAATGGTTGGTACACTATTTCTTCACCGATGAATGAAATGGCAATCGTTGGTAGCGATTTCGTTACAGGAGATTATGACCTCTACCGCTATAACGAATCCAACCTTTACAATGAAGAATGGGAAAACTATAAAGCCGATTTTGATGACTTCACCACTTTTGAGAATGTACGCGGCTACCTGTATGCCAACTATAGTTCTTTCTCGCCTGCCTTTGTGGGAACATTGAACAATGCGGACTTGACTTATTCGCTATCCTATACGGATCGTCCTGACGATTGTTTGGATGGTTTTAATCTCATCGGTAATCCTTTTCCACATGTTATCTACAAGGGTTGTGGTGGAGCCATCGACAACGCAAGTCTTGCATCGGGTTACTACAAACTTGCCAACTCAGGAGCGTGGGAAGTTTGCACCTATGAAGATGCCATTCAACCGGGACAAGGTATCATGGTGAAGACGATAGCTGTGACAGAGTTAAGCGTTGCCAAAAGTAATGTGGTATCAAGTTCGGAATCAGGAGGGGCTAAATCGTTTGTGCCAAGCCTTGACCTCAATGTTTCTGGCACATCTGGCAGTGATCGTGCAGTTGTTTATTTCAGCCGAGGCATTGGCCTTGATAAGATGAGCAACTTTGCAGTTAACACGCCGGCTCTGTATATTCGTCAGGATGGAAAAGACTTCGCCATTGCACATTTTAGCCAAGAAGTTGAGACAATGGACTTGATGTTCAAGAACATCCAACCTGGAATGTTCACGTTTTCGGTGAGTATTAACGATACGAGTTTCAACTATCTTCACCTTGTTGACCGCATCACTGGAACCAATGTCGACATGTTGCAACAGTCTAACTACACCTTCCATGCTGCGGGAAATGAAAACGAGGATCGGTTCAGGCTTGAGTTTAAGGTAGAGACAGGTGTTGAAGAGCTTGAGGCTGGCGAGGTGATGGTTTATCCGAATCCTACCACGGCACGTTTCACAGTGGAGGCTACTGAAATGACCCACGTCAGCGTGTTCAACACCCTTGGTCAGGTGGTCTATGAGGCCAACTGCGAAGGCAACGTAACCGAAATCAACCTGAGCAACGTGGAGACGGGCATCTACATGGTGCGCATCGACACCAAGACTGGTTCGGTCACCAAACGCATCACCGTAATCAAGTAAAAGTTTTTTCATATCTCAAGGTGTTTGGTTTCGAGAGGTTTTTCGAAATCATGCCCATCAGCGAGGAACAGAAAGCCTTGATGCAAGGATGCTCTTTCCATGATGAGAAGATTGTTTCGTGGGATGAATTGCGTTATCTTCGCGTATTGCACAGCGATGCGGAGGGTAATGCCATCGTGGGTGAGATGGTCTGTAACAAAGTAATAGCTGAGGATTTGTTGTTGATTTTCAAGGAATTGTATAAAGCTCAATATCCCATCGAAAGTATTCTGTTGATAGAGCATTTTCATGGTGACGACGAAGCTTCTATGCAGGCCAACAACACTTCTTGTTTCAACCAACGACACATTCCCATTGGGGGCTTAATGTCGAAACACAGCTATGGAATGGCTGTCGACATCAACCCAAAATATAATCCGTATTATAAAGTGAGAGAAGGAAAAACGCCTCTTATTCGTCCAGAGGGCAGCGAGATATGGTTGGATAGGAGGGAATCGTCACCTTATCTCATCCGAAAAGGTGACTTGTGTTACAAGCTTTTCAAGCAAAGGGGGTTCCATTGGGGCGGAGAATGGCTCAGTGGAAAAGACTACCAACATTTTGAGAAGTAGCATTCTTGATTCTTATGCTTTCCGTTCCCAAATCTCAAAACGATAGGAATAATCCACTTGTGGGTCGTCGTCAATTACTTCCAAATCCACCAAATCCCATTCATCGAAGTTGATGTAAGGGAAATAAGTGTCGGCCTCGAAACTCTTGCCAATGCGAGTGAGATAAAGACGGTCGGCAAGGGGCAAAAACTGCTCATACACCATGCCGCCACCCATGATGAAGACTTCTTCCTCGCTTTTCACCATTTCCAAAGCCTGCGGTATGGACGAAACCAGCTCAAAGCCTTCGGGAGCGTTTTCCAATCGCGAACTCAGGATGATGTTGCGGCGGTTGGGCAGGGCCTTTTGGTTGGGCAGAGAGAGATAGGTCTTGTAGCCCATGATGACCGTGTGTCCCGAGGTGATTTTCTTGAATTGCTTCAAGTCGCGCGAGTTGTGCCAGATGAGGTCGCCGTTTTTGCCGATGGCGCGGTTTTCGGCCATGGCTACGATGATGGAAAGAGTCATTATGTTAAAATCTTTAGATTCGACGTCAGTCAATTGTTGATTGTTTAATCGTTTAATTGTTGTAGAGACGCATTGGATGTGTCTCAAAATCTAATTTATACCGAAACCTCGCCCTTAATCGCTGGCCACGGGTCGTAATTCTCCAAAGTAAAATCCTCATATTTAAAGCCGAAAATATCCTTGACTTCAGGATTGATTTTCATTGTAGGCAACGGGTGCGGTGTTCGCGACAGTTGCAACTTCACTTGCTCGATGAGGTTGTTATAAATGTGCACATCGCCGAAAGTATGTACGAACTCGCCGACTTCAAGATTGCAAACCTGCGCCATCATCATCGTGAGCAAAGCATACGAAGCGATGTTGAACGGCACGCCGAGAAACACATCTGCGCTGCGCTGATAAAGCTGGCACGACAATTTTCCGTCGGCCACATAAAACTGGAAGAAACAGTGGCAGGGCGGCAAGGCGGCCTTGCCAGCGGCTACATTGGCGGCGAAATCTTTCTCATGTTCATCAGGTAGAACGCTTGGATTCCAAGCGGTTACTATATGCCGACGGCTGTTTGGGTTCGTCTTGATGCTCTCTACCACTTGCTTGATTTGGTCGATGCCTTCGTTGTTCCAGTTGCGCCATTGTGCGCCGTAAACGGGACCGAGGTCGCCGTTAGGGTCGGCCCATTCGTCCCAAATCGAGACTTTGTGGTCGTGCAGATATTGGATGTTGGTGTCGCCGTTAAGTAGCCAAAGCAGTTCATAGATGATGGATTTCAAATGCACCTTCTTCGTCGTCACCAAAGGAAAGCCCTTCGAGAGGTCAAACCGCATTTGGTAGCCGAACACGCTGATGGTGCCAGTGCCCGTGCGGTCGCCTTTCTGGTGGCCGTGATCGAGGATGTATTGTAGTAGGTCTAAGTATTGCTTCATTAATTGGTGGTTTTATGGCGCAAAAATACGGGATTTTCCTGAAAATTGGTTTGATTTGAAAAATATGTGTAATTTTGCAGAAAATAAACCAAACGATGAATAACCAGTTGATCAATGTCATTCGAGCTTATTTCGCTACCCAGCCAGTATTGAAGGCGTGGTTGTTTGGCTCTTATGCCAGAGGTGAGCAAACCCCTGACAGTGATGTTGATATATTGGTTGTCTTCGACCAAGAGAATGGTAGAAAAGTGAGCTTGTTAAGACATATTGGTATCGCTCTTGGCTTGCAAGACTTGTTAGGCAAAAAAGTTGATTTGATTACAGAAGGTACGTTATTACCTTTTGCAAAGGAAACGGCAGATAAAGACAAAGTATTGATTTATGAGAGAGCCGGTTAAAGATAAGGGAAGGCTTGAGCATATCCTTGAGTGTATCAACAATATCAATGAGTTTGCAGAAGGCAAAACTTTTGAGCAAATCGAATGTGACAAGATGTGCTACTTTGCCATTGTTTATCAGCTTGTTATCATCGGAGAGGCTGCCAATATGCTTACCAAGGATTTTCGTGAGGCTCGTCCCCAAACACCGTGGCGCGAAATTGTCAACATGAGGAATTTCATTGTTCATGGGTATAATGTGGTGGACAAAAACGAGGTCTGGTCAGTGATTCAAGACGACCTGCAACCGTTGAAACAGCAAATCGAAGATTATATAAAGGAGCTGAGTTTTTAGAAGGGCTATTGTGATTTAAAGCCAAGCAAAACAAAAACCCTGCCGAAAGCAAAGCTAACAGCAGGGTTTTTTGTTTATATTTCAATGGTTTACTGCTTCTCAGGTGTATGCTTGTACTTAAACAAAATCGCAAACAAAATCCCAACCACCAAGGCAAAGGCCGCAAACACATACCAGGCCGACGACCAGCCGCTCATCACGTCGAAATTCGGGTCGGTTGAGGGGTTGAAAACGAGGTGGTTCACCACAGCCTGGGCGCAGTATGAGCCGATGGTGGCACCAAAGCCGTTGGTCATCATCATGAACACGCCTTGGGCACTGCTGCGAATGCTGGGATCAGTGTTTTGGTCAACGAAAAGCGAGCCGCTGATGTTGAAAAAGTCGAAAGCCACGCCATAGACAATCATGGAAAGCACCAGCAGTACGAGACCGAAGCCTGTCGGACTGCCTGCGCCGAGGAAGAAGAAACGCAATGCCCATGCGACAAAGGCGATGAGCATCACCTTCTTGATTCCGAATTTCTTCAGGAAGAAGGGAATGAGCAGGATGCAAAGTGTTTCAGACACCTGCGAGATGGACGACAAAAATACGTTGTGTTTCACCGCGAAGGCGTTGGCATATTGCGGGTCGGCACCGAAAGCGTCAAGGAAGGGTGTGGCGAAGCCGTTGGTCACTTGCAGGCACATGCCCAACAGGAAAGAGAAGATGAAAAACACGCACATCTTCGGGTCCTTGAACAGCGAGAAGGCACGCAAACCGAAAGTGTCAACAAAAGATTTGTTTTCCACATTCTTGTTGACGGGGCAATTGGGCAAGGTGAAGGAATACACGGCGAGAACGAGTCCCCAAGCGGCAGAAACAAACAACTGCTGATAGCCATCCTTGAAACCCGTGAAGTTGACAATCCACATGGAGAGGATGAAGCCGATGGTGCCGAACACACGGATAGGAGGGAAGGCCTTCACAGTGTCGAGTCCAGCTTGGTTCAAAGCGTTGTACGACACGGAGTTACCCAATGCGATGGTCGGCATGAAGAAAGCTACGCTGAGTGCATAGAACGGGAACAGTTGCCCGAAACTGATGGCGCTGCCGTATTTCATACCCATATATCCCGCCAATGCCATGAAGACGGCAGCGATAAAATGGCAGATACCGAGCAATTTTTGCGCAGGAATCCAACGGTCGGCGACGATGCCCATCAGCGCAGGCATAAACAGTGAAACTATGCCCTGAATGGCGAAGAATCTACCGATGTTGGCACCCATTCCGACTTTGCTGAGATAGATGCCCAATGAACAAAGATAAGCTCCCCACACTGCGAAGATGAGGAAGTTCATCACGATAAGCCTGAATTTGATTGCTTTCATATTTCTGGATTTAAAGATTTAAAATTCAATGATTTAAGATTTCAAAATTACAAACCCTCAACTAATAACTCTAAACTTTCAACTCTCAACTCTGACCTCTTCCTTTGATTTCATCCCGAATCTTAGCAGCCAAGCCGTAGTCCTCGTTTTCAATTGCTTCTTCCAGCATGTCCTCCAACTCATGAACGGTGAGTAGGTCGAAATTTGTATCTGGTGATACCTTATTAATATTTATGGGGTCGTCTTGGTTGTCAGGTTGGTCGTCTTGTTCGATGGTTTCCATGATGATGCCTGCCTCTGCCATGACCGTTTCGTAGGCACTGATGCCGCATCCACAACGCACTGCAATGGCAATGGCATCGGAGGGACGCGCATCGACCATGGTGAGGTTATCGCCTTGCTTGCATACCAACATGGCATAATACACACCCTCGCGGAACCGATTGATGACCACTTCCTTGATTTCTATGCCAAACTCCTTGGCGAAACGCAGGAAAAGATCGTGGGTGAGTGGTCGGCCACCGCGTTTTCGGTCGATGCCAACGGCGATGCTTTCTGCCTCGGCACCTCCGATGACGATGGGCAATTTGCGTTGCGAGTTCTTGTCACCCAAAATCAGCACGTATGCCCCCGTCGATGATTCGCTGTATGTCAATCCGATGATTTCCAAACTGACTTTGTTCATTTCTGTTCGTTTTTCAAAGTTTGCGAAGGCATTGGCTGTTTAAGAAACTGAAAATGAATCCCTTGTTTTTTATAGTAGCCTTTTTCCTTCAATCGTCAAAAGTAGGGACTTTTTCGGAATTGGACAAAAAAAGTTGCATCCATGAAAAAAACTGACAAAAAATTTGGTGTATCAATTCATTTTGTCCTTATTTTTGTCCCGTCTAAGACAATAACCTTAAGGGCAAATTAAGTCTAACTAAATTATAACCTTATGAGTAACAGTATCGTTTACATCGTGTTAGCCGCCTCAATCCTGGCGCTGACATTCGCTTTCATCTTCTACAAGCAGATGATGAAAGAAGACGAAGGAACAGACCTGATGAAGAAAATCGCTGCGCACGTCCGCAAGGGCGCGATGGCCTACCTGAAACAACAGTACAAGGTAGTGATTATCGTGTTCGCGGTCTTGGCGGCCATCTTCGGCATCATGGCCTACTTCAAATTGCAGAACGGCATCGTGTGGTTCGCATTCCTCACGGGCGGTTTCTTCTCGGGCTTGGCGGGATTCTTCGGCATGAAGACAGCCACCTACGCCTCTGCACGCACGGCCAATGCCGCCCGCAAGTCGCTCAACAGCGGCCTGCAAGTGGCTTTCCGCTCGGGTGCTGTCATGGGTCTCGTCGTGGTGGGCCTTGCCCTGCTTGATGTTTCCGTGTGGTTCCTTGTGCTGAATGGCACAGGCCTGCTTGAGGCTGTCGGAGCCGAAAACGATCTCATCACCATTACGACCACTATGCTGACCTTCGGCATGGGTGCTTCCACGCAGGCTTTGTTTGCCCGTGTGGGCGGCGGTATCTACACCAAGGCTGCCGACGTCGGTGCCGACCTTGTTGGTAAGACCGAGTACAACATCCCCGAGGACGACCCGCGTAACCCCGCCACCATCGCCGACAACGTTGGTGATAATGTGGGTGACGTGGCCGGTATGGGTGCCGACCTTTATGAGTCCTACGCTGGTTCTATCTTGGCTACAATGGCTTTAGGTGCTTCGGCATTTGCCACTGCCGCCGTCGAAGGTATGCAGTTCAAGGCCGTGCTGGCTCCTATGCTGATTGCCGCTGTGGGCGTGTTGCTCTCCATCATCGGTATCTTCCTCGTGAAGACCAAAGAAAACGCTGGCATGAAGGAACTTCTCGGTGCATTGAGCCGTGGCACCAACGCTGCCGCCGTGCTTATCGCCGTGGCTACTTTTGGCATTATGTATTTCCTCTTCGGTAAGGAAACGGGCGACTTGGCCAACATGTGGTGGCAAACCTCGCTTTCCGTGGTGGTCGGCTTGCTGGCTGGTGTCATCATCGGAAAGGCTACTGAATACTACACTTCGCAAAGTTATAAACCCACCCAAAAGGTGGCCGAAAGTTCAAAGACCGGCCCTGCCACGGTGATTATCTCTGGCTTGGGCTTGGGTATGCTTTCCACGGCCATTCCGGTCGTTACCGTGGGTTTCGCCATCGTTTTAGCTTACCTCTGCGCCAACGGATTCAACATTGAGTTTACGGCTGCCAACCTTTCGAGAGGCCTTTATGGTATCGGTATTGCAGCTGTTGGTATGCTCTCCACTTTGGGCATCACCTTGGCCACCGACGCTTACGGCCCCATCGCCGACAATGCCGGTGGCAACGCCGAAATGAGCGGCCTCGAACCCGAAGTGCGCAAGCGCACCGACGCTCTCGATGCCCTTGGCAACACCACTGCCGCAACTGGTAAGGGTTTCGCCATCGGTTCTGCCGCTTTGACCGCCCTTGCGCTTTTGGCTTCTTACGTTGAGGAAATCAAGATTGCCTTGGTGCGTATCGGACAAGACCTGCCCAACGGCGTTGAAGCCGCTAAAGCCACTTTGGTTGACTTTATGGAAGCCTACAATGTCAATCTGATGAATCCCGTTGTTCTCGTCGGTGTGTTCATCGGAGCCATGATGGCCTTCGTGTTCTGCGGTATGACGATGAACGCCGTAGGTCGTGCGGCCCAGAAGATGGTGGAGGAAGTCCGCCGTCAGTTCAGCACCATCAAGGGCATCCTTGAGGGCAAGGCCGAACCCGACTACGAGCGTTGCGTGGCCATCTCCACCAAGGGCGCACAGCAGGAAATGTTGGTGCCTTCCATCCTCGCCATCCTCGTCCCGATTCTGACGGGTGTCATCCTTGGTGTTCCCGGTGTTCTCGGTCTGTTGATCGGTGGTTTGAGCACGGGCTTCGTTTTGGCTGTCTTCATGGCCAACTCGGGCGGTGCTTGGGACAATGCCAAGAAGTATGTCGAGGAAGGCAACTTCGGCGGAAAAGGCTCTGAAAACCACAAGGCTACCGTCGTTGGCGACACCGTCGGCGACCCGTTCAAGGATACGTCAGGTCCTTCGCTGAACATCCTCATCAAGCTGATGAGCATGGTGAGCATTGTGATGGCCGGTTTGACCGTCACTTGCCACTTGCTGTAATCTACCACTTTTCTAAAGTTCCCCAAGCTGTCGCAAGTTGCCGGTTTGGGGAATTTTTTTGTTTTTCGATATTACATACCAATAGTTTTGCTACTTTTGTCCATTCTATTGCAAAAGTATCCGCTCCTTACCATACAGAAACGACAAGTAAGTAGACAAGCAAATTTAGTTGACATAATAGACTGCGAGACTCCGAGTCTGCGGGACTGCGAGTCGAACAAATACCCGAAGTCCCGTGTCCCGAAGTCAAAAGAAATTGCAGTTTAATTCTGAACAGTTACTTATGAACTTATATTAACCGCTATGAAAAAGAAAGTATTAATGATGATTGCCTGCGTAGCCGCGATGCTGGCGGCAGGCTCGGGCCTTAAGGCCCAGGAAGTGACCATCGTGCTGATGCCGGGCTACACCTGGATAAGCATTCCCACGACAGACACGTTAGACTTTGAGACGGCGTTGGGCTCCTTCACTCCTGCGGTGGGCGACATGATAAAGTCGCGGTGGGGTGCCGCCTCTTTTAGGAGTGACGGCCATTGGAGGGGCAGCATCTCGGAATTCTACCCGGGATACGGCTACCACTACTACTCGAGCCGCAATGTGCCCGTCTTTTTGACGTTTAATGCGCAGCAGCCATCCCAGCAGGTTGTGGTGACCACCGACACGCCTCAGTTCATTACCGCCATCTCGGCTATAGGGGGCGGTGAGGTGACCACCAATGATGGCACCTACATCCTCGTGAAAGGCCTTTGTTGGGCCACGCATGAGACACCGACCTCGAATGACAGCTATCTGGAAGAGGGGAGCGGTGAGGGCAGCTTCTCTGCGACGATGACAGGGCTGAACTGGAGTACCACCTATTATGTCCGTGCATACGCGGTTACGCCCAGCGGGACGGTGTACGGCGAACAACAATCCTTCACCACTCGCGACGGCATTCCCACCTTGACAACGGACAGCATCACAAGCATTACTGCGATAAGTGCCACAAGTGGCGGCAACATTACGGACGATGGAGGCTTGAGTGTTACGGCAAGAGGTGTATGCTGGAGCACAAGCCCCAACCCGACCGTGAGCGACAGCCATACCTCCAACGGCACGGGAACGGGCGGCTTTACCAGCAGCATTACCAACTTGGAGGTTAGCACTACCTAATTATGTGCGTGCGTATGCGACCACCTCAGCTGGCACAGGCTATGGTGAGCAGGTAAGTTTCACCACGCGGAATGGCATTCCGACCGTGACTACTGCAGAGGTTACAAACATTCTAGGTACAGTAGCTACCAGCGGAGGCAACATTACTGACGATGGAGGATTGGCTGTTACTGCACGAGGCGTATGTTGGAGCACCTCACCGAGCCCGACTCTTGCTAACTCTCATACTACCAATGGCAGTGGAGCAGGCTCTTTCTCCAGTAACATGACAGGTCTGACTATGAGCACTACCTATTATGTGCGTGCCTACGCCACCAACAGCTTTGTCACTGTATATGGCAACCAACTCAATTTCACCACAACAAATGATGAATATGATTACGACTACGTCGACCTTGGCCTGCCGAGCGGCCTTTTGTGGGCCACCTGCAACGTGGGTGCCGACAACCCCGAGGACTACGGCGATTACTTCGCCTGGGGTGAGACCCAGCCCAAGGACACCTACAACTGGAGCACCTACCAGTACTGCAACGGCAGCTACAACACGTTGACCAAATACTGCACCAACTCCAGCTACGGCTACAACGGCTTCACCGACAACCTGACCACCTTGTTGCCCGAAGACGACGCGGCCACGGCCAATTGGGGCAGTGACTGGCGTATGCCCACCAAGGAGGAATGGCAGGAACTCTATAACAACACGACCCATACTTGGACGACCCAGAACGGCGTGAATGGACGACTCTTCACCGCCTCGAACGGCAACAGTCTCTTCCTGCCCGCCGCTGGCTACCGCGGCGGTAGCAGCCTCTACTACGCAGGCATCGGCGGCGACTGCTGGTCGAGTTCGCTCTACACGGGCAACCCGTACGGCGCGTGGGGGCTCAACTTCGATTCGGGCGAGTACGGCATGCTCAACGGCTACCGCAGCTACGGTCACAGTGTGCGTCCCGTGCGTTCTGCTTCTCAGAACTAACCTTTGTTTGTTCCGTCACGGGCAATACGGGCAAAAAAGTTGTCAGGCGGGGCGCGCACGGAGTGCGCTACCCAGCCCCGTCTGGCAACTTTTTCGAGGTGTATTTGTTCGGCCGCTTTGCGCCGTGTCGCTTCGCGTCATTGCGAGGAGGAACGACGAAGCAATCCAGGGAGCATGTTATTTATCTGGATTGCTTCGTGCCTCGCAAAGAACTGTGTTAATATGCAAGTGATTTTTGAACTTTTTTTTCGCTGACGTGGTTTTCGTCAAAAGGTCGGCCACTTTTTAGTATGGCGAAAGCCTGCTTGACGAGTTTGTTGG
>ONKQ01000007.1 GCA_900318465.1 uncultured Bacteroidales bacterium
ATCCTTGGAAAAAATCTTCAGCCATGTTCTTCTTTATTTGATGTTGTTAGCCAATTCTTTCATTTCGATGTTGCCCATCGCTTCCTTCATCTGACCCATAATCCAGTTCTGGCGGTCGAGGTCGGTGCAGGACTTCTTCTTCGGCGCAAAACCGGCGCAAAGGTTGTCGAGCTTGGTCAAAAGGTCGTCTTTCGCGAAACGCTTGAAGCCGATCTTTTCCAAAACCTGCTCCATCGGCAGAGAAGTGTCGTCCACCAAGGCGGGAGCCATGTTCCAGGCCAAGCGGCTGTCCAAACCTTGCTCCTTCAGGAAAGCGAACATATTATATAAGGTGTTGTCGTTGAACTTCGAGGCGGGGTTCTTGCCCAGCAAATGCTTCAGCCTCATGCCGACAAAACGACCCACCGTGCGACCGTCAACGCCGAGTTTTTCGACGATTTCAGCCATGACGGGGAACCAGTTCTTTGCGAAGATGTAACGGAAGCAATCTTCCGGCACGTTCCACTCCTTGAGTTTGTAGTAGCGGTCGATGATTTCGGTGGGAAGTTCAGCGCGCAAAGCCTTGATGAAGGCCGGGTCGAGCGGGATGGGAGCCGAGTCGGTGTCGGGATACATACGGTCGGCACCGGGCAACACGCGCTCAAAGATGGTGATGCCGTTGCAGATGGCCTTACGGGTTTCTTTCGGAACGCCATCAAAGGCCATGAGGCAACGTTCTTCGATGGTTTCGATGGCGGTGGGCATGTCGTTTTGCGGTCCCCAAACGAGGATGAGGGCGTCTTCGTCGGTGGCGTGGATGCGCTTGGCTAATTTGTGCCACTGCGAATGGCTCAAAACGGGTTCCAACATCTCGTCGTGGAGCATGTTGGGACGCTCGAGGCAGGCGATGACCTTCAGGCGGTCGGCGATTTCGTCGGCAAACATCTTGCCGGGTTGGGTGAAATGCGACAAAACGCCACGGAACTTCGGCAACTTGACGAGTTTCAGTGCGCCGCCTTTGGCCTTGTTGTCCAAGATGGGCAGATAGTCGGTCGGGAACGAAACATCGGCCACTTCCACTTTCCAGCCTTCCTTGCCGATTTCGCGATTCAGCCTTTCTTGCAACTGAACTAACGACCACTGACGGAAGCACTCATTATGAGAGAGTTCGGGAATCCACTTGGCGTGTTGCACACCTTTCAATTCAATGCGAGTGCCACCCGTGCAGCTCACGTTCACATCTTGGCGGCCTGCGCCCATGCCCGTGCGGACCAAACCCGTCGAGCGACCAAGGAAACGGATGTATTCGCAAGTTTCCTTCAGTTCGTCAGGATTTTTGCAGTCGGGATAGGTGACGGTCTCGATCAACGGCACGCCGAGGCGGTCGGTCTGATAGATACGGCGGTGGCCAATGTCGCTGATTTCGCGGCAAGCATCTTCCTCAATGCTCAACTGTATCAGGCGGATGTCCTTTTTCGGCAGTTTCAGCAGGCCTTCAACACCGATGATGGCGGTGCGCTGGAAGCCCGTCGGGATGGAGCCGTCGAGGTATTGTTTGCGGGTGATGTGTACTTCGCCCACGATGTTCAGGTTGGAGCGCAGGGCGATGATGATGGCGTTGTGCAAGGCCTCGCGGTTGATGGGGAACGGCGGGGTGTCGTCCACGTCGTAGGTGCAGGCGGTGCCGTTCTTGATGCGGTAGACGATTTCCTTCTTCGTCTTGAACTCCATCAAGGCCGTGCCGTCATATTCGCCTAATTCCGAGAGGGTTGGGCGCATGTGGCGGATGAGTTCGGCATCGTAGTCGTCAAACTTGTTGAATTGTCCGGCGGGACAGTGGCAAAACAGTTTTTCTTTCGTCTTAATCTGTTGGTGCACTTCCAGTCCCGACATGAAGCCTATGCGGTCATAGTCTTCTTGTGTGGCTTTCTTGCGCTCGACGTAGCTGGCCTGTTGCTTGGTCAGCTCGTAGTTGGCGCGTGGGTCGAAGTTGGTGCTCATATTTCGTTAGATTTCAAATTCAAGATTTTTTATTTGACACGGGACTTCGGGACGCGAGACGCGGGACAAAAATCCCTTCTAAAAACAATCGGCTAAAATAGTAGTTTTTTGGATTGGTTGAGAAAAATGTAGGAGAAAATTGCAAATCATTTATTATTCTTGACTCGCTTTCAAGCTATCAAGCTGTTTTTTATAGACATCCAAGGTGTAAAGGTCTTCCGGCTTGAGCGTTGGAGTGTAGAAATCATCACTGACAGGAGCCTGCTCCTCAATGACGATTTCCTTATGATATTCCTCCATAAACTTCTTCAATTCCTTTTCTGAAATGCCTATCACACTCATATTCTGCTTGTTGGTGTAGCGCATGAGTTCTGCCTGATAATGCAGCCAGCAGAGCCAGTTGTGCTTCATTACCATCGCTTGGCGCACATTGGTGTTTCGCAACCATTTTGTGCAAATATATTTTCCAGGATATTGCTCTGGATGCCCACTGATATCATCGAAGAGTTTCTCCTCCTCTTTCACCCTGTTGTTCCAATAATCCTCAATGTTGTGCATTCGTGTAAAACAATCACCTACATTGTTTATAAACTGGAAATTACCCAGGTTTTTCCAAGTTTCAAGATTGTTAGAAAAAATGTTTTCGGCGGCTTTGTCGAACGATACAAAGCTGTTGCTCACGGCATCATACACCAAATCCATCAGCGTTTCTTTTGGCATCAGCTCGAGCTCGTCGACGGGCACACTGAGGAGCCATGCGCAAAGCGAGTCACAACGCCGTTGATTTTCAACAATCTGATCAATGCCGTTTGCAAAGTCCTCTATGGTGCCCATTACCATAAGAGCCGAAAGCCTGCGGTCGCTGGCCCGCTCTTTGCGTTCAAGCATCACACTTGTTCCAATGGTAAGTACCAAAGAAATGGTGGTACCGATGATAATCATACCTATCTGTTTCCAAAAACCGGTATGTTTTTTTAATTCAATGTTTTGCGGTAATTCTATTTTCATGTCTTTCAGATGTTTTGCTGTTTATGATGGCCTCATTTTTCCTCAATTGTCCGTGCAATCTTCTCAATGTTCAAACTCCGCGCCGAGGCATCGATGATGTCCTTGTAGATGCCGCCTTTCTTATAGATTTCATCAGGGTCGCCCGACTCTTCCACATGACCTGTCTTGAGCGCGTAAACCATATCGCTGTCAATGATTTGCGAAATGCTGTGCGAGATGATGATGACGGTGCGGTCTTTCTTGATGGCGTCGAGGCTGTTCTTGATTTGCTCGGTGGCGATGGCATCGAGGCTGGCGGTGGGTTCGTCGAGGAAGATGATGGGCGGGTTTTTGAGGAACATTCGCGCGATGGCGATGCGTTGCTGCTGGCCGCCCGAAAGGTCGCTGGCCTTGTTCTCGAACTGCTTCGGCAGGGCCATGATTTGGTCGTAGATGTATGACTTCTTGGCGGCTTCAACGACTTCCTCATGAGTGGCATTGGGGTTGCCGTAGAGGATGTTTTCCTCGATTGTGCCGTCAAAAATGTGATTCTTTTGCAGCACGAGGCCGATGTTTTCGCGCAGGAATTGGGTGTCGTACTCGCGCAGGTCGATGCCGTCCAAAGTGATGGTACCCACTTGCGGCTCGTAGAACTTGTCCAACAGATTGACGATGGTGCTCTTGCCCGCGCCCGAAAGTCCAACCAAAGCCGTGATTTTGTTCGGCTCGATGGTCATATTGATGTCGTAAAGGGCTTGGTTGCCATTGGGATAGGTGAAATCCACGTTTTTCAGCTCAAACTTGCCATGAATCTTTTCGGGGCGGTAATTCCCCGAAGGCTCGATGTCTTTTTCGGAGTCGAGGATGCTGAAAAATCCTTCGGCGTAAATCAGCGCGTCGTTCACGTCGTCGAAGATGCGCTGCAACTGCGTGATGGGCGCGATGACGTTGCTGAACAGCATCACATGGTACATGATTTTACCGATGGTCATGCCCGGATAGCCTTTCAGCACCAAGTAGGCGGTGAGGATGATGACCAACACTGTGCCGACCTGCTTCACGAAACTCTTTACGCCGTTGTAATAAAACGCCACGCGGCGGGTTTTCATCTGGTTTTCAGTCACTTGATTCTGGATGTCGAGTTGCTTTTGGCCTTCAATTTGCTCGCGGTTGAAACTCTTGATGACGTTGATCGAGTCGATGATGTTTTTGATGCCTTGGCTCTTGGTTTCCAAGTGGTTGCGCATCTCGCGGCGCCAGCCTTTCAGCCTTCGCGCTTGGCGGACGGTAATCCAAAAGTAAACCGGCACGATGGCCAAGGCCACCAACCCGACATAGACATTGGCCGCGAACATCAGAATCAAAGCCAAAAGTGCGCTCGTGAACAGCGGCAGCAAATCGATGAAAAAGTTCTGCACCGTGCGCGATAACGAACTGACACCCTGGTCAATACGGGCTTGGAGCTTGCCTGTGGCGTTGTCGCCCGAGTTGAAGAAGGCCATCTTGAAGGTCAGCACCTTCTCGATGACGCTTTGAGCCAGGTCGCGGCTGACGAAGATGCGCATCCGCTCGCCATAGTAGTTTTGCGCGTAGGTGATGATGGCCGAGAGGATTTCCTTTCCGAGCAGCACCGACGAGATGAGGATGACGATGTGCATCGCCCGCTGTCCCCACTTCTCCCCTGCTGTGACGAGGCCATTCACCTCATCGACTGTCCAGTCGAGCACAATGGCGTTCACCTGCGCCATCAAGGAGCCTATAAGAGTCAGTATCAACGTGATGAAAACCAGCCATTTGTACGGCTTGACAAAAGGGCTGACGTTTTTGAAGAGTTGGAAGAGGTTCATGAGGAGATTTTATTTGTTCATTTCACAAAAGTACAAGTTTTATGATTTCGTCATAAAAAGATGATGGTTTTATGATAAAAAACGTATTAGATTTTGAAAATCTTCAATGAAATGAAGAAATTCGATTGAAAATCTTCAATTGAATGAAGATTTTTGTATTTTTGCGGAGTAAAAACAATCAGACCATGATACAAAGAGCTTTGAAAGAAATGATTGGGACTTCCATGCAACCGAACAAGGTGATGCTGGTGTTTGGAGCAAGAAGAGTTGGTAAAACAGTGTTAATCAAGCAATTGATTGAGCAATTCAAAGGCAAGGTTCTTTTTCTGAATGGAGAAGATGCCTCGACAGAAGAGATGTTTAGCACACGAACTGCCTCACATTATCGCCAACTTTTGAGCGGAACAGACTTGCTCGTCATTGACGAGGCGCAAAGTATCCCTGACATTGGCAAGATTCTGAAACTCATTGTGGACGAGGTGGAAGGTATCCGTGTGTTGGTTTCGGGTTCTTCTTCTTTCGATTTGCGCAACCAGACGGGTGAGCCTTTGGTGGGGCGTTCCACCACTTTCCGTCTTTCCTCTTTGTCGGTGGGCGAGTTGCTTTCGCAACAGCCAGTGGCGCAACTGCTGCTCGATTTGGACGAGCACCTTGTTTACGGCGGTTATCCCGAACTGCTTTCCATTCCGGATTTCGAGCACAAGCAAGTCTATCTTTCGGAGTTGGCACAGTCGTATCTGCTGAAAGACATTCTCACCTTGGACGGCATCAAAAACTCTGGAAAGATGTTCAATTTGCTTCGGTTGGTGGCCTTTCAAATGGGCAGCGAAGTGTCGTATGAAGAATTGGGGCGGCAGTTGGCGTTGAGCCGCAACACCGTTGAGAAATACTTGGATTTGCTGACAAAGACCTTTGTCATTTACCGGCTTCCGGCCTTTTCTAACAATCCGAGAAAGGAGGTCAGCAAGGCGGGCAAATGGTATTTCTACGACAACGGTATCCGCAATGCCATCATCGGCGACTTCCGTCCGCTGGCATTAAGGCAGGATGTTGGCGCACTTTGGGAGAATTTACTGATCTCGGAACGTATAAAGATGAATGACAACCTGCATCATCGGGCGGATTATTATTTCTGGCGCACCTATTCAGGGCAAGAAATTGATTTGATTGAAGAACGCAACGGCGAAGTAATAGCCTTTGAGTTCAAATGGGGCAGCAAGAACCCGAAAGTGCCTGCTTCCTTTAAGGAACTATATCCCGAAGTGCCCTTTACGGTGGTTACCCGCTCCAATTTTGTGGATTTCTGTACAGAAAAACTTTAAAATCTTCAATGAAATGAAGAAATTCGATTGAAAATCTTCAATGGGATGAAGATTTTCACAATTTCTGCATCTGCGGAAATTTTAGATGGACAGTCTTGAAGAGTAAAAAACCGTGGAGGCGGAGTGCACACCGCCTCCACAAAACAATGAATTCAAGATGATTACAAATTACATTGTCTTAGCCCATGTGTCCTTTAACGCCACGGTGCGGTTGAAGACCAAATGATTCGCCGTGCTGTCCTTGTCGACGGTGAAATAGCCAATGCGCTGGAATTGGAAATGGTCAAGCGGCTTGGCATCGGCCAAGAATTCCTCCACATAGCACACGGGGCGCACCTCAAGCGAATTGGGGTTCATCATCTCCTTCATGGCTTCCAATGAGGTCTTGCCTTCGTTTTGCAGGCGGGCCAGTTCGTCGCGCGGGTTCTCCACCTTCCAGAGGCGGTCGTACATGCGCACCTCGGCTTCGAGACAACGCTCGCAACTCACCCAGTGGATGGTGCCCTTCACCTTGCGGTTGGCGCCGGGCAGGCCGCTCTTCGTATCGGGGTCGTATTCGGCATAGACTTCGACGACCTCGCCGTTTTCGTCCTTCTTGCAGCCCGTGCATTTCACGATGTAGGCGTTCTTCAGGCGCACTTCGTTGCCAGGGGTCATGCGGAAGTATTTCTTCGGCGCATCTTCCATAAAGTCCTCTTTTTCAATCCACAACTCGCGGCTGAAGGCAATCTTATGGCTGCCTGCGCTCTCATCCTCGGGGTTGTTGATGGCTTCCATTTCCTCAATCTGCCCTTCGGGATAGTTGGTGATGACCAACTTCACCGGATTGACCACAGCGGCCACACGGGTAGCAGTGGCGTTGAGGTCTTCACGGATCGCGCTCTCCATCAGGGCGAAGTCGTTCAAAGCATCGTAAGTGGTATAGCCAATCTTGTCGATGAACTTGTGGATGCCGCCCGGCGTGTAGCCACGGCGACGGAAACCGCAAATCGTGGGCATACGCGGGTCGTCCCAGCCGCTCACGAGGCCTTCGTTCACCAAAACGAGCAGATTGCGCTTGCTCAAAAGGATATAGTTGAGGTTCAGCTTGTTAAACTCGGTTTGGCGCGGACGATTGTCGTCCATGTTGTCACCCTCGCCACGGATTTCTTTCAGCCAATCAACGAACAAATCATAGAGCGGACGGTGTACTACAAACTCCAAAGTACAGAGCGAGTGTGTGACGCCCTCGAAGTAGTCGCTTTGCCCGTGGGCGAAGTCATACATCGGGTAGGCGTGCCACTTGGTACCCGTGCGATGGTGTGGCGTGTCGACAACGCGATAGATAATCGGGTCGCGGAAGTGCATGTTCGGGTTGGCCATGTCAATCTTGGCACGAAGCACCATCTTGCCTTCGCCGATTTCGCCGTTGTTCATTTTGTTGAACAAGTCCAATGATTCTTCAATCGGGCGGTTGCGGTAAGGGCTTTCCACGCCAGGTTGCGTGGGTGTTCCCTTTTGTGCAGCAATTTCTTCCGAACTTTGCTCGTCGATGTAGGCCTTGCCTCTTTTGATTAATTCTATGGCGAAATCCCAGAGTTGCTGGAAGTAATCGGAGGCGTAGTATTCGTTACCCCACTGGTAGCCAAGCCATTGGATATCCTCTTTGATGGCATCGACGTATTCCATATTCTCCTTGGTGGGATTGGTGTCGTCGAAGCGCAGGTTGCACACGCCGCCGTGTTGCGCGGCAATGCCGAAGTCAAGGCAGATGGCCTTGGCGTGGCCAATGTGAAGGTAACCGTTCGGCTCTGGGGGGAAGCGCGTCTGCACACGTCCGCCATTCTTGCCGTTGGCGAGGTCTTCTTCCACTTTCGCTTCAATGAAATTGAGCGACTTCTTTTCCGTTACTTTTTCTTCTGGGTTTGTCATAGAATTATGGATTGTTTGTTTAATAAATGCAATTTAGTTATTGATGCGCGTCCATCGGGGCGTGTTGCTCCCCTATCATCTTTTGCAGATCGAGCATATCGATCAAATTGTCAATTTCTTCAACACTACTGAAAACACAATGTATGATTTCACTGACATTTCTATCCTCAAAAGCGATTACCTTTTTTCTGATACTGATTAATAGTTGTCCGTTTTCGTCAAATTCAAACTTAGATTTCAACTTATCGAAACTGGTCCACCTCGTCGGATTGTCCCATGAAATTGGCATCATGTGAGATTCAAACTCCAAATCATTCCTCATCTTCCTTTCTTTGCCTTTTGTATCCCTTTCCAACCATTTCACGTATGTGTTTTTCATGCGTTTCAGAAACGACACAAAATATCCCAACTCCTCATTGTTCAACAGAATTGATGCGTTTTCAGAGTTTCCAATAGTGGGCATTTGTACAAAAATCATCATGTCGCCAGTTGGCTCGGTATGACTCTTGGATTTCACCATTTTGCCATTGGAAAGCTCCATTACACACGTTCCTGTATCGTAAGCTTTTATGAAAAACTCACGATTGAAGTAACTTAAGTGGTAATACCTTAAGTAGTTAGGCTCTGCCTCTTGTGCCAAAGACAAGTTGCAAACCTGCAACAAAGCCAACAATAAGGTTGTGACAATTGCTCGTTGTGCTCTCATTGCTTGTAGTGCTTACATCAATAAGCCTTATACTTGTCGCCTGTCTTCTCGATGAGGATTTGGTAATACTCGTCGCTGTATTTGGGGTGCTTGCTGTTGATGGGCACATATTTCTGTCCCTTCACGGGCTCGCCAGGCGTGTTCAGGTTGCCGTCCATGTATTTCATGAACAAGTCGTGGTAGAACCTTTTCCACGATTGGGTCATCTTATTGGCTTGGTTGCATGAGAATTGCGTCAATTCCTTCACTTGTGCCTCTTTGCCCTTGATGGCAAATACGCGCTTATCGAGTTCGGGAACGGCCTTGTTCACCCAGCTCTCTTCCATTTCGCGCTGGCGTTTGTGGATTTCGGGGTGGATGTAATTGTACTTGGTGTAGGCCCAATTGCTCATTTGGTTGAAGGTCCAGAAAGCGGAAGTCTCCGACCATTCTGTCATCGAGCCGTTGCCTTCGCGGAAGCACTCGGGGACTTCGGTCATGCAGGTGTACATCGGGCAATAGACGCAGTTGTCGGCATCGTCGACACCGAACCAAATGATGCCATATTGCTGGTTGCCACGGCTTTGGGCAACAAACGAGAAACCAGTCTGCTGGGTGGCGGTGGTGCGCTCGTGAACGTATTCCTGTCCGTTCACCTCAAACTGCATCGGACGCCAACGGTAAGGGCAGTGGAACGGGCCTGCGCCCACATCTTGCGACATATCGAGTTCAGTGCCTTCGAGGTGGTCGCGCATGAAGTCCATCATGTCAAGCACGCTGACTTTCTTGTTGGGCAGCACCCAAAGGGGCATACGGTTGGTGGGGAAATTGTCGGGCGTTTGGCACATGCCGGCGGTGAAGGGCTGCACGCGCTTGATGTCGCGACCCGTGGCATAGCCCCAATAGTCCTTCATGTTGTCGGTCACCTTGTTGAACATGGCCCACACACGGAGATCGCAGAAGCGGGCACCGCTGAAGTCAACAGGATTGTAAACATCTGAGAACGAGAACTTCTCATCGGGACCGTCGTAAAGTTTCATCTCTTTGGCAAAGCTGATGACATCGTCGGCATAAACGCAGTCGATGTTCGTGTCCTTAAACAGCTTGTCGATTTGCTTGAAAGTGATGCTGGTCTTGTTTTTCTTCGCCAAGGGGAAAGTGGTGATGCGGGCTTGGTTGGCGTGACCACTCACATAGCCGTCAGGAATGCGGCGGGCCACCCAAACAGCACCCTTTTCTTGCTTTCCCTTGCCAATCATTTCGAGAATCCAAACCTCTTCGGTGTCGCAAATCGAGAACGACTCGCCCTCACTGACGTAGCCATAGTTGGCCACCAATTCGCCCATGCACTTGATGGCTTCGCGGGCGGTCTTGGCGCGTTGCAAGGTGATGTAAATCAAGCTGCCGTAGTCGATGATGCCAGGGCCTTCCCAGAGGCTTTCGAGGCCACCGTAAGTCGTTTCGCCAATGGCCAATTGCCATTCGTTCATGTTGCCGACCACATTATAGGTGTGCGCCACCTCGGGGATTTGGCCACGATACATGCCGCCGTCCCAGTCGTACACATCGCGCATAGCACCTGCCGGCCAGTCGGCAGCAGGATAGTGATACAACTCGCCATAAAGCACATGGCTGTCGGCAGCGTAGGAAATCATGCAGGAGCCGTCAGTTGAGGCGCCTTTAGTAATGAGGAAATTGGTGCAGGCATTGGCTTTTCCGAAGCAGAAAACGAGAGCCAAAGCCACGATTGCTGAGAATACTTTTTTCATATTAAGATAGTTTTGTTGTTTGTTTCGATTTACGACGGCACAAAGATAGTAAAATGTTGAATTAAATAATGTTGATTTGTTGAATTGTTTTTAAATCATAGATATACAGCGATTTATCCGACAGCAAACGACAACAAACGATTACTGTCGACTACAAACGTTTAATCAACGGCTTAGTCTTGACAAGTGTTGTTACTTTGCATCGTCAAACCGAAAGGAGCGACACGACAATTCAAAACATATTATTAATCATCAAACACACACAACCATGAGTACAATGAGAAATTCGGTCACGCTGATTGGCCGCCCAGGTGCAGAGCCTGAAATCAAAAACTTCAACAACAACAAGAAAGCAAGTTTCCGTATCGCCGTCAACGAAAGACGCAAGAACGCCAATGGAGAATGGGTCGACAACACGCAATGGTTCCCAGTGGTGGCATGGGGCAACATGGCCGACCGTATCTATCGGAATGTAAAGAAAGGCTCGCTACTTGCCATCAACGGGAGCCTGCACAACAACGAATGGACCGACGACAAAGGCCAGCGGCACAATGTCACCGAAATTTGGGTCAGCGATTTGTCACCGCTTGAAAAGGCCAAGGAACAACAATAAACAAAGAAGGGCGGCCTCATGGTCGCCCTCATGTTTCTTTCGTCGAATAAACTATTGTCATTCAGTTGGTTTCCATCATCCGCCGCCACTTGAGGTAGCCAAACACGGCAATGATGACATACAAGGCATAGAGTCCTGCCTTGAAGGGAATATCTTTATAAAAATACAGCGCACACGTCACCACATCAACGACAATCCAAACAAACCACTGCTCAAGGTATTTGCGAGCCAATGCCCAAATGCCCACAATGCTCAAGGCGGTAGTGAAGGCATCGGCCACAGGGACGTTGGAATTGGTGAACCTTGACAAAAGGAAATAAATGGCCGCCCAAATCGCAGCGGCGAGACCCAACCAGGCCAACGCCAGCTTCTTAGGCATGTGACGTATGGGCAGGTCGGCGGTTTTCTGTTTGTGACGCATCCAAGCAACGAAGCCATAAACGGTCATGGCCAAATAATAAAACTCCATGCCGCAGTCGGCGTAAAGACCTTTCTGATAGTACAATACGATGCCCAACGACTGCATGAAAAAACCTACGACCCACATCCAAACGCTGGCCTTGTACTCCAATAGGATGTAAGCCAGTCCTAATGCAGTGGTGGTGATGTCGAGCCAATGAGCAGCAAAAAACTCCATACCACCTTACATTTTGCTTTTCATTTCATCCGCCATCGAGACAAACTGCCCAACATTCATACATTTCAAGAAAATCAAGCCGTGGGTAGCACGAACAAGCGGGTGATTGTTCTCGTAGAAGTAATTCTTCCCTAAAACTAATTGTATGTCTTTCAACTGCTTGACCCAAATGCTTGCGGCCAACTCACTGAAAGGCCCATCGAAATCGGGATTAGGGAACTCTGCCTTGACTTGCGTAAGGTAGCTGTCTTTGAAAGCCTTTTCAAAAACAGCGAATGCATTGAGTGACACTGGCACATATAAATTCGCCTCTGATGGATGGAAGGTCGACCAAACATTTCGGTAGCCGATGATTTTCAGATTGTTAAGGTCTTCTTCCTCGTTCCAAAGCCTGATAGCTTCGGCGATGGACTGCATGACTTTATAGTGAGTATTGGGCCCCAAACCCTCCGAGTCAATGGCCACGGTGATGATGGTAGGCTTTAACTCACGCAGTTGGTTGAGGATAGGATCAATGTCACGCTCGCGGTTCGGGAAATCCTCGCTATGGCTGTAAAATCCAAGTCTCAGATGGTGAATATGACTCAATGACGTACCCGCGTAAGCCCAAACCAATTCTTCCTCAAACTCACGGATTTGACCCTTTAGTTTCTGTATTTCAGGACTATTCTCTTGACCTTTTCCAAGATTCTCAATCTCCATTTTGAACCGTGTCTCGATGTCGTCCATGCTCTTTAGCTGCCACAGTCCCACGGCATCGCGCAAAATGCGGTGACAGAAACCGCGTCGCATTTCGTCAGGATCTCTACGAGCCACATTGTCAAGATAATGGTATATGTCCTTCACTTGCTTGAAGCGATATCCGCTTTCGAAAAAGTCGGGATAAAGCACCATCTGGATGCGCCCCTGATGCAGGTAGTTCAATGTGTCTTGCAAGGCCTCCAACAAAAACTCATTGGTGACGGAATGATAACCCGAGGTCATGATGGCAAAATGCACCTGATTCAGCGGCGACCGTAACTGATGGTTAATGAAAGGCATGATGCCCAACATGATGTCGTCGTGATGCGGCCCCGTATTGTAAATAACCTCATTCTCAATCGGTTGTATTCCACGTTGCAGCTTGGCTTCCACATCATCAATGACTTCTTGAATGCGGTCCAAACTGAGGTCGGGAATCCTTGAGCAACGTGGGTCGTTCCGCAAATCATCCAACGTCAGCTTGTGGGCGTAACGGTTGAGGATTTTGCACAAACCGATGACGGCACGTTCGGTTTTCTCGAAGTTCCATTCGCCGTCGAAAAAAGAAGGGTCGGTTTTGTTGAACATTAATCTCTTTTATAGATGTCTCGTGTGTAGACTTTTTCCTTCACGTCGTCAAGGCTATTGTCATAACGGTTGGCAATGATAGCGTGACTCACCGCCTTGAACTTCGCCAAGTCATTGACCACCAATGAGCCAAAGAAGGTCGTGCCGTCGAGCAATGTCGGCTCATAAATGATGACCTCGGCTCCCTTTGCCTTGACACGCTTCATCACACCTTGAATACTCGATTGGCGGAAATTGTCGCTATTCGACTTCATTGTCAGTCGGTAGACACCGATAACGCAGTGGCGTTCTTGTGCCGCATTGTATTGCCCTTGGTCAAAATAATCGTAATAGCCCGCTTTTTTCAACACCTGGTCGGCGATGAAATCCTTGCGGGTGCGATTGCTCTCCACAATGGCACTCATCATGTTCTGCGGCACATCAGCGTAGTTGGCCAAAAGCTGTTTGGTGTCCTTGGGCAAACAATAGCCACCGTAACCAAACGAAGGATTGTTGTAGTGGCTTCCAATGCGAGGATCCAAACAAACACCCTCAATAATAGACTGGGTATCAAGACCTTTTACCTCAGCGTAAGTGTCCAATTCATTGAAATAACTCACACGCAAGGCAAGGTAGGTGTTCGCGAAGAGCTTCACTGCCTCGGCCTCTTTCATACTCATGAACAAAACAGGCACATCCTCCTTTAAAGCTCCTTGCTTCAGGAGTGCAGCAAACTGATGTGCTTTTTCTTCAAGGTCAACGCTCGCCATCCTTAAAATCGCCTCGTTTTCTTCATCACGGCCTTTGATTTCTTTGGGATAGCCCACGATGATGCGGCTCGGATAAAGGTTGTCGTAGAGAGCCTTGCTTTCGCGTAAAAACTCAGGCGAGAAAAGCAGGTTGAACTTCTTCACACCACGAGCTGCATAATTCAAATAAAGGCTTCGTGTATAGCCCACAGGTATAGTGCTCTTGATGACCATCACCGCATCGGGATTGACACTCAAAACGAGGTCGATGACTTCTTCCACGTGCGAGGTGTCGAAGAAATTCTTCTGCGGGTCGTAGTTGGTGGGGGCAGCGATGACAACGAAATCAGCGTCTTTGTATGCTGCTGCTCCATCAAGAGTGGCCGTCAGGTCAAGTTCCTTCTCTGCAAGATATTTCTCAATATATTCGTCCTGAATCGGCGATTTGCGATTGTTGATGAGATCCACTTTTTCAGGAATCACATCTACAGCAGTAACGTGATTGTGTTGTGCCAATAAAATAGCTATGCTCAAGCCCACATAACCCGTACCTGCAATGGCGATATTCATATTCGGTCGGTTGGTTTTCTAACAATCAATTGTTGTTATAATCTTCCGTCAACAATCGCCCTTGGAAGGATGCCTTTCACATCGAAAATAACACCATTTTCCTTGGCAAAGGCTTTTACATCCATTTCAAGAAATTCCTTGTGAGCCACAGCGAGAATGACGGCATCGAACTGTCCTTGAGGCATTTCATTAGTCACCGAAATTCCATATTCATGCTTCACATGCTCAGCATTGGCCCAAGGATCATAAACAGTGATGTTTGAGGAATATTCTCTCAACGTATTGTAAATGTCAACCACCTTGGTATTGCGAATGTCGGGACAGTTTTCCTTAAAGGTGACACCAAGGATAAGAACTTTCGCATCCTTTACCATCACACCCTTCTTGTTCATGCACTTGATGGTCTGGTTGGCCACATAAGCACCCATGCCGTCGTTCAAGCGACGTGCATTAATCATCACACGTGGCCAAACACCATAAACCTGCGCCTTTTGGATGAGATAGTACGGGTCGACCGAGATGCAGTGTCCACCGACAAGGCCAGGGCTGAGTTTGATGAAATTCCACTTCGACGAAGCAGCTTCAATGACATCGTGCGTATCTATGCCCATGGCGTTGAATATTTTAGCCAACTCATTCATAAAGGCAATATTGACATCACGCTGCGAATTTTCAATAATCTTGGAAGCCTCGGCCACCTTGATACTCGGGGCTTTATGCGTTCCGTTGACAAGGACGCTGTTGTAGACGCTGTCGACATAATCGGCAATCTCTGGAGTGCTTCCTGAGGTGACTTTCTTGATTTTCTCCACCGTGTGCTGCTTGTCGCCTGGATTGATGCGCTCAGGGCTATAGCCAGCATAGAAGTCAACGTTGAACTTCAAACCGCTTACTTTTTCCACTACGGGAAGACATTCCTCCTCTGTCACTCCAGGATAAACCGTCGATTCATAGACCACCACGTCGCCTTTTGAAATGACTTTGCCAACGGCCTCACTTGCACCCCAAAGAGGCCTCAAGTCGGGACGGTTGTTTTCATCGACGGGGGTGGGCACCGCCACGACGTAGAAATTGCATTTGCGAATCTCGTCAAGATTAGTGGTGCAACGGAAACCGTGGTTTTTGATGGCGTCCTGAAGCAATTCATCGCTCACTTCAAGGGTGGCATCATGACCCGTCATCAGGGCATCCACGCGGGATTGATTCATGTCGAAGCCGATAGTCTCAAACTTCGTTGAAAACAGGCGGGCAAGTGGCAGACCAACATAACCCAAGCCTATCACACAAATTTTTGTGTCTTTCATATATTTAATGTATTGTATTAATTCTCTTATTTCCACCCAAATGGATGCCCGCTTAAAGGCAACTTAGCCATAGGATGGTAATCGCCGATGAGACCTACAGGTTTTGCGTTGCGAATTTCATAGACAATGTTGATGCAACGACGTGCCTCTTCTATGCCAAAACCTCGACCTGCAAGAATCTCTTTATAACTCTCGGTATGCAACTCTGTAAATCCCTGACTGAATTCAAATTCGTCACCATCAATCATGATGGTTCGGAATGTACGCTTCTCCCCTTCCACAGCATTGGGCGGCAATGTGTCAGCATTGATACTGAGGAAGTAACGTACGCGTGCCTTCTCCAATTCGAGATAGCCAGCCACGCGATCATGCGAAGCCACATGAACAATATTTTTCTTCACATCGCCGAAAATCCAACTCAGCATGTCATAGAAATGCACACCAATGTTGGTGGCAATGCCTCCACTCTTGTTGACATCGCCTTTCCAAGAGGCATAATACCAGTTGCCGCGCGAAGTGATATAAGTCAAATCAACATCATAAATCTTGTCCTTCGGACCTTCGTCCACTTTTTTCTTCAGTGCCTTGATTTTGTCATGCAAACGCAGCTGCAAGATGGTGTAAGCCGTACGGCCTTGCCTCTGCTCCACCTTTATCAAAGCATCAATGTTCCATGGGTTGAGCACCATGGGCTTCTCGCAAATGACATCGGCGCCGAGACGCAAACCATAACGAGTATGGGCATCATGCAAGTAGTTGGGCGTACAAACAGAGACATAGTCTATGTTGGTGCCACTGTCGCGAAGTTTGGTGTTATGACGGTCGAACAGCTCCTGCTCGGTGAAAAAAGCAGCCATTGGGAAATAGCTGTCCATGATACCGACGCTATCGCTCTTGTCGTAAGCGGATACGAGGTTGTTTCCCGTATCCTTGATAGCTTTAAGATGGCGTGGGGCGATGTATCCCCCCACGCCAATAAGTGCAAAATTCTTCACAATTATAGGTTATTTTTTTCTATGTCCTTGAAATACTTGACCGTTCCGTAGGTCATTTCGTCGCAGGCCGCATCGTCGCAAACGATGATGCCTTTCGGGTGCATTTGCAACACGCTGACGGTCCACATTTGGCTGACGGCGCCCTCTATGGCATGGGCCAAAGCGCGAGCCTTGTTGTGACCGTTTGCCAGAATCATCACCTCGCGGCTGTCCATAACGGTTCCCACACCCACGGTAAGAGCGGTCTTCGGCACCTTATTAATATCATTCTCAAAGAAACGCGAGTTGGCGATGATAGTGTCGGTGGTGAGGGTTTTCACGCGGGTACGTGAGGTCAGGCTGCTGCCAGGTTCGTTGAAGGCGATGTGACCATCAGGGCCGATGCCGCCCATGAAGAGGTCGATGCCACTGTATTTCTTGATCTTGGCTTCGTAGCGGGCGCACTCGGCCTCAAGGTCTTCGGCGTTACCGTTCAGGATGTTCACGTTCTCCTTCTTGATGTCGATATGGCTGAAGAAATTGTTCCACATGAAGCTGTGATAGCTTTCAGGGTGGTCTTCCGGAATCTTCACATATTCGTCCATATTGAAGGTGACCACGTTCTGGAAGGAAATCTTGCCTTCCTTATGGAGACGAACCAATTCACGATAGGTACCAATTGGGGTAGAGCCTGTAGGCAAGCCCAAAATAAAAGGTTTAATAATGGTGGGCTTGAAGGCATTGATGCGTTCCACAATATGATTGGCGGCCCAACGCGACATGGCGTCGTAGTTTTGTTCAATTATGACTCTCATTTGTTTAATTGTTTAATCTTTGATTTGTTTGGCTATGTATTATTCCTTAATTCAAATGTCCTGATTTATACTTGTTTACTAAGTCTTCAAACTCCTTAGTTTCTTTGCGGATTTGTTTGACGAAACTGACGTCTTCGATACGACCCACGACAGCAATTTTCTCGGCCTCGTTGCGGAAAGTGGCGCTTCGAATTTCGTTGTCGTAGTCTTTCTTGCGGCTGATATACACTTGGTCGCAGATGTACCGCTGGATAAGGACTGCCTTGTCAAGGTTTTCTCTCCACATTTCCTCAGTCATCACATCGGCATCGTCTTTATAAAGGAACATCAAAGCGAAATACGCATGGTGCAGCTTTTCATGCAGGTAATCTTTCCATAACTCATTGTAGCGGTGATGGATTTCATCCCAAGAATTGAGCTTGCCTTCACGGATGTCGGCACGCAGTTGGTCAACATACTCCTCGGGCATAGTCTGACCACCAAGATTAATCCATTTGCGGAGTCGCTTGCCACGCATGTGGTTCACGATGGTTTCCATGTCCTTGTCGGGATGTTCCTCAAGATATTGCAAAATGGTCTTCACTGCATAATATGTAATCATGTCTCCGTAAGCATGATAGGCTTTCAAAGCCTTGTCAACCACCACCTTGCGATTACCTTTCTCGATTCCTTCTCCCAAAACCTCAAGCGTTTTTACGGTCTCAGGCTCATTATAGAGCAAGTTTTTGCCACAGTCACGAAGGTCATAATATTCGTACTTCGTGGGGTCTTCGCCTTTCGAGCGGAGATAAGCCTGTGCCACCCAGACCTCCAAAAGCTTACGAGCCTCTATGGTCTCCTCAATAGTGTCGGGAGCCAAGGTCTCAAACTCAATATTCTGAATCTTACGCTTGCGTTTGTCTCTGCTTTGGTATTTCGAGGTGTTGCGCGCAATGGCGTACATGTTGTACATCCACCAATAGGCAGGCATGAGATGCAGCTCGTCTTTGGTCACATTGTTGCTCACAAGGCAGAACGGCAGCTTGATGTTCATTTCGTTGGGATAGTCGGCTTTCGAAAGCAAAGTGAACGAGGCGAACTTTGACGAGTGCTTCACGCTCGAGCAAAGTCCCGGCCAAAAACCACGTGAAGCCACAATTTCGCCATCGGTGGCGCGGCTGTTGTGGTTCGAGCCGATGGTGGCACCTGCCGCCATGTTGCTCTGTCCCATCACGCAGGCCGAAATGAGGAACGAATTGTTGTGGTGCTGTTCATGAGAAGGGAAGATGATGTTGTTCAACACCTCGCAGCACGAGATGGTGGAATTATCGCCTAATACTGAGTGGATAAGGCGTGCTCCGTATTTCAAGTTGCAGTTGTCGCCTAAAACAAAACGCGTGGCCACCACCGAATAGAAGATACGGCAGCCGTAGCCGGTCACGCCGTTCACCAGAATGACACCCTCGCCAATTTGTGAAGGCTCTTCTTCCGATGAATTGATGGTGATATTCTTCAGCTTGCTTGCACCTTTAATATAGCAGTGAGGTCCCACTTTGGCATCTTTCAGAATCCAGCAGTTCTTGATGACACAAGATTCGCCGATGGTGCCATAGTAGCCACGATGGAAGTCGACGCTGGCTTGCGTGATTTCTTTCAAGCGTTCTTGAAGCTTGGTATCGTCTGTGTATTTAGCCCAAAGATAAGCATCCGCAGTGGTCATGCCATCGAAAGGCATGATTTTGCGGCTTCCTATTTCATTCATCACTTCAAGCCACACACGCACATCTTCTGGTTCGCCTTCCTTGATGGTACCATTGCCAAACTTGGAGTGGTCTGTGGTCGACATTTCCTGAATGTTGAACAAAATGCAGCGGTCGCCGATGATATAATTGGCCATATAATGCACATCATGGATGGCCACGTCATCGCCAATGTCGCACGAAATAATGCTACTATCAGTAATGCCGATGGGCACACGGAGATCGTGATATTGCAGCACCTTATTGCTCACACGCCCGATACGCACCATACCAAAAAAGTGGTTGTTACGCACCATATTGGTGTCGAACTCGTCGGTCACCATGATATCGTCCCAGTTAGTAGCCGAGTTGCTGTTTTTCACCAAACGCTCAATCTCGTCGGAACGCAAATGACGCCATGTGTCACCAGGCTTGCCAACTTGAAGGTTACGGTAATAGTATTCGTCGTGACCGTCATGCAAGTATTTATCTTCAATGAAGTTCTTGTAAATCCGATCGTAATCTATAATTGTTACTTTATCCATCGATTCTTTTGTAAGTATTTATTTAGTTTTCAATAAGTTATCCATAATCTGATTCTTTCGACTGAGTCCGGGTTATTCCCGTCGCCTCAGTCTACGATTACGGAAACGGCTTCACGACTCTACCATAACGGATGCCGCTTTTCTTGATGAAAACGTATTTGCTTACAAACATGGTTTCTAATTAGTTAGCGGTTCTTATACATATCATCGTAATACTTTTGATAGTCGCCGGAAGTAACGTTGTCCAACCATTCCTGATTGTTCAAATACCAGCGGACGGTCTTTTCAATTCCTTCTTCAAACTGCAACGACGGTTCCCAACCCAATTCCTTCTGGAGCTTGGTCGAGTCTATCGCGTAACGCAAGTCATGGCCAGCGCGGTCGGTGACGTAGGTGATTAAGTCCATATCCTCGCCTTCCTTACGACCCAGCAGGCGATCCACCGTATTGATGAGCACCTTGATAAGGTCGATATTCTTCCATTCGTTGAAGCCGCCGATGTTGTAGGTTTCGGCAATCTTGCCTTCATGGAAAATGAGGTCGATAGCGCGGGCGTGGTCTTCCACGAAGAGCCAATCGCGAACATTCTCACCTTTGCCATAGACGGGCAACGGCTTGCGATGACGGATGTTGTTGATGAACAACGGTATCAGTTTTTCGGGGAACTGATAAGGGCCATAGTTGTTGGAGCAATTGGTCACGACAGTAGGCAGACCGTATGTATCATGGAAAGCACGCACGAAGTGGTCGCTTGATGCTTTTGCTGCGCTGTATGGACTGTGAGGTTGGTATTTCAGGTCCTCTGTGAAAAACTTGCTGCCGTATGCCAGATGGTGCTTGCCTGATGAGGCCTTGGTGGTGAATGGAGGTTGAATGCCTTCAGGATCAGTCAGTTCAAGTGCACCATAAACTTCATCAGTACTGATATGATAGAATCGCTTGCCTTCCCATTTCTCAGGCAGACTTTCCCAGTACAATTTTGCAGCTTGCAGCAATGAAAGCGTTCCCATCACATTAGTCTGGGCAAAGGTGAACGGGTCTACAATACTGCGGTCGACGTGGCTCTCGGCTGCGAGATGTATAATGCCATCCACATGCTCTTCCTGCATCAGCTTGTAGATGCCATCAAAATCGCAAATGTCCATCTTGACAAAACGGTAATTCGGCTTGTCCTCGATGTCTTTCAAGTTGGCGAGATTGCCAGCATAGGTCAATTTGTCAAGATTGATAATCTTGTAATCGGGATATTTGTTGACAAACAAGCGTACGACATGGCTCCCGATAAAGCCTGCGCCGCCAGTAATGATGATAGAGCGTTTGTAATTCATAGTTATAATATTTATATTCAATTATTTAGTTACTTAGTTTAATATCCATCAGGGTTGTTCCGCTGCCAATTCCATGCATCGCGGCACATCTCTTCAAGACCATATTGTGCCTTCCAACCGAGTTCCTTCTCCGCCTTGGCAGGGTCAGAATAACAGGTAGCAATGTCGCCAGCCCTACGGGGCTTGATGCTATACGGAATCTTTATGCCGTTGACTTTTTCAAAAGCTTTCACCAATTGCAACACCGAGTAGCCTTGACCTGTACCCAGGTTGTAAATAGCGCAGCCACATTTCCTCTCGATGGCCTGTAAAGCCGCCACATGACCACGAGCCAAATCCACCACATGGATGTAGTCACGTACGCCTGTGCCATCAATGGTGGGATAGTCATTGCCAAACACGCCCAACTCCTCACGCTTGCCCACGGCCACTTGAGTGACGTACGGCATCAAGTTGTTCGGAATGCCATTGGGGTTCTCCCCTATCCTACCACTCGGATGGGCTCCGATGGGGTTGAAATAACGCAGCAGCACTACATTCCACTCGTTGTCAGCCTTTTGCATATCCATCATGATTTCTTCCAGCATACTTTTGGTCTGGCCGTAAGGGTTGGTGCAATGTCCCTTCGGACATTCCTCCGTAATAGGAATGATGGCCGGGTCGCCATACACCGTTGCCGACGATGAGAAGATGATGTTTTTGCAGTCGTGCTTGCGCATCACATCAAGAAGTGTCAGTGTGCCGCCGATGTTGTTTTCGTAATATTCCCAAGGTTTCGCCACGCTCTCGCCTACGGCCTTCAGCCCGGCAAAATGAATGCAGGCATCGAAATGATGCGCCTCCATCACACTGTTGAGTCCTTCACGGTCACGGATGTCGACTTCATAGAAAGGAATCTCCTTTCCCGTCAGCTCCGCCACGCGCTCCAACGACTTGCGGTTGGAATTGCTCAAGTTATCTATGACCACGGTTTCATGTCCCGCAGCAGAAAGCTCAACCAAAGTATGCGAGCCAATGAATCCGGCACCGCCTGTGACTAAGATTTTCATAACTCTTTGATTATCCTTATTTCTTCTAAATCAAGTTGATATAACGAAAAAACCAACTCGTCAATTCTTTCAATGGCTTTAGCATCCCCCCTCAAAGCCTCATCCACCAATGCTGTCAACCGTTGGTTTGTCTCAGGTGCGATTTGGGGGAAAGGCAAGACCAACAGGTTACCTTTCAATATCTTCAAGTCGCCAAAACGTTTGACATACAAGAAGTTGAACAAGGTCGAATTGAGGAATGCCAACACTGTTTTGATGCTCATGCCGTCCACTTCGGGGATGAGGATGTTCGCGCTATTAAGAAAGAGGCGTTGCCGATCATCGTAGGTAAAACAAAGGTGGTTGGAAACGAACTTATACACCAGCTTTTCTTTCGCACGATAGAATTCATCCTTGGCACACTGCTGAAAATCGTCGCGATTATACTTGACATATCGAGTTGCCGGCTTCAAACTGTATTTCGCAATGTCCTTGCCCGTGTAAATGGCCTCCAAGTCAGGGGCAGGCCTGTTTTTCAACTTTTTAGCGTTGTTGCCAGTGATAATGCCCAAGGCCCACTTGCTGTGCGATAGGTCATCATGGCGCAGGCGTTCAGCCTTGGCAAGAATGGCTTCCTCACGGTCGTTGCCCATAGGGATGATACAGAAATCATCGTCGGAAGGGATGAGTTCCTTGCGGGTGACTTCATTTTTGGCTGTGCTGACAATGTAACTCTGCTTTCCAAACACAGGTTTCTTGCTGACTTTCAGGCTGATAAAATCAGTAAAGACCCCTTTGAAGCGTTCATGATAGCAACGTATGCTTTCCATGTGCGTTTCATGCGTGACAAAACGACGAAAATCGGCATGAACCTTGATTTTCAAAATGGACGAAGGCAGGAGGAAATGCTGTATTCCCTTGTCAGCCAAAAACTTGTACGACTCAGCGAAGAACAACGAAGCCTTCTCTTTCGAACTGATGACGTCCGACTTATGACTATGTCCTTTTTCTGTGCCCCAAGGCGGGTTCGTGACAATATAGTCGAACTTCATGCCACCCAAAGCCTGAGTTGCATGAGCCAAAAAATCCAACTGATAAATCTGGGGATAAACCGTTGATTCATTGTATTTTACCATCAGGTTGGCCTTGGCTATCATCACGGCAAGGAAATCATTATCAACCCCGAAAAGCTGCTCCATCCGAGCATGTTCTACTTTGAGTAGAAAGATGCCACTGCCACAACACGGATCGAGGAATCTCTCTTCATTGAGCAATTGTATGCCTTCCAGCATCTCATTGACAATCACGGGCTTAGTATAATACAATCCCGTAATGATACGATGTCCCTCGGCGGTCAGCGACTGGTAAATGAAACCAATCCAGTCATCCTGACGGTTCTTTAGGATTTGACGCGGCACGGTTACTTCAACACGCTGACATTGAGCATATTCCTCAAAGAAACGCTTACGATTGGCCTCGCTTACCTTGTTAGTCTCCACAAACAAAGCGCAAAGACTGAAAATCAAGTCGTTGATAGGATATTGAGCCGCTTTCAAGTCTTCCACAAAACGAGGCAAACTACCTGCCGACACATAACCCTCGGGCGTGATAATCTTTTGTGAAAGACTCTTATTGGCCCGTCGTGTCAAGCGGTCGGCGCGACCATTTTTCAGCTTGTCCCAGTTGCGTCGCGTGGCTTCCGATATCAGTTCTTTTGGTTTCGCCATCATATAGCTCCGCCTCCTAAGTCCCATTAACACTAATTAAGGAACTAAAAATCAAGGCATTAAACATTTTGCCAAAATCGACAAAAATAAATTGCGGCAAAAGTACGGAATTTTTGATTTGCTTTAGTGTATTAATTAATAAAATTAATAAAATAACCCTCCAAGAACTATTTTTCTTACTTTTGCAAGCCTAAAAGCTAAAGACAATGATTCTTTGTTTGGAAACTTCCACCTCGGTTTGTTCAGTGGCTCTCAATGAGAGTTGCTGCACCCTTGCACTACGTGAGAGCGAGAAGCAAAACGCTCATTCTGAAAAAATTACAACATTTATCAAAGAAGTGATGGAAATTGCTGGCATTGGCTATTCCCAACTTGATGCAGTAGCGGTGAGCAAAGGGCCTGGCTCCTACACAGGCTTGCGCATCGGCGTGAGTACGGCCAAAGGCATTTGCTATGCCGCCGACCTCCCCATGATGGCTATCGACACCTTGGAGGCTATGGCCTACGGGATGAAAGAAAAACTCGGAAGCCAAATTGCTGAAAACGACCTGCTTATCCCGATGATTGATGCCCGAAGGATGGAAGTCTACGCCGCCGTATTCGATGCCAACTTGAATAGAATTCAAGACACCGCCGCCCTCGTCATCGACGAAAATGCGTTTGACGACCTGAAAAAAGACCATCGGCTATGGCTTTTTGGCGATGGTGCCCCGAAACTGAAAACCGTGTTCGCCGACCAACCCAACATCAGCATCGTGGAGGGTTTCAATCCTTCTGCCGCCTATATGCGACCGTTGGCGGAACGCGCTTTATTGAACAAGGATTTCGTCGACGTGGCTTATTTTGAGCCGTTCTATTTGAAAGATTTCATTGCGGGCAAACCGCATGTTAAGGGACTGTGAATCAGTTGAAAGTTGAAAGTTAAAAGTTGAAAGTTGAAAGTTTAGAGTTTAGAGTTAATAGTTATGAAAAGACTGGTAATTATTGTGTTACTTCTGGCTGCGAGGTTTTGTGGTTTCGCACAGGCGCCGCATATTTATGAACACGACTACCCTGTGGTCACGGAAGAAAATCCCAGAATCCGTGCCTTGATAGACTCCGTTAGCATAGACAACCTCAAAGCCAATATCGAGCACCTTTGCAACTACCACAACCGACGTTTCGACAGCCGCCATATCTACGACGTGCAAGATTGGCTTGTCAGCTGCTATCAAAGTTTTGGTGTCGATACGGTGATGCTCCACGACTTCAAGGTGAACAAACCTGGATTTCCGGAAGAGACTGCCGACAACATCCTCGCTGTGCAATGGGGCACCCTCATTCCTGAGGAATATGTCATTTGCGGAGCGCATTACGACTCGTGGAACGATGACGGCACCGACCCCGACACCATACGCGCCCCTGGTGCCGACGACAACGCCACGGGGGTGGCAGGCATATTGGAAACAGCCAGATTGTTAAGCCATTACACTTTCGACCGCACCATTATCTACGCCAACTGGTGTGCTGAGGAGATAGGCTTGGTTGGCAGTGCTGCATACGCCCATGATATGGCCGATCAGCGCATGGACATCGTGGGTTATTTCAACCTTGACATGACGGGCTATCTCGAAGAAGGCTCTGACATACACATCCATCTGATGTACACTGGGCAGGACTCGCTCCTCGCCAAAATGGTCTACAGCTTCAGTCACACCTATTTCCCTGAAATGCCCATCCGTCAAAACTGGTTGGCTTGGGGCGACAGCGATTATTCGTCATTTAATCGCAACGGTTATCCCGCAGTGCATCCCTTCGAAGACGTCCTTGCCAGCTCGCCTTACATCCATTCGAGACAAGATGTCTTAGGACTGAGTGTCAATAACTTGGAACAATCAAAGCGTTTCACTGAACTCAATTTGGGACTTGTGGCAACTCTGGCGGGTATCAACAATTACGGTGTGGCCGAAAACGAAGCGATAAATGTAACCCTTTACCCCAATCCTGCCCGTGATGTACTGAATATCGTCGCTGAAAACGGACTTCAACGCATCACCTTGAGCAACCTCATGGGCCAACAACTCACCACAATCAACCTAAATGGTGAAAACCGTTATAGGCTTGACACAAGCGACTTTGCCTCAGGTATTTATATGGTTCATATCGTGACTGGAAGTGGTGCAACTGCCAAACGTGTCGTATTGCAATAAACCTGTCAGCTTCAGAATCCTGACAGCTGCATCGTCACCGTCGGGATGAGCAGCAAAGCACCAATAACAATCAGGACAAGGATAAATTTCCAGATGAAACGCACCCATTTGTCCCACGGGATGCGGGCCACACCGAGGGCAGCCATCAGCACACCGCTGGTGGGAGTAATCATATTCGTGAAGCCGTCTCCAAACTGGAACGCCACCACCGTAGCCTGACGCGAAATGCCAATCAAGTCGCTGAAAGGTGCCATGATAGGCATGGTGATGGCAGCTTTGGCCGAACCGCTTGGGATGACAATATTAATAAGGGTTTGTATGCCGTACATAATTTCGGCAGAGGCAATCTGCCCCAAGTCGTTCATCGACTTGGACAGGCCATAAAGAATGGTGTCGATGATGCCGCCATCTTGAAGCACGATGACGATACCACCCGCCAAACCCACGATGACCGCCGCCGAAAGGATGTCGCCCATACCTTCGAGGAAGAGTTTTGCGATGTCGCTCGCACTCTTGTCAACAGACAATCCACTGGTGATGCCCAAAACCAAGAACAGCGAGGCAATCTCCATGATATACCAGTCGTAGCCCAGCACACCCACCACGAGGATATACACTGTGGCGAATAGCAGCGTCAGCACGAAATAATGCACCGTCTTGCGCAATGTGATAAAACCAAACAGGACAAAAACCGCAGTGCCAACAGGCAGCAAAGGCAGTGTGCGTTGTGCATTGCCAATCTTCAAAGTAGTCATCGAATACAGCACCGAAAACACGATGAGCACCGCTGTCAAGAAAGCGAACACCCACCAGGCTTTACGAGGCGTGTAGCGTTGCATTTCCTCTTCAGGCACCTCCGCCATTTTGCGCCAATAGGCATCATCCTCGTACATGATGGACGACTTGGGGTCCTTTTTCACCTTATTGGCATACCACAAGACGAACACGATGCCGACGACAGTGAGTATAGCCCAACAAACGGCACGGTAGCCAATGCCTGTAAACAACGGAATCTCAGCAATGCCTTGCGCAATGCCAATGGTGAAGGGGTTGAGCATAGCTCCCGAAAATCCGATATGCGCCGCCACATACACCATGCAGAGGCCAACGATGCTGTCATAGCCCATCGAAACAGCTAAAGGAATGATAATCAGGGTGAAAGCGATGGTTTCTTCACTCATGCCGAACACGCTTCCGAAAAGGCTGAACAACAACATCACCAAAATAATAACGATGTTATTAACTCCGACACGTCGAATCATTTGGTTATGCTCCAAGCGTTTGGTGAACTTCAAGAACGACAAGATGCCCATGTCGATTGCCCGACTTTTGTTCATAATCCAAAACGCGCCACCTATGATTAAAATGAACACGATGATGTTGGCCTGCTTCACAAAACCCTTGTAAAAAGCCGAAAACACCTGCCATGTCTGAGGCTCTGCATGGAATTCAGCAGCTTGTGCCTCAGGCAGTTGGCCAGCGTAATAAAAAGTCATCACCGTTTCGCCGCCGACTTGCTCAGACACATATTTCCCCGGAGGGATAATCCAAGTGAGCACCGCCGCAACGACGATGATAAAGAACACGATAACGAAGGTATGCGGAACTTTGCGTTTTTTCATGGGTTTTCCATTTTGCGGGCAAAGGTATTGAAAAACTTCCTATTTTTGCCGAAAAGATTTCATTATGCGCAAGACTTGTTTCCTTTTAGCGACCCTGATTTTGATCGCTTCGTGCAAAAAAACCGAGCCACAAGGTGGTGGTGACAACACTCCCGAACCTTCAGCACCCAAATATGAAGTCGGGGATTATTTCAAAAATGACACTCTTGAGGGCATCGTGTTTTTCACTGTATCGAATGGAACCCACGGACTGATGGTGAGCCTTGAGGAAGCACTACTGCCTTGGTGCATCGACACTTACATCAATGAGGAAACGGGAGCCACCAACCGAAGCGAAGGCTGGAACAACACCAACATCCTGAATTCGAACTACGACCTCAGCCACTACCCCACCATAGAATGGAGCTATCTGCGCAACACTTGGAACCTCGTGCATTATCCGCACCGCATCATCAAGGCAAACCAATGGTATGTGCCGGCGCAGCGGGAGTTGTACTATTTGCTGAAAAACCACGAAGCTGTCAGTGCCACTTTGGAGGCGCGAGGTTGTCCCACGTTGGAAGACAAAACCTATTGGTCGAGCACTGAAACGGGCACACGGGGTGCGGGCTTTGGCAAGGCCAACGACAATGGAGACGTGGATTGGGGCGAGGATTTGAAGACCAAAGAGTACTACGTCCGCGCTGTGCGCAATTTCTGAAAAACAGTTTATTTCTTTTTCGCCACGGGGTCGCAGGTGAGACCGATGCCAAGTTTCTTGAAAATCTTGTGGTCCACTTCGCTGAGCATCACAGTGCAATGCATCTGACAGCCTTCAAGTTGTGGCAAACACTCCAAGGCTTTCTTGCAGCTCTCATCCCAAAGGCTGAGCATGGAGAGTGCCACCAAAACCTCGTCGGTATGCAGGCGTGGGTTCTTGCCGTGCAGGATGTTGACCTTGGTCTCCTGAATGGGTTCTATCATGGCCTGCGGGATGAGTTTCACATCGTGGGCAATGCCTGCCAAATGCTTGGTAGCGTTGAGCAATAGTGCAGCACTGGGCCCCAGCAGCGGCGTCGATTTGGACGTGATGATGGTGCCGTCAGCCAGTTCGATGGCGGCGGCATCGCCTCCCGTTTCTTCCTTGCGGGCTTTGGCGGCAAGGGTCGTCTTGCGGTCGGCAGTACTGATTTTGGCCTGTTTCATCAAAAGGCCTATCTTGTTGACTTCGCTTTCGTTAGCCTTGCCCATGGCGAGGTTGCAGAGTGCAGTATAATAGCGTCGTATAATCTCTTGCTTGGAGGCTTCGCAACAAACCTCATCGTCGCAGAGGCAATATCCCACCATGTTGACACCCATGTCGGTAGGCGACTTGTAGGGGTTCTCGCCATAAATGCTCTCGAAAATGGCATTCAGCACCGGGAAAATCTCGATGTCGCGGTTGTAGTTGACAGCCGTATCGCCGTAGGCCTCAAGGTGGAACGGGTCAATCATGTTCACATCGCTGAGGTCGGCGGTGGCAGCTTCGTAGGCCACATTGACTGGATGCTTCAGTGGAAGATTCCAAACGGGGAAGGTCTCAAATTTGGCGTAGCCCGCCTTGATGCCGCGTTTGTTCTCTTGATAAAGTTGGCTCAGGCAGACAGCCATCTTGCCGCTGCCAGGACCAGGAGCGGTGACCACGACCAAAGGACGGGTGGTCTCCACATAGTCGTTGCGTCCAAAACCTTCATCAGAGTCAATCAAGGCGACATTGTTCGGATAGCCTTCGATGAGGCGATGGTAGTAGACTTTGATGCCCATGCGTTCCAAACGGTGACGGTAGGCATCCGTGCTGGCCTGACCATTGTAATGGGTAATGACCACTGCGCTAACCATGAAGCCACGACTAATAAAGGCCTCGCGGAGACGCAATACATCGACATCGTAGGTAATGCCCAAGTCGCCCCGAATCTTGTTTTTCTCAATGTCGACCGCGCTGATAACTATGATGATTTCAGCCACATCCGACAATTGCATGAGCATTTTCAGCTTGCTATCAGGCTCAAAACCAGGCAACACACGGCTGGCGTGAAAGTCATCGAAGAGTTTTCCGCCAAATTCAAGGTAAAGCTTGTCGCCGAATTTCGCAATCCGGTCTTTGATGTGTTCCGACTGTATTTTGAGGTATTTTTCGTTGTCGAACCCGTATTTCATCTGACTTTTCATGGTGCTTAAATTTATGAATACGGGATGCAAAGGTACAAATAAACAGAATACGGGTTTGTTTTTTTCGTATTTTTGCGCAAATTTTTGGAATATGTTTACACGACGCAGAAGATGGCGCGTGCCGGCGGGACAAGAACCTACCGCATTCGACAAGAAAATCATGGCAATGGAAAGCAAAGGCGCATTAGTGCCCAAGCGCAGCCTCATACGCACCCCCGAAGAAATTGAGGGCATCAAGAAGAGCGGTGTCATCAACACGGGCATCCTTGATTTGATTGGCGAGAAAATCCACGCCGGAATGAGTACCTTAGAAATCAACGAATTGGCTCATAACTACACCATTGAGCACGGAGCCATCCCCGCCACTTTGGGATACGAAGGCTTCCCCAAGAGCGTTTGCACCTCTATTAATGAAGTGGTTTGTCACGGCATTCCATCGGCAAAGGAAATCCTGAAAGAAGGCGATATTATTAATGTGGACTGTACCACTATCCTCAACGGATTTTATGCCGACGCGTCGCGCATGTACGTCATCGGCAAGACCTCGCCGCGCAAGCAGAAACTCGTTGATGTGGCCAAGGAGTGCCTCTATATCGGCATGGAAGCCGCCCAACCTTTTGGCTTTGTGGGCGACATCGGCAATGCCATTGAGCGTCATGCACACAAGAACGGCTTCAGTGTGGTGCGCGACCTTTGCGGCCACGGCGTGGGGCTCAAGTTCCACGACGACCCCGAAGTGCTACACTATGGCAAGAAAGGCAAGGGAATGCTCCTCGTGCCAGGAATGGTGTTCACCATCGAGCCGATGATTAACATGGGCACGTGGAAGGTCTTCGTCGACAGTGCCGACGGATGGACTGTCATCACAGAGGACGAACTGCCCTCGGCACAATGGGAACACACCTTCCTGATGACAGAAACGGGATTGGAGATTTTGACGCATTAAAGCAGAAACATGATGGAAAAACAGATACTTTTAGGAAAGACCCCCGCTGAACTGCAAGAAATTGTGACCGAGTTGGGCCTGCCAAAGTTCACCACCAAGCAGCTCATCGATTGGATTTACCAAAAACGTTGCGCCTCGTTCGACGACATGACGAACTTGAGCAAGGCGACAAGAGCCTTATTGGATGAGCATTTCGAAATCGGCCTTCATGCCCCGTTGAAGGAACAACTTTCGAAGGACGGCACAAAGAAATACCTCTTTCCCGCTGGTGAGCATCACATCGAGGCGGCTTATATCCCCGACAAGGAACGCGCCACGCTGTGCATCTCAACGCAGGTAGGCTGTCAGATGGACTGCCTCTTTTGCGCCACGGGCAAACAAGGTTTCCAGAAAAACCTTTCGGTGGCCGAAATCGTCAACCAAGTGCTCAGTCTGCCCGAGTTCGACACGTTGACCAACATCGTCGTGATGGGCATGGGCGAGCCATTGGCCAACTATGACAACCTGATGGGTGCCCTGTCGATATTCACCGAAGAATGGGGCTTGGCATGGAGTCCAACCCGCATCACTGTCTCAACCTGCGGCCTCATTCCCAACCTGAAACGTTTCCTTGAAGAATCGAAATGCAACCTCGCCATCAGTATGCACAGTCCTTTCCACGATGAGCGCCTCAAACTGATGCCCGTGGAGAAGACCTATCCCATCAAGGAAGTCATCCACGCCGTGCGCCAACACGACTGGCATGGGCAACGACGCCTATCGTTTGAGTACATTGTCTTCAAGGACCTCAATGCCACCAAGGACCACATCAAGGAAATTGCGCGACTGTTGGGTAGCACTCGTTGCCGCGTCAATTTAATAAGGTATCATGCCGTGCCGAACATCCCGCTGAAGAGTCCCGATGCGGCCACGATGACCTGGTTCCGCGACGCCTTGAACGAAAAGGGCATCATCGCCACCATACGTGCCTCGCGCGGCCAAGACATCGATGCTGCCTGCGGACTGCTGTCGACTAAAGAAATTGATTTATAAACTTGCCATTCCTTTGGGATTCGGATGGGTATTGTGTTTTTTGGCAGGGGTTGAAGCCACCTGCTTAATATTGTATTGCCCATACAGAGTTCCCAAGTCCCGTAGGGACGACGGAATTTAAGCAGGGGTGGAATGTAATGGAACCCCTGCCGTCAAAACGAAACAAAAACATGGAAGCTTTGAACGTATCAAAGAATTGATTATTTTTGCCCCCAACAATTCAACAATATGACGGACAAGATAAAACTCTTTGAACAAAAGCAAATTAGAACCCATTGGGATGCCGAAAGCGAAGAATGGTATTTTTCAGTAGTGGATATTTGCAATGTGTTATCAGAATCTTCAAGTAAAGACCCTGGTGCTTATTGGCGAAAACTGAAACAACGGCTAAAAGCAGAAGGAAGTGAGGTCGTGACAAATTGTCACGAACTGAAAATGCAAGCAGCAGACGGCAAGTTTTACAAAACTGACTGCATGACCACGAAAAACATTCTGCGTCTGGTGCAATCCATCCCTTCGCCCAAGGCGGAGCCTTTCAAACTATGGTTGGCCGAAGTGGGTAACCAACGGCTTGAGGAAATCGCCGACCCCGAAAAGGCCATCCTTCGCGGTGCCGACTATTACCGAGCCAAAGGCTACACCGAAGGTTGGATTAACCAACGCCTGCAAAGCATCGAAATGCGCAAGGAACTGACAGACGAATGGAAGGCGCGTGGCATTGAAGAGGAAAAGGATTACGCGATACTCACCAACGAAATGACCAAGGCTTGGAGCGGCCTCACCGTGAAGGAATACAAGCAACTCAAAGGCTTGAAGAAAGAAAACCTGCGCGACAATATGACCAATATCGAATTGGTTCTGAATATGTTGGCCGAAGTTTCCACAACGGCTATTTCGAAGGCACGGGAGCCAAAAACCTTTGCCGAGAACAAAAGCGTGGCCAACGAAGGCGGAAAAATCGCCCATACCGCCCGCAAAAACCTTGAAAAACAAATTGGCCAGACAGTCATTTCACCTTTGAACGCCTCCGACAAACCTGCTTTGGAAATACAAGGCGATTATGAATTATTAGAAGAATAAAGTAGTCATCACGAAGTGACGATAGAATTCCCGCTTCAACAGAGGGCAGGGGAATTCGGCAGGCGGTGAAATGCAATGGACCCCCTACAAACAAAACAAGGTTTGGAGAATTGCGAAATAGTCGTAAATTTGTGGCGCGAAAAAGATTGGGCTATGGAATTGAAAGAACGTATTGGCCAGATGATTCAAGACAGGGAGTCGGCGGAATTGGAGTTCAAGTCGGCAAAAGGTGGTTTCCCGAGGTCGTTTTGGGAATCTTATTCCGCTTTGGCCAACACGGATGGCGGCACCATCGTTTTGGGTGTGGCCGAAAAAGAAGGTCGGTTTGTTCCGGATGGCCTGAGCGAGGAGCAGATTGAGCAATACAAGAAGCATTTCTGGACCAATGTCAACAACCGCAACACGGTGAGCGTCAATCTGATGAGCAATAGGGATGTAGTGGAGTGTGAGCACGAAGGGGCGCGTTTCCTGCTGTTTTATGTGCCTCGTGCCGACAGGGAGCAAAGGCCAGTGTATCTTACGCCTCAACCTTACCGAAACACTTTCAAGCGTTACGACGAGGGCGACTTTGTGTGTGATGATGGCGAGGTGCGGCGGATGTTTGCCGATGCCGACAAGTCGAGGCCTGCCGATTCGCGCATTTTGGAAGGCTACAGTTGGAGCGACATCGACCGCGATTCGTTCAACCAGTTCAGGCTGTTGTTTGGCGTGGCCAAGCCCGACCATCCTTGGTTGGCCAGCAACGACCAGGAACTGATGCGGCTTTTGGGCGGTTACCGCAAAGACCACAGGACGGGCAGGGAAGGCTTCACATTGGCGGGCTTGCTGATGTTTGGCAAAACGGAAAGCATCACCGACCCAGAATGTTGCCCGTACTATATGGTTGACTATCGGGAAATTCCCCAAGACGACAGCAAAATCAGATGGATTGACCGTGTTTATCCCGATGGCACTTGGGAAGCCAATTTGTTTCAGTTCTATCGCCGAGTGTTGCCCAAGTTGCAGAACGCCATTCCCAGACCTTTCAGAATGGAGGGCAACACACGCATGGACAACAGTCCCGCCCACGATGCCCTTCGTGAGGCTTTGGTGAATTTCATCGTTCATGCTTATTATTCCACCGAGGCAGCGTTGGTCATCACGCGCTGGCCCGACAGGATAGTTTTCTCCAATCCAGGAACGCTTCTGATTAGTCGGGGACAGTTCTATTTGGGCGGCGAGAGCGAGTGCCGCAACCCTTCGCTGCAAAGGATGTTCATGATGTTGGGCGATGCGGAAAAGGCGGGAGGCGGAACATCCAAAATCATCAATGGCTGGAAATGGCTTGGCTTAGAAGCACCTTATATCAAAGAAAAGCACAAACCTGACAAGGTGGAGCTTTATGTGATATTGAAAACCTCTGACATTTCCGAAAAAAATATGGAAAGAAACGGAGAAAAGGTGGAAAGAACGGATGAAAATATGGAAAGAAATGAGGAAAAGGTGGAAAGAAACGAGGAAAATATGGAAAGAAACGAAGAGAATATGGAAAGAAACGAGGAAAATATGGAAAGAACAGAGAAAAAGGTGGAAAGAAAAAAAGGTACGGCCTTACAACAGAAAATCATAGCGTTCTGTTCCGATTGGAAACTTACTTCAGAGATTGCAGATTATGTAAAAAGAGATGGCAAATATCTGTTAAATTTTGTTCTCCCGAAAATGGTGGCTGAAGGAAAACTTGAACTAAAATACCCCGAATCGAAAAAACACCGTAATCAAATGTATCGCAAAAAAAATCAACAATAAACATTTAAACAATCAACAATTCAACATCCAATGAAACGTTTATCATTACTTATCACCCTCATCCTCACGCTCGCGGTCGGCATAGCGAAGGCCGGCGAAGGTATGTGGATTCCCATGTTGCTGCAATACAACGAGAAGGAAATGCAGGAAATGGGCATGAAAATCACCGCTGAAGACATCTACAGCATCAACCACAGTAGCCTGAAAGACGCCATCGTGCTCTTTGGCGGAGGTTGCACGGGCGAAATCGTCAGCGACCAAGGCCTGCTGCTCACCAACCACCACTGCGGCTACGGCTACATCCAAAAGCACAGTTCCGTTGAGCACGACTACCTCACCAACGGCTTTTGGGCCATGAACCGTGGCGAGGAACTGCCTTGCCCTGACCTCAGCGTCATTTTCCTCCGCGAGATGCGCGACGTGACCAAGCAAGTGCTTGAAGGCATCACCATCGACACGCCCGAAGACGAGCGTAAGGCCAAGATTGACGAAAACATGAAGAAAATCAAGGCACAGATTGAGAAAGAGACCCAATACAAAATCAGAATCGAGCCTTTCTTCTTGGGCAATGAGTATTATCTCATGCTCAACGAGGTCTATACCGACGTGCGCCTCGTGGGTTGTCCGCCGAGCAACATCGGCAAGTTTGGCGGCGACACCGACAATTGGGTTTGGCCGCGCCACACGGGCGATTTCAGCGTGTTCCGCGTTTATGCCGACAAGGACGGTCGCCCCGCCGACTACAGCAAGGACAATGTGCCTTACAAGCCCGCCAAGCACCTCGAAATTTCCCTGAAAGGTGCCGAGGAAGGCGACTTCGCCTTCGTGTTCGGCTATCCCGCCCACACCAACGAATACCTGCCCGCCGTGGCCGTTGACCAAGAGGCCAACCTCATCGACCCCATCAGGGTTGACTTGCGCGGCAAGGTGCTCGACATCTACAACAAATATCAGGAGCAAGACCCCAAGGTGCGCATCCAATATGCCGCCAAACACGCCAACATCGGCAACGGCTGGAAGAAATGGATGGGCGTGACCGAGGGCATCAACCACTTCCACGGCGTGGAGAAGAAAAACGAGTTTGAGACCCGCTTCCAGGAATGGGCCTTGGGTGCGCGCAATCGCTACATGTACATCGACCTGCTGAAAGACTTCAAGAAAAACTATTTTGATTTGAAGCCTTACGAGTTGGCTTACACCTATTTGGCCGAGGCCGGACTGCGTATTGAACTCATCAACTTTGCCGGACGTTTCGCCCGTCTTTCCGAAGTGACCAAAGACACGCCGCAAGAGGAAATCGACAAGATGATTGCTTCGTTGAAGACGGCTTCCGCCAATTTCTTCAAAGACTATTACGAACCTATTGACCGCGAAGTGGCCGCCATGTTGCTCAACGAATACTTGAAGGCCCAATCCGCCGATTTCCGTCCGGCTTTCCTCAACGAAATCAAGGACGTGGACAGTTATGTCGACAACCTGTTTAACAAGTCGATGTTTACCGACGAGGCCAAAGTGAATGATTTCTTGGACAACTTCAAGGCCAACAAAGCCAAGAAATTGGCCAACGACCCCGCTTTGAAGGTGTATCAAAGCCTCATCGGGTTCTACCGCAACGAGGTTTACGACCACATTTCGGAAATCAACACCAACATCGACCGCCTGCAACGTATCTATATGAAAGGCCAAATGGACATGCAGCCTGAGAAGCGCCTCTTCCCCGACGCCAACTTCACCCTGCGCGTCACTTACGGCAAGGTGGAAGGCTTCAAGCCGCAAGACGGAAAAACCTACAAGCATTTCACCACGCTTGAAGGCATCATGGAGAAGGAAAACCCCGACATTTACGATTATGTGGTGGAGCCGCGCCTGAAGGAACTCTTTAATAATAAGGACTATGGCCGCTATGCCGACAAAGACGGGAAGATGCACGTTGCCTTCACCGCGAGCGTACACACCACTGGCGGCAACTCGGGCAGCCCAATCCTGAATGCCCAAGGTCAACTCTTGGGCCTCAACTTCGACCGTTGCTGGGAAGGCACGATGAGCGACCTCATCTACGACCCCGACATCTGCCGCAACATCAGCGTCGACATTCGCTATGTGCTTTTCATCATCGACAAGTTTGCCGGTGCAGGGCATTTGATTGACGAAATGACAATTGTGGAATAAAACAAAAGGCGGTCGCTGATGTGACCGCCTTTTTTCATTTGCCTTTTACCAAAACCCGTTTTGTCAAAAGCCCTTTCTTTGTTTGGATTCTGACGATATAAACACCTGCTTCATAAGGACTGAAATCATAGACAACATCGTTGCCACTTGCTGAAGTCTCGAACAACCTTTCACCCAACATATTGTAAATGCTGATGGCTTCGATGTTTTCAGCCTCAATTTGGATTATGCCGCTGGTCGGATTGGGATAGACGGTTGCCGTGTTTACATCAAGTTCTGGTACAGAGTTGCAATCATCGACGATTGTGGTGAAATAGCCATGCCAATCCGAGTTTTGGTAAGCAGGGATGCATTGGCAAGGTACAGTGAGCGTTGTGCAGGTGAATCCCTCAAACACCTCATCGAATGAAAACACAGGCGGTACCGTTGCCAAGGAAACGACTTCAGTAAAGCCACTGCATTGATAGAATGCCATTCCACCAATGCTTTCCAATGCGTTTCCAAGAGTCAGCGTATCTGTGAAACCGCTGCAATTGTTGAACGCATTAGGTTCGATACTGGTCACGGAATTAGGGATGGTCAGGGAACCGGTGAAACCTTTGCAACCCCAAAAGGCAGAAGTGCCGATGGATGTCACTGCCTCGCCGAGATCCAAACGGGAAAAACCGCTGCACCTATAAAACGCCGCTTTTTCGATGCGTTCCAAACCGTTTCCGATAGTTAGTGAGCCGGTAAAACCCTTGCAACCATAGAATGAAGCCGTCTCCATGACCTTCACCGAATTGGGAATAGTCAGTGAGCCAGTAAGACCTTTGCAGCCATAAAATGCTGCGGATGCTATGGTGTCCACGGAGTTGCCAAGGTCTAATTCAGTCAATCCGCTGCAACCCAAGAATGCGTTTTCACCGAGATAGGTCACCGAATTGGGAATGGTCAAGAGACCTGTCAGGCTTCCGCACGATATGAAAGCGTTTTTCCCAATCCTGGTCACGGCATAGTTGTTCCCATTATAACTGATGCTTGTCGGGATGTTTATCTCACCAGTCGCTGAAGGGCCGTCGATATGACTCATAATCGTTACGGAAACACCGTCATCATTGATTTGGTAATAAAAACTTCCTACGGGGAAAACTTCTTGTGCGTTCAGATGCGTTGTCCCCATGATGCCCAAAAAAAGAACGGATAGGACAGCGCATACTGCTTTTTTGCATGATGAATCGCTTTTCATAATGTGTGGAAAATCTTCTTTTCAAATAGGGTTTATTACTTCCCGAACAGGCTTCCCAAGCCGCCCAGGATGTCGGGCTTGCCGTCGCCGTCCTTGTCCTTCATGGCTGCGCCGAGGATGCTGCCGAGGCCGCCGCTTTGCTGACCGCCACCGAGGAGGCCACCCAGCAAACCAGCAAGGCCAGCCGCGCCGGAATTGCCGTTCTGCTTGCCCAAGAGGGCGAGGATACTCGGGGCAATGGAGGCGAGGATGTTGCTCACTGCATTGGAAGCCACGCCTGTCTTTTGAGAGATGCCGCCAAGCACATTGGAGAGGTTGCCGCCAAAGATGTGGCCCAGAATCTTGGAGCCGTCTGTGAGGTCGGCCCCCTTCAGGTTGCTGATGATGTTGCCCGCGTTGCCGGCATGGTCGCCCAAGGCCTTGGCCAAGGCTGCCGCGCCGCCTTTGGTGGAGGCGTTCTGTTGCATCGCGCCCATAATGGACGGCAAAGCATTAGTGATGACCGAAGACACTTGCTTCGAGTCGAGGTTGAATTTTTCTGCGATTGTGCCGACGGCATCGTTGCCCGTCAATGCACCTAAGATGTTGGTAATGTCCATGATTTTACGATTTTATGTTAATATTGAGCTAATTAAGTAATGGCCGCCCCCTTGAGGAGCGACCATTACTAAAAGGCATTCGACGATGTCTTACCAAGCAAACAGCGGGTAATCCTTCATCATCTTGTTCACCTCGGCGCGGACGGCGGCAATCTTGGCCTCCGAAGCGGTCTTGGTTTCGGGGTTGATGTCGGCAATGACATCGTCAATCATGTCGACGATGAGCGGCATCTTGTCTTCCTTCAGGCCACGGGTGGTGATGGCCGGTGTGCCGACGCGCAGACCGGAAGTCAGGAACGGCGAGCGGCTGTCGAAGGGCACCATGTTCTTGTTGACGGTGATGTCCGCCAAGACGAGGGTGTTTTCGACCATCTTACCAGTAATTTCCGGGAACTTGCCGCGCAGGTCGATGAGCATCGAGTGGTTGTCGGTACCGCCGCTGATGACTTGGTAACCTTTGTTGACAAAGGCATCAGCCATCACGCTGGCGTTCTTCTTCACTTGGAGGATGTATTCCTTGTACTCGTCGCTGAGGGCTTCGCCGAAAGCAACGGCCTTGGAGGCAATGACATGCTCAAGCGGACCGCCTTGGATGCCCGGGAACACGGCGCTGTTAATCAAAGCTGACATCATCTTCACTTCGCCCTTCGGGGTCTTGCGGCCACGCGGGTCTTCGAAGTCGTGACGGATGAGGATCATGCCGCCGCGAGGTCCACGTAAGGTCTTGTGGGTCGTGGTGGTGATGATGTGGCAGTACTCAAGCGGGTCGTTCAAGAGGCCCTTGGCGATGAGGCCGGCAGGGTGGCTGACGTCGGCCATGAGGACGGCGCCCACTTGGTCGGCGATGGCGCGCATACGCTTGTAGTCCCAGTCGCGGCTGTAGGCCGAAGCACCGGCAATGATGAGTTTAGGCTTGCACTCGAGGGCAATCTTCTCCATCTCATCGTAGTCGACGCGACCAGTTTCCTTGGCAACGTGGTAGGCGACGGGTTTGTAGAGCATACCCGAAGCGTTGACCGGGCTGCCGTGTGAGAGGTGACCGCCGTGCGAGAGGTCGAGGCCCATGAAGGTGTCGCCGGGTTCAAGCAGGGCTTGCATGACAGCCATGTTAGCCTGTGCGCCCGAGTGGGGTTGTACATTGGCGAAGGTGGCATTGAACAGTTGGCAGGCGCGGTCGATGGCGATTTGCTCGCTTTGGTCGACGATTTGGCAGCCGCCGTAGTAACGCTTGCCGGGATAACCCTCGGCGTATTTGTTGGTCATGACAGAACCCATGGCCTCTAAAACTTGCTCACTGACAAAGTTTTCCGAAGCGATGAGTTCGATTCCGTGCATCTGACGCTCTTTCTCTTGGCGAATCAGATCAAAGATTTTTTCGTCTCTTTTCATTGGTGTTGAATTGTTTATTCGTTGATTGTTTAATTGTTGTTCTTTTTGACGCGGGACTTCGCGACGCGAGACTGCGAGTCTTTCTGAAACGCTTTGCGTCATCGCGAGGAACGAAGCGATCCAGATTATTAATCCTATTGTCTGGATTACTTCACTACGTTCACAATAACGCGAAGTGACCCTTATTCCGCTGCAAAGTTGCGAAATTTTATTGAGTCTGCGACAAAAAATCTAACTTTTACTATTTTTGTCAGCACAAAAATCATCACTCCAATGAAAAACAAGTCTTTTTTTGCACTTTTGATGGCTTTAATCTTGGCCTCAACCTTCTCTTGCAAGCACCATCCCAAAACAGTTGAATCAACTATCGACTATGCCGATACCACCTATTGGTACAGCTGCGGCGACGAAAGCCACACCGCCGACGTGTTCTATGTGTATCCAACCGTGTCAACCATTTCCTATAAGGACAATGGCTCCTCGTGGTTTGCCGACATCACTCTGCCCGTTGTACGTGAGGAAGCCAATGGCAACCAACGTTTTAACAAGATGCTTTACGGTGAATACAACTTCTACGCGCCCTATTACCGCCAAATGATTTTTGAAGCTTATCAGCAGCCTGACCATGTGTTGGACTCATTAGCCCAAATTGCGGCAAAAGATGTCTACGATGCTTTTCAATACTATATGGCACATTACAATCACGGTCGTCCCTTCTTCCTGATGGGTCACAGCCAAGGCTCGCAGGTACTTATCGAGCTGCTGAAACGCGGCATGACCAAGGAGCAACGGAAGCAGATGGTGGCAGCCTATTGCATTGGTTATCATGTTTCTGCGGAAGAATTGGCCGAGTATCCAGAGGCCTTGAAACCCGCTACGGACAGCCTTATGCAAGGTTTGGTCATCTTCAACTCCGTGACCGATACTACGGCCATCGGCATGGTCTCACGCGGCGATGTGGTGGGCGTCAACCCCACAACTTGGACGATGTCAACCGACACCATTCCCGCCGAGTTCCATCTGGGCATGGCCAAATACAACAAAGCCCGCGACAGCGTTCTCATCGTGCCCTGCCCGACAAGGACATGGCTTTATAACCACACCACCGTTTGTCCCGACCTCGACCCCGAAATGGTCTTTGTCCCCGCTTACGAGAAGATGTTCCCAAAGGGCAACCTCCACTTTGCTGATTCATGGCTATTTGGTGGGAATGTTTTGGAGAATATGCGGTGCAGGTTGCGTTTTTTTGAGAGGTCACGTCAGGTACTAATAATGAGTTATAACGTTCAGCATTGCGCTGGTATGGATAAGAAAATTGACTACGACCGCACCGCCGAGGTGATACGGAAACAACAGCCTGATATAGTGACTCTTCAGGAGTTGGACAGCATGACGGCGCGAAGCAAACAGCATGACCAATTGGGTGAGTTGGCCAATCGCACATCGTATTATCCTGTTTTCGGGAGTGCCATCGACTTCGACGGAGGCAAATACGGAGTGGGCATCCTTACCCGTGAACGTCCTTTGAGCACAAAACGCATTCCTTTGCCTGGCGAAGAGCCTCGTGTGTTGTTGGTTGCGGAATTGCAAAATTATGTAATAGCTTGTACCCACTTTGATTTAGAAGAGGAGCATCGATTGGCCTCTGTCCCGCTCATCGTGGCCGAGGCACAGCGTTGGCAGAAGCCTTTCATCCTTGCCGGCGACTGGAATGACACCCTTGGTTCAAAACTGATGAATGGGATGACAGAGTATTTTACCCTCAATTCGGGTACAAAAGCTACTTTCCCTGCCGACAAACCACAGGAATGTCTTGATTATATTGCGTCATTCAAAGAACGATCTGCAACAACGTTGGAATATGATGTGATGGACGAGCCTTCGGCATCCGACCATCGTCCTATAGCGGCCCGGCTACGTCTGCCGCTATAGATGATGTCAGAGATTTTTCGAACATTTTTCGGTGAATAGTCTGTTTATTCCCCGTTTTTCCCGTATTTTTGCGCCTCAAAACTGAAGCAACGATGAAGAATTTTGTTGAAGAACTCCGCTGGCGCGGAATGCTGGCACAGATAATGCCAGGAACGGAAGAACTCCTCCAGAAAGAAATGGTGACGGCCTACCTCGGCACCGACCCAACCGCCGACTCACTGCATATCGGCCACCTGTGCGGCATTATGATGCTGCGCCACCTGCAACGCTGCGGCCACAAGCCCATCATCCTTGTGGGCGGTGCCACTGGTATGATCGGCGACCCTTCGGGCAAGAGCCAAGAACGCAATCTGCTCAACGCTGAGACTTTATACCACAACCAAGAGTGCATCAAAAAGCAAGTGGCTAAGTTCCTCGATTTCGAGTCGAAGGAGCCGAATGCCGCCGAGATGGTGAACAACTACGACTGGATGAAAGACTTCACCTTCCTCGATTTCGCGCGTGAGGTGGGCAAGCACATCACCGTGAACTATATGATGGCCAAGGACAGTGTGCAGCAACGCCTCAACGGCACCGCCCGCGACGGCCTCAGTTTCACCGAGTTCACTTACCAACTGCTGCAAGGCTACGACTTCCTCTGGCTCTACCAGCACAAGAACTGCAAACTCCAATTGGGCGGCAACGACCAATGGGGCAACATCACCACCGGCACGGAACTGATTCGCCGTACTTTAGGCTTTGAGAACGAGGCCTTCGCCCTCACCTGTCCGCTCATCACTAAGGCCGATGGCAAGAAGTTTGGCAAGACCGAGAGCGGCAACGTGTGGCTCGACCCCAAGCGCACTTCTCCATACAAGTTCTACCAATTCTGGCTCAACGTCAGCGATGAGGATGCAGAGAAATATATCAAGATTTTCACTTCATTAGATAAAGAGACCATCGATGCCCTCGTTGAGGAGCACAAGAAAGACCCAGGTCTCCGTGTGCTTCAGAAGCGTCTTGCCCAAGAGGTTACCGTGATGGTACACTCGCAAGAAGCCTTGGATGCCGCCATCGAAGCCTCTAATATCCTTTTCGGCAAGTCGACCAAAGATGGTTTGGAGAAACTCGACGAGCAGACCTTCTTGGATGTCTTTGACGGTGTGCCTCAGGAGCACCTCTCCCGCACTGAGCTTGAAGCCGGCATCCCGATTGTCGACTTCATGGCAGTCAATACGCATATCTTCCCCTCCAAGGGCGAGGCCCGCAAGATGACCCAAGCCAACGGCGTGAGCATCAACAAGGAAAAAGTCACTTTAGACAAGATGATGACCCTCAACGACTTGATTGATGGCAAGTACATCCTCGTTCAAAAGGGCAAGAAGAACTATTATTTGGTGGTGGTGGAATAATTCACACTCCAACATCCATAAAAATTGTGCCGCGCTCCTGATGGAAACGCGGCACATTCGTTTTTACTTGTCTTTGTCTTTTCGGCGTTTACCTAAAAGATAAGCCCCGCCAAGACATCCCAAAAGCCAGATGCCATTGCCAATTGGGGTGTAGTCCCATGTGGTGTCGTGGTCAGGCATAATCCCTGGAAAGTCAAACACTGTCGTGTTGTTGCGGTTCTTGTTATATTCATCTTCCATGATGAAGAACTGCGCGTAGGTTTTATTCACATTGATGAAACTCATCATCACAACCATCAGGCTCACTAAGATTTTACTTCTTGTCTTCATAATTCGTCCCCTCCCTTATTTGATGACCATCTTTTGAACTTTCACTTTATCGTTGCCGATTAGCCTCAGCAGATACACACCACAGGCAACCTTGGGCAAACTGACACTGCTTTGTCCGCCCGTGACACGTGTCGTCATGAGGCAACGCCCTTGGACGTCGAACATCTGCAACATACCCTCGCCGTTGACAATCAGCTCGTCACCGAACATGAAGGCGAAATGGTCTGACTCATTAGGTTCGTCTGGTTCGTCTGGCTCATCAGGCTCCTCGTCGCACCTGAACACGAGCTTGAAGCGCGAGACGTAGTCATGCTGTACGGCCTCAAATTTGTATTCGTCATGGGTGAGAAGGTCCAAATCCACACCAGTAAGGTTGTCGATGAGGTGAAGGTAGTTAAAGGTGCCGTGCAGTGTGTTCCACTTCATGGTAAAGACACCATCCACCTCCGTTTCAAAACGGACAGGAACCGTGTTAGTGCCAACTGGAGTGAATACTATCTGATAATCAGTGTCCTCAAAATGGGCATACAGCAAAAAGTTGCCAGACTTCAAGTTGGGTGCCTTGAAACCTCCTCCTTTTGTCGGACGGTTGACCTCCACGGTAGTAAAGTCACGATCGCCACCCTCATCATAGCAAAGCAGGTTAACCAAAGGATAATTAATATGCTCCTCACGGAAATCGGATTGCAATGATGTATTGGTACCCGCCCTACGCATGTTATCCGTGAATTGTAGGGTGCCACTTCCATTTACCTTCACAAAGAAACCTTGATGCGGATGGATGTAACTTGTTGCATATAAATCTGGGTTATCTGATTGCGTTGTCGTATGAGAAGTAAATACCTGATTATCGTCATCACGCGTATAATAAGTATAAGTGTGTACAGTAACTTCTTCCTCGCCAACCAGTATTTTCCCCTCTTCTGAATATATAATATCTTTATTAGGTGAATCTTCTACAAACTTTCCGAAATCCAAATAGCTCTGATAAGGATTGCCGACAAGGTTGAGCGTTCGCCATGGTTCGTCGTAACGGTATTGTGGCCTTGGATTGTGGGTTCCCACAGCCGTCAAGGTTACTGGTGCATAAATGTCTCCCGTATTCAGTTGGCCGTCAGCCATCATCATGGATTCCGAGGAAAGCGCCATCATGTAGCCCTTGCCCGTGAGCAAACAAGGCTCGTTGCCCAATGTGAATGAGTAGCTGTTCTCTCCTGTAGGGAGATTATAGCCATAGTCAAGCCTCAAATGGTCACCGTTGTCGTCGGCATCCATGTGCCAGTGGTCTAACCATTTGCTACTGCCCTCAGGCTGGTTAATACTGCCCTCACGCTTGAAATTAATCCAATGGTAGAATTCCTCGCTGTAACAATACAAGTCGAAGAAACCGTCTTCCGCGGATGAGGTATGGCCTCCAGCACCAGGCCTCCATGTGCCGTATGGTGTGTTGGTGGGGAAGTAACCAATCTTTTTACCATTTTCATTATAACTAAGTGTATCGTTTCTGTCAGACTGGAACCACGAGACATGGGGCGGATCAAAGTAGTTGCGGTTGCTCCAAATAGTATGGGAATGTTTGGCTTTATTGGGGATGTCATCAGAATACTGTCCTCCCGAATATGGAGTATGGTATTGGTAAACAACACTACCATTAACGACGTAATTAGTATCCGTATGATAATCCAATCCCATCGGCACATCCTTGATGGCCGAACTGAACAAGTGCCAGTTGGGATTGGGGGTGAAATCGCTGTCGCCTTTTCTGGCGTTCTTGATAGTCACTCCAGCGCGGGCAGTCAATTTGGCATTGGCAGGTTGTGTGATGCCTATGTCCTCGTGGATATGGAGCGGCACATTGACGTTGCCGGTAATTTCGACATCAGCAGGAACGTCTCCCGGCTGCACATCATACAAGTACATGGCGGCAACCGAGCCATCGGTATTGCAGGCTTTGAAATTCTTGCCTGTGGCGGCCCACATATCGTTGACATTGTCCTCATACAACATATAGATACCGTCCTTGGAGCCAACGCTGTTGAAATCTTCATCCGCGTTTTTCCAAGTCAGCATGGGGATGGGATAGTCGTCGTTGATGGGACTGGCCATAGTGCGTGTCCATTTTGCATAGGTGGGCGTGGTCTTGTTTGCCGTGTCCACCCAATGGTTCAATGCGTGTTGCAGACCACCAATCAAAGTGTCGTTGATTCTGTTGCCTACGTATTTAGTGTAAGTTTGATTAGGTTGTTTGTAGTGTGCCGTATCAATCAACGTTCCGTCCTTGTCATACATATTGTGGTCACGGTGTTTGAAGCCGTATTTTTTACTGTAGCGCTTGGTTTCCGAATAAGTGCCGTGACCAGAAGGAGGCGTGCCAGCTTTGATGTACTCGCCACCTTCGGCAACACCAGGAGAATCCATCTTTTCCTTGGCTCCATAACAATACATAATGTTGGCGTTATTGCTCGTCCCTACAAACCAGCCGAAGACACTCTCAGGGGTATCATTTTTGGGCTCGTTGCCCTGCAAGCGCGTGTAGCAGTTCTCCACCGTGCCGTCGTTCTCTCCCACAAGGCCGCCAATAAACTTGCCTCCCCCCATGGGGTAATTGACATTGTATTCCGTGTCGATTATCTTTATCTTTTCCGGGAACTTGGGATTGGCAAAACTATTGTAGAGGCTGCTTTTCTGGTCAAGGTAGCCCACCAGTCCGCCGATGTAATAAGGGGTACCCACTATTTCCGGCATGGCCATTGAGGAATGGATGACAACTGGGTTTTCTGGGATTGCCGAACTTGTTCCTTGCGCCGGTATGGCACCACCTACGGCCTTGCCCACAAGTCCTCCGATATAGGTGTTTTCAGGAAGGCACTCCGATGCCTGCACAATAATCTGGCCTCGCGACTCGCTACAAATGATGCTTGCGCCGTGCATGGCCTCACCCGCGATGCCGCCAACCCGATAGGGAAGTATATCCAAGTTGTCATCTTTCTTGAACGCCCAGTACACATGATCGTCTACGAAGGTATTCATCACTTTGCCGGCTCCTTCAAATTCTGTATTGTATGGTAATGATTGTGATTGATCATCATTATAGACCGTCATATTATAGGTATATTTCTTGGTCACTGTTCCAAACAAACCATATTTCTCGATGCCAGTCACATAGCGGCATCTCAGACCTGTGATGACATGGCCTTGGCCATTGAACTCGCCCACAAAGGCACCACCATCACTGAAAACTATTTCAGCACCGTATTTTGTTTTCAGCTGCGTTTCTCCATCACCCAAATAGAAGGCCGGGAGCGAAGAGCCAATCGGCACCCAAAGATGCTCTCTCATATCAATATCGTTTTCAACGATAGCCTTGGCGTTAGGTTGAGGCGCTTGGCCATTCAAGCCGTTGACAATCGAAGTGAACCACGCCAAGCCTCGGTTTGTCTTGATGTGATACACATCACCCACTAACTTAATATGGTCGTCACCAGGATTGGAAGTGACTTCTGTCGTCCAGCAGCCGTAGAGGTAGTCGCATTGCCGCCTCAGGGTGTCAGGATTGACCGTGTTGTGTACATGGAGTGCATAATACTTGTTGGCATCGTCGAAGAAGGCGGCGTTGGTAAGCACACCCGAAGCGGGAATCAGGTCGGTGAGCCATCTTTCGCGAGTTACATCCGATGTTTGTTGCGTGTCTTCTTCGCCTATCAACTTCGTGTAAATCACCGCACGGAAGCCGTGGTCGACCGTCAGGCCGATGTTGGTGTAGTATTTATTTGTTTCAGGGTCTTTTTTCGAGATGTCGGAAAGCAGGGTGATAACTCGCTTCATCTTAGTATTTGCATCGTTGAGAATCGTCCATGCCTGAGTTGAGGGCAGTGTTGAAGGCAGCGGATAAGGGTTGGTGGGCAAATACACGTTGTTGCGGTTGTTTTGGTCGGGTTCAGACGGGTCATACACCGGTCCATTAGTTCCTGCCCAGTTTTCGGTGACTTGGAGGTAATGGATGGCTTCAGTGCCGTCGCCTACATAGAGCACGCCGTTCTGATAGATGCCACCGCCGCCTTTGTGAGCAGCAAGGTCAGATGCATCCACATGATTGTGCTTCACCTCGCACTTATTAATCATGGTCATTTCGGCTTCATCGCCAATGAATACACCACCACCCGATTCGGTAGCATGGTTATAGTCGATTTCTCCATCGCTGAAAACCACCTTGGCGTTGTTGATATTCACATAAATGCCACCACCATTCAACATGGCATCATTGAAGTTGATTTCCGGGTAGGTGACGAGGCAGCCAACGGTATCTGCCTCTGGCTTCAGCGGCACGTCGCCTTCGCGGGTCTTCGGGGCAACACGGATGGTGTCGTCGGCCACACTCGACCAAAGGGCTTGCTCCAAAGGGCTCATCTCCATAAAGAGCGGGTTGATGCCGAAACTCGGGTAGATTTCGCGGGGAAGGTTCGGAGTTGACTTGCCGCCACCTCCGCCACTATTATCCGCCTCGAAGTTGGCCACATAATCGCCGCCGCTTTCAGGAGTGACGGTGAATTGGTAGGTTGCTTCGGTGGAAACCTCGGCACCGTCTTTCGTCCACTTGAGGAAGCGGTAGCCTCCCACAGCCGTGGCCTTCAGTTCGCAGGTTTGACCGATATTGAACACGTTGTGGTCTTGTCCATTACCACCACTCACTGTTGCCGTGCCTTGGCTGTTATCGCCTGTGGCTGTTGTTGCGGTGATGGTGTAGTCGACATAGCCGAAATTAGCCACAAGGGTATGGTTGGCATCCAAGTCGGAAATAGTGTAGGTGGGAATGGTGGAAACCTCGTTTCCGTTTTCCGTCCATTTTACGAAGAAGTAACCTGGGTTGCGTGCTGCCGTCAGGGTGACTTCTTCGCCCTCGTCGTAAAGGCCGGTGCCTGTTATCGTTCCGCCATCGGTCGGGTCGGCTGTGGCAGCAATCATATACTCCTTCTTGAAGTAGGCCTTGTAGGTGCCTGACTCATGGACGTAGAAACTATAGATAGGACTGAGGGAAACCGAATCCACCTCGGTTTCGTTTTCAACTTTCACCCATTTCTCGAAGCGATAGGTATTTTCGGGCACAGCCGTCAAGGAGCAGAGTTGATCGTAATGGAACACATTGTTGCCCGATCCTGTACCACCGCTCACTGTCACCGTGCCTTGGGCAGTACTGGTTGAAATAGCGGTGATGGTGTAGGTGATGTTGTCGAAATGGGCCACAAGGGTATGGTTTGCGCTTATATTTTCAATGGTGTAAGTAGGATTGGTGGAAACTTGGGTATTACCCTCCATCCATTTGGTGAACTGGTAGCCCGTGTTGGGCAAAGCCTCCAATGTGCAGTTGGCACCACTGGCAAAGGTGCCTGCACCGCTCACCGTGCCGCCAATGGAAGGATTAGCCGTTGCCGCGATTGTATAAACCAGCGCAAAGTTGGCCACGTAGTTTCCTGCCGTTGTTGAACTTACTGTGAAAGTGTAATTCGCATTGGTAGAAACCGAATTGCCATCTTTCGTCCAATTGGCGAACTGGTAGCCCTCGGCAGCAGTGGCCGTCAGGGTGCAGGATGTACCGTTGTCGAAGGTGCCGCCGCCGCTCACCGTGCCATGAGCAGAATTGGATGAAGTGGCGGTGATGGCGAATGTCTGAATGAAATTGGCTGTGTAGGTGCCCGATTCAGTAACGCTGAACTCGTATGGGGTTTCCTCGGAAACCTCAACATTGTCCCTGGTCCAATTGACGAAGCGATAGCCCTGCGTGGCATCGGGCGTAGCCTCCAAGGTGCAGTCGTCACCATAAGCATAGCTTCCGCCGCCTGTCACCGTGCCGCCTGTGCCTGGATTGGCAGTGATAATGTATTGATAATTTGGGTTGAAATGCGCCACATATTGGCCTGCCGTTGTTGAATTTACGGTGAAAGTGTAATTCCAATTGGTGGAAACCGGCTCTGTTTCGCCAGCTTTGGTCCAGTTGAGGAACGACTCATTGGGAGTGGCCGTCAGGGTGCATTGGTCACCTGCATAGAAATAACCATTGTTTGAAATGCTGACATTACCTATGTTAGCAGGGTCGGTGGTGGCGGTAATCTGGCCGTCGCAGAGGAATTTCTCGTGATTTACCGTAGTAGCATAGATATACTTGTCTTCCGTATTCTTGACATAGGCACGCCAATAGTAGTTGCCAGTGGTTATGTCATCGTTGGTAGAATTCAGCGAAATGGTAAAGCGCATGGTGCTGGGGTTGGGTGCAGTGACGGCAACAGACTTATATTTCACGTCATTTCCTCCAATTTTGGGGTCGGCATTGCTTGTACTATAGCACACACCATATTCCGTGATATAATGGTTGGGGTCGGGACTACCGATAATGCCTGTCAGGTTGACGGTGGTAGTAGTGGCACCTTGGCACTCGCCAGTGGCCACAATAGGCAGGGTAATGCACGTAGTTTGGTCGCTGTAGGTGTTGTGTGTGTATACGGCCTGTTCCGAATGGGCATAGGCCGTGATGTAATACTGCTTGTTGGGAACCAAAGTATAGTCATCAGAAGTCGCAAATGTAACCGATGGAATGGTTTCGGTATTGCCATGATCAATCGTCTGTTCCTTCGTGCTATGGCCGCAAACGTGGTCGACCGACTCCGATTCGAGGGTCGGATTAGGCTCTTCGCTGAAGCAGATACCGTATTTTGTAATGGTATAGTCGGCTCCGGCAGTCACCGTGATGCCCGAAATGGTAATGCTGCCATCCGTGGTCGTAATCACAATGTTTTCGAGGTTGAAAATGTGCGGGTCGTAGATGGTAGTGAAGGTCACTGGATAGGAATGGGTATCAGTTGTGCCAAGGGTATTCGAGGCGTAGGCATACACTTGGTATTGGGTTTCAGCAACTAATCCGCTAAGATTCACCGTAAACTCGCTGTTATTCGCTGCCGTCAGTCCCGATCCTGGCACTTGCTGATAGGGATATGGCTCATTGGTATTGGGGTCAATTCCGGCTTTCCTGTAATAAATTCCGTAAGTGAAAGCACTATTGAACGCATAGCCGCCCCAGTCGACGGTGCAAACCACAGAGGCAACATGGTTTTGGATGTCGGTCACGTTCACATGGATGTGAGGTGGCGTAAGGGGCATGGTCGTAAAGTTGTAGTCGTTGCTGTAGGCAATTTGCGATTCCTGTGGATTTGAGACATTCGCAGCATAGGCTCTCACATAGTAAGTTTTTGATGCTTCCAGAGGTGGGTTGAGGTTCTCCGAGTCTGGGTTCGTTTGGGTAGGATCATTCGGTATGGTAAGGGTGAATTCCCGTCCTTCCGCCACGGTTCCTTCCACCTCCACATGAAAACAGTTGGTAGTATTATGCTCGGTTGGGAAATGCTCCGAACTGCTGTAGCAAATGCCATAAACCTTGATGTCGCTTCCGCCGTTGTACACAATTTTTCCCGTAATCTTGGCCGAATTCTGTGTGATTTCTGAAATGCGCACGGCTCTCACCACGGGCAGGTTGCCGTTGGGAGTGATGAACTGTCTGGGTGTGGTGAGGGCATATTGGGGAAGGTAGGCAGGCTCATGCACATTGGTTGTATAGGATGCGAAAGCGCTCACATAGTAGGTGGTGTTGGGATCGAGTCCTGATTTCGTTCCTGTGAAAGTCCTTCCCGACGTGCCGGTGAGGGGAACAATGTTTGCAGGCTTCAGTTCGGGGTCGTCGTCGGTGCTAAGGATGAAACCATAGTCCATGAGATTGCCCATATTCGTTCCCTCTGGCATGGTGAAAGTGAAACTATAGGTATATTTGCCATCTTGTACACCGACTTGAGCAAAATCCACCGTTCCATTTCCCATGTCGGGGAGTGTCTGAAGGGTTTTGAACTCTTCCACTTCACCGTAGCCATACTTTCTATCCTTGAAGGCGTAGGCACGCACATAGTAGGTTCTCGAGGCTGTGAGGCCTGTCAAGTCGAGGGTGAAGTAGTCGTCGGTGCCAATCGGAAATTCGGGGACGAGGACCACGCCACTTTTCCCGACCTCCAAAGGATGGGAGGCACTGGGGGCATTGGTGGAATAGATGATGCCGCGTGCTTCGACCGCGATACCGTTCGGGTCATCCTCGGTGGGGCCCACGCCATTGTCAACCACCTTGCCGTTGGCGGTGGCCGATGTGGAGCCGATGTTGGAAACGGCACCCGTCAGCACCATAGGCGATGCTGAAAAGGTAGTGAATGTGCAATCGTCGCTGTAGCCAGTCTTGGGACAGCCAGTAGGCGATTGCTTGTTCGTCACGGAAATTTTCACCGTATAGTCGGTGCCAGGCTCAAGATTGGAGATGGTGAGGCGTCGGCATCCTGGCAAGTCGCCAATCACCGAAGAGGGGGCAACAGCAGCCGCGCCTTGGTTGGTGGAAACCCACAACAGTTGGGCGTTGAAGGCATCGTCGGTGAAGCCAAAGGCAGGATTTGTATAGTATTCCTGATTGAGGTTGTCGATGACATGGTAGTGGATGGTGGCGGTGTATTTGCCGGAAGTGTTCTCATCCCTGCCCAGTTCGACGTCAATGATGTCAACAATAGGCTTGGCATTGCGTTTCTTGATGGTGAAGATACCACCTTGGCCTCCTTCACCAGATTCACCACCGATGTTCACGCCACCACCGTTGCCGCCAACATTATTGACGCGCTTGGCTTGGTTGTTTGAAATGGCGCCGCCAAACATTTCGATGTTGCCGCTTCTGACAAACACGCCGCCGCCGTGACCCGTGATAGCGATGTTGCCTAATTCTCTGTATTCAGTATTATTCTCATTATTACCCGGATGGCCTATGTAGTCGCCGTTGATGGTGATTTTGCCTTCATGGTTGTCGATGCCGCCGCCGTTCAGTTGGGCAGTGTTCTTTTGGATAAGGGTGCGTCCGCTCAGGCCGTAGGGACCGGTAATGATGTCGCCCACTTGGGTATAGATGCCGCCACCATTGCCAGTGACGGCCTTGTTTTCAATCAGTTGGCAACCATACACGCGGATGTTGCCGCTGTGGTTGTTGAGGCCGCCGCCGTTGATGTTGGCCGAGTTGCCTACGATGTTGGAGCCTTGGGCGAAGATGGAGCCATATTTGAGGTAGATGCCGCCGCCGCGTCCGGTAGGCGCCACTTCCGTGCCGTTGGCGCCACGGGTCTTGTTTTCCTTCAGGGAGGAGTTCAGCAGTCGGATGGTGTAGCCCGTTGACGATGAGTGGGGACCTTCGCAGAAGATGCCGCCGCCGTTGCCAAGGGTGGAGGTGTTGTTGCGCAAGGTGGCGTAACGGATGTTGACGCGCCCCGTGTGGTTGTTGATGCCACCTCCGTTGTAGCGTGCAATGTTGTTGTAAAGCTCGACGCCATTGAAGGCGGTGATTTCGTCGATGGGGATGTCGGATGGGAACGAAAGCAGGTGGATGTCGCCCACGTTGGTGTAGATGCCGCCGCCGTGGCCGTTTTCGGCGGTGTTGTTGCTCACCGAGCCGCCGTAGAAGATAATGTCGCCACTGTGGTTGTTGGCACCGCCGCCGTTGTTTCCGGCCGTGTTGTTTACTACGAGGGCGTTGTAGGCCTTGATGGTGCCTTGGTTGGCGTAGATGCCACCGCCGTTCACGCCGGCCGTGTTGCCCGTGATTTCTATCTGGTCGTTGTCTTCGTCTTTATTAATGGTGATGATGCCATAGTGCGTGTCGATGCCGCCGCCATTGAAGTCGGCATGGTTGTCGGTGACTTTCGATTGGCGCAGGGTGACGCTGTTGGTGCTGTTTTCGGCATAGTCCTCGATGTCGATGTCGCCGAGATTGGTGTAGATGCCGCCACCGCTGTGGTGCGCGGTATTGCTGCTGACTTCCGAACCCAGCAGGTTGATGTTGCCGTCATGGTTGTTGATGCCGCCGCCGTTCCAGTTGGCGGTGTTGCCGTTGACGGTGGAGGCCGTAAGATTGATGATGCCGTATTGCAGGTAGATGCCGCCGCCGCAGCCGGTGGTCACGTTGTTGACGGTGGCTCCCGTGCCTGTCGAGGCCTCGTTGTTGTTGATTTCCGCATTCACGAGGTGAATGTATTCGGCAGAAACTTCTTCTTCGCCCATGCAGAACACGCCGCCGCCGCTACCGTTGATGGCAGTGTTGTGGCTGATCTTGATCTTTGAGTCGTATTCCTTGCCCACGGCAAAAATCAAGCCTTTGTGGGTGTTGATGCCGCCGCCGTTTTGACCAGCTCTGTTGTAGGTAATCTCCGAAGGTCGAGCAGCGTCTTGGATGACATAGTTGGTGCCGCCATCAGGATCCCAATAGTTGATGAAGATGCTGCCGATGTTGGTGTAAACGCCACCGCCGCTGCCGGTTGTGGCGGTGTTGCCTTTGTTTTCGCCGCCGATGGTGCTGCCCTTGATGCGGATGTCGCCCTGATGGTTGTTGATGCCGCCGCCGTTTATGGCGGCAGTGTTGTTTTGGATAACGGCATATTCGGCGGTGATAAGGCCTTCTTCAAGATAGATGCCGCCGCCATGGTGGCCGGCACGGTTGCCTGCGGCTTGCATCTCGCCGCCGATGGTACCGCCTAAAATGTCCACGTTGCCGTATTTCACATACAAGCCGCCGCCGTCGTTTGTGGCGGTGTTTGTGTGGATGTTGCCCGTGGCATACACGGTGGTGCTCACTTTCGAGACTGTTCCGTCTGTGAGGGGATATTGATCTACGGTGTAGGTATTGGGATAGGCTTCCACATACACGCCGCCGCCGTCTCCCGAATGGTTGTCGTTAACCAGCATCTCGTCGGCTGGATTGTCCGGGTCGAGTTCGGGGTCGCTCACCACGACGGTAACGTCTTGCGGTTTCACCTTGGGAATCTCGGTGCTGGTTGGCAGCGAGAAGGTTTCGATGCCGCCGTTGTTATTCGTGAAGGAAAAGGTGATTTCCTCATCTTTGTAGGTTTTGATGGCCACGCCGCCGCCCTTGCCCGACTGTCCATTGCCACCAGTCTTGTTGCCTGTGATTTTGCCGTAGTTGAGTATGCAATTCACCTTGTAGAACGGCGTGCTGGGGTCTCTTGAGATGTAAACGCCGCCACCGTAGATGCCGTTGGCGGTATTGTTGGTGATGGTTGCGCCGTTTTGTCTGAACTCCGTTCTGAACGGTATAGGTTCTCCATTTTCATCATATTGAATCTGTCCATTTTCATCGGCTATCCAATAAATGATGCCATTGGTGTAATTAAGGTAGGTGTTGGCAATACCCCACGTGTTTCTCATAACTTTTGCCTCGATGGCCACACCGCCGCCATCTTCTTGGGCAACATTGCCGGAGATGACTGTGGCGGGGTCGAGTTTGAGGATGGAGTGTTGGGGGATGAGGCCCGGTGTGCCATCGCCGAAGTCCACATAGGTGGAGAGGTAGATGCCGCCGCCCTTGCCGTCGGTGCGGTTGTTGCGTATGGTGCAGTTGGTGATTTCGGCCGGACCTTTCAGCAGCATGCCGCCGCCGCCAAACACTTGCTTTCTTTCTATCCATGTGAAACTGTTCTCGATGAGGCAATTGTTCACCCGCATGGGTTCCGCAGAGGAGCAGCCGTGCCAGCGCACGGGGCAGCCGTAGTTGTGCGTGAAGTGGCAGCCGTCGAGGGAGAGCTTCACCTGATTGTTGCCTACGGTGCGGACGGTTGCGTTGGCATTGTCGGTGTTTGTGGTGCTTCCCACGGCAAGGGAATAAGAGCCAAAGATGTTCTCGAACTTGCAGTATTTCAGCCGAGCATCGCGGTTTTCGTTGTTGCCACCTTGACCCTGCATCCTGAGCACGGGAGAGCCGGTAGTGCTCTTGGCTCCGATGTTGGTGAACAGGCAGTGGTTGAATTCAAGATCGATGGTAGCAGTGGCGTTGTTGGTATACACTTGCGTCATGCCTGCGTTGGTATAGCTCGTGCTGAATTTCTGCACGGTAACGTTCTTCAGGTGCAGGGTGCCTTGCATTATCCTGAACAAGGCATAGTTCTTGATTGCGCCGCCTGTGGCCGTTACTTGAGGGGTCATGGTGACACCGTCGTCCTCGGCGGTCAGTGTGGGACCGTCGCCATCGATGACGAAGTTGTTCGAGAAGTTGTAGGTAGTAGGGTAGTCTTCCGGTGTTCCTGGGGTGGGGTCGTTGCCTTCGATGATAAGTTTACGATTGTTTAAGTCGGAGCTCTCAGCTGTACGCAAATAGAAAGCAACTTGTGTGCCACTATAGCCGTAGTTGCCCGTTATTTTCAGCGTAGGGTTGTTGGATGAGTGGGCAATCGAATCGAAGGACACGCCGTCGCCAAACTTCATGGTTAATGAGGAACCCGCGCCATTGAAGTCAAATTGTCCATTAAAGAAGATGGTTTGTGTGTTCTCGAAGAGGAGGGTTATGGAAACACCCGGGGAAAAATTGACCCTACCATATATTTCTGTATAATTAGTACCGACAGGTGTTAATGTTGCACCATCCTTCTTGTATACATTAAAGTTGTTGTTTGTATTGTCATTGGGATCTGTGGAGCGCAAAACATAGGTAGCACTTGTGGTACCCGCAGGTTTCCAAGTGTCTCCCATTGTAGTCATTGCGCTGCCCAAGACCAACAAGGCGAGTAAAAGGATTTGTCTCATTCTGTTTCTGTAGTTCTTCATTGTTGCGTATTTCATCTTCTTTTGTTTCTTTTTATTTCAGACTTATTATTTATCGTATCGTGTGGAGCTTCAGCTAAGCTCATTGCCCGACACACAGACACAGCTGACCACCGACGTGGGGGGTCAACTTGAGTGGGTCAGGCTGGTGTTGCCTCATGCCTTGCATTGCGTGCAGCTCGGCTGGGGCAGGTTCTAAAATGGGACTTGTCGTAGTCGGGTTGTAGTAATGTAACGCATTCATTTCGCGTAAGATAAAAGAAAAAAACATATCCTCTTCCGCTCCCCTCACCTCACGGCGGGGTATGGTTTCGGATTTAGCCCGCAAAAATAGAGAATTTTTTTTTACCGTAGCTTTTTTGGAAAAAAATCTTTTTATCGCTTAGAGGCTGATATTAAAATACTGGCTTACAATTTGTTATATCAACTTATTTCTTTTTCTTCAACTCCGCCTCAGCCTGCTTCACGCTGACGCGCTCGCCGTTGATGAAGGCGACAATGAAAGCATCAGCATAACCCAAGGTGCTAAGCTCTGCTTTTCGTGCCTCGGCTTGCGCTACAGTCGAAAAACGCCCTGAAATATAACAATACATGTTTTTCGACCTGTACATGCTTACTTTCTTGATTTTCTTGAAAGTCGGGTCCTTGAGCGACACCTTTTTCTTCACCGCTGCAAACTGCACGGAGAAATAAATGTCCTTTTCCCCGCTCTCTCCTTGTGCCACAGCGGGTTTCTCCTCTTTCGGTTTCTCAGTAGCCTGCTCCTTGGGGGCTTTGGGTTGGTCTTTAGGCTTGCTGACCTCAGGGGGATTGTTGGCCAATTGGTTGTCGGCCTCATATTCCTGCTTGAATTCCGCGAAAGCCTGATACAAGGACAAAGCCATCAGTTTCTGACCCTTTTCGGACGCGAGAAACTGCTCCTCCTTTTCATTATTAATAAAGCCCAATTCGACCAGAATGCTCGGCATGGAGGTCTTCCAAAGCACCAAAAAGCCTGCCTGCTGCACACCTCGGTCGTGGCGGTCGGCCTTGGTGTCAAACTGCTTCTGCACCTTGTCGGCCAATTGCAGGCTCTGCTTCTGGTAAAGGCTCTGCGAAAGCGAAAACAGGATGTAAGCCTCGGTGCTGTTAGGGTCGAAGTTGTCGTAGGCATCGGTGTTGTCTTCCAACAAGATCGCCGCGTTCTCCATCTTTGCCACCTTCAGGTTGGCCTCGTTTTTCGATTCACCCATGACGTAGGTCTCCGCGCCGCTCACCGTGGTGAAGCCCTCGGTGGAGTTGCAGTGTATGGAGATGAACACGTCGGCATTGTTGCGGTTGGCGATGGCCGCCCTTTCGCTCAATTCGACAAACACATCCTCTTGGCGGGTGTAAATCACGTTCACATCGGGCAAGTTCTCTTTGATATAGTTGCCCAACTTGAGCGCAACTGCCAGGTTGATGGTCTTTTCCATGCTCCTTTTGCCCAATGCACCGCAATCCTTACCGCCGTGCCCGGCATCGATGACAATGGTCTGGATTTTCTCGCCTTTTTGAGCCATAATAAACTGTGGCATCAGAAAAAACAAGGCCAAAACACCAAATCCGAAAATCTTTCGTTGTATCATATCAAGTTCATTTATTTATCTTTGCAGCGTTTTTCGACCGCACAAAAGTAAACGTTTTTGTTTTGACCAAACGCAAGTCATATAGAAAATATTTTTCAACAGCAGCATTTTGCTTGCTGGCGGCTGTGGCCTTGGCTTTTTTCGGTTGCAAACAAATGGCTCATATTGAGAAAGATACACACCAAATTGAGCCAACAGGGATTGACAGTGCCGCCATAGCGAAGCCCCGCATCACCGACACGATTACGATGGTGTTCGACACGATTGCCACGGATACCACGGCCCATTTTGTTGTCGACAGCATCGCCTCACTTGACAGTTTGGCCGTGGCTTTAGACACCATCCCGACACTTGACTCGCTTGGTTACGACACTTTGACACACAAAACGACACGTATTAATAAAATCACGCCACGACGCTCCGATTCGGCCATTGAGACCCAAGTGGTTTGTTCCGCTTCCGACTCGTCGTATCGCGACATGAACCAGAAGAAAATCTATTATTACGGCAACGCCGAAGCCAAATACGAAGACATCAACTTGACAGCGGCCTGCTTGGAATTCGACCTTGAAACCACCACCTGCCGAGCTTACGGTGTCGTCGATTCGTTAGGCAAACTGCAAGGACGGCCCATTTTCAAGCAAGGCGAGTCAACTTTTGAGGCCGGGGAAATGCTCTACAATTTCAAGACCAAGAAGGGCATCATCACCAAGGTTTGGACTGAGGAGCAAGGCGGCTACCTGCACGGCGAGCGCGTGAAACGCATGGACGACAACACCATCAACATACGCTCGGGCGGCTACACCACCTGCAACCTGAAAGAGCACCCACATTATCAGTTCAAGTTCACCAAGGCCAAAGTCATCCCCGACGACAAAATCGTCACCGGCCCCATCTACATGACCATCGCCGACGTGCCGTTGCCGCTCGCACTGCCTTTCGCCATGATTCCCAACACGAAAGGCAAAAAGTCGGGACTCATCATCCCCACCTACGGCGAGTCGGCCAACCGTGGCTTCTACCTCGAAAACGGCGGCTACTACTGGGCCATCAGCGACTATTACGACCTGCAAGTGTTGGGCGACATCTACACCCGTGGCTCGTGGGGCATCAAGCCGACTTTCCGCTACAACCGCCGCTACAAGCACAGCGGCTCGATGGCTTTGAGCTTCGCCGTCAACAAGATAGGCACCAAAGGCGCCGCCGACTATCAGGAGAGCAACGACTTCAAGATACAATGGACGCACAGGCAAGACACCAAGGCCCACCCGCGCCGCAACTTCTCGGCCAACGTCAACATCGTGAGTTCCAACTTCAACAAATACAACGCCCAAACCACCACCGACCAACTGAGCAACACCTTCCAGTCGAGTATCAGCTACCAGACCAACTTCGCCAGCAAAGTCTACCTCACCCTCAACGCCAGCCACAGCCAAAACACGCTGACGCGACAGATGACCGCCTCGTTGCCTGAAGTTACGCTGACGGTCAACACTTTCTATCCACTGAAAAAAGTGGGCAAGGCGGGCAAGAAACGCTGGTACCAAAGCCTCAGCATGGGCTACACGATGAACGGGAAGGTTTACATCAACGACGTCGACACGGTGCTGTTCAACGGCTTCACCGACGACTTCGGCAGCTGGGCACGCGGCTTTATGCGCAACCATGCCCAAATGGGCGTCAAGCACACCATGCCCATCAGCGCGACCATCAAGTTGCTGAAGCACTTCTCGTGGACCAATTCCGTGGGATTGAACGACTACATGTATTTCCGGCACACCGAGCAGCAATGGATTCACGACACCGACTCGACAGGGCACCTGCAAATCGACACCCTACTTGGTTTCTACAATTTGGTGGACTTCAACGCGACCACCAAAATCACCACCAAGCTCTACGGCATGAAGTACTTCAGCGGAGGTCCAATCCGAGCCATCAGGCACGTCATCACCCCTGAGATTGGCTTCACCTACCGCCCCAACTTCGGCGACCCGAGATGGGGCGTTTACGGTTCCTACACCGACGGCGACGGCAAAGTGCAGACCTACAACAAATTCGACCGCGCACTCTACGGAACGCCTTCGCAAACCCAGCAGGGACTGCTCACCTACAACATCAGCAACAACTTGGAAATCAAAGTGCCATCGAAAGCCGACACCATCACGGGCGTGAAGAAAATACCCATCTTTGAGTCGTTGTCAATTTCGGGCAACTACGACATCACCAAGGACTCCCTCAACTTCTCCCCCATTTCGATAAGCGGTCGCACCACGCTGTTCAAGAAACTGAACATCAGCTACAACAGCTCGTGGGATCCCTACGCCGCCGACTCGTTGGGCCGACGCATCAACAAATTCGAGCTCATCGAAAACGGTCGCCTTTTCCATAAAAACAGCTCTTCGTGGAACTTCAGCCTAAGCTATTCGTTCAACCAAAACGAATTGGACAAGCTGACAGGAAAGAACAAGACGAAAAAACCAAACGAGCTTGGCGACGACCTCCTCCAGCGGGCGCAACAGTCGGAGAACGTCACCGAAGGCGAGCTTTTGGAAATCATGGGCAATCCCAATGCCTACGTCGACTGGAATACGCCTTGGTCGCTCACCTTGAGCTACAACTTCACCTATACCACCAACATGGCCTACGCCGCCTTCCTCGGCATTGCCACCAACCGCGTGGTGCAGACCCTGAACCTCAACGGCGACATCAGCCTCACGCCCAAGTGGAAGTTCACCTTCTCTACGGGCTGGGACTTCACCAACCACGGCCTGTCGTACACCAACGTCAGCGTTTACCGCGACCTCCACTGCTGGGAGATGCGCTTCAACTGGATTCCCATCGGCAGCTACAAGAGCTGGAACTTCACCATCAACGTGAAATCCGCCGCTTTGAAGGATTTGAAGTTGACTAAGAAAAAGGACTACCGCGATAATTAATGTGGAATTAGGAATGCAGAATTAGCCTATCGGATGAAAATATTCTGCATTCCGCATTCTGCATTCCGAATTTCTTATTATTTTTGCCCCATTCAAATCTAATCAATCTAATGTATATGAAAAAAGTATTTACCCTTTTCCTCGCGCTGGCCATCGGTTTTGGCCTGAAAGCGCAATGTCCGCTCACGCAAGCCGTCGACTTCACGGCTACTGACGTTCACGGCACCGAAGTCCACCTGTTCGACATCCTCGACGGCGGCCAGTATGTGCTTATCGACTTCTTCTTCACCACATGCGGCCCCTGCCAGCAGGCAACGCCAAAAGTGGTGGAATCATACTACTTGATGGGCTGCAACATGCACGATGTGTTCTACATGGAAATCGCCACGGGCGACAGCGATGCCGCCTGCCTCAATTGGGTGAACACCTACGGCGTGGAGTACCCCACCATCAGTGGACAGGCTGGTGGCACCACCATTTGCAGCCAGTATCAAATCGGTGCCTATCCCACGCTCATCGTTATCGCCCCCGACCGCTCCATCGTCATCCAAGACCTGTGGCCCATCAACAACGCCCAAACGGTCGTCACCGCTTTGGAAGACTTAGGCCTGCAACAACACGACTGTAACACGCCGAGCTACAACCCGCAAGTGACCATCACCGTCGACCAAGTGATGGAAACGGAAGTCACGGCCTCCTTCACACCTAATGAAGATTGCGCCTCATACGGTTATATGATGGCCACTGAGGCCGAAATCGAGGAATGGATGGGCATTGCCGGCCTCGATTTGCCCGAATACCTCTGGAACTTCGGTATGCCCGGCTCGGGAGTCATCTCCAACACCTTCGGCGACCTGACACCCAACACTGAATACAACATCTACGCCGTGCCCGCCGACATTGACGGCAACCTTGGCGAAGTCGTAATCGAGCCTGTCACCACCACGCCCGGCGGCGGCAGCGACATCATGCCCGACTTCACCGCCACCGACATCGAGGGCAACACCATCCACCTTTACGACATCCTCGACGCTGGTCAGGCCGTGCTGATTAATTTCTTCCTCACCGGCGACCCGTACAGTGAGCAACCCATGCCCGACATGACCGAAGCCTACCGCCTCTACGGCTGCAACGCGCACGATGTTTTCTTCATGGAAATCTGCCCGAATGCCTACGACGAGGCATGCCAAGCCTGGGCCGACCAATTCGGCGTGAAATATCCCACCATCAGCCGCGACGGTGGCGGCAACGACATTGCCCAAGCCATCCCCGTGGGCTACTACCCCACCATCATGCTCATCCGCCCCGACCACACTTTTGCAAATCGTGACATCTATCCGCCCACGCTGGATTACATCATCGATGCAATGAATGCTGAAGCGTATGAACAACATGATTGTGAAGACGGCGTGAACCAGAACGACAGCCAATACATTGCAGTTTATCCGAACCCCGCCAATGACTTCGTAACTCTTAGCGGCGAAAGCCTCGGCACGGTGCGCGTCTATAACGCCCTCGGCCAGAAAGTGGACGAATTCGAGGCCAACGGCAGCGAACTCCGCATCAACACAGCCGGTTATGAGAACGGCTTGTATGTCGTGAAGGCCGGTAATACAACACTGCAATTTGTGGTGAAACACTAATTTTTAATGCGGAATGCGGAATTATGAATGCTGAATAGCGCAAAGCGATGCTGGGCTTCGCTCTATTTAGCATTCACAATTAATAATTCAAATCACAATGAACATTCTCATTCTACGTTCCTCGTTCCAAACCGACGAATTTGTCCGAAACGAATACGCCGAATTGCTGCAAAGGATAGAAAACGAATGCCATGCAGAAATTCACATCATCGGTGACGAATCCATAGAGACGCACGGCCGTGCGTCTCTACAAACAATACCCGATGCATTTATGATCGCCACCGGCGGTGTGGAAAACCTGTTCAAACGCATTTGGTCCGCCATCGATGTGGAAATGATGTGCGCCCCGTCGCGACCGAAAACCGTCACAATAATTGCCGACGGGCGCAACAATTCCTTGGCCGCCGCCTTGGAAATCCTGACCTACCTCGACAACAACGGCATGGAGGGACGCATTGTGCATGGGACGAATGATGAAATTGTTTCGGCCATCGTAGAGGCGCACGGCCGTGCGCCTCTACAGGGCCGAATCGGTTTGTTCGGCCAGCCCTCCGATTGGCTCATCGCCAGCAGCGTCGACCGTGATTTTCTGTGCCAACATTATGGCATCGAGACCGTTGACATTGATTTGCAACGCCTCATCGAAGGCATCAAAGACGTGGCGCAAGATGAGGCCGCCACGGTCGCACAAGATATGGTAAAACGCGCCAGAACCGTCAAGGAACCGACTGGCGCCGACATGGTGGAGGCTGCCAAAGCCTATCTCGCCATCAAGAAAATCTGTCAGGAAGAACGCTTGGATGCCTTCACTATCCGCTGCTTCGACATCGTGAAAACTTGCGGCACGACGAGTTGTTTGGCTTTAGCCCTGCTCAACGACGAAGGCATTGTGGCAGGCTGCGAAGGCGACATGCAAACTTTACTTACCATGCTGCTTGCCAAACGGATTTGTGGCGAGGTGGCTTTCATGGCCAATCCGTCGCAACTCACCGACAATAGTTCCATGCTTGCGCATTGCACCATCCCGCTCTCGATGTGCGACGAAACCATTGTCCGCTCGCATTTCGAGTCGGGCATCGGTGTGGCCATCCAGGGTTTGCTTCCACTGACCGACTACACCTTATTTAAGTGGGGCGGCCCGAAGTTGGACCGTTATTTCGTTACCGAGGCGCAAGCCGTTGAAACGCCCTACAGCGAACATTTCTGCCGTACGCAAATCACCTTGGACATCAACCTGAAGCCGTATTTGCTCCAACATTCCATCGGCAACCACCACGTCATCATCCGTGGACGACATGCCGAAGCCATCCGAAAATTCATGCAGGAACACAAGGTAAAGGCCTGTTGAACGACTCATAAAAAGAAAAATTAATTCAAAGGGGCAACATATTCATAAATTTTGTACTTTTGCAGCCCGATTTTTTAGGCGCAATGGAAAAGAAAAGCGAATTTCTGATTCCCGTGAGCGGTCTTGCCTTGGGCAGCCATTCCTACCAGTTTGAAATCAATGACGATTTCTTCGCTGACAAGGAATATTCTGAAATACAGCAAGGTAAGGTCGCCGTAAGCCTTGATGTCGACCGACAGGAGACCATGTTGACGCTCCGTTTCGGCATCAACGGGACGGTTCGTGTGGCTTGCGACCGTTGCGCCGACGAATTCGACCAACCTATTGAGGACGAGCGTGAGTTCTTCATCAAGTTGGGTACGGAAAACGCCGAAGAGTCGGACGACGTGGCTGTTGTAGAAGCCAACACACACGATTTCGACGTCAGTACGCTGATTTACGAATACATCACCCTCGCCGTTCCGATGCACCGCGTCCATCCCGAAGGCCAGTGCAACCCCGAAGTGATTGCTCTGCTCTCGAAAGAAGAGGCATCTGAATCCGACGAAGAAACCATCGACCCGCGTTGGGCCGCATTGAAAGACATAAAATTAGAAGATAACAAATAACTGATTACTAACTTAATAAAGTAAAAGTAAAATGGCACATCCTAAAAGAAGACAGTCTCACACCAGAGGCGCAAAGAGAAGAACACATTACAAGGCTGAAACTCCCAACGTGACCATCGATCCCGTCACTGGCACCATGCACGTCATGCACCGTGCTTATTATGTTGATGGCGACCTGTACTACAGAGGTCAATTGGTCATGGCTGCCAAGCAGTAAAAAATTTGGGAAAAACGTTGCGTATCGGAATTTTTTCCTATATTTGCAGCGTCAAACGGCAAAACAAAAGACAACATCGGATTTTTTTCATAATCTTTATATTGTTTTTCCCCACCAACATCCCCAGTTGGTGGGGTTTTTTGTTGCTTTTACTGAAGCATATTGTATAGGATTCGGATTTTCTTTGTAATATTGCAGTCAGAAAAAGAAAGCATCATGAGTAGAAAAGACATAGTGGCACAAATACAAATGATTATGCGGCGATTGTTTCCCACAGCTGAGGTCATTTTGTATGGCAGCGAAGCTCGTGGTGAGGCAAGGTCAGACAGCGACATTGACCTGCTTATCCTTATCGATGGCGACAAACTCACTTTGGCTCAAGAAGATGCTGTTACTACACCTCTTTACGAATTGGAACTTCAAACGGGTGTTGCGATTAGCCCAATTGTGATGTTGAAAAAACAATGGGAAAATCGCCCGTTGGTCACGCCGTTTTACCTTAATGTAATGAAAGAAGGAGTAAGACTATGAGCGGATTGGATAACGAAAGCAGAAAAGCCTTGGTCGATTATCGCCTTGAAAGGGCGTATGCTACGATGGAAGAAGCCGCAGTAATGACAGAAAAAGAGTTTTATAACGCAGCGGTGAATAGGTTATATTATGCATGTTATTATGCTACGGAAGCCTTGCTTTTGAAACATAAAATCGAAGCCAAGTCACATGCAGGAGTTAAGACCATGCTTGGACTGCATTTTGTGTCAAAAGGATTGGTGCCCGTTTCGATTGGCAAAATACTATCAACGCTTTATGAAAAGAGGCAAAGCGGTGATTATGACGATTTTATCTATTGTGATAAGGAAATGACCGATGACCTTACAATACAAGCACAGACTTTTATAGATTACATTGGTAATTTAGTGAAGGATGATTCTACTGAATCGAATAATTTAAAATAAATCTAAATGAAAAAACTATTCTCATTAATCGCAGCCGTAGTGCTGACAATGACAGTGGCCCGCGCCGACGAAGGCATGTGGCTGCCTTATGCACTCAATGGCCAAAACCTGGCCGAAATGCAAGCCATGGGCTGCAAGCTCACGGCGGAACAAATCTTCAGCTTCAACCAGCCGAGCATCAAGGACGCCATCGTGCAATTCGGTGGCGGCTGCACGGGCGAAATCATCTCCCCTGAAGGCCTGTTGCTCACCAATCACCACTGCGGCCTGAGTTTCGTCCAAAAACTCTCGTCGATTGAGCACGACTACCTAACCAACGGCTTCTGGGCCAAGAGCAAAAGCGAGGAGCTGCCCAACGCAGGCCTGTCCGTCTTATTTTTAAATAAGGTGGAAGATGTGACGGAAGCTGTGCTGAAAGGCGTTACTGCCGAAACAACCGAGGCTGAACGCGAGGAACTCATTGCCAAGAACGCCCGCCAACTTGAAAAAGACCGCAAGGGCGACCGTAATGTGAGCATCGAGATTGTACCGTTCTACAGCGGCAACCAGTTCATCCTATTCGAGTACGACGAATACAAAGATGTGCGCTTGGTGTGCTGCCCGCCTTGGGGCATCGGCAAATATGGCGCCGACACCGACAACTGGACTTGGCCGCGCCACAAAGGCGACTTCAACATCTTCCGCGTCTATACCGCCCCTGATGGTAGTCCCGCTGAATACAGTGCCGACAATATCCCGATGAAGTCGAAGTGGTTCCTGCCCATTAATCTCGGTGGCGTGAAGCCCGGCGACTATGCCATGATTCTTGGCTATCCTGGCTCGACTGACCGTTATTCGACTTCCTACACCGTGAAGAACGTCATTGAGGAGGAAGGTCCGGCCATCATCGACTGCCGCACGACCAAGCTCGACAACTACCGCAAGCACATGGATGCCGACCAAGAGGTGTTCATCATGTACGCCTCCAAGCAGGCCAGCGTGTCGAACTACTGGAAATACTACATCGGGCAGGTGAAGCAGCTCAAGCGCAACCACGTTTTTGAACGTCGCCAAGCCCAAGAGGAAGACTTCGCAAGATGGGTCGGCGCCGACCCGAAGCGCAAGGCCGAATATGGCGACATCTTCAAGGGCATCAAGCAGAAGTGGCAGATTTTGGACGAAATCCAAAAGTCCTTCGTCTATCACCGCGAGGCTGGCTGGAATGGCGGCGAGGCCATCGCCTTCAGCCGTAGGTTCATGCGCATCAACAAGATGTTTGAAGCCAAGGCCGACAAAGCCGACATCAAGGCCGAAGCCGAAAAGATGCAACCCGCCGTGGAAACCTTCTTCAAGGACTATTCTATGCCGCTTGACCAAGACGTGACCGCCGCATTGCTTGGACTGTTCTACAAGAATATCCCTGCCGACCTTCGCCCGAGCGAAATTACCAGAATCGGCGACGCAAACAACGGCGACTTCAGCGCATACGTGGCTAAGGCCTTCGAGAAGTCCATCTTCACTGACAAGGCTCGTGTGGAAAAATGGATCAGCAAACCCAAATCCCTTGACAAAGACCCGATTTTTGCCCTCGCGATGAACATCATTGAGTCCTACCAGACCTTGTATGCTCGCTATGAGGAAGCCCAAAACCTTGGCAACCAAGGCGAGCGCCTCTACATGAAGGGCTTGATGGAAATGCAGAGCGACCGCAACTTCTATCCTGATGCCAACTTCACCATGCGCCTCACCTACGGCACCGTGGAGCCTTACAAGGCCGCCGATGCCGTCAATTACAACTACTACACCACCATGGACGGCGTGATGGCCAAATACGTGCCCGGCAACTGGGAGTTCGACATCCCGCAGGATGTGCGCGACCTTGCAAACAACAGGAATTATGGCCGTTATGCCAATGAAAAGGGTGAGTTGGTTGTCAACTTCATCACCACCAACGACATCACGGGCGGCAACTCGGGCAGTCCCGTCATCGACGGCGAGGGCAACCTCATCGGTTTGGCCTTCGACGGCAACTGGGAAGCCATGAGTGGCGACCTCAGTTTCGAGAACAAGGTGCAGCGCACTATCTGCATGGATGCCCGCTACTTGCTCTGGTGCATCGAGAAGGTGGGTAAGTGCCAGAACATTATTGATGAGCTGGTGATTAAATGAGATGATTGACGGAGGACGGAAGACGGAGGACGGAGGACGGAAGACGGAGGACGGAGGACGGAAGACTGAGGACGGAAGACGGTTTTCAAGTCCCAAGTCTTAAGTTCTAAGTCCCTAGTCCTAAGTCCCAAGTCCCGAGTCCCAAGTCCTAAGTCCCAAGTCCCATTATGAGCAGAGGTTTCATAAAAGAAGGCGACCAAGAAGAAATTCCAAGGGTGCCGATGAGGGCGTATCTGCCGCAAGGCGTGCCCAACTATGTCACGAAAGAAGGGCTTGAAGCACTCAAAGAGGAGCTGAAAGCCCTTCAGTCTGAGCGCATCAAGGCGGGCGACAACTACATCATGGCCAATTTCATCGACGCGACGATGAAGTTGCTCATTGACCGTATCAATAGTGCCGTGGAGGTGGACCTTTCGAAGTCCAAGAAAGACACAGTGAGTTTCGGGGCGTGGGTGCGCTACAACGGGCGTGTGGTGCGGATTGTGGGCGTGGATGAAGCCGACGTGAACAAAGGACTCATCTCGTTCATCTCCCCAGTCGCCAAGGCGTTGATAGGGAAGAAGGCTGGCGACATTATCGAGTTGAAAGGCTCGGGAAAAATAAAGCTGGAAGAAGTGTCGTTCGAGCCGATGGAACTCACGCAGATTGTCAATGACCTGCCCATCAAAATCTCGACTACAGCGGAAAGTCGCCCCCGAAAAATCATCGAAGAGAAACCCGCAACGGTTGAGCAGACACAGCCGCTTTTAGAGGTCAAAGATGTTGATTTGTCAGCCAAAGCGGATGAACCTCGCCGATTTGATCCTGAAGTGAATGACATCGAGTTTTTGCCTATCGTCAATGAGCGGGGCAACATTGTAGGGCGGGCCATGTATGTGGAATTGCACAAAGGCAGCAAGATGCTGCATCCTGCTGTGCATCTGCATGTCATTAATGGCAAAGGAGAAACCACAAGACTTTACTGGTGGCATGTGGCGTTTGGCGAAACCCCAGAGAAAACCCTCAAGCGGAAGTTGGCGGAAACCTTGGGACTTTCGGGAGTAAATCTGAAGTTGAAGCGGCAATATATCAGGGATTCCAAGACCGAGAGGGAGCTTGTTTATGTTTTTACGGTTGTTTCCGAAGAAGACTTGCCCGTTCCCCCTGAAGGGAAAGAGTATCTTGATCTTTTTGCAAAAGATTAGCAATCAAATTCCCAAAGTTCTGCGAGTTCTGCGTGAAACATCAATAATTCTGCCGCAGCCATAGGTCAAAAAACTTATCGTAAACGAAATATTGTCCAACTTCTTCAGTAATCAATTCCTTGTCTAACAGACCATTGCAAGCCGATTGTACAGTACTGGTCGAGTAAATCTTGTGCCGTTTCACGAAATTGACCGATGTAATTTTGCTAGCCTTGCCCTCTTGAGAGATGGCTAACAGTAGTTCCTTCTGTTTTTCAGGTAGTTGAAACATCTTTTCGGCGTATGTAAAATCATTAGTGTCGATGATATTTTGGATGGCCTCTTCCATTTCGTTAATGCCGTAACGTTGGGTTTTGCTGGGCAGCAGAAACAGGGTGTTTAGCGTTTTCTGCATGTACCAAGTGATGCCATCGAAACGGTTGTATAATTCATCTATCACATTGGGTTCCAATGTTTTGTTCGCATCGGCAAAATGATGGCAGGCGAAAGCGCGGTATTTTTCCTTGTCGATAGGGCCAAGATGCATCACCGATGCGCTTTGGTAGAAGGGATGCGCCGCGCTGGTGAAGATGTCGCCCATCAGATGACGCTGGCTGCCCGCGAAGATGAACTTGGTTCGGTGGCATTGTTGGATGTAGGTGCGCAACAAGGCCTCCACGTTTTTTTCGGGGAATTTGGCGATTTGCTGGAACTCGTCGACGGCGACGATGTTGGGCCTTTCAGAGTGTTCAAGATAATGGAACATTTCCTCCAACGAGACTTGTGGCTCACGGATGTCGCCCAACTGGATGTTGAGTTTGGGAAGTCCGGTCAAGTCGGTGGTCATCACAAAAGACATTGACCTGACTGCTGCACTGAATTGTTGTAGCCACACGGCGCCTTTGGGTGCAAGGGCATTGACGATGGCACGGCTCATCATAAAAACCATCTCGCGCAATGTGCCCACCGAGTAGAAATCTATGAAAAACAGGTTGTAGTCTTTCTTCAGGTCGAAGGCGTCGAAGCAGTGAAAAATCAGTCCCGACTTGCCGATTTTGCGGGTCGCGACCAAGGCGACATCGTTGCCGTTTTCAAGTTCGCGGAGCAGTTGTTGGCTCTCTTTTTCCCTGTCGCAGAAATATTTAGCCGAAACGTATCCTTTGGTTACAAATGGATTCATCATGGTTTTATGTAGAAATAATTATGCAAAAGTAATAATTTTTTTGACATAAAATCCAAATTGGCTATAAAAAAGTCGGGAAAGCAAAGTGCTCTCCCGACTTTTTACATTCCCATGGTTCTGCGAATTCCGCGTGAGAAAAAATCATTCCTTCACAAACTTCCGCACAGCCTTGCTTCCGTCAGCGAAGGTGGCATTCAGCAGGTAGCAGCCTTTGGCCAAGGCACTTACATCGATGGTTTCAATGCCGTTTTCAAGGTGCATCACCTGTCTGCCGTCCATGCTGAAGATTTCCACTTGCTGCAAGCCTTTGGCATTAAGGCTCAAGGTTTCCGAAGCGGGATTGGGCCAAAGGGCGATTTGGCTTCCATTGTGTTCGCCCATTCCAGTGGTTTCGGAATAATACAAGGTGTAGAATATGGGTGCCATCTCATCATCGTATGTAGTTTCCTCGATGGTCAACGGCTTGTTATTCATGGTAATGGCTGCATCGTCAAAAAAGTCGAGGCCGGCAATAGTGTTGCTCGGTACCGACAAGTCGTATGTTAAAGTCATCTTGTTTTCAATTTCCCAATCGCCGAGGATATTGTTGAAATCGTATTCCGCCTGGCTGGTGCAGTTATGGTTGGCATCGTACGTGTATTCCATGCGGTTATCCTTCAGCCATGCAAGGTCAACCAAATCGAATTCAATTGTTTCAACGAGGTCGCCTTGAGCATCATAGTTGTATTCGATGCTTTGGTCTTCAACCCATTCGCCCAAAAGCCAATCATACTGCAATTCTCTGACCAATTTGCCATTTTGGTAGTTGAATTCGGTTTTCTCATCATTTTCCCAAACATTGTCTTCGCGATCAAATACAGTGACAAGCACCATATTGCCGTTGGAATCATACTCGAAAACGTTTAGTCCATCTTCTACCCACACACCTTCTTCAAACTCGTATTGGGTGGCTTTTTCTACCAGGCCCTGGTTGTTGTAGGTATATTCAACCTTATCCTTGCTTCCATCCTCATAGGTGTTGACGGTGCTTATGCGACGGTTCTGGCTGTCGTAGGAGTGTTCCATGATCGTGCTAAAGCCAAAGCCCGACATGACAACTTTCTTTGTGTTGAATTGGTTGTCGTACTCAAAAACAATGGGAATGGAAAGCATTTGATAAGACATAATTATACTGTCGAGTTTTTGCGTGTAGACAGCTGTTCCCCGATTGAGCTGCTCAACGGTTTTAATCCTTGATTTCAACTGATTTTCAGCCGATTTGTTCGTTTCGGTTTGTGCCTGTGCCGAAATCATAAAGCACATGGCAGCTGCGAATAGTAAAACTTTCTTCATAGTAATTGATGTTTTAATTGTTAGACGATTGCTATTTGGATGCGTCAAAAGTACAAAAATTTTCGGAAGAACAATCTAAAGTTCCGATGGATTTGCAAATCCGACCGACAGAGGCTTCACTTCACCTTCTTGAATTCCTTTTTCAAATCACCTTCCTTGATAAGTTGGTTGATGTAGGCCGTATCGATGCCCATCGGATTGCTGCTATTGTTGTCATAAAGATTATAGTTGTCAGTGGCACTAAAAAACTCAATGAAAGGATCGTCATCAATAATCATTTGCTTCAAAGTATCAATCGAATAATTCATTACGTTTTCATTGTATTCCTTTGGA